>NZ_SSOJ01000060.1 GCF_029871205.1 Pseudomonas sp. BN417 | reverse complement strand
CCGGATGATTCGCTGGCAGGGCTCAGCCAGTTGATGAAGACCTTGGCGGCCCGCGCAACGCGCTACCGCAATCGTTTGGAAGGCCGTTCCGGCACTTTGTGGGAAAGCCGCTTCAAGTCGAGCATCGTGCAGTCCGATGCCTACTTGCTGGCCTGCAGTCGTTACATCGAACTGAACCCGGTGCGGGCGTGCATGGTGGCTGAGGCATCGGATTATCTCTGGTCCAGTTATGCCCTGCGTGTTGGGAGCGCACCTGAGCAGAGCTGGTTGGACGACGACCCGTGTTTCAACGCGCTCGGCGCTACGGATAACGCACGGCGCCGCCGGTATGCCGAGTTCGTCAGGCAAGCAGTGCCCGCAGAGGAACTGAACCTGATTCGAGAGGCCATTCAACGCGGCCAACTGACGGGGAACAACCACTTCGTGGATGAGGTTGAGCGTATTGCGGGCGTACGGATTGAACGGCGCAAGCAGGGGCGACCGAAATTAGAGTAGGGAAAATAAATCTGTCCCCTTTTTTCATAGACAGACCTGATGGTCCGAGAGCAATTCCATTGGAGGATGGTACGGTTCCTAATGTTCTTATGGATGGGATTGCACGGGAGGGGAAGAATATTGGACTGAATTGGCCCTCTCTTGATGCTTGTCAAAGTATTTATTCTGTTTGTCATGGGACATATATTAGTGATGCGCTAAACATGCTTCCGGGTTTTAACTCGTTTGCTACATTGCATGATACTTGGATGAATCAACTGGAGATTCATAAGGGTGGAAGTATGTCCGATTTAGAAAACTTTGGAAGCATGCCGCCTGCGTTGCTTATTAATTATGGTGCGATCTATGATAAGTATCGTTTGCTGAACGGTTCGGTGAGAGAGAATGAGGATAAGTAGCTTGTATGCGGCTTTTCTTTTGGTGGGAGCTTGTTCCCCATCTAACTCTGCTTGGCGGGCTGGGATGGATGGCGCTGTTGGGAGGGACTTTGGTCTATATCTAAATCCATATGGATGCCATGGAAGTCTGTGGTCGCCAGTGAATAAGGAAAGAGGGTTTGATAAGGTTGTTGAAGAAGGAGGGGCGAGGCGTTATTTCATTACTTGGATCAGAGGTTGCCGGTATTCGATGCTTGTTTCTGCCGATGGTGTGGTGAAATCTTGGCGGTATGAGGTGAAAGATATAAAAGACTGCTATGTGTTCTGACTGGAAAAGGGGGCAGATTTATTTTCCATACTCTAATTTTTAACGAGCTGGATCGTCGATAGGAGCTAAAGGCAGTTCAGCACGGTCAGTATCTAAGTAATGGTTTCTTCAAGGTGGTACTGACCAAAATCGGCGGGGCGCCGAGTGATGATCTAAAAGATTAGAGTACAGAAAATAAATCTGTCCCATTTTTTGCTCCGGATGATTCGCTGGCAGGGCTCAGCCAGTTGATGAAGACCTTGGCGGCCCGCGCAACGCGCTACCGCAATCGTTTGGAAGGCCGTTCCGGCACTTTGTGGGAAAGCCGCTTCAAGTCGAGCATCGTGCAGTCCGATGCCTACTTGCTGGCCTGCAGTCGTTACATCGAACTGAACCCGGTGCGGGCGTGCATGGTGGCTGAGGCATCGGATTATCTCTGGTCCAGTTATGCCCTGCGTGTTGGGAGCGCACCTGAGCAGAGCTGGTTGGACGACGACCCGTGTTTCAACGCGCTCGGCGCTACGGATAACGCACGGCGCCGCCGGTATGCCGAGTTCGTCAGGCAAGCAGTGCCCGCAGAGGAACTGAACCTGATTCGAGAGGCCATTCAACGCGGCCAACTGACGGGGAACAACCACTTCGTGGATGAGGTTGAGCGTATTGCGGGCGTACGGATTGAACGGCGCAAGCAGGGGC
>NZ_SSOJ01000059.1 GCF_029871205.1 Pseudomonas sp. BN417 | reverse complement strand
CCGGTGGTGCCGATCTTCGAGGTGATGCGGTACTTGCCATCGTTCAGGTCCTTGTAGGACTTGATCTCGCCCTGCAGCTCCTTGCGGACCAGCAGGGTCTGGCCGACCACGATGAAGGGCTCGGAGAAGTTGATGCGCAGGTTGCGCTCCTGGGTCAGGGTCATGCCGGAACCGATCATGTCGAACTTGTCGGTCAGCAGGGCCGGGATGATGCCGTCGTAGCTGGTGGACACCAGCTCCAGCTTGACGCCCATGGCCTTGGCCATGGCCTTCAGCACGTCCACTTCGAAACCGATGATCTCGCCGCGCTTGTTGGTCATCTCGAAGGGCATGTAGGTCGGGTCCATGCCGACACGCAGGGTGCCGCGCTTGACTGCGTCATCGACCATGCCGGCGTGGGCCAGGCCGGTCAGGGCGCTGGCGGCGAACAGCAGTGACGCGAGAAACTTTTTCATTCTTTCTCCTAATGGGGGCAGCTCGTTGTTTTTATGCAAGCCCACGGAATACGGGGCATGGCGCGCATGCTAACGCCCATCGAAGTGGATGGCGAGTCGCAAAGAAGCAGTTATCGGGCCAGGTCAGCTTTGCAGCAGGAAGGTCACCGGACCGTCGTTGACCAGGTGCACCTGCATGTTGGCGCCGAAGCGCCCGGTTGCGACCTGCGGATGCTTGAGGCGGGCCTGGCGCACCAGGTAGTCGAACAGTTCCTCACCGCGGGCCGGCGGCGCCGCCGTGGAGAAACTCGGGCGCAGGCCGCTGTTGGTATCGGCCGCCAGGGTGAACTGGGACACCAGCAGCAGGCCGCCGCCGACGGCGCCGAGAGACAGGTTCATCTTGCCCTCGGCATCGGCAAAGACCCGGTAGTTGACCAGCTTGTGCAGCAGCTTGTCGGCGCTGGCCTCGGTGTCCTGGGGCTCGACGCCCACCAGCACCAGCAGGCCCTGGTCGATGGAACCGACCACCTCGCCATCCACCTCGACGCGGGCGGCGCTGACCCGTTGCAGCAGCCCCTTCATCAGGCGTCCTCTTCCGGCGGCATGTTCAGCAGGCGGCGGGCCATCTGGTAGGTCGCCCGCACCAGGGCGTCGGTGATGCCGGCTTCGGAGGCGGCGTGGCCGGCGTCGCGGACGATCTGCAGCTCGCTGTTGGGCCAGGCCTTGTGCAGCGCCCAGGCGTTGTCCAGGGGGCAGATGGCGTCATAGCGGCCATGCACGATGACGCCCGGCAAGTGGGCGATCCTGGGCATGTCGCGGAGCAGCTGGTTGGGTTCGAGGAAGGCCTTGTTGACGAAGTAGTGGCACTCGATGCGGGCAATCGACAGGGCGCGCATCGGCTCGCTGAAACGCTCCACCACCGGCGCACTGGGGCGCAGGGTGGCGGTACGGCCTTCCCAGGTCGACCAGGCCTTGGCCGTGTGCATCTGGGCGATCTGGTCAGGGCCGGTCAGGCGCTTGTGGTAGGCGTGCATCAGGTCGCCGTGCTCTTCGGCCGGAATGGGCGCCAGGTAATCCTCCCAGTAGTCCGGGAACATCCGGCTGCAGCCTTCCTGGTAGAACCAGTGGAAGTCCTCCGGGCGGCACAGGAAGATGCCCCGCAGGATCAGGCCGAGCACGCGCTCCGGATGGGCCTGGGCATAGGCCAGGGACAGGGTGGAGCCCCAGGAACCGCCGAACAGCACCCACTTGTCGATGTTCAGGTGCTGGCGAATGCGTTCGAGGTCGGCCACCAGGTCCCAGGTGGTGTTCTTCTCCAGGCTCGCGTGCGGCGTGGAGCGGCCGCAGCCGCGCTGGTCGAAGGTGACGATGCGGTACAGATTCGGATCGAAGAAGCGCCGGCTCATGGCGTCGCAGCCAGCCCCCGGGCCACCGTGGATGAATACCACGGGCAGGCCTTCCGGCGTGCCGCTTTCATCCACATAGAGCACGTGAGGCGCATCCACTGCCAGCTCGTGCCTGGCGTGGGGTTTAATCTCCGGATACAAAGTCTGCATTCTGGGCTCCCCAAAACTGTGCGAAAGGTCGACCCTTTTGCGAGTCCGGCCTTCTAACCTGCCGGGCATCATAACGAGGAAAAAGGAGATCAGCATGCTCCTCAGGAAGTTCGCTCTGCCGACGCTCTGCGTTCTGGCAATCCTAGCCGGTTGTGGCCGGAACGACCCGGCCGCCGAGCTGGATGCGGCAGTGCAACAGCTGCAGGACAACCTCGAAGCGAAGAAGACCGGCGCAGTGCTCGACCAATTGCACCCGCAGTTCAATGCCCAGCAGGAACATGACCGCGACTGGGCCAAGCGCACCATGGCATTGCTCTTCCTGCGCCACAAGAACGTCAGCGTCCTGGCCTTGAGCAAGGCCAGCCGGCTGGCCCCCACCTACCGCGAGAAAGGCTACACCGAAGCCCAGGTGGCCCTAACCGGTGCCGAGGGGTTGATCCCCGACAGCGCGCGCCACTACGGGGTCAAGCTGGAATGGTGGCTGGACGACGGCGAGTGGAAGCTCGCCCGGCTGGACTGGCAATGAGCGCGCCGCTCACGCACCGCATCCGCGCCGCCGGACTGCTGGTGGAAGACGGACGCATCCTGCTGGTCAAGCACGTGGTGGGCGAGGACACCTACTGGATACCGCCAGGCGGCGGCTTCGAGTCCCAGACCGACGAATCGACCCGCGACACGGTGCGCCGCGAGTTCATGGAGGAAACCGGGCTGGAAGTGGAGGTCGGCCCGCTGGTCTACGTCCGCGAGTTCGCCGAGCCGGCCATGGGCCGCTTCCATATGGAGCTGTTCTACCGCATCGACGCCTGGCGCGGCGAACCCAGCCTGGTCAACCTCAACGGCCTGGGCGGCGACGAGTTCGAGATTCGCGAGCTGGGCTGGGTCAGCCGCGAGGAGCTGACCACCCTGCCCTTCTATCCGGCCGAGTTGCTGGACGATGTCTGGGAGCGGGTCGCGGCCGAGGTGGTGGTGATTCGCCATCTCGGCCTGCAGCGGTAGGAATTGCTGCTCCTCCACAGAAAAGCTTCACCCGCCTCCGTGCTGGTCTATCGCCCGTACTTCGCCCTGCCCCACTCCACCATCGCCTGCAGCAGCTTGCGCAGCACCGCCTGGGTCGGCACGGCCAGGTCTTCGCGGTAGTCGAAGGGCACTTGCTCGTCCATGTAGGTGCACTGGGCCAGTTCCAGCTGCACGGCGTGGATGTGCTCGCCGGGTTGGCCGTAGTGGCGGGTGATATGGCCGCCCTTGAAACGGCCATTGAGCACATGACTGTAATCTTTGGCTTCGGCACAGACCGCCACCAGCGCCTCGGCCAGGGCCGGGTCGCAACTGGCGCCGGCATTGGTGCCGAGGTTGAAGTCCGGCAGCCGGCCGTCGAACAGGCGCGGGATGAAGGAGCGGATCGAGTGCGCATCGAACAGCAGCGCATAGCCGAACTCGGCCTTCATCCGCGCCAGTTCTTCGCTGATGGTCTGGTGGTAGGGCGTCCAGATTTCCGCCAGGTAGCGCGCGCGCTCCGCCGCCGACGGCTCCTCGCCTTCGCGGTAGAGCGGCTCGCCATCGAACAGGGTCGCCGGATAGAGGCCGGTGGTGGCGGTGGCGTAGAGCGGCTTGTCGTCGGCCGGGCGATTGAGGTCGATGACGTAGCGCGAATACTGCGCCGCCAGCGTGCTCGCCCCCAGCTCGGCGGCGAAATCGTAGAGGCGCGGGATGTGCCAGTCCGTATCGGTGAGGTCCCAACCGGCCGCCACCATGCCGGCTTCCACCGCCGGGGTCAGGTGCGTGCCGGGGTGCGGCATGCTGATCAGAAGCGGCGCGCGGCCGCGGCTGAAGCTGATTACGTTATCCACAGTCGATCTCCTGTCCATGTCGAATCACCCGCTTGGGCAGATCGCCGCCCAACCAGTAGGCCAGCTCCGCCGGGCGCTGGATGTCCCAGGCGATGAAGTCGGCCACCTTGCCGGTCTCCAGGCTGCCATGGCTTTCGGCCAGGCCCAGCGCCTTGGCGGCGTGCAGGGTGGCGCCAGCCAGCGCCTCCTCCGGGGTGAGGCGGAAGGAGGTGCAGGCCATGTTCAGCATCATGCGCAGCGACAGCGCCGGCGAGGTGCCGGGGTTCAGGTCGGTTGATACCGCGATGGCGACGCCGTGCTTGCGCAACGCCTCGATGGGCGGCAGCTGGGTCTCGCGCAGCAGGAAGAAGGCGCCGGGCAGCAGCACGGCGACCGTGCCGGCTGCCGCCATGGCGATGGCGTCGTCCTCGGTCATGTATTCCAGGTGGTCCGCCGACAGCGCCTGGTAACGCGCCGCCAGGCTGGAGCCGTGCAGGGAGGACAGTTGCTCGGCGTGCAGCTTCACCGGCAGGCCCAGCCCCTTGGCCACCTTGAACACCCGTTCCACCTGCTCGGGGGAAAAGGCCAGGTATTCGCAGAAGGCATCCACCGCATCCACCAGCCCCTCGTCGGCCAGGGCCGGCAGTATCTCGTCGCAGATATGGTCGATGTAGTCGTCGGCACGGCCGGCGTATTCCGGTGGCAACGCGTGCGCGGCCAGGCAGGTGGCGCGCACGGTGATCGGCAGGGTTTCGCCCAGGCGCCGGGCAACGCGCAGCATCTTGCGCTCGCTGGCCAGGTCCAGGCCGTAGCCGGATTTCACTTCCAGGGTGGTGACGCCGTCACGCAGCAGCTGGCGGGCACGCCGGGTGGCGCTCTCAAGCAGCTCGTCCTCGCTGGCCTCGCGGGTGGCGCGCACGGTACTGGCGATGCCGCCGCCCTGGGCGGCGATCTCGGCATAGCTCACGCCCTCCAGGCGCTGCTCGAACTCGCGGCTGCGGTCGCCGCCGAACACCAGGTGGGTGTGGCAGTCGATCAGGCCCGGGGTGAGCCAGGCGCCTTCGAGGTCGACCTCCACGTCATAGGGGATGGACGGCAGTTCCTCGCGCGGACCTATCCACTCGATGCGTCCGGCGTAGGTGACCAGCACTGCGTCTTCGATGACGGCGTATTTACCACCCTTCATGGTGGCGGCATGGCAGTTGTGCCAGAGGTGTTTCATTGCAGTCCTCCGATACGCGCGGCTATCCCCTCCAGCGTGGAGCGGTCGCGCAAAAGACTGGCGGCGCGGGCGATGTCCGGCGCCAGCCAGCGGTCCTGGTCATAGGCCGGCACCGATTCGCGCAGGGCTTGCCAGGCGGCGCCGGTGCCCGCGCCGAAATGCCCGGGCTTGTGGAACTCGAAGGCCTGGGCCGCCAGCAGGTATTCGATGGCGAGGATGCGTGTGCAGTTTTCCAGCGCCTTGCCCAGCTTGAGCGCGGCACTGGTGCCAAGGCTCAGGTGGTCTTCCTGCAAGCCGGAGGTGACGAAGTTGTCCACCACCGCCGGATGCGCCAGCTGGCGGTTCTCGCCGGCCAGGGCGGCGGCCACGTACTGGGCGATCATCATCCCCGAGTTGACCCCGGGCTGGCTGACCAGGAAGGCCGGCAGGCCGCTGACCAGCGGGTTGACCAGGCGGTCCAGGCGTCGCTCGGCAATACCGCCCAGCTCCGCCACGGCAATGGCCAGCAGGTCCGCCGCCATGGCCACCGACTCGCCGTGGGGGTTGGCCTGGGACACCACCTTGTAGGCGTTCGGCGTACCCAGCAGCAACGGGTTGTCGTTGGCCGACGCCAATTCGGTGTCCACCTGGCGCTCGACATGGGCGAACTGGTCACGGCAGGCGCCATGCACCTGCGGGATGGAGCGGATGCTCAAGGCATCCTGGGTGCGGATGCCCTTACTGCTGGCGACCACCTCGCTGCCGGCCAGCAAGGCCAGCAGGTTGGCGCCCACCGCCTGCATGCCGGGATGGGGCTTGAGGGCAATGATGTCCGGGTCGAAAGCGGCGATCTGCCCGCGCAGTGCCTCGAAACTCATGGCGCCGATCACATCTGCCCAGCGCATCAGGCGCTCGGCGTCGTCCAGCGCCAGGCAGGTCAGGCCAGTCATGCAGGGCAGGCCGTTGACCAGGCAGAGCCCGTCCTTGGCGCCCAGACGTACCGGCTCCAGACCTTCGGCCGCCAGGGCCTCGGCGGCGGGTACCACCTGCCCGCGATAGCTGACCTCGCCCACACCAAGCAGGGTGATGCCGACATGAGCCATATGGGTCAGGTAGCCCACCGAGCCCTGGGACGGTACCTGCGGGGTGATGCCACGGTTCAGCAGCGCCAGCAGCGCCTCCACCACCTGCCGCTGCAGACCGGAACGGCCGTGGCTGTAGTTGGCGATGGCGCAGCAAATGATGGCGCGGGTCTGATCAATGGCCAGCACCGGGCCAACGCCGCAGGCATGGCTGAGCAAGGTATTGCGCGAAAGCGCGGCGAACTGCTCGGCGCTCAGCACCACCTCGCTGAGGGCGCCGAGGCCGGTGCTGATCCCGTAGGCGCGCTCGCCCCGCTCGACGATGCGCTCGACGATGCCGCGGGCATTGTCGATGCGCGCCCAGGCGGCCGGCGTCAGTTCCAGCCGCGCGCCGTGACGGGCCACCGCCACCACCTGGCGCCAGTTCAGCGGCGTATCGCCCAGCAGGACTTTCTCGGGTAACGACATTCAGCTGTTCCTTACAGGTTGGCCACGCGGCGCTGGACGAAGCGGTCGACGTAGTCGTCCGCCGGCTGGTGGAGGATTTCCTTCGGCGTGCCGACCTGGATCAGCTGGCCGTCCTTGAGGATGGCGATGCGGTTGCCGATGCGCACTGCCTCGTCGAGGTCGTGGGTGATGAAGACGATGGTCTTCTGCAGGGTCTTCTGCAGCTCCAGCAGCTGCTCCTGCATGTCGGCGCGGATCAGCGGGTCGAGGGCGCTGAAGGCTTCGTCCATGAGGATGATGTCGGTGTCCGAGGCCAGCGCCCGGGCCAGGCCGACGCGCTGGCGCATGCCGCCGGAGAGCTGGTGCGGATAGGACTTCTCGTAGCCCTTCAGACCCACGGTGGTGATCCAGTGCTGGGCGCGCTCCAGGCAGTATTCCTTGGTCTCGCCGCGCACCTTGAGGCCGTAGGCGACGTTGTCCAGCACCGTCTTGTGCGGCAGCAGGCCGAAGCTCTGGAACACCATGCTGATCTTCCTGCGGCGGAATTGCTGCAGCTCTTCCATGTCGTAGCGCAGGATGTCCTCGCCATCGACCAGGATCTGCCCGCTGGTGGGGTCGATCAGGCGGTTGAAGTGGCGCACCAGGGTCGACTTGCCGGAACCGGACAGGCCCATGATCACGAAGATCTCGCCGGCGCCGATGGACAGCGACAGGTCGTTGACCCCGACCACGCAGCCGGTATTGGCCAGCACATCGGCCTTGCTCTTGCCCTGCTGGATCAGCGCCAGGGCTTCGTCGGCGCGCTGGCCGAAGATCTTGAATACGTTCTTGACGACAATCTTGCTCATGTTCTCGTCACTCAATTGCTGGCTGCGTGCCGCGAACGGCCGTAAGCCTGGGTGATGCGGTCGAAGACCACGGCCAGGATGACGATGGCCAGGCCCGCTTCGAGGCCCTTGCCGACGTTGAGGGTCTGGATGCCCACCAGCACGTCTTCGCCGAGGCCACGGGCGCCAATCATCGAGGCGATCACCACCATCGACAGGGCCATCATGGTGGTCTGGTTGATCCCCGCCATGATGCTCGGCAGGGCCAGCGGCAGCTGCACGCCGAACAGCTGCTGCCAGCGGTTGGCGCCGAAGGCGTTGACCGCCTCCATCACCTCGCGGTCCACCTGGCGGATGCCGAGGTCGGTGAGTCGGATCAGCGGTGGTGCGGCGTAGATCACCGTGGCGAAGATGGCCGGCACCTTGCCCAGGCCGAAGAGCATCAGCACCGGGATCAGGTACACGAAGCTTGGCATGGTCTGCATGATGTCCAGCAGCGGCATCAGCACCGCACGCAGACGGTCGCTGCGGGCCGCGAGGATGCCCAGGGGAATGCCGATCAGCACCGAGATGAAGGTGGCCACCAGCATCAGCGCGACGGTCTGCATCAATTTGTCCCAGAGCCCCACGGCACCCACCAGGAACAGCAGGCCGGTGATCACCACCGTCGGCAGGATGCGCCGCGTGGCGTGCCAGGAGATGCCGGCGACCACGATCAGCACCAGCCACCAGGGCGTGGCGCGAAGGACACCTTCCAGGTAGACGATGGCCCAGAGCAGGGTGTCGGAGATGTGGCGGAACACATCGCCATAGTTGGTCACCAGGCTGTCTACCCAGCCATTGACCCAGTCAGCGATGGAGAAGGTGAAGCGTTCGGGGAACATAGCTCGCTCCGGTCATGTGGGGGGCCTCCTCCCCCCAGGGAGAAGGCCGGTATCAGGATTCGTCCGCGACTCAGAGGGCGGCGTCGATCTTCTTCGCAGCATCCTCGCTGACCCAGGCGTGCCACACCTCCGGGTGTTCCTTGAGGAAGACCTTGGCCAGGTCCGCCGAGTCCATCTTTTCCTTGGCCATCTTCGCCAGGTTCTGGTTCAGCAGGTCGATCGGCAAGTTGACCTTGTTCAGCACCGCCACCAGCTCCGGGGCCTCGTCATGGAAGGTCTTGGACAGCCCGACCTGGATGGTCACGTTCTTGTCGACGCCGGGCTTCTCCTCCAGCTTCACCAGGTCGGCCTGGCCCATCAACGGCGTCGGCGACCAGTAATAGAAAAGGATAGGCTCGCCACGGCGATAGCTCGACAGCACGGCCGCATCCAGGGCCGGGCCGGTACCGGGACGGAAGTTGGTGAACTTCTCTTCCAGGCCATAGCTCTTGAGCATTTCGCTGTTGTCCAGCTCGCAGGTCCAGCCGGCCGGGCAGTTGTAGAAGCGGCCCTTGCCCGGCTCCTCCGGATCGCGGAACAGCTCGGCGTACTGGCCCAGGTCGGCGATCGCCTTGAGCTGCGGCGCCTTCGCCTCGATGCCACGCTTGGCGTCGCCCTCGATCACGTAGCGCGGCACGTACCAGCCTTCGGTGGCGCCGACGATCGGCGCACCTACGCCCACCACCTTGCCGGCGGCGGCGGCCTTGTTCCAGGCGTCGCTGCGGCCGATCCACTCCTCGGCGAAGATTTGGATGTCGTTGTTGCCCAGGGCCTGCTCCATGGTGATGGAGTTGCCGGGCAGGCTGTCAGTCTCGCAGCCATAGCCGTTCTTCAGGACGAACTGCAGCAGGTCGGTGAGCAACATGCCGCTCTCCCAGTTGAGCCCGGCGAACTTCACCGGCTTGCCGGATTCACACCAGCCCGCCGCCTGGGCGGACGCCGCCCCGGCCAGCAGGCCCGCCGCACACATCAGGCCCAACACTCGCTTCTTGAATTGCATGTTCCGACGCTCCTGAAACTTGGTAAGGGTTAAGGCAGTTCGTTCATCGACAGAAGCCGGTTGTGCCGGCTCCCGGTGCCAGTAACTGGCAATTGTTGTTTTAACGACCGGCCACGACTCGTGATCGTCCCGGGTACCTCACGCAGCAGCGATCTTCCTGACCCCGGGCGGGACGTCTGCGCCCCACCCTCCAACTCCTCACTTCAGGCTCACAGGCTCGGCAGCAGCTTCGCCGGCATCAGGCCGTTCAGGCAGCCGCTGGCGAGCAGGGTGCTGGCGGCCTCGATATCCGGGGCGAAGAAGCGGTCTTCCTGGTAATAGGGCACCTGGGCGCGCAGCAGGCCACGGGCCTCCTCCAGCTTCGGCGAGCTCTTCAGGCCCTCGCGGAAGTCCAGGCCCTGGCAGGCGCCCAGCCACTCCACGGCAAGGATGCCGCGCACGTTGTCAGCCATCGCCCAGAGGCGCTTGCCGGCGTTCGGCGCCATGGACACGTGGTCCTCCTGGTTGGCCGAGGTGGGCAGGCTGTCGACGCTGGCCGGGTGGGCCAGGGCCTTGTTGTCACTGGCCAGGGCAGCGGCGGTGACCTGGGCGATCATGAAGCCGGAGTTGACCCCGCCATTGGCCACCAGGAAGGGCGGCAGCTGGGACATGTGCATGTCCATCATCAGCGAGATGCGGCGCTCGGACAGCGAGCCGATCTCGGCGATGGCCAGGGCGATGTTGTCGGCGGCCATGGCCACCGGCTCGGCGTGGAAGTTGCCGCCGGAGATCACGTCACCTTCCTCGGCGAACACCAGCGGGTTGTCGGACACCGCGTTGGATTCGACTTCCAGCACCTCGGCGGCCTGGCGCAGCTGGGTCAGGCAGGCGCCCATGACCTGGGGCTGGCAGCGCAGGGAGTATGGGTCCTGCACCTTGTCGCACTTCTCGTGGGAACGGGCGATCTCGCTGCTGGCGGTGAGCAGCTCGCGGTAGAGGGCGGCGGCGTCGATCTGGCCGCGCTGGCCACGGGCCGCATGAATGCGCGCGTCGAAGGGCGCGCGGGAGCCGAGCATCGCCTCGACGCTGAGGCCGCCGCAGACGCTGGCGGCGGCATACAGGTCCTCAGCCTCGAACAGACCGCGCAGGGCGTAGGCGGTGGACACCTGGGTGCCATTGAGCAGGGCCAGGCCCTCCTTAGCGGCCAGGGTCAGGGGCTCCAGGCCGGCGACGGCCAGGGCCTCGGTAGCCGGCAGCCATTGGCCCTTGTGGCGTGCCTTGCTCTCGCCGAGCAGGACCAGGGACATGTGCGCCAGCGGCGCCAGGTCGCCGGAGGCGCCCACCGAGCCCTTCAGCGGGATATGCGGATAGACCTCGGCATTGATCAGCGCCACCAGGGCATCGATTACCTTGCGACGGATGCCGGAGAAGCCGCGCGCCAGGCTGTTCACCTTGAGCAGCATGATCAGCCGCACCATTGCGTCGTCCAGTGGCTCGCCGACACCGGCGGCGTGGGACAGCACCAGCGAGCGCTGGAGTTTCTCCAGGTCGGCGGGAGCGATGCGGGTCGAGGCCAGCAGGCCGAAACCGGTGTTGATGCCGTAGGCAGTGCGCCCCTCGGCGATGATGCTCTCGACGCAGGCGACGCTGGCGTCGATGGCGCTGTCGGCGCTGGAATCCAGGGTCAGCCGCACGGGTTGCAGGTAGGCCTTGCGCAGGTCCGCCAGGGTCAGTTGGCCGGGTTTCAGGTGCAGGTTCATCAAATTCTCCTTGCCAGTCGCCGCCTTCCGCTAGCGGCGTTCATTGAAAGTCGGACGCGGCGACAGGGCCGCATCCCATATCGAAAGCTTAGGCCTCAGGCGCCGTTGGCCGCCTTGTCCAGGTGCACCGGATCGGCCGGCAGCACCATGTGCTCCGGTACCGGCCGGCTGCTGCGCCGCGCCACCAGGTAGTAGAGGACGCTGGGCACCACCAGGCCGATGATCCAGGAGATATCCACGCCGCCCAGGTGCGCCACCATGGGCCCGGTGTAGAGCTTGGTGGAGATGAAGGGCATCTGCACCAGCACGCCGACCGTGTAGACGATGATCCCCGGCATGTTCCAGCGGCCGTAGCGGCCATCGGGATTGGACAGCGCCGGCACGTCGTAGCGTTCCTTGGTGACGAAGTAGTAATCCACCAGGTTCACCGCGCTCCAGGGGGTGAAGAACGCCAGCAGGAACAGGATGAAGGACTTGAACGCGCCCAGGAACGAATGCTGGCCGAGCAGCGCGATCAGGGTGGCGGCGCCGACGATGCCGAGCACGAAGACCAGGCGCTGGGTACGCGACACCTCGATGTGTCCACGGAAGCCGCTGATGATGGTGGCGATGCACATGAAGCTGCCGTAGGAGTTCAGCGTGGAGATGGTCACCTTGCCGAAGGCGATGCTGAAGTAGAGCAGCGCGGCCGTCGCGCCCGCGCCTCCCAGACCCACGATGTAGGCGACTTCACGGCCGGCGAACTGACCGTTGGCCATGGCCGCGGCGAACACGCCGAGCACCATCGACACCTGGGCGCCGATCACCGAACCCAGGCCGGCGGCGAGGAAAGTCTTCACCGACGAAGTGCTGCTCGGCAGGTAGCGCGAATAGTCGGCCACATAGGGGCCGTAGGCGATCTGCCAGGAAGCCGCCAGGGACACAGAGAGCAGGAAGGAGGACCAGGTGAAGTGCCGGTTCTCCAGCAGCTCGCCGATGTCGCCCAGGGCCATCACGCGGCTGAACAGGTAGATGAAAGCGATGATGCCGAGCACGCTGGCGATCCGCCCGATCATGTGGATCACGCGGTAGCCGAATACGGTCGACAGGACGATCACACCGGCGAAGATGAGGATGCCCGCGCTGTCGCTGACGCTGAGCAGCTGGCCGATGGCCTGGCCGGAAAGCACGGTGCCGGTGGCGGTGAAGCCGAGGTACATCAGGCACACCAGGACGATCGGGATGGCCGCGCCGTAGACGCCGAACTGCACCCGGCTGGAAATCATCTGCGGCAGGCCGAGTTTCGGCCCCTGGGCCGCGTGCAGGGCCATCACCGCGCCGCCGAACAGTTGGCCGATGAGAAGGCCGATCAGCGACCAGAACACGTCGCCGCCCAGCACCACGGCGAGCGCGCCGGTGACGATGGCGGTGATCTGCAGGTTGGCGCCCAGCCAGAGGGTGAACTGGCTGTAGAGGCGGCCGTGGCGTTCGCCCTCGGGGATGTAGTCGATCGAACGCCGTTCGATCAGGGGCTTGGCCGAAGGCTCTTGGAGCTGAGTCATCTAACGGTTCTCCGATGCGGCTTGGGTGGCGATGCTCTTGTTCTTGTCGTGGAGCAGACTCGAGAACTGTCTTGCCTGCAGGGCGCTCTGCGGCGCCTCCATTGCGGGCACAGGGCCCATGCGCAGCGCTCCGAACCTGGAGCCGTACTGCCTGCGCACGGGCCCTCGACCTCAGCGTTTGCCGGTGATCATCGGCAGGTTCAGGCCCTGCTCGTGGGCGCAGTCGATGGCGATCTGGTAACCGGCATCGGCATGGCGCATCACCCCGGTGCCCGGGTCGTTGGTCAGTACGCGGGCGATGCGCGCGGCGGCCTCGTCGGTACCATCGCAGACGATGACCATCCCCGAGTGCTGGGAGAAGCCCATCCCGACGCCACCGCCGTGGTGCAGGGACACCCAGGTGGCGCCGCTGGCGGTGTTCAGCAGGGCGTTGAGCAGCGGCCAGTCGGAGACGGCGTCGGAACCGTCCTGCATGGCTTCGGTCTCGCGGTTCGGGCTGGAGACCGAGCCGGAGTCCAGGTGGTCGCGGCCGATGACGATCGGTGCGGACAGCTCGCCGCTACGGACCATCTCGTTGAAGGCCAGGCCGAGCTTGGCGCGCTGGCCCAGGCCGACCCAGCAGATCCGCGCCGGCAGGCCCTGGAAGCTGATGCGCTCGCAGGCCATGTCCAGCCAGTTGTGCAGGTGGGCGTCGTCCGGAATCAGCTCCTTGACCTTGGCGTCGGTCTTGTAGATGTCTTCGGCATTGCCCGACAGCGCGGCCCAGCGGAACGGGCCGATGCCGCGGCAGAACAGCGGACGGATATAGGCCGGGACGAAGCCGGGGAAGTCGAAGGCGTTGGCCACGCCTTCTTCCTTGGCCATCTGGCGGATGTTGTTGCCGTAGTCGAAGGTCGGGATGCCTTGCTTCTGGAACTCCAGCATGGCCTGCACGTGCACGGCCATGGACTGCTTGGCGGCCTTGACCACCGCGGCCGGTTCGGTCTGCGCGCGGTCGCGGTACTGCTCCCAGCTCCAGCCGATCGGCAGGTAACCATTGAGCGGGTCGTGGGCGCTGGTCTGGTCGGTGACCATGTCCGGGCGCACGCCGCGCTTGATCAGCTCCGGCAGGATCTCGGCGGCGTTGCCGAGCAGGGCGATGGAGATGGCCTTGCCTTCGCGGGTGTACTGGGCGATACGCGCCAGGGCGTCGTCCAGGTCCTTGGCCTGCTCGTCGACGTAGCGGCTGCTCAGGCGGAAGTCGATGCGGCTCTGCTGGCATTCGATGTTCAGCGAGCAGGCGCCGGCCAGGGTCGCGGCCAGCGGCTGGGCGCCGCCCATGCCGCCAAGGCCGGCGGTCAGTACCCAGCGCCCGGTGAGGTTGCCGGCGTAGTGCTGGCGGCCGGCTTCGACGAAGGTTTCATAGGTGCCCTGGACGATGCCCTGGCTGCCGATGTAGATCCAGCTGCCGGCGGTCATCTGGCCGTACATGGCCAGGCCCTTGGCGTCCAGTTCGTTGAAGTGTTCCCAGTTGGCCCAGTGGGGGACCAGGTTGGAGTTGGCGATCAGCACGCGCGGGGCGTTGGCGTGGGTCTTGAACACGCCGACCGGCTTGCCGGACTGCACCAGCAGGGTCTCGTCCTCGTTCAGTTCCTTCAGGGTCTCGACGATCTTGTCGTAGCACTCCCAGTTGCGCGCGGCGCGGCCGATGCCGCCGTACACCACCAGCTCCTTCGGATTCTCCGCCACCTCGGGGTCGAGGTTGTTCATCAGCATGCGCAGCGGCGCTTCGGTCAGCCAGCTCTTGGCGGTCAGCTTGTTGCCACGCGGGGCGCGGATCTCGGTGTCACGGAATTTGGTCATGCCTGGCTCCTCGTAGGGTGGTAGCGGTGGGCAGCGTTACTGTCTGACTGCGCGGGAAAGACGGTGCACATCTACACACATATAAACTTGTACATACAAGCATATGCAAGCAAGAGGCCAAATGTCTTCGCCGCTCCGCGTGAGAAAACGGAAAGCCTTGCGGCTCAAGGGCTGCAGCCGATTGAGATGTATAGACAAGTAAAGCAGAGAGGAGCCGGAAGACTGTTACCGCACGACGAAAACGCCCGATTTCGAAGCAGGCGCGCGCGGAAATGGGGCCTTAGGTAACAGTCATTGCAGTGACACGTCGATGCGCTGGGCCACTTCCGCCGGCACCCATTGCGACCAGATATCCCGATGCTGGCGATAGAAGGTCTCGGCCATCGGCGCGGCCTCGGCGTGCTCCTCGGCCATGCGGGCGAGGATGCCGTTGAACAGCGGCAGGGGAATCTCCAGCTTCTCGAAGGCCTGCACCAGCGGCGGAGCCTTCTCGCGCAGGTCACGGGAGACGCCGATGGCGATCTTCGCCGGCAGCGAGCGGGTACCGATGGGCTTGGGATTCTTCGGGTCGATCAGGGTCTCCCAGGCTTTCTGGTCGAAGGGCGGTTCCTCCAGCTGCACCAACTGGTAACGCCCCATCAGCGGCGTGGGCGACCAGTAGTAGAAGAGGATCGGCTGGCGCTGGCGGATCGCCGAGCTGATCGCCGCGTCCAGCGCCGGGCCGGTGCCGGTGCGGAAGTTCACGTAGCTGTCCTCCAGGCCGTAGGCCTTGAGCTTCTGGCTGTTGACCCCTTCGCAGGTCCAGCCGGTTGGGCAGTTGTAGAAACGCCCCTTCTTGCGGTCCTCGGGGTCCTTGAACAGCTCCTTGTAGCGCGGCAGGTCGCTCACCGAGCGCAGCCCAGCGGCAGGCGCGCCTTCGCCCTTGACCAGGTAGTCCGGCACCCACCAGCCCTCTGTGGCCCCCTTCACCGGCTCGCCCACAGCGAAGACTTCGCCCGCCGCCTCGGCCTTGCGCCACAGCTCGCTGCGCCCGGCCCACTGTTCGGCGATCACCTGGATATCGTTCTGCCGCAGGGCGTTTTCCATGGTCAGGGTGTTACCGGGGAGGACGTCGGTCTTGCAGCCGTAGCCCTTCTCCAGCAGGACGCGCAGCACCTCGGTGGTGAACATGCCGCTTTCCCAGTTCAGGCCGGCCAGTACCACGGGCTTCGGATAGGGGCACTCGGCGGCCTCGACCGAGGCCGGCAGGACCAGGGACAGGACGATGGCGGCAAGGACGCTGTGGCGGGGCATGGGCGGCTCCGGTGAGCATGGCGGGCGACAGGATTAGGTGTAGACCCTGTGGCACGATCACGCCTGCCGGAGCGCAGGTGAGTGGCTTTCTGTGGGGGCGAATTCATTCGCGAAGGGCAGCGCAGCTGCCCCTGCAAGTCCTGAACTGCAGGCCTGCGGCCTGCTTAGCGAATGAATTCGCCCCCACAAAAAAGCGGAGGCCCTGCAAAGGGATCAGCGCGGCGTCAGCTCGATCAGGCAGCAGGCCGCACCGGCGGCACTCAGCGTTACCTCGACAAGGCTGCCAGAGGCGTCCAGCTGCAGGCAATCATGCTGGCCCAGCACCTCGGAGCGCTGACCGTCACAGCTCAGGCTCACCCCGCCCTCGGCGGCGAACAGCAGCAGGGTATTGGCAGCGCTGAACAGCTTGAGCTCACCATCGACCCGCAGCCATTGCAGGCGGGCGGCATAGCGTTGCGGCGAATAGATGAGGTTGAAGTCGCGGATGGGGCCGTCGATCAGTTCGCACTGTACGGCACTGCCGCCATCGAAGGCGAAGGCGTCCAGGGCAGTGAGGTCGCGGGATTGCCGGCCGTCCACCTCGAGGCGCATGCCGGCGCCTTCGAGCACCGTGATCACCCGCTGATAGCCGGTGAAGGCGGAGAAGCCGCCGGACTCGCCGACATCGGCAATCGACAGGCGCCAGCCGAAGCCGTCGAGACCGTCGCCTGCGTCACGGGCGATTTCCAGGGTGGAACCAGCGCCGTTCTTCCACGGCATGCGGGGATAGTCGGCGGCGCGCAGCAGGCGGTATTGACTCATGAACCAAAACGTCCTTCGAGGCGATAGCGGGAACCAGGATAGAGCAGGCGCGCACTGGTCACGGTGTTACGCCCGGACCAGGTGCGGCGGCGGATCAGCAGGCAGGGCTCGCCGCGCTCGATCTGCAGCAGCTTGCACTCCTCGGCGTCGGCGAGGATGGCCTCGACCACATGCTCGCCCTCGGTCAGTGGCGCTACCTGGGACAGGTAGGCGTAAGGCGTCATGCGGGTGAAGTCCTGCTTCAGGTAGTCGGGGGCGACCGCCGGATTCACGAAGCGGTCCTCGATCTGCACCGGCACGTCGTTCTCGTAATGCACGATGCGCGAGTGGAATACCCGCTGGCCTTCACGCAGGTCCAACGCCAGGGCGCGCTCCGGACCGGCCACTTCATCTACCAGGCTGACCACCACGCAATGGTGGCGATGGCCGCGCTGGGCGATCTCCTCGGCGATGTTGTGCACTTCGAACAGCGCCGACTGGCCCTTGGGCTCGGCGACGAAGGTACCGACGCCCTGCATGCGCACCAGCAGGCCTTCAGCGGTCAGCTCGCGCAGGGCGCGGTTGATGGTCATGCGGCTGAAGCCCAGTTCGTTGACCAGCTCGCTCTCGGACGGCACGCGGTAGTGCGGCGGCCAGGCGCCGCTCTGGATCTGCTGGCTGATCATCTGCTTGACGCGGGCATAGAGCGGCGCGGGCGTCTCCCCCATGCGGGCGGCCAGCGAGGAAGGCGCGTTGGGCGTACTGGACACGGGTATCTCCTTGTCGGCGTAAGGGCAGGACCATGCGCTGGACCTGGCGGCATCCGAAACCTGGTTCCCGCTTCCGGCATGTACCGGATTCGACAACTCCAGACAAGTGCGCGACTGACGGTGAGTTTACGTTACCCGCAAACGTCTGTATATGTATATACAAATAAAACCACCCATCCCGGGGCCCCTCACCATGTCCGCATTCTTTGCCGAACGCGCCCTTCTGCCGCAAGGCTGGGCTCGCAATGTCCGCTTCGAAGTCTCCTCCAACGGCCTGATCGAGCAGGTCCAGGCCGATGCCGGCGCAGATGGCGCCGAACGCCTCCAGGGCCCGGTGCTGGCCGGCATGCCGAACCTGCACTCCCATGCCTTCCAGCGTGCCATGGCGGGACTGGCGGAGGTGGCGGGCAACCCCAACGACAGCTTCTGGACCTGGCGCGAGCTGATGTACCGCCTGGTGGGCCGGCTCTCGCCGGAGCAGGTGGAAATCATTGCCCGGCAGCTCTATATCGAGATGCTCAAGGCCGGCTACACCAGCGTCGCCGAGTTCCACTACGTGCACCATGACGCCGACGGCCGCCGCTATGCCGACCCGGCCGAGCTGTCGCTACGGGTCAGCCAGGCGGCGCGCGAGGCCGGCATCGGCCTGACCCTGCTGCCGGTGCTCTACAGCCATGCCGGCTTTGGCGGCCAGGCGCCCAACGAGGGGCAGCGGCGCTTCATCCACAGCACCGACAGCTACCTGGCCCTGCAGGAGCGCCTGCGCGGCGAGATCGCCCGCCAGCCCAACCAGCAGCTGGGGCTGTGCTTCCACTCCCTGCGCGCGGTGACGCCCGAGCAGTTGGCCACGGTACTGGCGACGGAGAGCGGCAGCCGGCCCATCCATATCCATATCGCCGAGCAGCAGAAGGAAGTCGACGACTGCCTCGCCTGGAGCGGACGCCGCCCGCTGCAATGGCTCTACGAACACGCGCCGGTGGACGAACGCTGGTGCCTGGTGCACGCCACCCACGCCGAAGCCGACGAAGTGACGGCCATGGCCGCGAGCCGTGCCGTGGCCGGACTCTGCCTGACCACCGAGGCCAACCTGGGCGATGGCATCTTCCCGGCGGTGGATTTCCTCGCCCGGGGCGGGCGCCTGGGCATTGGCTCGGACAGCCATGTCTCGGTGAGCGTGGTGGAAGAGCTGCGCTGGCTGGAGTACGGCCAGCGCCTGCGCGACCAGCGCCGCAACCGCCTCTACCGCGCCGACCAGCCGCAGGTCGGCCGCACCCTGTTCGACGCCGCCCTGGCCGGCGGCGCCCAGGCCCTGGGCCAGCCGGTGGGCGCGCTGGAAGTGGGCAAGCGCGCCGATTGGCTGGTGCTGGATGGCAACGATCCTTATCTCGCCACCGCCGAAGGCGACGCCCTGCTCAACCGCTGGCTGTTCGCCGGCGGCGACCGCCAGGTGCGCGATGTGATGGTGGCCGGCAACTGGGTGGTGCGCGATGGACGGCACGGGGCCGAGGTGGAGACCGCGAAGGCCTTTGCCGGGGTGTTGAGAGAGGTGCTCGGTTGAGGCCAACCCCGCGCCGTTCATGGGAGCCGGGCGGGTATGGCCTCGGATTTCATCGGGGCATCGGCGCAGGATGAGCGAGGCGCAATCGTTCCACATCCTGCGCCGCAAGGCGCTTTACTTGAGCCCCTTGCCGGAGAACATCAGCACCTTGTCGCCCGCGTACTGCACGCTGACGAAGGCCTTCTCGTCGCCCCAGGTGCAACTGGTGAAGCCGACGGCGCCGGAGCATTCGGTCGGATTGCCGAGCAGCATTTCGACCTCGGCCTTGGTCATGCCGGACTTGAGCTTGGAATAGTTCTCCTGGTTGAGCTTGTTGCAGGCGGCAAGCACCAGGCAGCAGGACAAGAGGGCGAGGGTACGCAGAGACATGGAGCGCTCCTTGGCGGATGGGATGCGACCAGCATGGCATAGCGGTCGCGAAGGTGCCCATTTGAACCTAGAAGCGTGAACCGGGTTCCAGCAGGAAGGCGGATTCTTCGGCGCTGCAGGCGCGGCCGAGAACGGCATTGCGATGGGGGAAGCGGCCGAAGCGGGCGATCACTACCCGGTGGCGCTCGGAGAAGTCGAGAAAGCCCTCGAACAGCTCGCGTTCGCTGGCGGCGGCGCCATCCAGCAGCAGGCGATAGCGGTATAGCGCGCGCTCCTGGCTGGCCAGGTCCTCGGCGTGCTCCAGCACCAGGCAGATGAACACCTGGCGGATCGGCGCGAGCCCCCGCTCCAGGCCACGGGCCAGACCCTCGGCCACCAGCGCCTGGGCGCGGGCATCGCCGGCAAAGCTACGCGGACTGTCGCGGAAGATCATGCGCGGCAACTGGTCCAGCAGCAGGACCAGCGCCAGCCAGCCGTCCGGCTGCTCGGCCCAATCACCGAGCCCGCCGGCCAGGGCCTGCTCCACCAGGTCGCCGAAGCGCTCACGGGCTTCGGCGTCCTGGCTGTCCTTCTTGCCGAACCACAGCCTCTGGCGCGCCGCGGCGACCTGAGTGGCGGAGGCCTCGAGGCCGAACCACCAGTCGAGCAGCGGCTGCCAAGGCTGCACGGGTTACTCCTGGTGGTAACCGGTGACGCGGGCAACTTCTTCCTTGGAACCGAGGAAGACCGGCACGCGCTGGTGCAAGGAAGTCGGCTGGATGTCGAGGATGCGCTGACGGCCATCGGTGGAGGCGCCGCCGGCCTGCTCGATGATGAAGGACATCGGATTGGCCTCGTACATCAGGCGCAGCTTGCCGGGCTTCTCCGGCTCACGGGCGTCCCAGGGGTACATGAAGACACCGCCACGGGTGAGGATGCGGTGCACGTCGGCCACCATGGAGGCGATCCAGCGCATGTTGTAGTTCTTGCCCAGGGGGCCTTCCTTGCCTTCCAGCATCTCGCCGACATAGCGCTTCACCGGGGCTTCCCAATGACGCTGGTTGGACATGTTGATGGCGAACTCGGCGGTGCTTTCCGGCACACGGATGTTGTCATGGGTGAGCACGAAGCTGCCCAGCTCGCGGTCCAGGGTGAAACCCTTCACGCCATCGCCCAGGGTCAGCAGCAGCATGGTCTGCGGGCCGTAGATGGCGTAGCCGGCGGCCACCTGCTTGGCGCCCGGCTGCAGGAAAGCCTGCTCGCTGAGGCTGTCGTTCTGCGACAGGTACTGCTCGGGGCAACGCAATACCGAGAAGATGGTGCCCACCGACACGTTGACGTCGATGTTGGACGAGCCGTCCAGCGGGTCGAACACCAGCAGGTAGGCGCCTTTCGGGTACTTGCCGGGAATCTGGTAGGCGTTGTCCATTTCCTCGGACGCCATGCCGGCCAGGTGGCCGCCCCACTCGTTGGCTTCCAGCAGGATTTCGTTGGACATCACGTCCAGCTTCTTCTGCACTTCGCCCTGCACGTTCTCGGTGCCCATGCTGCCGAGCACACCGCCCAGCGCGCCCTTGGACACCGCATGGCTGATCTCCTTGCACGCGCGCGCGACGACCTCGATGAGGAAGCGCAGATCGGCAGGGGTGTTGTGGCTTCGGGTCTGCTCGATCAGGTAGCGACTCAGGGTAACGCGGGACATGGAATGGCTCCGGGGAGTGGAAAAATGCGCGCAGTTTAGCGCGAGTCGGTTCGCAATGCCTCTCAGCGGGATGGAAGGCGCCAAAATGGCCGCCGTTTCTGCCTGCGAGGGCTGAGAAATAATCTGACGCCGGGGGCAAGCACAGGTTCAGTCGTCAGTCGGGTGTGGATTCGATCAGCCGGCGCACCTGGTTGCGACCATTGCGCTTGGCCTCGTAGAGCGCGGCGTCCGCCACCTGCATCAACTCGTCGAGGGTCTGGCCCTGGTCCGGCCAGACCGCCAGGCCGGCCGACAGGGTAACCGACAACCGCCCCACGCGAGTGAGCTGGGGCTGGCCGGCCAGCGCCTGGCAGAGGCTGTGCAACCGGGCGAACGACTCCTCGCCCGTGGCGCCCGGCAGCAACAGCAGGAACTCCTCGCCACCGATGCGAAACACCGCGTCGCTGCCGCGCAGGTTACCGGTGAGCTGGATGGCCACGGCGCGCAGCACATCGTCACCGGCCAGGTGGCCATGATGGTCGTTGAGCTGCTTGAAGTGGTCCAGGTCGATCAGCGCCAGGGCGATGGGCGCGCGCTCGCGCTGACTGCGCGCCATCTCGCGGGCGAACAGCTCAGCCAGGTGCCGGCGGTTGTACAGGCCGGTCAGCGGGTCGCGCAGGGCCTGCTCCTGCAACTGCTCGTGCAGGCGAGTGATGGTGCGCAGGCGCTCTTCGCTGGTGGCCAGGGCCTCGGCCAGCTTGAGCTCGCTGCAATGACGCTCGGTGACATCGCGCAGGTAGAGCATCTGCCCGAGGACGAAGGTGCCGCCACGGGTGACCCGCTCGATATCGCGGGAGCGCACCTCGAAATAGCGCGACGAACCGGCCGGGGTCAGCAGCATTTCCTGCTCGCCCGCCGCCAGCATCGCCTCCAGTTCGGCGCCATACACCGGCCAGCCCGCCAGCACCTTGCCCTGCCAGCCACCGGACTGCCCGGCCAGCACCAGGGCGGCGGGGTTGGCGTCGATCACCCGGCGCCTGGGATCGACCACCAGCACCGGGTCGGGCAGCTCCTCCAGCAGGAGGTGGCGTGCCACGGGCAGCAGGTCGAACAAGCGCACGCCGAGGATCAGCCAGGCGAACGCCACCAGGGTGAAGGCGAAGCTGAAGGGCGTGGGGTCGAAGCCGAACAGGGTCCAGCCGTAGACCACGTAGCTGAGGTTGGCGCCCCAGGGCACGCAGGTGACCAGCACGAAGGCCAGGTAATGACGACGGTGCAAGCCGTGACTGGCCAGGGCGGCGCGGGTCACCAGCGCCAGGCAGAACACCATGAAGACATAGACGTAGAGGGCCACGGCATCGAAGAGCGGGCCGTGGTCATAGCGGATCGCCGCGCCGGGCGTGCCATCCACCGGCAAGGTGCCGGGGCCGTAGAACAGCTGGTGCCAGGGGTTGCTCAGGGCCAGGCCGGACGCCACCAGCGGGCCGATGCCCAGCAGCAGGAATCCGCGCAGGCTGAGGGGTTCGCGGATGCTGTTGACGTACTGCCAGAGAAACACGGCCCAGAGGGTCGGCACGCCGATGATGCCCGGCCAGGCCATGCTGGCCCAGAACACCTTGCACTGCGGCACCTGCGCCGCCAGCTCCAGGCCGGCGGCCGCCAACCACCAGATGATGCCCAGGTGCAGGACGATGAAGCTCTCGCGCCCGGGGAAATGCCGCTGACGGCTGACCCAGCGCGCCATGAGCACCACGCCCACGGCCACCAGCAGGGTCAGCAGCACCGGACCGTTCAGGCTCCAGCCGCCGGCCAGGCAAGCCTTCACCGCCATTCCCCGGAAATGGCGAGAAAACAGGCGAGAGCTATCGAGTGAGGCTGTTCGAGGCTGGGCACTGGCCGTCCTGACCTGAGGTTGGGACCGCCCACGGCGGCCCGGAAAATGACCGGGCAAAGATACAGCAAAACGCCATCGTCGCCGCGGCGGCTCCGCTCCAGGGGCCTCAGGAGCGAGCCGCCGGCCGCCGCAGCAGACTGAAGGCCATGGCGCCCAGCAGGCCGACGCCCAGCAGCAGCACTGCCCAGAGGCCGACGCGCTTCCAGACGACCTGCCGGGCGCTTTCGTGCTCCGTCGGTCGCAGCCCTGTCTGGGGCGGAATCGCCACCGCCTCGGCGTGGCCCATCTTCGCCAGGCTGGCGCTGTCGAAACCCGGCACCAGGGTCGCCAGGGGCAGCTCCTCGCGGCGGGCCTCGAGATTGCCCAGGGCCAGGGTGAAGGGCGGGGTGCCGCGGGAGAGGAAGACCACCTGGGTGGCGTGCATGCCCACCTCCAGGCGCGGCACCTGCTGGCCGAAACCGCCGGCGCGCTGGTCGACGCTCAGGCGCAATTGCTTGACCGCCATCCAGCCCGGCAGATCGAGTTCCTCCCGGGCGACCTCCTTGCCCTCCTGGGGCAGCCGGTAGAGCAGGCCCGAAGCCAGCGGCTGCCACTGCGGCGCGCCGTCGCGGCGGGCCTCCACGCTCACCGGCAGCAGGCTCCCCGGCCGCTCGACGGCGATGCGCAGGCGTTCGATCGGAAGCCCCAGGGGCAAGTCCCAGAGGTACTGCCCGTCCTTGGCGCTGATCGGCTCCAGCGGCGCCGACCAGGCCATGGCAGCCGGCAGGCTTTCACGGCTGGCGCTCACCACCTTCACCGCCGACAGCTCGGGGGCCCGCTGCGGGCTCAGCCAGAGCAGGCGCAAGTAACGCGCGGGGCGGCCCGGCAGGCTTACCTCGCGCTGGTCGATCCGCTGGTCGGCGAAGGACAGCCGGGCCACCTGGCCGTCGCCCCAGGACTCCCAGCGCTGCAGGTCGTCACTGGCTTCGACGCTGAAGTGCTGGAAGCCGTCGTCGGCGCTCCAGTCCAGGGTCAGCTTCTCCAGCGGCGCCTGCACGGCACTGGCGTCCAGCAGCCAGCCGCGCAGTTGCTCACCGGCCGCTGCCGGGCTTTCCGGCACCACCTGCACCAGGGTACCGGTGGTGCTGCGCTCCACCCGCACGCTGGGCAGGGCGGCGGTGCCTTCGGCCGGGCCGCGCAGCGGAAACGCGCGCAACACGTGCTCATGGCGGGCGCGGCGCTCGCTGGCGGCACTGCGGGTCAGGGCATAGGCCAGGGCCTCCCCCTCGGCATTGAACACCCGCAGGTCGCGCAGGTCGGCGTGGCGCGCGGCGAAGTGCAGGGCCATGGGCAGGTCCATGCGGTACCAGGGACCCTCGCCTTCCAGGCGCAACTCGACTCGGGTGGAAAAATCATCCGGCTGCTCGGCGGCGAGCAGCGGTTGGCAAAGCAGCCCCAGGCCGACCAGCAGGGCCAGGCCGGGGCGGCGCAGGTGAGACCAGTCGATCATGCGTTGACTCGCTCTTGTTCAGGTTCCGCGCGCCTGGGCGGCAGGGGCGCGAAGTAGCCGACGACCAGCAGCAGGACGCCGACGCCGATGAAAGACACGATGCGCTCCAGGCCACCGCGATTGCCCAGTTCGACAAAGAACAGCTTGGCCACCACCAGCGCGATCAGCGCGGCGCCCACCAGCCAGAACTCGCGCCGGGCACGCAGGTGACCGCCAACCATCAGGCCGAGGGCGATACTGGTCCAGACGATGGACAGTCCCGCCTGCACCAGCATGGAGTCCAGCTGCGCCGCAAGCGTGTAAGGCACCCCGCCCCAGTGGTGGGCACTGCGGAACACGGTGGCTGTGGCCAGGGCGAACAGCGAGACGCCCGCCACGCCCTGGGGCAGCCAGTTCGGCAGCGCCACCGGGCCGAACTGCGGCAGGCAGTCG
Organism: Pseudomonas sp. BN417; assembly: GCF_029871205.1. Taxonomy (GTDB): domain Bacteria; phylum Pseudomonadota; class Gammaproteobacteria; order Pseudomonadales; family Pseudomonadaceae; genus Metapseudomonas. The sequence goes on along the minus strand of NZ_SSOJ01000059.1, from coordinate 13,457 downwards.
CGCAGCCAGAGGCAGACGCCGAGCAGGGCGAACAGCAGGCCCAGCTCCAGGGGGTTGAGCAACGGCAGGTAGGGCAACGGTTCGGCGGCGCCATCGCTCCAGGCATTGGCGATCCAGAACCAGGCGAGCATCAGCACAGCCAGCGGCAGGGAAGCCCAGAGGCGGTACTCCCGCGGGTAGGCGGCCACCGGCCAGGGCAACTGCGGCCGCAAGGCCACCAGCAGCAGCCAGGCGCTCGGCAGCAGCGCCCAGCCCAGCCAGCGCCAGGCGTTGTACTGCTCGGAAAGCAGCATCAGCAGGTAACGCAGCTCCAGCGCCAGCACCCCGAGCAGCAGCCAGCAGCCCAGCACATGGGCAGCGCTGCGGGCGCCCGCGGGCAGCAACCCGTCGAGCCGGCGCAGGGCCAGCAGGTGCACGGCGAACAGCGCGCCCCAGCCGGCCCAGCCGAAGTCCGCCGCCGGGTGGTACTGCGGCTGCCAGGCCTGGGCCAGGGCCACAAAACCAGCCGGCGCCAGCAGCAGGCAGAGCAACGCCAGCGCCCGCCATTGCTCGCGCCGGGCCAACCAGGTGGCGAAGGCGACACTGGCGGCGGCCAGCAGCAGGGCCAACGACACCTGCAACTCGGGGGCGGCGAAGCGGCCGAGCTCCGTCAGCCAGGTCAGCGCCCACCAGCCGGCGCTCCAGGCCAGCAACAGCTGCGCCAGATGGCCGAGGCTGAGGCTGCCCATGTCCGTTTCGCTGCGGTCCGCCCGCTGCAGGCGCCAGGCACCGACGAAGGCTGCCAGGGCCAGCACCGCCGGCGTCCAGAACCCGGCATGGGCCAGCGGACGCAGGCCGTCGCCACTCAGCTCGCCCAGCAGCAACGGGCTCACCGCCAGGAAGCTGAAGCCGGCCAGCAATTGCAGGAACAGGCCGAAGTAGAAACCGGCGCGTTGCTGCAAGTGCAAGCTGAGCCAGAGGATCAACAGGCCGCTGCCACCCCAGACCGCGCTGGCGGTACGCCAGGGCAGCACGAAGAGCACCGCCAGGTTGACGAAGGCCAGGCCCGCCAGCAGCACCAGCGACAGGCTGCGCAGCAGCCGGGCATCACTGCGCACCAGCGGGTCGCGGGCGGCCAGCAGCATGCCGGCGATCAGTGCCAGTCCGATCAGCGAGGCCACCAGCAGGCCACGCCAGCCGGGCACGCCGCCGCTGCCGAGGCCCGATCCGTCCAGGTCGAGCAGGAAGATCGCGCCGCCGAGCAGCTGCACGGCGAAGGCGCTGAACAGGAAGGTGCGCGATTGCAGGCGCAACCCCGCGAAGAGGGTCGCCAGGCCGGCCAGGGCCCAGGCGATGGCCGTGCCCTCGACGGCAAAGACCAGCGGCGCCATCAGGTAGAGGAACGCCAGCCCGGCGCAGGCCAGCACCGGCAGGCCCCGGTGCTCCAGGTCGGTGGCGGCCTCAACGGGCGCCAGGCGCAGTTGCCGGAAGCTGAACAGCAGCGCTGCGCCCAGCATCAGCGCGCCCAGGGGTGAGCCGTCCAGCAGGGTCTCGGTTCCCACGTCCAACCCACCGAGGAAAGCCAGAGCAGCACCGAACTGCAGCAGCAAGGCGAAGGCCCGCGCCAGCGGGCGGCCCTGGCGCAGGCCCAGCCAGTAGATGCCGGCGCCTTCCACCGCCCAGGCCGCGGAAGTCCAGCGGGCGTCCAGCCCCAGCGGGATGGCGAGGCTGCCGAAGACCACGCCCAGGGCCAGGCAGGTTTCCACCAGCAGCAGGGCACGGCCGGCCGTGCGCCCCGCCAGGGTGCGCGCCAGCAACAGGTAGAACAGGCCCAGGGCCAGGGCGCTGAAGGCGGCGCCGAACTCGATATGGCGGATCAGGGCCAGCTGCAGGCCAAAGCCGATGATCGGTGGGCCGAACAGCACGGTGCCGTCCACCGTATCGGCCTGGCGCGCCGACCAGCGCAGCAGCTCGTCGCGCTCGGCGGGCGCATCGGCGGCCTCCAGCAGCTTGCGCCGGGCGAACAGCAGGCCGATGCCCACGTACATCAGGAAGAACAGCACCAGGAAGGGCTCGGTGCTGGCGAACAGCTCGGGACGATAGGAGCGCAGGCCCCAGGCGAAGCCAATGCCGAAGGTGCCGACGAAGCCGATCAGGTTGAGCAGGCGCCAGGCCTTGAACCAGGCGATGGCGAAGATGCCGGCGTTGAGCAGGGCAAAGTAGCTGAACAGCGCCACATGGTTGCCGCTGCCGCTGGAAGTGAGGATGGGCGCGGCGAAACCGCCCAGGGCCACGGCGGCGGCCAGGCCCAGGGCGTCCTGGGCCACGGCCAGGATGGCGGAGAACAGGGTCACGACCACCAGCAGACCGAAGGCCATTTCCGGCTCCAGCAAGGGGTGCAGGCGCATGGCGGCGAATACCGTCAGGTAGAGCACGGCGATACCGGCACCTTGGAGCATCAGGCCGTAGTTGGGATTGCGCCGGCGCAGCCACCAGCCGAGGACGAGCAGGACGACGGCCGCCAGGGCCACGCCGGCATAGCGCAACTCGATGGGCACCACCATGCCCTCGGTGGCATAGCGCAGGAGGAAGGCCAGGCCGAGGAACAGCAGGACGACGCCGATGCGCAGCACGGTGTTGCCGCCGAACAGCCAGTTGCGGGCGGCGGCGAAACCGCGTTCGAGCAGGGAGGGTTCGCGCGGTTTGGGCGGTTTGGGCGGCGCCGCTGGCGCCTGGCGCGCAGTGCCGGGGCGGGCTTCACGGCCCCAGGCATCGGCGGCGACCGGCTCCGGCCTGCGCTCGGGGGGCGGCGTCTGGACGGCGGCCGGCTCCTCCAGCACCTCGGGTGGCAGCTCCCAAACCAGTTCGGCTTCCTGTTCAGGTGCAGCCTCTGCCACTGGCGCTGGTGCCTCGGCGACCGGGGGCGGCGCTTTTTCAGTCGCCTGCGCCCTGCCCTGTTCCACCTTGAGCAGACGCTCGTGGATGGCCTGTGTGCCCTTGTCGAAACGGGCGGCGAAGCCGTCGAGCGCCTTGCGCAGCTCGGCGTTCTCCCGGGCCAGCCCCTGCAGACGGATGGCCTGGCCAAGCCCCAGGCCCATCAGGCCACCGAGCAGGGCGCCGACGACGCTTTCATCTATCCCGGCCCCGAAGGCCAGGCCAACCAGCATGAAAATCCATTGCATGCAGCGTTATCCCGGATGATTGAGCACTTGGGCCGCATCCATCGCAGCCACGATCGGCCAGAAGCTACAGGAGCCAGGCACCGGCCCAATAGAGACGAACGCCAACTGGCCCACAGACACAGAAACTTCCTACAGCTCAGCACGGGATTGGTAAAAATGCGGCAAGACAAAGGGAAATTTCGTGCTTCCCGGCGGGAAACTGTTCACTTTTTCACCGACATCGCTATGATGCCCGCCCTCATCCCCTACCCTGCTCGCCGACCATGAAGACCATGATGATCGTCGGTGCCGACCTCGACCGGACGGACACCTGGATCAAATACGAAAAGACCATGTGCCACGCCTGCGTCTCCAGTTGCTGCACGATGCCGGTCGAAGTGCGTCTGAGCGACCTGATCCGCCTGGAGCTGGTGGCCGAGTTCGAACGCGGCGAGCCGCCGAAGAACATCGCCAAGCGCCTGATGAAGGACGGGGTGGTGGAACGCTTCAACCAGAAGTCCGGAATCTTCACCCTGACCCGCATGGGCAACAACGACTGCTACTTCCTCGACCGCAAGAGCCGTCTCTGCACCGTCTACGACAAGCGCCCGGAAACCTGCCGCAACCACCCGAAGATCGGCCCGCGCCCCGGCTACTGCGCGTTCAAGCCCATCGGCCGCTAAGCCCTATCAAGCGATGTGCAAAACGGTGGGCCGACCATCGAGCCAGATGGCCCAGCCCGTGACCCGCAGGATGGGTCGGGCGGCGTTCCGCGAGCGGAGCGATACCCATGCGGATACCGCCCTCCAGACTCAGCCCCTGACGGCAGAAATCACCTTTTTCACCAGACTCACCCCCGCCAGCGCCAGCGCGCCGGAAAGGACACCCACCAGGCCGTCGATCAGGATCTGCACCAGCCAGGCGAAACCGCCGGAAGCGGCCAGGACAGGCTCCAGCAGGTGATGGGCCGGCGGAATGCCGTGGAGGATGATGCTGCCGCCCACCAGGAACATGGCTGCGGTGCCCAGCACCGACAGGCCCTTCATCATCCAGGGCGCGGCGGCGAGGATGCCGCGACCGATGGCCTGGGCCGCCGCACTGGTCCGGCGAACGAGGTAGAAGCCCAGGTCGTCCAGTTTGACGATGCCCGCCACCAGGCCGTACACGCCCACCGTCATGATCAGTGCGATGCCGGCCAGCACCGCCACCTGCTTGCCGAAGGCGGCATCGGCGACCGTGCCCAGGGTGATCACGATGATCTCGGCGGAAAGGATGAAGTCGGTGCGAATCGCCCCCTTGATCTTGCCCTTCTCCATGGCCACCAGGTCCACCGCCGGATTGGCCACGGCCTCCGTCAGCGCCGCATGGTGCTGCTCGTCTTCCTCAGCGCTGTGCAGCCACTTGTGCGCCAGCTTCTCGAAGCCCTCGAAGCAGAGGAAGGCGCCACCGAGCATCAGCAGCGGGATCACCGCCCAGGGCGCGAAGGCGCTGATCAGCAACGCCGCCGGCACCAGGATGGCCTTGTTCACCATCGAACCCTTGGCCACGGCCCAGACCACCGGCAGCTCGCGCTCGGCACTCACGCCGCTGACCTGCTGGGCGTTCAGCGCCAGGTCATCGCCCAGCACGCCGGCGGTCTTCTTCGCGGCGACTTTGGTCATTACCGAGACGTCATCGAGCAGCGTGGCGATGTCGTCGATCAGGGTCAGCAGGCTGGCTCCGGCCATGGTGGGTCCTTGCAGAGGGGATTCGGGGCGCTGCGGTTCAGCGCAGGCGCACTACAGACAAAAACGCCCCGCCGGTCAACCCGGCGGCGCTTTTCTGCCGACAGGTTCGCGCTCCCCGCTGACCACTTCCAGGTCGGCGCCCTTGGGCTTGGGCTTGATCAGGCTGAAGTCGATCAGCGCCTTGGGCTGGTAGGGATCACCGATCAACCGCGGGCGCGGCTGGAAAGCGGCATTGACCAGGCTGCGGCTGGGGTCGAAGTCGTCGAAGCGGATACCGGCCAGGTCCGCCCAGGTGTGGATGAAACTGGAACTGCTGTAGGGCCTGCCGAGACTCGCGCCCAGCTCCTGCGGATGCTCGTCGCGCCACTGCGGCGAGCGCCAAAGCATGAAGGGGATGGTGTACATGGGCGCGGTGGGCGCCGCTTCGTTGCGCCCCAGAACCTCGGGCTGCTCCGGGTCGAATACCGCCTCGCCATGGTCCGAGAGGTAGAGCAGGAAGCCGTTGGCGCGGCTGTCGGAGAAGCGCTCGATCAGGCTGGACACCACGTGGTCGTTGAACAGCACGGCGTTGTCGTAGCTGTTGTAGGTGGGCAACTGGTCGTCGGTGACGTTGGCCGGCACGCCCTGGCGGTCGGTGAAGCGCTCGTAGGCCGGCGGGTAGCGGTACTGGTAGCTCATGTGGGTGCCCAGCAGGTGCACCACGATGAACTTGCGCGGTGCCGGGTCGGCCAGCACCTTCTCGAACGGCGGCAGCACGTCGTCATCGTACTGGCGGGCGTTCTGGTTGCGGTTGTTGTTCAGGTAGAACTGCTCGTCCGCCTGCTTGGAGAAGGTGGTGAGCATGGTGTTGCGCTTGGTCAGGGTCTGCTGGTTGGTGATCCAGTAGGTCTTGTAGCCCGCCTGCTTCATCATGTTCAGCAACGACGGCTTGGTCAGGTAGAGGTCCGGGTTCTTCTCGTCGGCGAAGGTCAGCACCTGCTGCAGCGCCTCTATGGTGTAGGGGCGCGGGGTGATGACGTTGTCGAACACGTCCAGCTGGTCGCGGATGCGGTCGAGGTTCGGTGTGGTCTGGCGCGGGTAGCCGTAGAGGCTCATGCGCTGACGGTTGGTGGATTCGCCGATCACCAGCACCAGGGTCGCCGGCAAGCCGGCGTTGGCGTCCTTGAGGTTGGCCAGCGGCGCGATGCGCGCATTGCCCTGCAGCAGGTCATCCATTTCCGCCAGTTGCTGGCGGTACTGCCTGTAACCCACCAGCAGTTGCCAGGGCACGGCCGGCTCCATGCGCCTCTCGAAGCTGTCGCGGGCGGCCTCGAAGGTCTCGTTGCCCAGGCCCTGCTTCACCGCCGGATAGCCCACCAGCGCCGCCAGCAGCGCCAGGCTCGCCACCAGCGCCCTGCGGCGAGGCAGGTAGACCGGGCGCAGGCGGGTCCAGAGCAGCACGGCGCCCAGGGCATAGCCGAGGAAAGCCGGGACCATCCACCAGGCGAAGTACTGGGTCAGGTACTCGGAGCCTTCGGCCACGTTCGACTCGAACATGATGAAAATGACGCTCTGGGAGAATTCCTGGCCGTAGACCAGGAAGTAGCCGAAGGCCGGCAGCGACGCCAACCAGAGCAGCAGGCCGAGCCCGCCGGCGATGCCGCGCGTGCGCTGCGGGAAGAGCAGCACGGGGATCAGCCACAGGCCGCTGAGCAGGAAGGCCTGGCGGAATCCGGCGAAACCGCTCGTGCCGGTGACCTGGATCAGCAGTTGGGTGACGCCCGAGAAATACCAGAAGAACAGGAAGAGCCAGCCAAGCCCGGCCCAGTCGAACGGCCGGTCCTCGGCCTTGTGTACATCAGAATTCATAAACATCCGCCCTAGTCGAGCCATGACCAGTCGAGTTGATGGAAAGGCAGGGACTATGACTGCGAAATCGTGAAGAGTTCGTCAAACATCAGCTGAATGGGCTGGAGCAGGCGGCCTTGCCAGGGCCGAGGGTGGGAAGCCGGCCGGCGGAACACGCCGCCGGCCGGGTCGATCAGAAGTCCAGGCTCAATGCCAGGCTGACACCCTGCTGGGTGTCGTCCTCGCCCTTGCGCCAGCTGTAGCCGCCGCGCAGCGAGAGATCCGGCGCCAGCTGCTGGCTGAAGCCGAGGCTGACCCGGTCCAGGTGGTCCTGCGGGGTGAAACCCTCGAGGGTGAAGCGGTTGCCGGGCAGGCTGTTGAGGGCAAGGGTCAAGTCCTGGTTATCGTCCTCGTATTCACGCTCGTGGGCGTACTCGGCAAATACCTGGGTATCGGCGCCGAACGCGTACTTGCCCTGGAGGCCGGCGCCCAGGCGCCTGGAGTCGCGCTTCTGGTCGTCGTAATCGAGCGCGGTGGAGCTGGCGCCGTCCTCGGCATAGCCGTCGACCTCCACCCGCGCGTAATCGGCGCTGATGAAGGGCGACAGGTGCCAGGGGCTATCGGCCTGCTGGGCGATGTCGTAGCCCAGGCGCGCGCTGAATGCCCAGAGATGGCCATCGGTGTCGCCCTTCTCGCTGCGCGAACCGCCGCCCAGGGCGAACTTGCGCTTGAGGTCGTCATAGTCGAGGTAGCCGCCGGTCAGTGCCGCATCGGCCCACCAGCGGTTCTGCTGGTACTGCACGAAGGCGCTGGCCAGGTAGCTGTTCAATTGGTACTCGGAATCCTCGGCGCCGGCCTCCAGATCCTGCCGGAAGAAGCCCGCCGCGACGCCGGCACGCCAGGCATCGTCGATCCGGTAGCTGCCGCCGAGGGTGAGGTTGTATCCATTGCCGTCGCCGCTGGCGGCGCTGTCCTGGGAATCGAAGTCCAGGTGCTGGCCACCGCCGGCGACGAAAGCGCGCCACTGGCCAACGCCCTGCCAGCGCTCCCAGTCCGCCTGCCACTGGTTGCGCAGCTCGTCCTGGTAGGCACGCAGGGTGCCATGGGCCATTTCCGGCAGCAGGGTCACTTCCCAGGGCGCCGCCAGCAGGGAATAGGCGTAATCGGCGATCAGCCGCTGGCCGGCGATGGTCGGGTGCACGCTGTCATTGAACAGCAGACGGGTCGGGTCCGGCGTGGTGCCGTTGAGCCCGAAGGTGGGGTTCATGATGCAGCCGTTGCCGCTGAAGCAGGTGCCGACCAGATTCTGGTCGCTGGCCAGGCCATAGGCGCTGGGGTTGGCCAGGGTTTCCCCGACCAGCAGGGGAATGTTCAGCGGGATGATATTGGCGGGCACCTGGCTCAGCTGCGCGGTCAGCGTGGCATTGAAGGAGGCACTGAGCTGGCTGGCGAAGGATTGCTGCACAGTGCCGAAGGTGGCCGGGGTCAGACCCAGGTCAGGCAACAGCCAGACCATGATGTAGCGGGCGCCGGCCTGCTGCAGGGCCTCCACGCTGTCGACCAGGCGCCCCGCCGCCTGCTGCGCCTGGAGCTGGTTGAGGATGCGCCCCTGGAGGAAGTCGTTGCCACCGCCGGTGAGGTAATAGAGCGCATTTGGGTCGGCGCCCAGGCCCTGGCTGGCGCGATCCACCAGGTAGCCGTCACGGCTGCGCAGGGTGATGCCGCCGTTGGCGACCACCGAGCCACTCGGCGCGGTGATCGAGTCGAAGATCTGGTCGGTGCGGTAACCGCCGACCGCCCAGTTGTTGCCGTCCGCGATGCCCAGCCGGGCATTGACCGGCGAAGTGGACACCGCCAGCTCCCCGGGGGCGATGCCGAGCTGGCCACCCAGCAGCGTCGGCGTGACCGGGCCGAAGATTTCGCCACTGCCGTTCTGGAAGGTCGGACCGACCCGGTTGGTAAAGCGCATGGTGCTGCCGGCCGGGCCGCCCGGATCCGGGAACTGCCCGGCATCGCTGAGGCTGTCGCCGAACACCACAATGGTCGAGTAGGGAGCGGGTGCCGCCTGAACTGCAGTGGACAAGGTGGCCAGCAGGCAGGCTGCCACGAGTGGCTTGAGCGCCATTCCGGTCATTGTGCTTACTCCGTGAGTATTCTTATTGTCAGGGCGGCACGACAGTACCAATGAGCATCCGTCACGCCCAAGCCCCGTTCCAAGTGCCCCACTTCAGCGGAACAGCATAGACGGCAAGCCCGGTCCGCGGACGGAAGCCCGGCGTAGGGTGAAAATCCACGAAGTGGATTTCCACCGCGGGGAGAAAAGGTCCCCTTTTCCTCGAGAGGACCGCGCGAAAAGGGGACCATCCCGCCTATATCAACATTCAGGGCAAGACCCAGGGCAACATCACCCCAGGGCGCGCTCACCTCCGACTGAGACAAAAAGGAACCCTTTTGAACGAGCCCCTTGAAGCACAGGACACCGTTTCCCCCTTACCATAAGGGATAGGCAAACGACTGTGTTTATGACTACCAGCAAAGACAAATCGATCGAAGTTCTCGGCCAGGAGCGGCGGCGCCGCTGGAGCGTCGAGGAAAAATTGGCCATGGTGCGCGAGAGCCTGGAGCCGGGGCAAAGCGTCTCGGTGGTGGCCCGGCGTAACGGCATCAATGCCAACCAGTTGTTTCACTGGCGCAAGCTCTATCAGGACGGCAGCCTGTCGGCGGTCAGTGCCGGTGAGGCGGTGGTGCCAGCCTCCGAGTTGGCCGATGCGCTGAAGCAGATTCGTGAGCTGCAACGGATGCTGGGCAAGAAAACCATGGAGGCCGAGATCCTCAAGGAAGCGGTGGAGATCGCCCGCTCGCGAAAATGGCTTGCGCACTCACCCTTGTTGCCGGGGGACGACCAGTGAAGGTGGTCAGTGAAAGTCTCGGTGTAGCGCGCTCGCAATTGACGGCTCGACTCAAGCAACCGTCGGGCGAAAAGCGAATCCGCCGGCGAACGTTCAACGATGCGGCACTGGTCGAACGGATCCAGCAGGCGATCGGCGAGTTGCCCAGCTATGGCTATCGTCGGGTCTGGGGCCTGTTGCGGCGGCAGTATGAGCAGCAGGCCCTGCCACCGATCAATGTGAAACGGGTTTACCGCGTCATGCGTGACCACGACCTGCTGCTGGAGCGGCGGCGTAAGCAACCTGGCGTCGCGCGACGCCACGAAGGTCGGGTGGCCGTGGCGACGAGCAACAGCCGCTGGTGTTCGGATGGCTTCGAATTTCGCTGTGAAGATGGCGACAAGCTGCGGGTGACCTTCGCCCTGGACTGCTGCGACCGCGAGGCCATCAGCTGGGTGGCCAGCCCAAACGGCTACAGCGGCGACGATGTCCGCGACGTGATGTTGCAGGCCATCGAGCAGCGCTTCGGTGAAGAACCGCCTGCGTCGCCGGTGCAATGGCTGAGCGATAACGGCTCGGCCTATACCGCCGAACAGACCCGTGTCTTTGCCCGGCAGATAGGCCTGCAGCCGTTGACGACCCCGGTCTGCAGTCCACAGAGCAATGGCATGGCAGAAAGCTTCGTGAAGACCATGAAGCGCGACTACATCGGCCACATGCCCAAACCTGACCGAGCGACGGCCCTGCGCAATCTGGCCATCGCCTTCGAGCATTACAACGAGGAACATCCGCACAGCGCCCTGAACTACCGATCGCCACGGGAGTTCAGGCGCCTGGCAACGACGTCAACTTAACGGGGTGCCGGTGTCCGGTTTGATAGGGGCGAGTCCACCTTTTCCTGTGAAGTCGCAACGAGATCCTTACTCCTCGCGCGACTGAGGCACACCGCGCCAACGCTCCCTCCGCAGCTTGTTCAGCAGGCTTAGACGTCGCGCCAGATATCGGGCACGCCAACGAAGGGGTTTCTCGATCGCCTCCACCAATTTCGACACTTCACTGACAAAGTCCACGTCATCGGTTTCGTCATGTAAGCGGACCAAGTACTTGTGCTCCGTCGCATTGCTATCGGCCAGCGGCAAGCCGGCCATCAGCCTGTAGAAACACCAGAAACTCTGGTTGCCAGTGAGTTCATGGTGCGAAATGAGCGTTTCCAGCATCTGCTGTGCACGGAGTCTGTCCTTGTCGGCGATCCGAATTGCGAATAGCTCGCCATAGTTCTTCAAGGTAAAGGCGCTGCGGCCGGCGCGCCCGTAAAAGCGAGTGCCCGTACCACCGAGAATTGCCTCGAATGCAGGCTCCGAGAAATAGACATCGCTATAGAGCACCAGAAGGTCACCTGACTGCCAGAGGGAAAAGGCGGCCAGCAAGCTGTGAGCCTTTGTGTCGCTATGCAATGGGCACCAGCCGATAGCAGGAAATCCGAGAAAGGCATCGCTCCTGGTTATCAGCCAGGGGAACTCGGAGCCTCCCTCCCTCAACAGCCGCAGAGTGCGGCCCAACAATGTCTCGCCGCGCACTTCGACTAATTGCTTGGGCATTTCGGCGAACTCCCAGCGCTCACACTTTTGGCCGCACTCCGCAGCCAGAATTACCACCGTAAGGTCCTGCACGGCTTTGCTCCTCTGATAACGAGACGCCCCTCTAAGCACAACTTCTTCCATCGGCTAAGTAGAACTGGAGAGTTCGCAACATGGCTGGTTAGAGGACAAATAGGAGACAGGACGAAAAGCTGCTCCGCGACCTGCCGATCCTGACATGTACATTCAACCACTACGTTGGAGCCTCCATTGTTTGGCGACGGACTTCGCTGAATTGCTTTGGCCCCAACTTCATTTCCTCGACGAATCGGATTGGCTAGTAAATTAGAGTAAGAAAAACAAATCCGTCCCCTTCTCCCTCACATGCCAACTCCAGCACGCCGGCGGTAAGCACGAGCAGAACGACGAAATGCGATTGAGCGGGTGCGCGCTGGGCGATTCCTTGCTACGGGCCGGTTACGGCAGGAGGCACCAATGAAAGCAATTGAGCGAGGGGCGGTATGCCGGCGCGCTCCGATTAGCGGGGCAGTAATTTCCGGATTGGATGTAGGAAAAAGGGGACACGAAAAAGGGGGACAGATATATTTCCCCTACTCTAACTTCGGTCGCCCTATTTCAGCTTGGAAGCGAGGGCTGCCAAGGACGTAGCTCCCATTTGTGGCACTGCGGATCTGCTCAACCATGTCGAGTTCCACTTGCATTTTAAACAAGCCCGCTTTTCTTTACTGTCAAAAAACATAACAACTACCAGGATATTTTGTCTCATATCGCCAAGACCTAACAACCCCATCAGCCGAAACATAAAGAGAATAACTACAGCCAGCAACCCAGGTTATATAATATCTCTCACCCCCACCCTCACCAATTATTTTGTCAACCTTCTTATCAGGATTAATTGGAGACCAATAAGAATTACCACAGCCCTTCTCACAACTCTCATAAATATTTGACTCAAACCTTGTCCCAATGAACATATTCAGCCCATCAACCCACTGACGATGAGATGGAGCACACCCAACCAGCGACAAATAAAAAATCGTTGCGCAAACACTATCTATTCGCACTTTCCCTCTCCGCCTCAATAAGTGAAGAAAAGGGGACATATTTATTTTCCCCACTCTAATTTCGGTCGTCCCTGCTTGCGCCGTTAAATCCGTACGCCCGCAATACGTTCAACCTCATCTACGAAGCGGTTACTCCCCGTCAGTTGGCCGCGTTGAATGGCCTCGCGAATCAGGCTCAGTTCCTCAGCGGGCACTGCTTGCCTTGCGAACTCGGCATACCGGCGGCACCGTTCTTCATCCGTAGCACCCTGGATTTGCTTAAACTAGATTGATCCTCCCGACAGATCGGATCAGGTCGGATCGGCTAGAAAATTAGAGTAGGAAAAATAAATCTGTCCCCTTTTCGGGCGGGCCATTTTAAATCAAGCCGCTCTTTTAACAGATCGGATCGACTAGAAATTATAATAGAGAAAATAAATCCTCCGTTTTCGTGCGCCCCATGCCCTCTTACTTCTTTTTACTCTCTGCGTCTGGATCCACCCAAAGCGTAGTCTGTAGAAAAAATACCCAAAAAATGTCCCTATTGGAAAGCCAAACATCATTATTGCTCCCAACAACTCGGAAGCTTTTCTTGAAATTTCTATCTTCCTCTGACTGCCGACTGCTAGGGCTACGTGGAGCAAAGAAACAATTAATAGAATAGAACCTCTATAGAACACATTAGGAAAAAGGGGACGGAAAAAGGGGACGACGGAAAAAGGGGACAGATTTATTTTCCCTACTCTAATTTCGGTTGCCCCTGCTTGCGCCGTTCAATCCGTACGCCCGCAATACGCTCAACCTCATCCACGAAGTGGTTGTTCCCCGTCAGTTGGCCGCGTTGAATGGCCTCTCGAATCAGGTTCAGTTCCTCTGCGGGCACTGCTTGCCTGACGAACTCGGCATACCGGCGGCGCCGTGCGTTATCCGTAGCGCCGAGCGCGTTGAAACACGGGTCGTCGTCCAACCAGCTCTGCTCAGGTGCGCTCCCAACACGCAGGGCATAACTGGACCAGAGATAATCCGATGCCTCAGCCACCATGCACGCCCGCACCGGGTTCAGTTCGATGTAACGACTGCAGGCCAGCAAGTAGGCATCGGACTGCACGATGCTCGACTTGAAGCGGCTTTCCCACAAAGTGCCGGAACGGCCTTCCAAACGATTGCGGTAGCGCGTTGCGCGGGCCGCCAAGGTCTTCATCAACTGGCTGAGCCCTGCCAGCGAATCATCCGG
>NZ_SSOJ01000058.1 GCF_029871205.1 Pseudomonas sp. BN417 | reverse complement strand
CGCGAGAGGCGTGCGGGGCCATGGATGGCCCCTCACGCCGGGCCCCCGGAGCAACGATGGAGCAAGGGAAACGCAGTAACAGCCGAAGGCTGGTCACCCGACGCAGTCGGGCCGGATGCAGGGGCAAGCCCTTTTGGTTTCTTTTGGGTGGTGCGGCATTCCGACGACTGCCAATAGAGACTCGCCGGGAGGCGAAACGGGGACTCGCAGCCGACTCGATAAGCAACTCGGCTCAGGACTTTCTAGCAACACTTAATGCAGACATAGCCATTCAGAACGAGTGGCTGAGCATCAAGCCACCGCCAGAGTCGGGGCTGGCATCGGAAAATCCTTTGAGGGCATACAGCTGGACCCGCCAGGACGGGCTGAGCCTTTGTGTCAGGAACAGGGTGAATTCCTGGATCTCATCGCCATCGGAGATCACTTTCTGTCGCCAGTCATAGGCTGCGCCCGCGGAGGTCCCGGGCGCTAGCCCGGTCACGAAGCCGAGCGAAGCAAAAATCGGATCGTGGAGGTTGGTTTCCGAGGGATCGCCGAACTTCTTCCAGCCCAAAGTGGCGAAGCCGCTGACGGCACCGAAGGCCTGCGTGACGTCGAACTGGGCGGAGAAGTCAGTCTTGCCGGTTCCGAGGCAGTTGTCTTCATCGGCCGTCGGCAGCTTGACCTTGCCGATCAGCTCCAGGATCAGCCCATCACCTCGACTGCCGTCCAACAGCGCGTAGTTCGCGCTCGCTACTGTGTCCCCCAGGCCCTTTTCAACGCTGCCGCAATCCCCTGGCAATGGTTCACCATCCGGCCCCACCGAGGGATTGGTGATGCGCAGGTACGGGATGGTCAACTTGTAGATCATGGGGCCGGTTTCGTACTTGGCAACCACCGGGACATACCAGGTCTCGCTGGTGGTCGGTGTCCCATATTTCCCCCGTGAGTAATCAAGCCCTGAAGAAACCGTGAACACATCGGCAAGGGCCGGCAAGGCCAGGGACGCCAGAAGGCCCGGCATGATCAGGCGAGCAGCTCTCATGTTTACCTCGTTGCAATCCGGACATCGAAGTTCACATCACGATCAATGCCTTGGCCCTGGCGGAAACTCCAGAGAGCCCGGTTACCCGGTTCACGTCAGGACGCTGGCCCTGCTTAGCTTAGCCGGCCAACTGCTACCCGCCTGGGCATATGCCGGCCTGCAGCAGAGCTGGATCAGGCCTCTAGTGCGGCCCGGACCGATCCACCTTATCGACCCGCTCCACCCGTTCAACATGGTCTGGTCGCTCAACCTGCTCCGGTCGTTCGACGCGTTCAGGCCTGTCCACCCTCTCGACACGCTCGACGCGTTCAACCCGCTCCGGTCTATCGACAGGGTCCGGCCGTTCGATTCGCTCGATTCTCTCGATCCGCTCGACCCGCACACCGTTCTCGAAAATCTCGATCCGCTCCCGGGTTTCCAGGCGGTCACCGGAATCACGTATTTCTATCCGCTCACGACGTTCCAGCTCTCCGGTAGGGGATTCCACTCTCCGCTCGATTCGCTCCCGGGTCTCGCCATCGTCGCTCCGTTCGATTCTCTCCCGCGTCTCGCCATCGCTGCTGCGCTCGCGGGTCTCAGACTCGATGCCGTCCCGACCGGAACCGCTATTCTCGTGTTCCTCGGTATCTTCCGTAGACGAGCCCTGGTGATCGGAACCCTCGTGGATGGAGGCTGCGGGCTGCTCCCGGGAGAATTCGATGCGCACGGCCCGGATTTCACGCCCCTTCTCAAACACGCCGGACACCCGGATGCGCTTGTCGACCGCAAGATCGGCGGCCTGCCCGTCGCGATAGGACGTACCGCTGTCCACATAGGCCGTGAATCCGCCGAACTCGATGCGATTGCCCTTCTGTCCGCGCACCAGGCCTTCCACCAGCGCATTACGCACCCGTCCGGCGAAGGGAATGCCAGGATCGCTCCGCGTCTGGACGACATTCAGTTGCCTGCCATTCCAGGTGCCGCGCACCAGGACCTCGCCGCTAGGCGCCAACGGCTTGCTGAGGGCCAGACCTTGCAGGTTACCGGGTCGCTCGATCGCACCAATGGCGCTGACCTGAGCCAGCTTCGGTGCCCGCTCGATCCGGCTGGCGACAACGATGCCCAGGGCATTGCGCAATCCACTGACCCGAACCGGTTCACCGATGCGCAGACCTTCTGCCACACGGGCCCCTGCGGCAACGCGAACGGGCTGTCCCATCACTCGCATCGGAGCAGCGCCCGTTGCCACATCGGTGATCGGACCTTCATAGGCATGGAGGATCGCGATGCTCCGCGCCTCGAGGCCGCGTGGCGATTTTCGCGCTTCTACCGCCACGACTTGGCCTATGGCCAATTGGTTGCTGCTGGCGGGTACGCCGTTCTCACTCAGCGAAGCCTTGTCATCGAAGTGCACTTCCACGCCGTTAACGCAGATGGAGCCGAATCCGGTGATGGTTCCCACAATGCCCGTACCACCGATTCCACCTTCATCGGCAGGTGCACCGGTACCGCCCATTCCACCGTTGTTGGCGGGTGCGCCGGTGCCACCTATGCCGCCGTTATCGGCTGGTGCGCCCGTACCGCCGATACCGCCAGTCGCAACGGCGCCCGTTCCTCCCATGCCGCCCGGCTCAAGGCAAACCGGTGCGGCGCTCAGCGTGGGAGAAGCCAGCAGCAACGGGCCGCAAAGGAAAGCGAAGGCACACAACAAGCGCGTGGCAGTGCTCATGACGAACTGGCCGTTGTCGAGTCGTCGGGGACTTCTGGCGGATTGGATTCAGTGTAGAAATAAAGGCCGATGGTGATGCGCTGCTTGGCATCAGGAGGCGGAATGTCTCGTTCCTCCAACTCGGCGGCCAACTGGTTGAAGCCGATCAGCACCTGCATGCCATCTGCCTTGACGGCTTCGCGCAATTGGTCGACAGCGGCGGCCGACAAGCTGTCGTAGTGGACACTGCGTTCGAAGAAAGGCGTCCCGTCTTCGGTCAGGTTGTGCACCGCGGCGCAGGCATGGTCGTGGAGGTTGTGCCGGAAATAGGCTGCCTTCTCGTCAAACCCCCGTTGCGGAATGAACGCCATCGTCTCCAGGTGGACCTGGTCCTGGTCGTCCGTTCGCACAATGCCCAGACGCAGCCACTCGTCCAGCACGACGCGGGCACGGATATCCTTGCTGACCTGGGCCACCAGCCCATCGAACGAGCACTCGCCACCAACGCTGGCCAGGCGAGCCAGGGGCAACGGCCGGCCGGGCTCCTCGCAGAACGGCGAGTTGTTCAGCCAGACACTGACCAGGTGCGCCCCAAACGAAATATCCTCGGGCAGGATGGCCGCCCGCCCGGCCGCCATGGCCCGCAAGCGTCTGACGTCCTTGCGGTGCACCCCCGTCAGCAGGCTGATCCTGCTGTCGGTCGGCGGCTTGCCGTCGAGGCGAAACTCGCGCTCGGCGACATCAACGAATATCTCCTTGAGCAAATCGGCAAAGCTGGAATAGGTGACCCCCTTCTTGAGCATCAGCCTCACCAATGGGCGCATGACGTGTTTCAGCGCCGGTAGTAGAGAGGGAGGCAAAGTGGGTAATTGCATTCAAGGCATTCCTCAAGAACAGTACCGACCGGGAAAGCTCGCCTGAGCGGTCAGCCCAGCGGCTAGCCCGAGATTCTCCGCATTTCAACCTCCATCGCCTAGAGCACTACAACCCTCTACGTTACCGCCCTCGCGCCACAAAACCCGGAGGGACTCCGGGTTCTGCGGCTCGCTGGATCGGCTGTTCAAGCCCCCGAGCGGTCGTCGCCGACATCATGATCGGGGCCATCATCCGCTCCCCGGCCAACACCGTGGGCCTCGCCAGCGTCGTGGTCGGCGCCGTCATCCGCACCATGACCGACACCATGAGGTCCGCCGACATCATGATCGGCCCCGTCATCTGCGCCGTGGCCAACACCGTGGGCCTCACCTACGTCATGGTCGGCGCCATCATCCGCGCCGTGGCCGACACCATGCGGCCCGCCGACATCGTGGTCTGCATCATTGTCTTGGCCACGCCCGCTGTTCGCGCTCCCAGGACCGCTATTGCCGCCGTGGTCGCCACCTTCGCCACTGTGGCCTGAACCGCTATGGCCACCGCCGTGACCACCTCCGTCGCCGCTGTGGCCACCACCGTGTCCGCCTCCGTCGCCGCCATGACCCCCGCCACTTCCACCGCCGCCGTGACCGCCACCACCACCGCTTCCGCCGCCGCTACCGCCACCCCCACCACCGCTGCCACCGCCGCCGCCGCCGCCGCCGCCATCTTTGGCATACGCGCTGGAGAAACTAGCCATGTAATCGGGTACCAGGACCGTCGACGCCGACAGGACTCCGGCAATCGCCAGAGCCAGCAAACACTTCTTTAGCAGCATGATGAGCCTCCGTTTGGAGTTGCGTAGCCATTCCCGTTTCGAACACAAGAACCAGCAAATACCCAGCCGTCCATTGGAGCGGCCAGCCAACCGGCGCGGCTATCGATCTGCAGCATGAAAAGGCAACTGCGGTTTCCGCACTATCCTTGTAGGCCAGTCAGAATCTATGTGTGGGAATTTTTCCCACACTTTGAGGCTAGTGCTGCCAGTCCAAGTGTCAACGACCGACTATCGGGACTCGCTGCACCTGGGCTACTTGAACCCTGGGCGACACGCGCACAGCCGCGAAATTGGCAAATGCGCCCTGCCAACCCTGCTGAAGGTCAGCCGCGAAGCAGCCGTGCTGCCCTCCTCCTCGCCAGGACCCTCGCGCTGGCAAGGTGGTACTCCGGGCTCAAGCCGGGCTTGATACGCTACGGGAGCCGTGGCGTCAGTCGGCTCGCGTCGGGGACCGGGAAGGGGAATCCAAGCACCGGGAACCTGCCACGCACGCGATTCTGCGCCTGGCAGTTTTTGACGCAGCTCGTGGCCGGCGGGGCAACCTCTACCGAGTCTTCGCCGAGTACTCCCCCCATTCGCCCACCACTGGCCACGCGCCATACCGATACGCCACCGAATTGACTGATGCGAGTGGCGACCTGGGGGCTATCCCGACCGACAAACTTTGGCGAAAGGTCATTGGCAAAATTCACCCGCGGGGTCACAGGCACCGGATAACACTGCGGGGTGAAATTCGGCGCAGTACACAGCGGCAGGGGCGGTGGATTTGTGAAGTTCGGGTTATCGAAATAGAACACCCCGTCCGCCAGCACATGTGTGAAATCGGTGGTGGCGCCATCGGCACGTTCCGGCTCCATCTGGAAGATGCCGCCCTGGGCACAGTCCTTGGCTTGAATTTTCATGCTGACACCTGGACCACTCCTCGCCAGCAGGACATCGGTACCGTCGATCTCAAGCGTCAGGTTCCCATTCAAGCTCACCCCTTGGAGATCCGGGGCCTTGCTGGCGAAGATTGTGGTGGGTATGCCACCGGTCATATCTTGCGGATTCGGCGCTGCGGTCAGGGCGTAGTTGCGAACGCCGAGTGTGGCCGCATCGACCTCAAACACCACGAATTTGCCCTGAACAAGAAAGCTGGTTCCCAATGTACTGGCAGGCACCTCCATTGCTGTCGCACCACTGACAGTTCCGCCAGGGAGCACAACGGAGAATCCGCCACCTTCGCAGCCCTCGGACTTTGCGGCCTCGGCCAGCCCACTGAGCAGGCCGAACGATAAGGTCACGAATGCGGTCAAGCCGGCGCTCATAAGCACGGGTTTCTTTGGGATGGAGGGTGTCTCAGGGGCAGGCAGGACCCATTGGCGGTTCATGATGTCAACCTCACGCACGCAGGAACGCGCAGTTACCAGTCGATTCCCAGCCGCTCATTGAAGCGGCCAACCCACCGGCGCGGCCCTCTGTCTGCAGCATGAAAAGGAAACCGCGGTATCCGCACTATCCTTCTGAGCCAGCCGGCATAGTTACGCGGGAAATTTTCCCACGAACTGAGGCTAGTTCCGTCGGCCCGAGTGTCAACGACCGAACATCAGACTCGTGACAGATGTGGGCGACTTGAAACACAGGCCACGCGTACACGCCGGCGAAGACGCCGTGGAAGTGGCGCCACCACCGACCGATCGCACCTGCCATTGCAGTGCGCAGAGCCGCGTTCGCGGTACTCGGCCTCCTATTCCCGGTGCCGCCGGAGAATCGCATTACCCCGAGGCTGCCCTGACATGGGGAAACCTTCCGTGACGAAGAAACCCTGCGCGAGGGGCTCCTCCTGACGCCCCAAATTGCCCGCAATTTTGAGGTTTGATTGCACTTCAGGCTTGCCGGCGGCCGCCGCTGGGTAGCTTTCGTGGGGTCGAATGGCCGCCGCATCTACGCTCGAGGAAACTGCGGTATTCATTGATCGCCGCTACCTCGGCGGCGGAAATGCGTTCGAACTCCACTACCTGATCATCGGACCAAGGCACCATTGCCCGCTCCAGAAAGGCCACCATGGCGATATGGGTCGCCGAGATATTCAGCGACAGGCGGTGTATTTCTGCCCATATGAAAGGATTTTCCATTGAGCGCTCCTGGTACGTCCGAATGAAAATCTGACGTGGTTCGGGATCACCTCGTCTTCCGACCATCCAGCACCAAGACAATGGATCCATCTGCACTTGATGAGACGTAAGGATCAAGTGACGGGAACCTGTCCACTGCCCGTTCCACCAGCAACTCCCCCGCAAGGCGAATCCGCTCAGGGATAGGGTTCGGGAGCCTGATGCTCTCTCTCGCAAAACCATTGGCTTCCAGTTCAGCGACAGCTCGTTCGAACAGTTCATCCAGCAGGACCAAGGTTGCTCTATCCATGGTTTTGTCCATTGACGCGAATGTCCTGCTTCGTCGTCGGGTCGCCGCCATCGACTCCCCGCGTCTGGATTGATTGGATCCATGAAGATGCCACTGCAACCAATGCAAGGGACGCGCCTGAAGCGAGCAGTGAACGAGAACGCCGGGAGGGTGCGAATGACAGGGCCGCGCCAGCTGGCTAGCCGGGGGCAATGGGACGATCGTGCAAAACCTTCCTCCGACTCCGGTAAAAGCTATTGAGTTTGATTCGAAACGAGTCGAGGCAAAGTTGCAGGCAAATGGACGAGTGGGGATTGAGACCCAATCTTGGGTAAATAAACCCAATTTCGGGGCCGATGAGGATGGTGAAGTGGCACGAGCCCAATGTCAGGGAGGCGGAGAGGTGGTCTTCTGGAGCTTGGAAGGTCTGCGCCGCGTCGGACGAAGGGACGCCGATCGCGACTTCGACCTGTATTTCCCAAGCTTCGTGCTAAGGACAGTCTGTACGAATGCAGATGCCTGGTCAGGTGGGGGCGATCGGTAGGACAAGGCAACGCAATTTCGCAGTCGTCGTGGATCAATCCCGGTTCATCGCCTGGATGATCGGGCAAGCCATTTCGCCCGTGTTCAAATCGCATTGATGTATCAGTTCACCCAAGGCTTGGCGCATCGCCGTGAGTTCGGCCAGCTTGGTCTCGATCAGTTGCAACTTGCGGACGGCCAACGCCCGCGCATCGGCGCAACAGCGGCCGTCGGCCAACTCCAGGAGGCTTAATACTTCCGCCAAGGTAAAACCAAGCGACTGGGCACGCTTGATGAAGTGCAGGCGCTTGACCTGATCGGGACCATAGCGCCGCTGGCCGCCTGCCAACCTGGCCGGCAGCTCCAGCAGGTCCCGACGCTGATAATAGCGGACCGTCTCGACGCTCACGCCGGCCAGCGTCGCCAGCTTGCCGATAGACAATTCCTGGGCCATAAGCCCCCCTTGACTCCGTACTTAGGTACTGGTCTTAGATTAACTCTAGGGCAAGCCTTCCTCAGGCACATGACGTGGCGCTCATCACAGTTACCCGTTCACTGTGGGCCAGTGTACTGGCTGGAATGACGGCCTCATTGTGCTGCTATGGCCCTGTCCTCTTCCTGGTACTGGGGCTTGGAGGTGGAGCCTGGGCCTGACCACGGTGAGGTCCTATCGACCAGTCCTTATCGGATTGACCTTGCTTTTTCTGGGTTTTGCCTTGAGCCGTCTCTATCTTGTACCGGCTTACGCGGTGAACTGGCCGCGTGCAGAGAGATGCAGGCTGAAACGCCAGCGGCGCTGGTTTTGGCTGGTTGCTGTCCTGCTGCTGGGTTTGCTCGCAGCACCCTGGCTCGCTCCGCAGCTTCGCTGAGCGGTGCGTCTTCGCTCCCCTGCAGAATGGAGGTCAGCATGCATGGAATCACTTGCGGTTCCGACCTGACGTGCCCGAACTGTGGCTTCACCATGCGGGTGGGAATGCCCTCCAACGCCTGCCTGTACTTCCATGAATGCAGCCACTGCAAGACGCTGATGCGTCCAAAGCCCGGTGATTGCTGCGTATTTTGCTCCTATGGTTCGGTCCCCTGTCCACCTCGCCAGGGACAGGCCAAGCCCCCACTCCGTCCAAGGAATAGGTTCTTCGCGGATTTTCGGGGAGGCATTGGATTCGCGCTGGATGGGCAAGATTGTCTGATAGCCATTGATTGGCGCCGTGCAGCCGGATGCTGCCCTCTCCCCCGGCCCCCGCCCTGCGCCCCGGCCTGATCGCTTCGCGCTCCGGCGCTCATCGGCACCGGAAGCGGTGCTTCCGAACGCGTACCTCTTCGCCCCGCAGGCGGGCG
>NZ_SSOJ01000057.1 GCF_029871205.1 Pseudomonas sp. BN417 | reverse complement strand
CGCGCGGCGCACCCTACCGGGCGGCTCCGTTGCTCGGCTTTAGGCCAGCAACGGATTCAAATCATGACTTCCGCACTCGCCTCCACCGTAGGGTGTGCTGTGCGCACCGCTTTTGAGGTCAAGCCGGGAGTGAGGTCCAACCGCTGGTGCGCGCGGCGCACCCTACCGGGCGGCTCCGTTGCTCGGCTTTAGGCCAGTAACGGATTCAAATCATGACGCCCGCACTCGTCTCCACCCTACCGGTCCGGCTCCGTCGCTCCAGGCAAACGTGTTGAGCCGGGCGGCATTTTGACGCCGAGTTTCGGGAAGGCGCCCTCGGTGGCCTCTGCTGTGAAGTCGCATGCCGTGGCTTTGACTGCGGGTCACACGCTTGCCGTCGCGGTGCCAAGCCCTTGATGTGACGCCTGATCCTGGCATTTCGCGCAATGCATTGGCATGCCCAGGGGGGCAGAGAGCGCTGTGATGAGCTGGCCATAGAGCAATAGCCTTAAAAGCAGAGTGGAATCCGACTAGCGGCTTTTGAGGTGATACAGGCAGCAGTCCGCCCGACCGCCCTCCAACTATCCTTCCAATCGTCACGGTGCGCCTGGCTTTGTTCGGCGCGCGTGCCGTCAGGCATTGCTTTTGAGAAATTTCCATCCAGCACCACCGTTGTCAGATGAAGGCCGAAAATCTGGGGCGGTAGCGTGTCCGTAGACTCAGGTTGATGAGCATGGCTCGCGGCAGGTCGCAAGGGACCGCGAGAAGCGTGGAGTGGTCGCACACGGCAGCCGCCCGAGACTCGAAGCAGAAGAGGGCCGGATCCCATGCAGTATCCAACGAGGACGTACGATATGCGTAAGGCCCTTTCCGGATTTGCCCTGGTTGCTGCGCTGGTCTCCGGCCAGAGTTTCGCCGACCCAGGCACCCTGGCCGCTTTGAAGTCCGCGGGCGTCGCCTTGACCGAAGCTCAGGCCCAAAGTGTGGCTGATGCAGAAGGTGATGCACTGGCCGACGCCATCGCCAGCCTCGTCACGGCCAATCCTGGCGCCGCTGCGACCATCGTCGGTGCCGCCGTGACCGCTTCTCCGGCCCAGGCTGCTGCCATCGTTTCCGCTGCCGTGACCGCCGCTCCGGACCAGGCCGCTGCCATTGTTGCGGCAGCCGTGTCCGTTGCTCCGAACCGAGCCACCGCTATCGTTGCCGCCGCCGTCTCTGCTGCCCCGGACCACGCTGCTGCCATTGTTTTCGCCGCCGTGTCCGCTCTTCCGGAGCAGGCCGCCGCCATAGTTGCCGCCGCCGTCGCTGCCGCCCCGGACCACGCTTCCGCCATCGTTGCGGCTGCCATAGCCGCAGCTCCGGACCAGGCCGTCGCCATCACCGCAGCTGCGACCAGTGCGGCCCCGGATCAAGCCGACGCGATCAGCGATGCAGCTCAGGATGCCGTCGCCGACAACGCGATCGTATCTACCTCGAACACCGTGGCGGGGCCCAGTCCTCGCAGCTCGGGCAGTTCGGGTAGCTCGGGCAGCTCTGGTGGCTCTGGTGGCGCGGGGAGCGAGGCCAACACCGCTGCCAATAGCAGCGCTCCAAGCGGCAGCGGTGGTGGCGGCTCCGCCAGCCCGAACTGAGACAGGGTGCTTCTGCTGAAACAGCGTCAGCTGCTACTTTATGCTTCGGCAACGTTTTGCTATTTCCGCCAGCAAAACCACAGGAAAGGATTACTGGGGTCTTTATGCGCATGAAGTTGAAAGCTAGCTCCCTGGCTGCCGCCGTATCAGCTGCCCTATGTGCCGATGCCTGGGCGGTCGACCCGCAATACATCAAGCTGTCCGAAAGCCTGACCTTCACTCCGGAGCTGAAGGTGGGTGAGCGGTACGACGATAACTTCCGGGCTGTCGAGGAGAATGAAGAGTCCTCCTGGATCACTGAAATCACTCCGACCTTCGTGCTGGGTGCCGAAGGCCGCAAGAGCGCTTACGCGCTGAAATACTCGGCCAACACTGACATTTTTCATTCGAGCCACAAGGACGACAACACGGACCACCACCTGACCGCCGATGGTGCGCTCAAGTTCGATGCGCGCAATCTGTTGAAGTTGACGGCTGGCTACCATCAGGTCGAGGACACCGCTGCTGATGACCAGAACCTCACGGATGGCCAGAGTGTGGAGAACGACAAGTACACCATCGCCAATGTCGGTGGGGTGTATACCTACGGCGCCCAGAGCGCCCGCGCTCAGATCGATCTCGGTGCTGACTACGAGGAGTTGCGCTACCAGAACAGCGACCATGTCAACGCCGAGAACGAGCGCGACACGACCGCACTGAGGACCACGTTCTACTACCGTGTCGCGCCCAAGACCCGTGCCCTGGTCGAGGCCCGCCACACCAACTTCGATTACGTCAGCAATGACCGCCTCAACAGCGACAACGTCGCCCTGCTCGGCGGTCTGACCTGGGACGCGACCGCCAAGACCAGCGGTACCGTCAAGATCGGTGGCGAGAAGAAGCGCTTCGACGACTCCAGTGTCGACGACGCCAGCGGTTCGATGTGGGAGGTGGGGGTCGAATGGAAGCCGCGCACCTACTCCACGTTCAACCTGACGACCCGTCGCGGGATCGACGAAGGTGACGATGGTGCCTCCTCCATCGAGACCCAGAGCACGACCTTGAGTTGGGGACACGAGTGGCTCGAGCGACTGCGCTCCGATGTCAGCTACTCGTACGCCGACGAGGAGTACCAGGACATCGATCGCGACGACAAGATCAAGACCGTCAACCTGGGCCTGACCTACGAAATGCGACGCTGGCTGGATGTGGGCGTCGGTTACACATACGCCGAAGACGATTCCAGTGCCATCGGCGAAAGCTACGAACGCAACATCTACTCGATCAGCGTCACCGCCAGCCTCTGACTTTGCGTCCGCAAGAAGCATAGGGGGGGCCTCGGCCCCCTTTTATGACTTCGGACTCTTCAGGAGCAAGCCTATGATCATTCGAATTCTTTCCAGACTGATCCTCGGCCTGCTGCTGATCAACGTCGGTGTCGCCCAAGCGGAAGGTAACTCCCAGTACAAGCTCGCGTCTGGCGATGTCATCCGCATCAATGTGTTTGGCGAAAAGGATCTCACCTTCGAAAAGCTCCGCCTGACCGATGCGGGTACCTTCTCCTACCCCTTCATTGGTGAGGTCCAGGCCAAAGGCAAAACCGCTGCCGAGATCGAGCAGATCATCATCGGCAAGCTCAAGGGCGACTACCTGGTCGATCCGCGTGTATCGGTCAGCGTCCTGCAATACCGTGAATTCTTCATCAGTGGCGAAGTGAAAATCCCTGGCGGCTACCCCTTCCAGCCAGGGCTGACCCTGCGGCGTGCCGTCGCTCTCGCCGGCGGCCTCACCGAACGTGCCTCGGACAAGCGCATCACCATCATCCGTGACAGCGATGCCAGCCGCACTCCCGAGCCGGCCACGCTCGACACGTTGGTCTTGCCTGGCGACACCATCACGATCGACCAGGGCTTCTTCTAAAACGCGAGCCATCGTCCCGGCAAACCAGGGAATGGGGCCGCATCACGCGGCTAGCCCCCTGGCGCCTGAGCGCCCTTAACTTTTCAGGGTGTCCGACACATGGATAGTCATACGCATATTATCGAGCGCAGTCTGCTCGGCCAGCGTCAGGAGGAGGTCGGCAACGAGATCGACCTGCTCAAGATGTGGCGCACCGTCTGGCACCGAAAGTGGAGCATTCTGACCCTGGTGGTGGTGGTCGCCAT
Source organism: Pseudomonas sp. BN417 (assembly GCF_029871205.1). Lineage (GTDB taxonomy): Bacteria > Pseudomonadota > Gammaproteobacteria > Pseudomonadales > Pseudomonadaceae > Metapseudomonas. Next base: position 37,341 of record NZ_SSOJ01000057.1, on the reverse strand, counting down.
GGTCGCAATTCTTGCCGCGTTCTCCATCACACCTATCTACCGCGCGGCCGCCACCCTGCTAATCGAAGAAAAGGCTGCCAAGGTCGTTTCCATCGAGAAGGTCTACGGCCTCGAGGGAGCGGGTAGCGAATACCTGAACACCCAGTTCGAACTGCTCAAGTCGCGTGCCCTGGCCGAGCGTGTGGTGCGTCAGCTGAATCTGACCACCCACCCCGAATTCGATCCGCGGCAGCAGTCCGCACCGTTGGTCGACATTCGCGGCCTGCTGGCTCACCTGGATTTCAACAAGGTCGTGCCCGTGACCCTGCCCGGCGACCTGGAAGAAGAGGGCGACCCCACCGAAGCGCAGATCTTCGACCTGGTGACCAAGGCTTTCATGGAGCGCGTCAGCGTCGAGCCGCAGGGCAAGAGCCAGCTGGTCAAGGTACAGGTGGACATGGCGGATCCGCGCATGGCGGCCCTGGCCGCCAATGCCATGGCCAAGGGTTTTATCGAAAGCCAGCTGGAGGCGACCATGGAAATGTCCATGACCGCTACCACCTGGATGAACAATCGCCTGGGCGAATTGCGTACCAAGCTGAAGGACACGGAAGACCGCCTGCAGGCCTTCCGCGAAGCGGAGAATCTGGTAGACGTGAAGGGCGTGGCCACCATCAGCGCCGCCGAACTGACCCTTACCGGTGACCGCATGATCGATGCGCGCCGCCAGCGTGCCGAGGCCGAAAGCCAGTACCGCCAGGTGCAGGCCATGCGCAGCAGTGGTTGGGAGCGCATGGCGAGTGTCCCGGCTGTCCTGGGCCACCCATTGATTCAGCAGTTCAAGGCCGACGAGGCCAAGGCCAGGGCCAAGGTCGAAGAACTGTCGCGCCGCTACGGTGCACGCCACCCGTCCATGGAGGCCGCTCGCTCCGAACTGAGCGCCGCCTCCGCCAGCCTGCGCGGCCAGGTCGAACAGGTGGTGGCCGGGATCGAGCGCAACTACCAACTGGCCGTCGCCAACGAGGGCTCCCTCCAGACTTCGTTCAACATCAACAGAACGCAGATCCAGAACATTTCACGCAAGGAGTTCAAGTTGCGTGAGCTGCAGCGCGAGGTTGATGCCAACCGCACGCTCTACGACACTTTCCTGACCCGCCTGAAGGAAACGGCCGCCACGTCCGACCTGCAAAACGCCAATGCTCGTGTTGTGGATCAGGCTGCAGTGCCCACCTCCCCGGTCAAGCCGGAGAAAAAGCTGATTGTCGGCATCGCAACCGCGTTTGCCTTGTTCGTTGGTGTTGCGCTGACCCTGCTGCTGGACACCCTGAACAACACCGTCAAGAGCACGGAACAACTGGAGTTCCACCTGAACATTCCGGTGCTGGGTATCCTGCCGCTGATGAAGAGCAAGGAACGCGGCCTGCTCGCCCGCATGTTTTCCACGGACACGGAAAAGAGCTTCTCCGAGGCGATCCGGACCATTCGCACGGGTGTGGTGCTCTCCGGAGTCGACTATCCGCATAAGGTCATGGTTGTCACCTCGTCAATTCCCGGCGAGGGCAAGAGCACCGTTTCATCCAACCTCGCCTTCGCCCTGGGACAGGTGGAAAGGGTGCTGCTGATCGATGCCGACTTGCGTCGCCCGAGCCTGGCCAGGAGTTTCGAGTTCCCGGTGGGTACCCCGGGCCTGGCCAACCTGATTGCCGGCACCGCCTCGCTGGGCGATTGCATCAAGCGGGTGGATGGTATCGACATGATTGGCGCCGGCGCTGTGCCGCCCAACCCTCTGGAGCTGCTCTCTTCGCCGCGCTTCGCCAAGACCTTCGAAGTGCTCAAGGGCCAGTACGATCGCATCATCATCGACTCGCCACCGATCCAGGCGGTCAGCGATGCGGTGCTATTGGCCACTTTCGCCAATTCAGTGATCTACGTGGTCAAGTCCGCCTCCACCGCCATTCCGTCGGTAGAGAAGGGGATTGGCCAACTGCTGCAAAACAATGTCCAGGTGAACGGCATTGTCCTCAACCAGGTGGATATCAGGAAAGCCAAGCGATACGGCTACATCTACGGCGGTTACTACGACTACTACGGTTACAGCACGATCAAGCAGGTGTGAACACCGCGAACGGGTGGCACCTGCGAAAGCTCGGGTCGAGCGAGTTGTGGACTTCACATGTCCGCCGAGACCTGAGTGCTTCAGGGGCAAGCTTGCTTGCGATGGGATGATCTCGGAGCCTTTTCGCGAGCAAGAACCACACGCCCCCTCTGCTCCAAACAGATCGGCAGTTCAATGCATGACCTGATCGGCGCATAGCCAGCAAGGCTCTGATTCGCGTTGAGCGCATAGCCGACCGACGTGCCCAAACCCAGGAATTTCCAGCAGGAGCTTGAGCTCCCAGGTATTGCTTTGCCCGCAAAAAGCCCACCAGGGCGGCCCTCTGCAGGTTTGACAGCTCGTAGGATGGGTGGAGCGGAGCGATACCCATGCGGACAGGACTGATGGGTATCGCTTCGCTCGCGGAGCGCCGCCCGACCCATCCTACGGGGGGCCATGCGGCAGTTGGTAGCCGGCTCCAAGATGCGAATTCGAAGAAAGGTTTCGACAGCCGCCATGATTGATCTGCACAACCATTTGCTCCCTGGCATAGACGACGGGTCTCCCGACCTCGAGGCTTCGCTTGCACTGGCGCGCGTGGCCGTGCAGGACGGTATCACTCACCTGGTCTGCACGCCGCATATCCACCCGGGCCGTTACGACAACACGCCTGTCAGCATCCAGGGTGCGCGGGCTTCTTTCGCGGCGGCGCTGAAGGAGCAGGGCATTCCTCTGCGAGTGGCTGCCGCCGCGGAAGTGCGCTTCGGCATGGAACTGATGGCCGGCGTGAGTCAGGGAACCATTCCTTTCCTGGGCCAATGGCAGGGCCAGAAGGTCCTGCTGCTCGAGTTCCCCCATGGCGAAATACCTTTCTGCGCCGAGCGTCTGATCAGTTGGCTGCTGGAACGCAAGATCCTGCCGATGATCGCCCACCCCGAGCGCAACAAGGACATCATGCGCACGCCGTCCAGGCTCAAGCCCTTGCTTGAGTTGGGCTGCCTGCTGCAAGTCACGGCTGCCTCCGTGGCCGGTCGCTTCGGTCCAGCGGCCGAGGCCATCGCTCGCGCCCTGCTGGAGCAGGGCGTGGTCACCATACTTGCCAGCGATGCCCACAACCTTCAGCACCGCCCGCCCTTGCTCAGTGAGGGCGTGCAGCATGCCGCGCGCATCGTTGGCGACGACAAGGCCGAGTCTCTGGTCCTGCATACGCCTTGGGAAATCGCGCAGAGCCATTTCGCATGAACGCCAGCCAATCGCTCGACCGGCCAGGCAGCCGGAAGCGTCAGCGCTCGCATGCGGATTCAAGAAGTGAGAGCGAGATCATGCACCACTTGCCGCCCCTGGTGCTGGTGTTGTCCTTCGTGCTGCTGGTCGCGGGCGCTCACATGCTGCTGGCCGGCATTGCCAGCTTCCAGGCCGAAGCCTTCATCAGTTCGTGGGACAAGCGCGGTCAAGAGCCCAGCGCTGTCGCTTGGGAAGTTGCCCACAACGCGGCACAGCGCGCCATCAGACTCTACCCGGTCGCCGATGGCGACCGGTTGGACCGCCTCGGGCGAATCCACAGCTGGAAGCAATTCCGTCAGCCCTATGCTGACCCTGCTGCGCAGCGCTCTCGCCGTGCAGCCCTCGACGCCTACCGCGCCGCAACAGTCGCGCGGCCGACCTGGCCTTACACCTGGGCTCGCCTGGCTCACAGCAAGCTGTACCTGCAGGAATTCGATGACGAGTTCGAGCAGGCCATGGTCCAGGCATTCCAACTCGGCCCATGGCGAATCGGGGTGAACCGCGAGCTGGCCGAGATTGGTTTCAGCGCCTGGCCGCAATTGAATGAGGTCCAGCGTCAGATAACCCTCGAGTCCGCCAGGCGCAGCGTGGCCTTCGGCAATGCAGAGGCTCGGCATCTGCTCGAAATCGCCCAGCGAACCGGCAGGGTCCGGGTGCTGTGCGAAAGCCTGAGTCATGAACTCAGGAACACGCGACAGCTCGCGCAGTGCGTGAGAACTCAGTAGTAGCGGTACCACAGGAGACAGGCGCAAGGAGGCCATGATCCACGCTTTGCCATTTGCAGGTATTCGTCGTGTCACAGTCCGAAGCAACCGCTCCAGCCAGCAATGGAGCCTCGACCAGGGGCGCTCCCGAAGTTCAAACGGGACGTCGCTTGACCTTTTTGGCCGGTCGCCTGAACTTCCTCGGCCGCGGCCTGACCTTCTGGGGCCAATGGCTGGTGGCCGTCAGTTCGATGATCACGCTGCTCTGCGTGTTGGCGCTGATAGAGACCGGCGAGATCGGGCTGCACTATCGCATGCTGGCGCTGATCGTCCTGTTCGGTTCAGTGCCCGTCTACTCCTTGATGCGGGTCTACCACAAGAAGCATGGGTACCTGGTTGGCCTTTGCCGTTTGCTCGCCGGCTGGCTGATTCTGCTGGGCGGCCTCACGGTGGCTGTGGTCGTGACCAAGACCGGTGAACACTTCTCCCATGAAGTGGCCCTCGCCTGGGGGATGTTCGGCTTTGCCCTGCAGGCAGGCACCTACTTGCCGCTGCATACCTTCGCCAGGCGGTACGACCGGAAGCACCAGGCCGAGCGCACCGCGCTGATCATAGGCACCGGCGAGCAGGCCTGGAACCTGGCGGACAAGCTCGTGGAAAACAAGTACGGCCCTGTGGTCGGTCTGGTCGCCGCGGGTGAGGAGCAACTGCCGGACAGCAGCCGCTACCCGGTAATCGGCGACCTCTCGAACCTGCGTGATCTGATCGTCACCCATCACATCAGTCGCCTGTACATTGCGCTGCCGCTGACCGCAGCCAAAAAGATCGAAGAGCTGTATTTCGAGCTGCTCGACGCCAATACCGACGTGGTCTGGCTGCCTGACCTGCACAGCATCATGCCGCTCAACCACTCGGTCGGCGACATCGAAGGCATGCCGGCCATTCACCTGAACAAATGCCCGCTCTCGGCCTATCCCAGCGCGGCCCTGAGCAAGGCGCTGATGGACCGCGCCGTGGCGCTGCTGGCACTTATCGCCATCAGCCCCGTGCTGCTGGCCACGGTCATTGCCGTGAAGTGTTCATCGCCCGGACCGGTCCTGTTCAAACAGGATCGCCATGGCTGGAACGGCACCATCATCAAGGTCTGGAAGTTCCGCTCCATGCGCCTGCACGACGACCCCCGGGTCACCCAGGCGCGGCGCGACGACCCGCGGATCACTCGCGTGGGGCGCTTTATCCGCCGTACCTCCATCGATGAGCTGCCGCAGCTGTTCAACGTGCTGCTGGGGCAAATGTCCCTGGTCGGCCCGCGTCCCCATGCTGTGGCGCACAACGACTACTACACGGGCAAGATCGCCGCCTATATGGCCCGCCACCGGATCAAGCCCGGCATGACCGGCCTGGCGCAGATCAATGGCTGCCGGGGCGAAACCCAAACCATCGACAAGATGCAGAAGCGCGTGGAACTGGACCTCGCCTATATCAACAACTGGTCGCTGTGGCTGGACATCAAGATCCTGTTCCAGACGCCTTTCGCGCTGTTCTCCAGGGACATCTATTAAGCGCGCCTCGCCCTGCTGCAACCAGACAACTGCCGTTACAGGCGCGGGCTTGCCCGCGACCCGATGTGGGCGGGCCAAAGGCTCGCCGAAGTCCCGATAAAGCAAACTTGAAGGACCACAGCATGAAAACCCTCTGCGTCTTCGGCACTCGCCCCGAGGCCATCAAGATGGCCCCCCTCGTTCTCGCCCTGGCCGCAGACGAGCGCTTCGAGATCAAGGTTTGCGTCACCGGTCAGCACCGCGAAATGCTTGACCAGGTACTCGACCTGTTTGGTATCAGGCCCGACTTCGACCTGAACATCATGAAGCCCGGGCAGGACCTCACCGACGTCACCAGCAACATCCTGCAAGGGATGAAAGGCGTCTTCGGCGAGTTCAAGCCAGACGTGGTACTCGTACACGGAGACACCACTACAACCTTCGTGGCCAGTCTCGCGGCCTATTACCAGCAAATCCCGGTGGCGCACGTGGAAGCCGGGCTGCGCACCGGCAACCTCCTTTCACCCTGGCCCGAAGAGGGCAACCGCAAGCTCACTGCCGTACTTGCCGATAGGCACTTCGCGCCAACGGAGGCCTCGCAGGCCAACCTGATCGCGGAAGGAATCGGCAGGGAAAAGATCTTCGTTACCGGCAATACCGTGATCGACGCTTTGCTCGATGTGGTGGCGCGCCTCGACAAGGACCAGGAGCGGCGTGAAAGAGCTGCCGCGGTGAGCGCATTTCTTGACTCCCACCGTAAGCTGATCCTCGTCACGGGCCACCGGCGGGAAAGTTTCGGCGAAGGTTTCGAGCGCATCTGCCAGGCACTGATGGAGATCGCGCAACTGCATCCGGATGTGGATATCGTCTACCCGGTGCACCTCAATCCCAATGTGCTTGAGCCGGTCCATCGTCTGCTCTCCGGTATCGACAATATCCACCTCATCGCACCGCTGGACTATCTGCCCTTCGTCTACCTGATGAGCCGTGCGCATATCATCCTCACCGACTCCGGCGGTATCCAGGAAGAGGCCCCCTCGCTTGGCAAGCCGGTCCTGGTGATGCGGGATACCACGGAGCGGCCGGAGGCAGTACACGCCGGTACGGTCAAACTGGTGGGTACTGAAACCGCCAGTATCGTTCGTGAACTGAACTGCCTGCTGCTTGATCACGAAGCCTACAAAGCCATGAGCCATGCCCACAATCCATATGGGGATGGGAAGGCCTGTCAGCGCATCCGTGAAGCCCTGTACGACGTCCCCTGCGTTCGCAATGGCCGCTCCGGCGGGAGCGAGCCTGCACATGAAAAGCAGGCGCAAGCCGTCAATCATTCATCTAGTCATGTCAACGTACATGACATGTCATTCCAGACCATCTCCGTCATCGGCCTGGGTTACATCGGGCTGCCCACCGCGGCGGTGTTCGCCTCACGCAAGAGGCACGTGATCGGCGTCGACGTCAACCGGAGAGCCGTCGACACCATCAACCGAGGCGAAATCACCATCATCGAGCCCGACCTGGAGATGGTGGTGCATGCGGTAGTCACCGAAGGTTTCCTGCGTGCCACCACAATCCCCGAGCCTGCCGATGCTTTCCTGATTGCCGTGCCGACGCCCTTCAAGGGCGACCATGAGCCCGACCTCAGCTATATCGAAGCCGCCAGCAAGTCCATTGCCCCGGTACTGAAGAAAGGTGATCTGGTTGTCCTCGAGTCCACTTCCCCGGTTGGCGCTACCGAGCAGATGGCGGCCTGGCTGGCCGAAGCCCGCCCTGATCTGACCTTCCCGCAGACCCATGGCGAAGACTCCGATATCCGCGTGGCCTACTGTCCAGAACGCGTACTGCCGGGCCACGTGCTGCGTGAGCTGGTTCAGAACGACCGTGTCATCGGTGGGATGACTGCCAAATGTTCAGCTGCCGCAGCCAGCCTGTATGAGCTCTTCGTCGAGGGCGAGTGCGTCATTACCAACTTCCGTACAGCTGAAATGTGCAAGCTGACCGAGAACAGCTTCCGTGACCTCAATATCGCCTTCGCCAACGAGTTGTCGATGATCTGCGACAGGCTCGATATCAATGTATGGGAACTGATCCGCCTGGCTAACCGCCATCCGCGCGTCAACATCCTGCAGCCGGGCCCTGGCGTGGGCGGGCACTGCATTGCCGTCGATCCCTGGTTCATCGTCAGCAAGACACCCGAAGAGGCACGGCTGATCCGCACCGCCCGCGAAGTGAACGACAGCAAGCCGCAGTGGGTGGTCGATAAGGTCAGGCTGGCCGTTGCCGAATTTCTGCAAGCCAACCCGGAAAAATCGGCGAGCGACGTGACCATCGCCTGCTTGGGCCTTGCCTTCAAGCCGAATATCGACGACCTGCGCGAGAGCCCGGCTGTTGCGATCACTCAGCAGATCGTCGCGACCCATCCCGGCAGGGTGCTGGCAGTAGAGCCGAACATATGGGCGCTGCCGGCCAAGCTGGCCGGCAAGCTGCGCCTGACCGGCATCGGGGCGGCACTGGAAAAAGCGGATGTGGTCGTGTTGCTGGTCGATCACAAGGAGTTCAAGGCAATCCCCGCGACCATCCTCGAGAGATGCAAGACCGTCGATACACGCGGAGTCTGGACGGCATGAAAGTCCACGTCCTTGCGCACTGGGTCGGCCGTAGGGTGCGCCACGCGCACCGGATTCGAAATTGGCTACGGCGCCGCACCAAGCCACCGGTGCGCACGGCGCACCCTACCAACCCGTGCTAACCGGACGATCTGAAACGCCCCCAAACCGAGCGCCTCGGCGCCTTCGCATAAGGACTGGAACATGATGAAAGGCATTATCCTGGCCGGCGGTTCCGGGACCCGGCTGTACCCGATCACCCGGGGCGTGTCCAAGCAGCTGCTGCCGATCTATGACAAGCCGATGGTCTATTACCCGCTGTCGGCACTGATGCTGGCGGGGATTCGCGACATCCTGCTGATCAGCACTCCAGACGACATGGCGGGGTTTCAGCGGTTGCTCGGTGACGGCAGCGAGTTCGGTATCAATCTGAGCTATGCCGTGCAGCCCAGCCCCGATGGCCTGGCGCAAGCCTTCCTCATTGGCGAAGAATTCATCGGCACCGACTCGGTGTGCCTGGTGCTCGGCGACAACATTTTCTATGGCCAGGGCTTCCGGCTCATGTTGTGCGAGGCTGCCCGGCGTGAGAAGGGCGCCACCGTGTTCGGCTACCAGGTGAAGGACCCGGAGCGCTTTGGTGTGGTCGAGTTCGATGACCTGAAGCGTGCAGTCTCAATCGAGGAAAAGCCGCTCAAGCCCAAGTCCCAGTTCGCCGTCACCGGTCTGTACTTCTACGACAACAGCGTGGTGGAGATCGCCAGGCAGGTGAGGCCGTCCGCCCGGGGCGAGCTGGAAATCACCAGCATCAACCAGGTGTATCTGGAGCGCGGCGACCTCTATGTCGAACTGCTCGGCCGCGGCTTCGCCTGGCTGGACACCGGTACCCATGAAAGCCTGCAGGAAGCCGGTGTGTTCGTCGAAACCGTCGAGAAACGCCAAGGCTTCAAGATCGCTTGCCTGGAAGAAATCGCCTTCAGCAATGGCTGGCTGAATGCCAATGACCTGTACCGGGTCGGCCAGTCCCTGAGCAAGAACAGTTATGGCCAGTATCTGCTGTCCCTGGTGAGGGAGGTTGTATGAACGACAAACCGATCTACGTCACCCAACCGTATCTGCCGCCGCTGGATGAGTTCCTCCCCTATCTGCAGCACATCTGGGAAAACAAGATCCTCACCAATGGCGGGCCGATGCACAAGGAACTGGAAGCTGCTCTTTCCAACTACCTCGGTGTCGAGCACATCGCGCTCTTCAACAATGGCACCATTGCCCTGCTGACGGCGTTGCAGGCACTGCGCGTGGCGGGCGAGGTCATCACCACGCCTTACTCTTTCGTCGCGACCGCCCACTCGCTGCTGTGGAATGGCATCAAGCCGGTGTTCGTGGACATCGATCCACATACGCTCAATCTCGACCCGGCCAAGATCGAAGCCGCCATTACTCCGCAGACCACCGCCATCATGCCGGTGCATTGCTATGGCAATCCCTGTGATGTCGAAGCCATCCAGAAAATCGCCGACAACTACAACCTGCGGGTGATCTACGACGCAGCTCATACCTTTGGTGTGGAGGATGAAGGCGGCAGCATTCTCCGCCACGGCGACCTCAGCGTGCTGAGCTTCCATGCCACCAAGGTGTTCAACACCTTCGAAGGCGGCGCCATCATCTGCCCGGATGCCAAGACCAAGCAGCGCATCAACAATCTGAAGAACTTCGGCTTTGTCGATGAAGTCACAGTGGTCGCCTCGGGCATCAACGGAAAGATGAGCGAGATCAACGCGGCCTTCGGTTTGCTGCAACTCCAGCATATCGACCGCGCAATCGCCCGCCGCAAGGAGGTCGACCAGGCCTATCGCGAACAGCTGAAAGATGTCAAAGGCATCCGCGTCGTCGAGAGGGCCGGGCAAAAGGTCGCCAATTACTCCTACTTCCCGATCCTGGTCGAGGGGGATTACCCGCTGAGTCGCGACGAGCTTTACCAGAAGCTCAAAGAGAACAACGTATTTGGCCGTCGCTACTTTTATCCGCTGATAAGCGAGTTCCCGATGTACCGGGGGCTGGTCTCGGCGCAGCGCAACAACCTGCCGGTAGCGCACGCGATATCTGAAAAGGTGATCTGTCTGCCGATGTATCCGGCGCTGCAGGAAGCATCGATCGCTACCGTCGGGGCGCTCATAAGAAACACCTGATAGAGCGCGTGATGGCGTTCGGTTGCTTTGGGATCTGCAGGCTGATCATTAACCAGGGTGAGACATCATGAATGAAGCTGTTGGCGGTTATTTTGAGCTTGAATTGCCGTCAGGATTCCCAGGTCTTTATCCAGAGGCACTCCGCTTTCAATCCGCACGCGCTAGCTTCTACGCATTGCTCTGCACCGGTCGCCCACGCAAGGTCTGGATGCCGAGTTACATATGCGATTCCATGCTTGGGCCCTTGAGCAAGGCCGGTATCGAGGTTTCTTTTTATTCCATAAATGAAGATTTCTCGATCAAGGATGAAATCAACCTTCATCCTGATGAGTGGATCCTGTATGTAAATTATTTCGGTGTCTGTGCGAGCCAGCAGCGTGAGGTCCTAAGAAAATTCAACGCCGAGCAGGTCGTATTCGATCATTCGCAGGCTTTTTTTGCGCCGCCACTGGATTGTTTGGCCACTATTTATTCGCCGCGTAAATTTTTCGGTGTACCGGATGGTGGACTGCTGATTACGAAACTTCCTGTTCGTGAACCGGATGAGATAGATGATGGGTCTATCCAGCGTTCGCTTCATCTCCTGAAACGGCTGGGTGGACCACCGGAATCCGGCTATGCCGATTACCAGGCAGCAGAAAGGACACTCGAAGACTGCCAATACAGAAAAATGTCAGTGCTGACGGAGAGGCTTCTATCGAGCATCGATTATGAGTCTGCAAGATTGAAGCGAAACGAAAATTTCCGGTTTCTTCATAAGGAGTTTGGAGTTCACAACAGGTTGAAGCTGGACGTCGAGGCTATTGATGCACCGCTATGCTACCCATTCTTTAAAAACCTGATGAACCTCAGGGAGAGTCTGATTAGAGAAAGGGTGTTTACCCCGACCTACTGGGCAAGATGCCTTCCTCGTTTGAATGCGGATTCTCTTGAATACGAACTAGTCAATAATTTGTTTCCTATACCATGTGACCAGCGCTACAGCAAAGAAAACTACGGGTCAGCGATAAATATAATTGGTAGGAGTATTGATGATGAGTGAATTTTATCTGAGGGAGCTGTCGCGGGATGACATAAAAGTCATAAACAAGTGGAGAAATGACAGAGGGATCATTAGTTCGCTTGGAGCGCCCTTCAGGTATATTTCTGAGGAGGTTGATTCTGCCTGGATGGAGTCTTATCTGGCCAGCAGAAGTAATTGCGTAAGGCTTGCGATTTGCGAGAGGGCAAGTAACAAGATTGTTGGTGCCGTCTATCTTCTGTCTATAGATTGGGTGGTGAGAGACTGTGAGTTTGCCATCTGGATTGGGGAACGGGATTTCCAGGGCAGGGGAGTAGGGTCCTTCGCTACCTATAAAGCCCTTGAGCATGCCTTCCTGGACTTGAACTTGAATCGAGTCTATCTGGCTGTGATCGAGAATAACGATAGAGCCATTGCTGTTTATAAAAAGAGTGGGTTTACAGTTGAAGGGGTGCAGAGGCAGGCGGTATTCAAGGAAGGTGTTTATTTGGACGTGGTTCAAATGTCGATTTTGGCGAGCGAGTTCAAGGTCTTGGAGTAGCGCCATAAAGCGCCTATGGGGTCTCTTCGAGATGTGCCTTGGTCAAGAGGTGCGGTGATGTCTAAGACAATTGCAATGATGCAGCCCTATCTGTTCCCGTACCTTGGGTATTTTCAGTTGATAGCGGCCTCGGACCTGTTTGTGCTGGGGGATGATTTGCAGTATGTCAAGGAAGGCTGGATAAACCGTAACCGGATTCTTGTCGGCGGCGAGCCAAAATTCATAACATTTCCCCTCAAGAAAGATTGCCATACGCTGAACATAAATCAGCGCCATATGTGCGATAACATTCAGGATGAATTGTCCAGGATTATCAGGACAATCTCACTAAGCTATTCGCGTGCGCCATTCGCCAAGGCTGTACTCCCCTGGTTGGAGCAGGTGTTGCGCTACCCGCAAAGCAATTTGGCCAGATATGCTGAAAATGCCATCCGTGAAACCTGTGCTTACTTGCATATCACTACACCGGTAATCCGTGCCTCTGACTTGACGCTGCCACCGCCGATCGATCATCAGGATCGAGTCATCCAGACCATGAAGTTGTTAGGAGGAAAGACCTACGTAAATCCGATTGGTGGGCGAAGTTTGTATTGCTTTGATTATTTCATGAGCCATGGCATGCAGTTGCGCTTTCATCGTATCGACACGATTGAATATAAACAATTGAAACAGCCCTTTGTGGCCAATCTGTCGATCATCGATGTGCTGATGCTCAATAGTGTCGAGCAAATTCGCCAGATGTTGAGCAGATTTTCATTGCTGGAAAATTGAAGATACCTGCAGTTTGGGTGTGGAGTCTGAGTTTGAAAGTTTAGTTTGACGGGCTTTCGAATAATGGCGGTGAATCCATGATATTCCACGGTGAAACATAAATTGTCTCTAAATCACAATATCCTGGCGAATTACGCGAGCCAGATTTATGTCACCGCCGTGGGCATCCTGATCCTGCCCCTGTATATCAAATATATGGGGGCAGAAGCCTACGGCTTGGTGGGCTTCTTCACCATGCTTCAAGCCTGGTTTGCCTTGCTGGATCTCGGCCTGACCCCAACCATTGGCCGCGAAACCGCTCGCTACCATGGCGGGGCCATGTCCGCGCAGGCCTATCGGCAGCTGTTCCGCGCCCTCAGCCTGATATTTGCGGGCATTGCCGTGATCGGTGGCGGAGGTTTGTGGTTGCTATCCGAGGCGATTGCAACCCGCTGGCTCAATGCCACGGAGTTGCCTGTGGATGAAGTAGTGCTGGCGGTGCAGATCATGGCCATCAGCGTTGCCTTGCGCTGGATGGGCGGTTTATACCGTGGCGTGATCACTGGCACCGAACGCCTGGTCTGGCTCAGTGGCTTCAACGCTTTGGTTGCCACGCTGCGCTTTATCGGTGTTTTTGCCAGCATGTGGCTGTTCGGCTTCACGCCGTTTGTGTTCTTCATTCATCAGCTGGCCGTTGCGCTGGTGGAAATACTGGGCCTGTTTTTGATGAGCCAGCGTCTGCTGCCGGCGCGTAGCGGCGTGGATCGGTCGGTCGGCTGGTCGTTGCGTCCCGTAAAGCCCCTGCTGAAATTCGCGCTGACCATCGCTTTTACCTCATCGCTCTGGGTGCTGGTCACGCAAATCGACAAGTTGGTGCTCTCCGGTGTTCTGCCACTCGCGGAATACGGCTACTTCACTCTCGCTGTCCTGGTCGCCAGCGGCATCATGGTTGTCAGCGGCCCGATAAGCAATGCCATCATGCCGCGTATGGCCAGGCTACATGCCGAGGGCAAGCACGACGAGATGATCAAGGTCTATCGTGATGCAACCCAACTGGTCAGCATTCTCTGTGGCTCCGCGGCTATTACCCTGGTTACCTGCGCCGAACCACTTTTGTTCGCCTGGACAGGAGATGCGCAACTTGCGGCCAAAGCCGCACCTATCATGCGCCTGTACGCCATTGGTAATGGACTTCTGGCTATCTCTGCCTTTCCGTACTACCTGCAATACGCCATGGGGAATCTGCGCTACCACTTGATCGGTAGTGCAGGTATGGGCGCTGTACTGATCCCTAGCATCACATTAGCCGCCGTGAACTACGGAGGCATTGGAGCTGGCTACGCCTGGCTTGCAAATAACGCTATTTCCCTACTGATCTGGGTTGCGTACGTTCATCACAAATTCGAGCCCGGCCTGCACATCTCCTGGATCGTCAACGATGTTGCCCGGATCATTCTATTAGCAATGGCTCTGCCATTGGCTTTACTCAGTTTGAGCATCCCGCCGGAAACCAGGATCCAAAGTCTGATACTGGTCATGGGGATTGCCGCCACCGCAACAGCGGTCTCCCTGCTGCTCTCGAGCACCGGAAAACGTTGGATAACTCGACATATCGCGGCTATCTCGGGATCTTGACCACGTCCGGGGAAGTCCTGAATCAGCCGCCCCCCCCTGGAAGGGGGCAGTACCAACCTTCGCGCTTGGCGTATGACCTCTGCGCCTGGCTCACCGCGAAACTCCGACTTCATCTTGCTAATCGGAGTACGTCCTAAGGACGTGGATTCCCAAATTCGAATGAACTTTCGCCCTGGCGCTTGGCCGGGTATAGCGCGAAGCGTATGTCCTGCGTCGTTTCGGTACTGCACCAGAGGGCAATTTGCCAAATGACTTGGCGCCCTTGGGCAACCAATTGATTACGCCAAGGAGGCTGTCATGAAAGAATTCAATTTGAATGATTTCAGAAATATAAAGATCCCATCAGAAGCCGAGATAATGTCAACGTGGCAAGGACGTGTTGAAAACCCTGTCGTCAGCATTATTTGCTTGGCATACAACCAGGAGAGATACATTGAAGATGCAATTCGTGGCTTTTTGATTCAAAGAACGGACTTTCCATTTGAGATTGTTTTGAACGATGACGCATCGACCGATTCAACTGCAGAAATAATCAGGAAATATGCGAAACAATTTCCGAAAATTGTAAAGCCAATGATTCAGAAGGAGAACCAATATTCAATATCGCCATACGGTTTGCTTTCCAAGGTGGTGCGGGAATCCAAAGGAGACTTCATAGCGATTTGTGAAGGTGACGATTTCTGGATAGCCAGCGATAAGTTGCAGCGCCAAGCGAATGCGATGCGAAACAATCCTAAAGTGCGGATCTGTTTCCATAGATACTTTCAAGGCAGTACGGATGGTGGCGAAGAGAGATTCTTCGAAACGCAGAAGAGCAGATTTCTATACCCGAATCAACAATCGATCTTATCTACGAAGATTATCATTCTTGGCGATGGTGATTACATGCACACCGCCTCCATAATGATGACCAAAAACGCCATGCTTAACTTTCCTGACTGGCTCGGTGACTGTCCTTTGGGTGATTATTTCATCCAGGTTATTGGCTCGGCTGACGGTGGCGCATTGTATGTCCCTGAGCTTATGAGCTTCTATCGAATGAATGCAGTGGGGTCATGGAGCACTCGAAAGATAACGCCAGAAACCCAGCACAGTTTTATCTGCAAAATGCACCATTCTCTAGGAAGGTTGAATAATGAGCTGGAAGGAGATTACGAAACTGAAATCTCTATAATGCTTGACAAGCTAAAGCATTGCTATCTGAGTGAGATAAGTAACGTTCTGTTTTTGAAGAGTTCGTCTGATAGCCCAATTAAGAAATTCATGCCGAGATTGGCGGATTTTTTTACCCGGTACATTCCGATCCTCTCGAGGATCAAGATGAAGTATACGAAGCTCAAAAGATATCTGATCATCAAGCATTCGATTCTAATACTACGGCAATAATCCTTACGTCGCGTCAGTCTCTGCAAGGTTTCTACAAAGTATGCGCGTGGAGAATCCAATTGAAAAAGAAGTTCCTTTTCCTTGGGCAGCTCCCACCACCAACGCATGGCGCATCAGTGATGAATGTGAAAGCGCATAATGCGATTCTGGAGGCCTACCCCGCCACTCTGTCTATAAATCTATCCAATGCCAACGATCTGAAGGATGTAGGGGAGGTGTCGTTTAACAAACTGGTTAAAATCTTTTTTCTCCTCTGCAGAATTATTCGTGTTCTCTTGGTTAATCGACCAACTGCTTGCTATTTTGCACTATGCCCCAGTGGTGTCGCATTTTATCGAGACGCTATCATTGTCGCGATCTTGAAAGTCTTTCGAGTAAAGAGAATTTTCCATCTGCATGGTCGCGGTATTGATGTTGACAAGTCAAAGATAAAGAGGGCCATCTATAAATTTGCTTTTTCTGGGGCGGATGTAATTCATTTGTCTTCCTTGTTTTGGGGTGAAGTGGCTGGGCTTGTAGAACGAAAGCGATTCTGGGTTGTGCCTAATTGTGCGGATGACCTCGTTGATTGCATGGGAGCGAGAATCGATAAGCGGCCTATTAATTTTTTTTACTTCTCCAATTTCATCAGAGGGAAGGGGGCGCTCTACCTCTTGCAGGCGGCCAAGGTATTGTATGAGCAAAAAATAAACTGCCGAATTTCTTTGGCTGGAAATTGGCCTGATCTGGCATTGAAAGAGGAAGTGGAGCAGTGGAAGACTGATAATCCCGAACTGATTGAAAATGGTTTTGTCAGTTTTTCCGGTGCGCTATACGACCAAAGTAAGATCGACTTTATTGCGCAGGGCGATGTTCTGGTTTTTCCGTCATATATTGACACGTTCCCATTGGTGGTTGTTGAGGCGCTTTCTGCAGGGAAGGCTGTAATTGCATCGTCGACTGGAGCAGTTCCTGAAATACTTTCGGGAGGCGAATGCGGGCTTCTATTTCCTGAGCATGATGTTGCTGGACTCGTTAAATGCATATCAACCTTGGCAACTGATAAGGACCTGGTTGGAAAGCTAGGAGATGTAGGGCGTCGCCGCTATGTGGATATGTACCAGGAAAGTGCTTTTAGACGATCGCTGTTGACGACAATAGGAACAATTTCACCGGGGCTTTCCTAGCAACGCCCTGAAGTGGTGCCCAAGGGCATTAAAATCTCTGGTCACTTTATACCTCCGACACATTCGGAGAAGATCTTTTACTGCTCCGAATAGCTTAATAAATAGCTGAGTTGCGAAGGGCTAGCTCAAGCGGCAGTTCTGACATCTACAGTCTCCCCCGTCAGCAAGCTATATAATTCGAGCCATTTTCCATGGACAACCAACGTAAAGTCATAACGATCGTGGGTGGTGGTAATAGTGCGCATGTATTAATACCTTTATTGTCAAGGACAAACCACTTCATACAGTTGTTGACATCCCGCCCAAATCGCTGGAGCCGTAATCCAGAATTAATTATTCAGAGTCCAGTCAACGGAGTGAGTTCCGTGGTTGGGCGTATTCATGGTTTGTCCGGCGATCCAGCCGAGGTTATTCCAATGTCTGACATAATCATACTCAGTATGCCTGTGTCAGAATATTATTCGGCCCTGAAAGATGTCGCGAAATACATTCTGCCTGATAGAAAGTACGTTATCGGTACATTGTATGGGCAGGGCGGATTCGACTGGATGGTCAGGTCAGCCTTCAACCAGCACGACCTGAGTCTCATTACCTACTTCGCCATCGGGGCATTACCTTGGGTCTGCAGGGCCCGTGATTATGGAAGAACGGGGGCACTTTTATCCGCGAACAAACGGAACCTGGTCGCCATGTCCAGGCCATCGGAGTTTCGCGAACTCAATGAGAACCTGTTCAGACATCTCGGTGAGTTCTGGTTCGGTTTTGGCGCGTTTGCGCTCGCCGATAATTTCATTTCAGTAACGCTAACGGTGGATAACCAGATAATCCACCCAAGTCGGCTATTCGGGTTGTACCAGTCCTGTGATGGGGTATGGGATTTGGCGGAGGATGTGCCTTATTTTTATAAGGACTTTGATGATTTTTCAGCGGAGCTCGTTTCAAGAATTGATGAAGAATACAGCTCGATAAGGAGTTCCCTGAGGAAGCGGTATTCCGAAATGAAGTTTGGCTTCATGATGAGTTATTTGGAGCTTGAGGAGTTTTCGAATGACTATCGTCCGGCGGCAGTAATAGATACTTTTATCCATTCTCAGTCACTATCCTCTATCAAAACCCCGACCAGATTCCACGGCGGTAAATTCCATATCGACACCAGTCACCGATTCTTTCGAGATGATGTGATCTACGGGGTCTTGATCGCAAAGTGGATTGCAGAGCAGATGGATCTGCAAACACCAACAATTGATAAGCTGATTTCCTGGTACAAAAAAAGACTGGCTATTGCTGATGACAAGAAAGAAGTGGACGTTTACCTGACCTCAGGATGCCCCGAAAGCTATGGTCTTTATCATATGGACCAGGTCATCAGCTAGGCCCAACCTAATCCAGATAATCTTCCCCGGGTGACTCGCCATGAATATGAACATGAACCTGAACATGAACATTTACATGACCCTGAACATGAAGAAGAAGCTTGAAGAGTTTTACCAGCACTCCAAGCATCTGATTCCCCCAAGGCTTCTTTACTCCCCTAAATATTTCGAAGCCAAGCGAGCTCTTGAGTGTAGGGACAGTACCCAGCAGGATGCGGTAAGGCGTGAGCAACTCAGAAAGATTCTTCTCGTCGCAAAACAACATGTGCCGTATTACAAGAGTCTCGCGCCGGCAGTAAATACAATCACGCACGAAGATCCATTCGAGCTCCTCAGTGAGTTTCCTTATGTGGAGAAGGAACTGATCATGGACTCTCCACAGATGTTCATCAATGAGCGCGCGAAGCTTTGGTTTGCCAAGTACGCGACGACCGGAGGCTCTACAGGGAGGGGAATTGGAATGTGGAGATCCAAATCCTCCTCCGATATCGAAAGACTTTTCTTCAATACGCGCTGGGGAGAGGTTGGTTACAAGGGTGATAGATCGGCTGTGCTTCGTGTTGGCGCCGAGGGCATTAGAAGGCTACATGAGCACCCCGTTTTCAAAGTTGGCAAGACAACCATGCTTTCCCCTTACCACATAAGCAGGGAAAACATTTCTTCAATTGCCAGGTCACTCGCGGGCTCTGACTTCGAATTTATCCACGCATATGCGGCTGTCTTTCTTGAGCTGACCTACTTGCTCAAGCAAAACAATCCGACCCCGCCACGGAACGTCAAAGCAATTTTTCTTGGATCGGAGCCTGTGACAATCGAGCAGCTGAATATAATGCACGACTACTGGAAGTGCCCAATTGTCTGTCATTACGGTCTTACGGAGCGGACTATCCTTGGTTTTTACCGGTATCAACCGGGGGATCAGTCAATTTCCTACAAACTCGAAAGGCTTTACTCGATTTTCGAGAATTCGGCAGGTAGCGCCGAAGTCGTAGGTACCGGCCTATGGAACGAGGTCATGCCATTGATCCGATACAGGACGAAGGATCACGGTCTGATAGTCGACGACACGATCTCGAGCCTTCAAGGACGGGAACAGGATTTTCTTATCGATAGGCACGGCGCAAAGATATCCGGCATGTCGATAGTCATCAACGAACCAACATGGTCGAGGGTTCGACAGTACCAGATCAGGCAACGTACTCCCGGGAAAATCGAACTTTGCATCGTTCCGCGGCATGGAATTCTGGACGAAAGCTTCAAGAAATATGTGCTGGATCAGCAGATTGGTCGGTGGGGGGATTTCTTCGACATCATCCTGACCGTTTGCGACTCCATACCGCTAAGTCCCTCGGGTAAAAGCAAGATGATTGACGTCAGGATATCGGACTGATCGCCCAGGCGTCTTTTGCTCGCTCCGAGTTCGACGAGTACCTGATTGGCTGGAGAGTCAGGGGCCAGTTCAGACATTTCTTGATAAATCGCAGGCTAGTAACTTATGAAACAAGTCACCCAAACCCTGCGCACCGGAATCGTTGAAACCAACGATGTTCCGGTCCCGACACTAAACGATAAATTCATCCTGGTACAAAACAGCACTTCGGTGATCAGTGCCGGTACTGAAAAAACCAAGATCGACATGGGCAAGAAAAGCCTGCTGCAGAAGGCCAAGGCGCGGCCGGATCTGGTCAAACAGGTGATCGGCAAGATCAGGACCGAGGGGTTGAAGAAAACCCTGCAAACCGTCAATTCGCGCCTCGATTCCCCTTCTCCACTGGGTTACAGCTGCGCCGGCACTGTCGTTGCGGTGGGTGGCCTGGTCGAAGGTATCCAGCCGGGTGACCGGGTAGCCTGTGGTGGCGCCGACTATGCCAACCATGCCGAGTTCGTGGCCGTGCCGAAGAACCTGGTGGTGAAGATTCCGGCCAATGTGTCGGATGAGGAAGCCGCCTTTACCACCGTGGGGGCGATTGCCCTGCAAGGTGTGCGGCTGGCTGGGCCGCTGCTGGGGGAAACCTTCCTGGTGGTGGGGCTGGGTCTGCTCGGGCAGATTGCCGTGCAGTTGCTGAAGGCAAACGGCTGCAATGTGATCGGTACTGATCTCGATCCTTCCCTGGTTGGCCGAGCCGAAGGCTATGGCGCCGTGGGTGTGCCACCTGCTGGGGATGTGGCGCGCATCTGCAATGCCTTGACGGCTGGGCACGGCGTCGATGGCGTGCTGGTCTGTGCGGGTACGTCGAGCAATACCGTCATTCAACTGTGCGGCGCGGTGACCCGTGAGAAAGGCCGAGTGGTGGTAGTCGGCGCGGTGCGGATGGATATCCCGCGCGAGGACTACTTCAAGAAGGAAGTCAGCGTTGTCATCTCCCGCTCTTACGGCCCCGGCCGCTATGACCCCTTCTACGAGGAGAGCGGCAACGATTACCCCTATGGCTATGTGCGCTTCACCGAGCAGCGCAACATGGAAACCTTCCTGTCCCTGGTTTCCCAGGGGAAGCTGGATATCAAGGGCCTTATCACTCACCGCTTTTCGGTGGATGAGGCGGCCAGCGCCTACCGGTTGATCGAAGGCAACAAGACCGAGCCGTACCTGGGCATATTGCTGCGGTACAACTCTGCGCCGTTCAGGGCGAGCGCATCGTCCCGCATCAGCGTCAAGCCGGCTGTCGTCACCGGTAAGAAGGTCAAGCTGTCCTTCTTTGGCGCCGGCAACTACGCCACTGCCAGTCTGTTGCCGCCCATGCAGGCCAGTAATCAGGTGGCTCTCAATGGGCTGGTAACCGCCAGCGGCCGCTCTGCCCAGGGCGTGGCCAGGCAATTCGGCTTTGCCTTCTGCGCCGGCAGTTATGCCGAACTGCTGCAGGGCGACACCGACGCCATCGTGGTCACCACCCGCCACGATACCCATGGTGCGGCCGTGCGCGATGCGCTGAATGCTGGCAAGCATGTGTATGTGGAAAAGCCTCTGGCCCTGTCAGTGGCCGAGCTGGGGGACATCCACCTGGCCTACGGCCGCTGCGGCAAAGCCCAGGTGATGGTCGGCTTCAATCGCCGCTTTGCTCCGGCAACCCGCCTGGTGATCGAGCACTTCGCCTCGGTGAAAAGCCCGCTGGTGGTGAACATCCGTGTTAACGCCGGCGTCATTCCAGCCAATCACTGGATCCAGGATCCGCGGGTGGGCGGCGGTCGGATGATTGGTGAGGGTTGTCACTTCATCGACCTGGCTGCGGCACTGGTCGGCAGTCACGTAAAAACCGTGTACGCCGTGGGCAGCAGCAAAGCGGAAAAGTCGGCATTGCTGAACGACAACCTGTGCCTGTCGCTTACTTTCGAGAATGGCAGCGTGGCCAACATCACCTACACCGCCGAAGGCTCCAAGGCGATGGCCAAGGAGTACATCGAGGTTTTTGGTGGTGGGCGCTCGGCGCAGATCCATGACTTCAAGGAAGTGGCGCTGTTCAACGGCGACAGCGACGCCAGGCGCAACAAGCTGGGCGTTCAGGACAAGGGCCAGACAAACATGATCAGCGCCTGGCTCAAGGGCCTGCAAGCGGGCCAGCCCTGTGTGGATTATGACTGCCTGATGGCGACCAGCCTGGCTACCGTGATGGCGGTCGAGTCGCTTGCCCTGGGTATGCCCCTGACAGTTGATACCGCTGTACTGGCGGCCGATTAACCTAAGGACGTGGCCAGGGAGCACCGCTCGCATGGGCAACCTGATCAATCTCAACTCGCAACTTCTCGACTCTATTCGTGCCGAGCAGTTTGCCGGTTACGACCCCTTCGACTCGCTGAACAGTAAGCTGCTTCAGGCCACACCGCTGTACCGCAGCGAGTGGGTGCGTCTGGCCTGGCTGCAGTTGGGCAAACGCTCACCGATCAATTTCCGCCCTCTGTTGCGCGTGCCGAAGAGACGCAATCCAAAAGGGATTGGTCTGTTCATCTCCGGTCTATTGCAGGATTACCGGCGTACCGGCGAAGCCGGCTACCTGCAGGAGGCCCGCGAACTGGCCGACTGGCTGCTGACCCAGCGCAGCGATCCGCGCGAGTGGACCCACAGCTGCTGGGGTTACCACTTCGACTGGCAGGCGCGAGCGTTCTACGTACCGGCGGGCAAGCCGAACATCATTACCACCTGTTATGTGGCGCGTGCCCTTCACGAATTGGGGCAGCTCAGCGCCGACCAGGCCTTGATCGACATCGCCCTGGATTGCGCACGTTTTATCTCCATCCACCTGTTTACCGACGCTGATGGGCGCAGCTTCTATGCGTACATCCCCGGTGAGCGGGCCTTCGTGCACAACGCCAGCCTGTGGGGCGCGGCCTGGTGCGCGTTTGCCGGCAAGCAGATGGGCGATGACGCGCTCGTATCGCAGGCGCTGCGGGTCGCTCGCCAGTCAGTGCGGGAACAGGCGGCCGATGGCTCCTGGGTCTACGGCGCGCGCCACCATCACCAGTTCATCGACGGCTTTCACACCGGTTTCAACCTGGAGGCGCTGTGCATGCTGCGCGATGCCACAGGCATCGACGAGTTCGATGCCTGTATTCGCCAAGGCTACGCCTACTACGTGAATACCTTGTTTGAAGAAGACGGTACGGCCCGGTACTACGACAACTCGGTGTATCCGATCGACATGCACAGCTTTGCCCAGGCGGCATTCACTTTGCTCAAGGTGGGCGGTGGCGCTGCCGATCTGCAGCTCTGCGACAAGGTGGTACAGCGTGCCATCGAGTTGCTGTATCAGCCAGCCAACGGCCAGTTCATCTACCAGAAGACCCGCTGGCTGACCAATCGCATCAATTACACCCGCTGGACCCAGGCCTGGGCCTATTACTCGCTTGCTTTCTACAACCGTTACCGCGCGGAGTTGAATCATGCAGAGAATCGAAGTGTTGGGCTGTCCGATGGACGTCGCCAGTATGGGCGAAACCGTTGACGTTATTCGTAGTGCAGTAGCCACCGGCCACTTTACCCAGCATGTGGTGGTGAATGTCGCCAAGCTGGTGCATATGCGCAGTGATGCTCAGCTGAACGAGTCCGTGCATTCCTGCGACATTATCAATATCGACGGCATGGGCGTGGTGCTCGGCGCGCGCTTTCTCGGCTATCCCGTGCCGGAGCGGGTGGCCGGTGTCGATCTGTTCTACGAGTTGCTGGCGATGAGTGCAGCCAACGGCTTTTCAGTCTATTTGCTGGGCGCGAAAGAAGATGTCGTTGCCGCTACGGCCGCGAAGGTTCAGGCGCTGTACCCCGGCCTCAGGATCGCGGGTTACCACTCCGGCTACTTCTGGGATGACGAAGCCGCCATGGTCGAGAAAATCCGCGCTTCCGGCGCCCAATTGTTGTTCGTCGCCATCACTTCGCCCAAGAAAGAGAACTTCATCAACCACTGGCGTGATCAGTTGGGCGTAGCCTTCGTGATGGGTGTGGGCGGCACTTTTGACGTGGTCGCCGGGAGAGTCAGACGCGCCCCGAAGTGGGTACAGAACCATGGGCTGGAATGGCTCTACCGGGTGATCCAGGAGCCGGGGCGGATGTGGAAGCGCTATCTGACCACCAACAGCCAGTTCGCCTGGCTGTTGCTCAAGGAAAAGATCGCTCAGCTTTTGGGGAAGCACAGGCGCATTGATTTGTGACTGAAAAAATCCTGGGAAGCGGCGGCGCCGGTTTTGAGGTTGTGGTGCTGGACAGCCACTGCAGCAGGTCGCCGGAGTCGCGTCGCTTGCCATGCTGTCGGCTCTCCCGTCGCCTTGATCATGGTTACGGGCATTGTTTGTGCCCGCGCCGTCTGGTTCATTTCAGGCGACAGCTGTCTGAAAACATCGAGAGCTTCTAGCATGCGTTACCTGCGTGTTCTGCCCTTTCTTGCCGTGCTGGCGATCATTCTGTTCGCCGGCTTGAAGCCAGAGCCCTTGCCCGAGGCCGTTGACCAGCAGGACAAGTTGCACCACCTGCTCGGTTTTGCGGCCTTGATGGTGACCTCGCGGCTGGCGTTTCCCCGCTCGCCTTTCATCTGGCTCCTGGCCTTCAGCCTGGGGACTGGGCTGTTGATCGAGCTCGGTCAGGGCTTGCAGCCCAGTCGCACGCCATCGGTTAGTGACATGCTTGCCAACACCCTGGGCGTATTGCTGGGATGGATCTGCGCGCTGCGGTTGCAAAGTGGGGTGCGTGGTCGCTTCGCCGGTGCGGCCAGGCCGGAAGGGCAGGCGAATAAGCGCCCGGTTGGGCCGGAAGGCTCGCAGCGTTGATGGGCTAAGCCAGAGGGGCGGGGCAGGCTTGTTGCGATTGTTCGGCGTGCTTGCGCGGGGCGACTTGGTTTCCGGCGAGCACGGCAATCGCACAGACAACGACCAGGGTTGCGGCATTGGCTGGGATCTGCAGGTTGAAGTCAGTGGTGGAGTGGATCAGCAGGGCGATGATGCCCATTGCCGCACCGAAACCTACCCCCCTGCGGTAAACCGATTCGCGCCGCCAAAGCGCCTTGAACGCATGCCACAGGGCCAGCAGGACGAAGGCGGCCAGCGGGAGGCTGCCCAGCAGGCCGAGCTCGACGGCGAACTGGATATAGTCGTTGTGCGCATGGTCGAAGTGAATGCGGATGTCTTCGCCCGGGTACTTGGGGAACACCGCTTCGAAGCTGCCGGCGCCTTGGCCAAGTAGCGGTCGCTCCTGTAGAAGCTGCAGGGCGTAGCTGAACACATCATCGCGAACTTCGTTGGCCTGCTGGACCACTTCACCATTCACCACCACATCGTCCAGGCGGGTATCGAGCACTCGGTCCTTGAGCCGCTCCAGGCCGAAATACTGGCTGACCACCAGGACGTCTATGAGGATGATGCTGGCCAGGACCAGGCCGTTGCGCAGGCGGTGCTCCTTTTCCAGCAGTATGAACAGGCCGCCCACCAGCAACAGGCTGGCGAAGAAGGCGGTATTGCCCATGCGCGAGTGGGTCATGACCAGCGCGATGACCATGACAACCAGTGCCAGGCGCAGGCGTGCCTTGGGGCCCAGAAGCAGCTCCATCAGATTGACCCAGCTGAAGGGGCGACCATCGCGCAGGGCCAGTAGCAGACCGATGCCGCAGGCCAGGGTCATTTCCAGGTAACCGGCCAGATGGTTACGGTTTACAAAGGTGCCGGTGGCGTCGCCGAGATGGCTGCTTTTGGGAACGGCCAACAGCCACTCCACGTTGGAAAGGGTCATGAAGGCGCCGAAGAAGGCCTGCAAGGTGCCACTCACCACCAGCGTGCCGAGCACCAGACTCAGTCGCTTTCGGGTGTGGAACAGGCTGACCACCAGGAAGAACAGCAGGCAGTAGGCCAGGCCGAGCATCAGGTACTGGAAGGTCGATCCCTCATCCACAGTCAGCCCGGCCAGCCATTGCACCGCCACCCAGGCCTGCGTGAACAGAAGCAGCGCGAGTGGGAGCAGGGCGGTCTTGATGGCATTGTTCCGAGCGCCCCGCACGACACCTCTGCGTAACTGTCCGATCGCCCAGATGCAGCCCAGGCCACCCATCAAAAGGATGAGAAGCCCAACCGCCCAATCACGATTGCTGCCCAAGGGAAGTGGCAACCACACCAATACGACAAGGATCGCAGCGATCAGAAAGCCCTCAAGGCGGCTGGTGGGCTGAGACATAGGCAGACTGCTCCGTTGGCTGGCAGGCAGGCGCGGCACCTAGCGAATGGCGTAAGTGTAGGAGCGGATGTTGCGACGAATCGTGCGCACCGCCGCGGGATGGAAGCCTGCGCTAACGTCTCAATCGTCGCGTGTGGCACACCCTATCGTGACCGGCAGGGTGGATTTCCTGGTTCAAATGGAAGGCGGTTCAGAGGTTGATCCCATTATCCCAGGGATTGGTACTGGCACGGCGATCGCCTTTTCGCCGGTCCTCCTCGAAACGGATCATCTGACGCCGGTCGGCGGACTGGCGCCGGTCGACCCGCCCACGGGTATCGATCTGGAACTTGGCTGGAGCCGCCTTGGGGCGGGGGCTTTCGTCCGGTTTGGTGGGCTGCAGGCCCAGCTCCTGGAGCTCGGGAGAATCTTCAGAATTCATCTTGTGTCGCTCCAGTCGCCGGGCACTGCGCCTCGATTTGAAGGTTAGATCGGTACGGTAGTGCAGTGTGCGGCAATGGAATGAACGGGCGATTGTGCTTACCGAAAGACAGGGGAGCCCAAAAACAAAAGGCCTCGCATCGCTGCGAGGCCTTTTCTTTATATGGTGCCGGCACCAGGAATCGAACCCGGGACCTACTGATTACAAGTCAGTTGCTCTACCAGCTGAGCTATACCGGCGAAGAAGGGTCGCCATTATAGCGATTGGGCGTGGCGAGTAAACCATTACGCAACAGGAACGCATTGGTTTTCGAATCAGAGGCAGGGTGCTTATGCACAATGGCGATTCACCTGATACGGCCGTTCCGAGATTTTGTGCGGCAATTCTCGGATTTTTTCAACCTGCTGTTTTCATTGGCTTTTTGTAGGTTGTCCAAAAAACGTCCAGCTGTCGCTGGCCGCACAGGGGAAGGGCTGGCGGCAGGTTGCCCAGATTTCATCAACAAAGTTATCCACAGATTCTGTGGGTAAGCTCAGCGTTCGGCCAGCAGCAGGATATTGCGCGGGGTCAGCTGGGTTGGGCAGAAGCTGCCGAGGCTGACCTGGTAACCCTGTTCTTCGAGAAACAGGGCGCGGTCCAGCAGCAGCCAGATTTCCAGTGGGCGGCGGAACAGGCTGCGGGGCAGCTCCAGGTTGCGCACCGCGGCCAGGCGCTGCCAGCCCAGCGCTTCCAGGGCGTCCCAGTCGCGCTCTGTTGGGCGGGGCAGCTCCTTCAGTTCGCAGAGGTCGCGGCAGTACTGCGCGAAGGGTTTGTCCAGCCAACTGGTGGGCAGGGACGGGACCGGCAGGTACTGGTCGCAGCCGCGCAGTTCCCGTTGCAGCAGATCGAAAGCCAACCGTCGAGCCATGGACTGGTCGCGCTGGCGGCGGACGCGGGCGCCGGCGGTGACGGTTTCGCTGAGCGACAGGCGCAGGTCGGCCTGGCTCAGGTGCAGCGAAGAAGCTCGGGCCGTCGCGGACAGTGGCCGGTAGTCCGGGGTGCGGATGCGGTTGTAGCAGCAGGGAGCCACGGCCAGTTGGCGGCAACCGGCGGCGCTGGCCAATTGCAGCAGGCGCACATGGAGATCGCCGCAGGCATGCAGGGCGACCGGCGTATGGGCGGCCGAGAGGTGGTGGGCGGCGCTGTCGGCCAGCGCGTCCTGCTCCCGGTGCTCGGCGGCAAGGCCGAGGCGACGGCTGAGTTGTTGCCCGTCGCTGACCAATTCGGGGTCCAGTTCGATGCAGGTCAGTGCAGTACCGTCATGGGCCAGGCGGCGGCCCAGATGCCCCTTGCCGGCGCACCAGTCCAGCCAGTGGCCGGGTGCCTGGCGGAATCCGAGGCGGCTGGCGAAGGCCTCGATCTGCTGCCATTTGCGCCCGGGCACGTCGACTGTGAAGGCGGTCGGGACGGTTCCGAGGTGGGCGGCCGGCAGTTCGCCCACCCAGCTGAGGGTCGCGGATTGGGCGGCGAGCTGTGGGTACGGCGCCGGAGCCTGGAGCTGCTCGGGGTGGTTGTGAATGGCGTCCGCCTCGGCCAGGGTGCGCTGACGCAGCCAGCCGGCCAGCTCGGGATACCGTTTTTCCCAAGGCAAATGCAGTTCGGTGAAGGGTACCGGACGCCAGAGATCCTGGTGCGCACGCAGGAAGTTGTCCAGGGCGGTGAAGCGTTCCCGCAGGAGCGGGCCTTGGAGGTGCGCGGGAGTGGTCATGCTGGCGTAGCGGAAAGGAATCGGGGGCGGCGATTATAACGCCGCCGCCACCGCTCCTCATCCCGTGGACGAGGAGCGGTAACCGGCCTCAGCGGCCTTGCAGGGCATCCACTCGCAGCTTGCGTTCGAGCACGCGGAAGGCTCGCACGAGCACGTAGGCGATCAACAGGTAGAAGAGGCCGGCGGCGAAGAAGATCTCCACCGGCAGGTAGGTGCGGGCGATGATGGTGCGCGCCATGCCGGTGAGTTCCAGCAGGGTGACGGTACTGGCCAGGGCGCTGGCCTTGACCATCAGGATCACTTCGTTGCTGTAGGCCGGCAGGCCGATGCGCGCCGCGCGCGGCAGGATGATGAAGAACAGCGCCTGGAACCGCGACATGCCCAGCGCCCGCGCCGCTTCGATCTCGCCCGGCGGCACCGCCTGGATGGCGCCGCGCAGGATCTCGGCGATATAGGCCGCAGTGTGCAGGGTCATGGTGATCACGGCGCACCAGAAGGGGTCGCGCAGATAGGGCCAGAAAGGCCCCTTGCGCACCGCTTCGAACTGCGCCAGCCCGTAGTAGACCAGGAACAGCTGCACCAGCAGTGGCGTGCCACGGAAGAAGAAGATGTAGCCGTAGGGCAGGGCGCGCACGTACCAGTGGCGGGAGGCGCGGGCGATGCCCAGGGGGAGCGCGACGATCAGGCCGGCGAGCACCGCGATGGCTACCAGTTCCAGGGTAAGGATCGCGCCCTGGGCCAGCTGCGGCAGGTATTTGAGTATGACGTCCCAGTTCATGCTGCGCTCCGCTTGAAGCCACGGCCGGCGCGCTTCTCCAGCCAATGCATGCCGATCATCGCGAGGATGGTCAGGCCCAGGTAGATGAAGGCGGCGACCATGAAGAAGGTGAAGGGCTGCTTACTGGCAGTCACGGCGATCTGCGAGCGGCGCATGATTTCCTCGAGGCCGATCACGGATACCAGGGCGGTGTCCTTCATCAGGATCATGAACAGGTTGCCCAGGCCCGGCAGGGCGATGCGCCACATCTGCGGCAGGATCAGCCGCCAGAGGATGCGTCCCTTGGACAGGCCCAGGGCCATGCCGGCTTCGGTGTGCCCCTTGGGAATGGCCAGGATGGCACCGCGGAACACCTCGGTGGCGTAGGAGCCGAAGCACAGACCGAGGGCGATGGTGCCGGCGGCGAAGGCATTCAGTTCCAGATCGGGGTAGCCGAGCCATTCGCCCAATGCACGCATCAGGTTGACCGTGCCGAAGTAGATCAGCAGGACCCAGAGCAACTCGGGGATCCCGCGCACAAGTGTGGAGTAAGTGCCACCCAGCCACTGTAGCGGCTTGATGGATGATGTCCTGGCCAATGCGCCGAGCAGGCCGAGCACCAGGCCCACCGAGAGCGCGGAAAGCGCCAGCTTGATGGTCATGAGGGTGCCCGCGGCCAGGGCCGGGCCGAATCCGTATAGGTCTAGGGTCATGGGGGTTCAAGTGCCGGTGCCGCGGTCAGGCGGCACCGGCAGGCAGGTCAATAGATGCTGAAGGGGAAGTATTTGTCGTTGATCTTCTTGTAGGTGCCGTCGGCAACGATCTCCTTCAGCGCTGCGTTCAGCTTCTCGCGCAGCGGGTCGCCCTTGCGCACGGCAATGGCGATCTTGTCGTTGTCGAACACCGGGTCGCCCTTGAACTCGAAGTCCTTGCCGGCGTCGCTCTTCAGCCATTCCCAGTTGACGAACTTGTCGGCCAGCACGCCGTCGACACGGCCGGAGGACAGGTCGAGGTAGGCGTTTTCCTGGGTGTCGTACAGCTTGATGTCGACCACGTCGGCCATGTTGTCTTCCAGCCAGGTGCCGGCGATGGTGGCGCGCTGGGCACCGATGACCTTGCCTTTCAGGCTGGCCTTGTCGGTCTTGAAGTCAGAGCCTTTCGGGGCAATGAACTGCAGCTTGTTGGTGTAGTAGGGATCGGTGAAGTCGACGGCCTGCTTGCGCTCTTCGGTAACCGACATGGAGGCGGCGAGGAAGTCGAACTTCTTGGCGTTGAGGGCGGGAATGATGCCGTCCCAGTCGGAAGTGACCACTTCGCACTCGGCCTTCATCTTGGCGCAGAGGGCCTGGGCGATCTCGACGTCGAAGCCGCCGGCCTGGCCGCTGGCATCGATCAGGTTGAAGGGCGGGTAGGCGCCTTCGGTGCCGATCTTCAGCTTGTCGGCGGCGACGGCGCTGGTGCCGAAAGCGAGAGTGGCGGCCGCAGCCAGCAGAATCTTCTTGTAGTTCTTCATGCGATCTTGCTCCGTGTTTTAGCGATTGCTGGACATGAATTGTTTACAGCGCGCCGATAGCGGGTTGTCAAATACCTGCTGTGGCGGTCCCTGCTCTTCTACCAACCCCTGGTGAAGGAAAACCACTTCGCTGGAAACGTTGCGCGCGAAGTTCATTTCATGGGTGACCAGCAGCATGGTGCGGCCTTCCTCGGCCAGCGCGCGGATCACGTTAAGCACTTCTTGTACCATCTCGGGGTCGAGGGCCGAGGTGGGCTCGTCGAACAGGATTACCTTCGGCTGCATGGCCAGGGTACGGGCGATGGCCGCACGCTGCTGCTGGCCGCCGGAAAGCTGGGTCGGGTAGACGTGGCGCTTGTCGGCGATGCCGACCTTGGCCAGCAGGGCCTCGGCAATCTCGGTTGCCTCGGCCTTGCTCTGGCCGAGCACGCGGCGCGGCGCTTCGGTGATGTTGTCGAGCACCGTCATGTGCGGCCAGAGATTGAAGTTCTGGAAGACGAAGCCGATCTCGCTGCGCATGCGGTTGATCTGCTTGTTGTCGGCGGCGACCAGCTCACCGCTGCGGCTCTGCTTGAGCTTGAGTTCTTCGCCGGCTACCAGGATCTGGCCCTCGTGCGGGTTCTCCAGCAGGTTGATGCAGCGCAGGAAGGTCGACTTGCCGGAACCGGACGAGCCGAGGATGGAGATCACATCACCGTCGTTGGCGGTGAGCGATATGCCCTTGAGCACTTCGAGATCGCCGTAGCGTTTGTGCAGGTTGCGGATTTCAAGCGCTGGCGTGGCTTGGGCCATGGGGGGTCCTCTTATTGTTCGGGGGCACTCGGGCGGTGGGGCGGCCTTCCTGGCGACGGCCAACCTAGCATAGCGCTTTGCCAGGCGAAAGCCGGCGGGGAGCCCTGCAATGGCTCTGCAAGCGAGGTTGTCGCATCGCTGCAGTTGCTTGTCGCGGTAGCTAAAAAGCCCCGGCATCGGGCTGAAATGCCCGACTGGCGCGTTTTAGCCCCATCCATATACGTTTTTCTTTCAGAATCAATCGCTTACTTGAGTGGCGCGGCGCGGGTGCCGGGTTCGGTCGATTCATGCCCGGCCGGCAGCGATTTATCGTTCAGCAACCCGGCGAAGGCGGTGGCGGACAATGGTCGGGCGAAGAGGTAGCCCTGGCCGAAGTCGCAGTCCAGGGACTGGAGAATCGCCAGGTGGCGTTCGGTTTCGACGCCCTCGGCGACGGCCTCGATGCCCAGGTTGCGGGCCAGGCTGAGGATGGTCTGCACTATCTGCCGGCCTTCCGGGCACTGGTCGAGCTGGGTCACGAAGGTGCGGTCGATCTTCAGCACATCCAGGTGGAAGCGGTGCAGGTAGCTCAGGGAGGAATAGCCGGTACCGAAGTCGTCGATGCTGATGCGTACGCCCAGGTCGTGGAGCTGCTCAAGCACCGCGGTGGTCCGCTCGGAGTCGGCCATGGACACGCTTTCGGTGATCTCCAGGCGAACGCACTCCGGGCGGATGCCGGTTTCGGCAATGATGCTGCCGACTTGTTGTACCAGGTCATGCTGGGCGAATTGGCGGGCCGACAGGTTGATGCTCACGGTAAGGGGCGCGGGGCGGGGATGTTCCCGGTGCCAGCGTGCCATGTTGCTGCAGGCTTCGCGCAGTACCCAGAGGCCGAGCGGCAGGATCAGGCCTGTGTCCTCGGCCGCCTGGATGAAGTCGCCGGGGTAGACCAGTTCGCCGGTCGGCTTCTGCCAGCGCACCAGCGCTTCCACGCCCACTATCCCCTCGCCGCTCAGCCGGACTATGGGCTGGTAGTGCAGGATGAACTCGCCATCGCGCAGGGCCTGGCGCAATTGGGTCTCCAGCGTCAGCCGGCCGACGGCGAGGTCGTGCATGCTGTGGTCGAAGAGCTCGAAGCGGTGCTTGCCCAGGGTCTTGGCCCGGTACATGGCCAGGTCCGCATGACGGAGGATTTCTTCCGCCGACTCGTAGCCCAGGTCGCTGGGGGCGATGCCGATGCTGGCGCTGATGTAGAGCTGCTCGCCATGGATGAGGAAGGGCGGTTCCAGGGCGCTCATCAGGCGCTCGGCGACCAGCACCGGGGCGTCGGGCGTGTCGATGCAGTCCAGCAGGATGGTGAACTCGTCGCCGCCCATCCGCGCCAGGGTATCGCTCTGCCGCAGGCAGCCGCCGAGGCGTGCGGCGACCTGGATGATGAGCAGGTCGCCGGCCAGGTGGCCCAGGCTGTCGTTGACCAGCTTGAAGCGGTCGAGATCGATGAACAGCACCGCGAAGGCCGCCTCCCGATGGCGGCTGCAACGGGCCACGGCGCGTGACAGGCGATCGGCGAAAAGCGCGCGGTTGGGCAGGCCGGTGAGCGGGTCGTGGAAGGCGTCGATCAGTTGCTCTTCGGCGCGCTTGCGTTCCACCACCCGACCCATCTGCACGCCGATCTGCGCCATCAGGTGCAGCAACGTATCGTCCGGCGCCAGTACGCTGTTGGCGAAGAACTCCAGAACACCGACCACTTCGCTGCCCACCAGTACGGGGAAAGCGGCTGCAGCCTTGAGGCCGGCCTGTTCCGCGGCGGCGATGCGGCAGAACTCCGGAGTCTGGGCGATATCGGTGATCCAGGCTGGAGCGGCGCTGGCGAGCACGCGGCCGGGCAGCCCTATGCCGGGGCGGAACTCCATGACTTCGGTCACCTGGCGGAAGTCCGTGAAGGGCGCCTCGTCGGCACTGTGCCAGATGGCAGTCGAGCGCAGGCGCGGTTCGCCTTCGACATTGACCGTCAGGTAGGCGTGGCCGATCCGCCAGCCGGTGAACTGACAGATGCTGCGCACGGTGAAGCTGAGCCCGTCGGCGACCGAGGCGGCGCCATTGGCGGCGTCGGCGATGGACTCCAGCAACTGCAGCTGCTGCTGCTTTTCATAGAGCTCGCGCAAGCCGCGCTCGGCGATCAGCTCTGCCTCCAGGCGTGCCTGGCGCTCACGCTGCAGGCGGCGCCGCAGCTTGTCCGCTTCAGTGTCTTGCGCGGGTGAGTGGTCCATGGCCGCTCAATCCGGACGCTTGCCGTGGAAGGTGATGCGGCAGCGGCACTCGGGATCCCCTCGATGCATGCAGTCGAGGTGGTCGACGTCCAGGGATTCGCCGAAGTGCGCCGCGGCGCCTTCGATGAAGCCGTGGGCCAGCGCACAGAGGCGACGCGGGGAGCGGTAGGTCATCAGCAGCGTGCCGTCGGCGTCGTCGTGGAAGCCGAAGGAGGGCACGTCGGCTCCCGGATAGATCTTGCGGACTTCGGGATGAATGATGGCGTTGACGCTGAGGATGAAGGGGCGGGTCGAAGCGTGGGGAGTGAAGTAGGCCGGGTAGCGGCTGGCCAACGCCGGCATGGCTTCCCGGCCGAACCAGCGCAGCACGTCGAAGGGCGGCATGCCCAGCGCCACCGAAGCGGCCCCTACCAGCCGGTAGATATGTTCGTCCGGGTAACTGCCGAGGGAGGTGTACGCACCGTCGAGGTCCGCTCCTTCCAGCAGGGCGTCCCAGGCATCCGCGCCTCGGTGCCGGGTGACCACTTCTTCCAGCAGGTTGAAGACTATTCCCTTCATGCAATCCCCCATTTCCCTCAGGACTGGCCCTCTCCGGGCCAAGGCCGGCCTGGCGCTCACAGCAGGGTGCAGCGTACGCAGTGAGGTTAGCAGCGCTGTCCGGGTGCCTCCACTTCGTGATGGGGAGGGCAGGGGGAGTAAAGTGCGGGGGCCGGAAAGCAAAAAGCCCCAGCACATGGCTGAGACTTTTTGTTCGGTATTAGTGGTGCCCAGGGACGGAATCGAACCGCCGACACGGGGATTTTCAATCCCCTGCTCTACCGACTGAGCTACCTGGGCAACGGGGCGCTATTAAACGGATTTGCCGGCCCCTCGTCAACACCCTTCTGAAAAAAATTTAGTTATTACGGGTGCTTACGCGCTCGGGGGCACATAACCCTCGGCCTGGGCGTAGTCTTCGCCCGAGAAGAACTTGTCCATTTCGGCCTGGAGGAACTTGCGGTCCTCGGCGCTCATCATGTTCAGACGACGCTCGTTGATCAGCATGGTCTGGTGGGCTTGCCACTCGTCCCAGGCCTTCTTCGACACGTTGTTGAAGATGTCCTCGCCCTTGGCGCCCGGGTACGGCGGACGCTCCAGGCCCGGCAGTTCCTCTTTGAATTTGCGGCACATCACGGTGCGGGTCATCTCATCTCTCCTGCATTCAATACATCGGCCGCTCGCTTGAGCAGCTTCTTCACCGGGGCGGCTAGCCCTAAGCGCGGCGGGGTGGCGAGGTTATACCAGAGCCAGTCGCCCTCGGCCACGGCGGGGGCGCTGCCTTCCACCTGCACCAGCCAGGGTTCGATGGCCAGCTGGAAATGGCTGAACGTGTGGGTCAGTCCAGGCAGTTCACGGCGCTCGCCAAGGTGCAGCGCGTGCTGGCTGGCCAACGGGGAGAGGGCGTCGAGGTCGTCCAGCTCCGGCAGGCTCCAGAGCCCGCCCCAGAGTCCGGTCGACGGCCGGCGATAGAGCAGGATGGCTCCATCGCGGCTGGCCAGCAGCGGCATCAGGGTGCGCTTCTGCGGCAGGGCCTTGCGCGGTTTCGCGACGGGGTAGGCGCTCTCCCGGCCCAACTGGTGTGCGCGGCAGCCGCTTTGCAGCGGGCAGAGCAGGCAGCTGGGCTTGCTGCGGGTGCAGAGGGTGGCGCCGAGGTCCATCATCGCCTGGGTGTAGTTGTTCACCCGCTCGCGCGGGGTAAAGCGTTCGGCCACTTCCCAGAGCTGCTTCGCCACCTTGGGCTCGCCCGGATAGCCGTCCTGGGCGACGTAGCGGGCCAGGACGCGCTTGACGTTGCCGTCGAGGATCGGCGCACGCAGGCCCATGGACAGGCTGGCGATGGCGCCGGCGGTGGAGCGGCCGATACCCGGCAGCTCGGCCAGCTGTTCGACGTCGCGAGGGAATTCGCCGCCGTGCTCGGCAACGATCTTCTTCGCGGTCTTCTGCAGGTTGCGTGCGCGGGTGTAGTAGCCGAGGCCGGTCCAGAGGTGCAGCACTTCATCTTCCGGGGCCGCCGCCAAGGCCTGAACCGTGGGCAGCGCCTCCATGAAGCGGTCGAAGTAGCCGAGCACGGTGCTGACCTGGGTCTGCTGCAGCATGATTTCGGAAACCCAGACGCGGTAGGGGGTGATGCCCTGTTGCCAGGGCAGATCCTTGCGTCCGTGGCGGTCGTACCAATCGAGCACGGCGCCGGAGAACTGTTCGGGAGTCATCGCTTGAACAGCCCCTTGAGCGCGTCCTTCAGTTCCGGGCTGACCTTGTCGCCGAGCTTTTCCTCGAGCTTCTCGGAGAGCTTCTCGCCGGCCAGCTTGCCGGCGATCTTGCCCATGCCGTCCTTGTCCAGGCGGCAGGCCTTGGCCCCCAGTTCCAGCGGGCCGCGGCAGCGCAGCGGCCATTCGATGCCGACGTAGCGTTCGTTGACCTGGCAGGCCGGGTCCGGCATCTCGCTCTTGTCGCCTTCGATGATCACGCCCACGCGGTAGTCCAGGCCCAGTACGCGCAGGTCCACGGCGCCGTCGCCCTTGACCTTGAGGCCGGGGATGCTGGCGCGCAGGTCGGGGTTGCTGGCCACGCCATTGACGAAGTTGAGTGAGCCCTTGAGTTCCTCGAAGGGGGTTTCCTTGCCGTCGCGGGTGCTGCTCAGCTCCTTGCGGTTGAGGGTGGCGATGCCCTGGCAGAGCTGCTGTTCGAGGTTGGCGTCAAGCAGCGCGCCGTCGTTCAGGACGAAGCTCGAGGTGCCATTGAGGCCGTCGATCCAGGCCTTCTGGCTGTTGCCGCTGGTGGTGATGTCGGCGTTCATGTCCAGCAGGCCGCGGACCGGGGGCTTCTGTTCCAGAGCCTTGAGCAACTGCTCCACCGGCACCTTGCTGACGCGCTTCTGCGCCTTCAGCAGCGGTACCGCCGGGCGGGCGTCGATCTGGGCGCTGGCCTGGTAGCTGCCGCCGAACAGGCCGCCGCGCAGGTCCTCCAGGGTCAGCAGGCCGCCCTTGCCGTTGGCCTTGAGGCTGAAGTCGGTCATCGGCAGTTTGTCGACGGTGAACTGGCCAATGTTCAGGGCGGCTTCCAGGTCCACCTTGCGCAGCTGGTCCACCGGCAGCACGGGGGCTTCGCTCCAGGCCGCCTGGGTGGGCGCGTTGGGCAGCGGGGTGTTGCCCTGGCTGGCGGCGGCCACAGTGGTCTTCACTTCGGCCTGGCGGGCGCTCTTGGCTTCCTGCTTGGCCTTGGTCTTGGGCGGCAGGTAGCGGTCCAGGTCGAGCTTGTCGCCCTTGAGCTGCAGGCGCACGGCCTTCTGCGCGAAGTCGGCCACCGCCACGCGGCCGCTGAAGCTGCTGTCGTCGAGTTTGAGGCTGAGGCCCTCGAAAGCCAGGCTGTTGGTGCTGCCGTTGAGCTTGGTCACCAGCTCGAACTTCTGCAGGGTGTTGGCGTCGCTCATGGGCGGCAGCTCGACGCCGACGCCGGTGAGGAACTCGCGCAGGTTGAACGGCGCGATGGACAGGCCACCTTCCAGGCGCGGGCCCTTGTCCAGGTCATGCACCTTGATATCGCCAAGGGCGCGCAGCTGGTTGCCGGAGAACTTCAGGCTGTTCCATTCGGCGATGTTGGCGGCGAGGTCCGCCAGCACCTGGCCCTGGGCATTGAAGGCCAGGGTCTTGCCCTTCAGCGGTTCGCCCGAGGCTTCGCCGCTGAGCTTGAGGTCTTCCAGCTGGTAGCGCTTGAGGGCACGCTCGAAGCGCAGGTTGGTGGTGAGCTCGGTCTTGGCCCGCAGGACCGGCTGGTTGGTGCCGAAGAAGGCGCTGAGCTTGACCGGGATGCTGGCGCCTTCGCGGATCGCGCCAGTGGTCAGTTCGATGCCTTCGGCGCTGAACTGCTTGCCGCTCTTGGCATCGCTGTAGTCGACGCGGGCGTTGTGCACGGTGAGG
>NZ_SSOJ01000056.1 GCF_029871205.1 Pseudomonas sp. BN417 | reverse complement strand
GGGCCGGATGCAGGGGCAAGTTTTTTGGTTCGTTTTCACGGGGCCGGCCATCCGGCGATTGGAAAAGGGACTCGCCTGGGAAGGCGAAACCGGGACTCGCAGCCCACTCGATAAGCAGCTCGGCTCAAGACTCGTTAGCAACACTTAACGCAGACATAGCCAATTCATTCGCCAAGGGCGGCGCCGCTGCCCCTTGGCAACTCCATGGGCAGGCCTTCGGCCTGCTTGGCGATTGAAATCGCCCCTACAAACACATCTGCCCACCTGCTCGCTCGTCGGGTCCTTAACCGCTAGAGTTCAAACGGCACAGCACGCACAAGGACCCGCAATGCCGCCGCTCAGCCGCGACCAGGCGCAACATCGCGCCGATGATATCCAGGCCTTCTACCGTGAGGTGCAGCGCCTCCAGGAGGAGCGCGCGCTGCTGCTCGCCCCGGAGCAGCACGACCGCCTCGGCGAGCACCATCGCCAGCTGCTGGCCGGATACCACAGCACCTACGACATCGACCCGGATGCCCGCGCCCGCCGCCTGTCCCTCGGCATGCGCATCGCCTCCCTGCTGGGCGCCCTGGCGCTGGCCGCCAGCCTGCTGTTCTTCTTCTACCAGTTCTGGGGCCTGTTCCCCGAAGCCGCCCAGGTGGGCATCCTCGCCGGATTTTCCCTGGGCGGCCTTTTCCTGACCTTGCTGCTGCGCCAGCGCGATCAGTCCGGCTACTTCAGCAAGCTGGCGGCGATACTGGCCTTCGCCTGCTTCGTGCTGAACGTCGTGATGCTCGGGCAGATCTTCAACATCACCCCCAGCGACAACGCGCTGCTGCCTTGGGCCGCCTATGCCCTGCTGCTGGCCTACGCCTGCGAAGTGCGCTTGCTGCTGGGCGCCGGCCTGCTCTGCATCCTGGCCCTGTTCGCGACGCGGCTGGCGAGCTGGACCGGCCTCTACTGGCTGGACTGCGCCGAACGCCCGGAACACCTGCTGCCTGCCGGGCTGCTGATCTTCCTGGTGCCGCAGTTCGTCTCCCAGGCGCGCTACAGCGGCTTCGCCGCCATCTACCGGGTGATGGGCCTGCTCGGCCTCTTCGTGCCCGTCCTGGTGCTGGCAAACTGGAGCGCCGGCAGCTACCTGCCCTGGCCGAGCGACCTGGTGGAAGGCTTCTACCAACTGCTCGGATTCGCCGGCGCGGCCCTGGCCATCTGGCTCGGCAATCGCCGCGACTGGCCGGAGGTAGTGCACACCGGCCTGCTGTTCTTCGTGGTCTTCCTCTACATCAAGCTGTTCGACTGGTGGTGGGAGGTGATGCCCAAGTACCTGTTCTTCCTGGTCCTCGGTCTCACCGCCGTGCTTATCCTGCTGGTGCTCGGCCGCCTGCGGCGGGCCCAGGCACAGAAAGGAGGACAGGCGGCATGAAAACCCGCAAAGCCTTGCTCGCTGGCCTGGCGCTGATCGGGCTGACCAATGCCATCGCCCTGGCCGGCGTCTGGTACAACCGCAGCGGCGAAGCGGACAGCCGCCTGCTGCTGTCGGGGCGCGAACTCCAGCGCAGCTACGACTGGTCGCAGCATGAGAACAGCGGCCTGGCCCTGCGCCTGGACTGGCGCCTGCCGAGCGACGCGGATAGCGACGAGCGCTACCGGTCGCGAATGCTGGATGAAGCCAAGCTGCTCAGCCTGGGCTTCGAGCTGCCCGACACTGAGGGCAAGCACCGCTACCGGGGACACAGCCGCGAAGTGCTGGTGGTGCTGGAACTGGACGGCCCTGCGCGCAAGGCCGAGCAAGTGCGCGAACGCCAGCGCCGGGAAAAGGCCCGTGCCGCCCTCGCCGCCGAACCCGGTGACAAGAAGCTTCAGGATGCCGACCGAGCCGCCCGCGAATACCTGGAACAGGAAGAGCGACACAGGAGCCGTCTGTTCGCCGTGGATGTTGGCCTGGACCGCGAGGCCCTACGCGCCCGCTACCCCGATCGCAGCCGCTATGCCCTGGTGCCCGGCAACCTCCACGCCTGGGTACAGGACAAGCGCCTGACCGGGCAGATCGGCCAACTGCGCATTGCCGAGATCAATGTGCCCCATGCCTGGCGCGAAAACCTGGGCAAAGAGCTGGCGCGTGACTCCCACGGCAAGCGACCGCCCCGCTTTCAAATGGAGGTCAGTTTCGGCCGGCGTCTGGAACCCTGGATCAGCGCAGCGCCGGAGTTTCCGGACCCGGTTGATAAAGTGCGGAACAGCGCCGCCGATAGCCTGGCGTCAAGGACCCGTCCGTGACGCCGGCCAGGCCGCACGCTAGCATTGCGCCACCACCATGAGGTCGCGTTTCCCGATGCCGTTACGAGAACACACCAAGCAAAGCCACCGCCTGTTGGTCCTCACGTTGGTACTGCTGCTTGGCTGCGGCTTCCTGGCCACCTCGCTGGTCAGCTATCAGGCATCGCTCAAGTCCATTCGCGCCAGCATCGTCAACACCGAACTGCCGCTGACCTCGGACAATGTCTACTCCGAGATCCAGAAGGACCTGGTGCGGCCCATCCTGATCTCCTCCATGATGAGCCGCGACACCTTCGTCCGCGACTGGGTGATGAAGGGCG
The DNA here is from genome assembly GCF_029871205.1 of Pseudomonas sp. BN417. Lineage (GTDB taxonomy): Bacteria > Pseudomonadota > Gammaproteobacteria > Pseudomonadales > Pseudomonadaceae > Metapseudomonas. The sequence continues at coordinate 23,434 of NZ_SSOJ01000056.1, read as the reverse complement.
AGAAGGACGTCGAGCAGATGACCCGCTACCTGCGCGAGGTACAGGAGCACTACGGGGCCTTCACCAGCTTCTTCATCTCCGACCGCACCCTCACCTACTACCAGACCAAGGGCGTGCTCAAGCAGATCCGCCGCGACGAGCCGCGGGACATCTGGTACTTCCGCGTGCGCGACCTGAAGGAGCCGTACGAGATCAATGTCGATGTCGACCTGGCCAACCAGGATCGACTGACCATCTTCATCAACTACAAGGTGTTCGACTACGACGGCAAGTTCCTCGGTGCCACCGGCGTCGGCCTGACAGTGGACGCGGTGATCAAGCTGATAGACGAGTACCAGCGCCGCTACGAGCGCAGCGTCTACTTCGTCGACAGGGCCGGCCGCATTGTCCTGACCGGCGCGGACGGCGGGCCCATGGGGGCGCGGGCCGGCCAGTCGCTGGCCGAGGTCAAGGGCCTGGAAGCATTGCAGGCCAAGCTGACCCGCCCGCAGACCGGCAAGTTCGAGTACCAGGAACGCGGCCGCGACCATTTCCTCAACGTGCGCTATATCCCCGAGCTGGACTGGTACCTCTTCGTCGACAAGCACGAAAACGGCTTGCTCTCGGGTATCCGCAACACCCTCTACCTGAACTTGCTGATCTGCCTGCTGGTGACCGCCGTGGTACTGGTCCTGGTGATCCGCCTGATGCGCCGCTACCAGGCGAGCATCGCCGCCCTGGCCACCACTGACAGCCTCACCGGCCTGCCCAACCGCCGCGGCTTCGAGTTGCTCGCCGGGCAGGCGCTGCAGGAGGCACGCCGCGACCGCCGGCCGCTGGCCGCCCTGATGCTGGACCTCGACCACTTCAAGCAGCTCAACGACACCTATGGCCACCAGGCCGGCGACCAGGTGCTGCAAGGCTTCGCCCAGGACCTGCGCGATGGTCTGCGCCAGTCGGACATCATCTGCCGCTGGGGTGGGGAGGAGTTCATCATCCTGCTCAAGGAAACCGGCAACTCCACCGCCCACCAGTTGGCGGAGAAAGTCCGCAATGACGTCGCTGTCCGGCGTTACCCCTACAGGGGCGTGAACCTGCACGTCACCACCAGCATCGGCCTGGCCGAGATGCACCCGGACGACTCCCTGGACAGCCTGATCGGCCGGGCAGACCGCGGCCTCTACCGCGCCAAGCAGTCCGGCCGCGATTGCGTGTGCGTGGAGCCGTCGGGCAATGCCGATGTGCTGTAGTCGCGGATTCATCGACACGCAGGATGCCAGCCGCGACCCCACATCGGTCCACCATCGGTCCCAGACCCTGCTCGATTGGTGGATATGAAAAGCGATATCCATCCTACGAACCGACCCGGCTCAGGCCAGCAAGGCCACCGACTTGATCTGCGCCCAAAGCGACTGGCCGGGATAGAGCCCCAACTGGTCGCGGGAAAACCGCGTGATGCGCGCCAGCATGGCTGTGCCGTCGACATCGAGGCGGACCAGCACGTGGGCTGGATTGGCCGCAGGCATCTCTTCCACCACCCGCGCCGGCAGCAGGTTGAGGATGCTGCTGTCGCGCTGTTTCTCCAGGCTCAGGCTGACGTCCCGCGCCAATACCCGGAAGCGCAGGGTGCGCCCCTCGGCGACCGGCGAATGGGCCACCCGCATGCCGAGGGAGCTCCCCGGCAACGCCAGGGCCAATAGCTGGTAGCGGGCATCGAAGCTCTGCACCCGGCCCTCGATAACCACGCCCGCTTCGTCCTCCTGGGCGGTGGGCAGGTCCAGCCGCGCCAGGGTCTGCTCCAGGGGACCGCTGGCCAGCACCTTGCCGTCGTCCAGCAACACCAGGTGGTCGGCCAGGCGCGCCACCTCGTCCGGCGAATGGCTGACGTAGAGCACCGGGATATCCAGCTCGTCGTGCAGGCGCTCCAGGTAAGGCAGGATCTCGCCCTTGCGCTTGAGGTCCAGGGCCGCCAGGGGTTCGTCCATCAACAACAGGCGCGGGCTGGCCAGCAAGGCGCGGGCGATGCCCACGCGCTGCCGTTCGCCGCCGGACAGTCCGCCCGGCATGCGTTCCAGCAGGTGCCCAATACCGAGCAACTCTATCGCCTGCTCCAACTGCACGCGGCGCTCCCGTGCCGGGATGCGCCGCTGGCCGAACTCGAGATTGCGCCGCACCGAGAGATGTTCGAACAGGCTGGCTTCCTGGAACACATAGCCCAGCGGACGCTTGTGGGTGGGCAGGAAGTGGCCGCGAGTGCTGTCCTGCCAGACCTCGCCATTGATTTCCAGGTAGCCCTCGGCGGCCCGCTCCAGGCCGGCGATGCAGCGCAACAGGCTGGTCTTGCCGGAACCGGAATGGCCGAACAGGGCACTGACGCCGCGTCCGGGCAATTCGAGGTCGGCTTCCAGGGTGAAGCTCGGGTGGCGCAAGCGGAAACGGGCGCGAATCTGTTGCATGGCTCAGGTCCAGCCGGGTTTGAGGCGCCGGCTGGTGTTCAGCGCCAGCAGGATGAGGAAGGAGAACAGCAGCATGCCGCCGGCCAGCCAGTGGGCCTGGGCGTATTCCATGGCTTCGACGTGGTCGAAGATCTGCACCGACACCACGCGGGTCTTCTCCGGGATGTTGCCGCCGATCATCAGCACCACGCCGAACTCGCCCACCGTGTGGGCGAAGCCGAGGATGGAGGCAGTGACGAAGCCCGGCCGCGCCAGCGGCAGCACCACTGAGAAGAAGGTGTCCCAGGGGCCGGCACGCAGGGTGGCGGCCACTTCCAGCGGACGCGCGCCTATGGCGGTGAAGGCGTTCTGCAATGGCTGCACCACGAAGGGCATGGAGTAGATCACCGACCCCACCACCAGGCCGGCAAAGGTGAACGGCAGGGTGCCGAGGCCGAGGCCCTGGGTGAACTGGCCGATGAAACCGTGAGGCCCCATGCTCACCAGCAAGTAGAAGCCGATGACGGTGGGTGGCAGTACCAGCGGCAAGGCGACGACCGCTGCCACCGGGCCCTTGAGTCGCGAGGAGGTGCGCGCCAGCCACCAGGCGATCGGCGTACCTATCACCAGGAGGAGCAAAGTGGTGAGGGTCGCCAGCTCCAGGGTCAGCCAGATGGCGGCCAGGTCGGTACGGTCGAGGGGAAAGGTCATGGCTTGGCCGAATGATCAGGTTTCGCTGTATGGCGAACTATATAGCGAACACCGGGAGCCAGCCAGATTTTCCCAGGCAACCGAGGCAGGCCCCGTGGGTTCGGCCTGCCCCGCCATCCTCAATCGTTGCGGGAGGGGGACAGCAACTCGATCTTGTAGCCGTCAGGGTCTTCGACGAAAGCCAGGATGCTGGTGCCGTGCTTCATCGGGCCCGGCTCGCGGGTGATCCTGCCGCCGCGGGCACGGATGTCCTCGCAAGCCTTGTAGACGTCGTGCACCTCCAGGGCGATGTGGCCGTAGCCGCTGCCCAGCTCGTAGCTGTCCACGCCCCAGTTGTAGGTCAGCTCGATCACACTGTTGTGGGCTTCGTCGCCGTAGCCGACGAAGGCCAGGGTGAACTGGCCGTCCGCGTAATCCTTGCGGCGCAGCAGGGTCATGCCGAGCACTTCGGTATAGAAGGCGATGGATTTGTCCAGGTCGCCGACACGCAGCATGGTATGCAGCAGTCTCATTGTCATTTCCTCATCGTTGCCCGTGGTCCCGGGCTATAAACACGAACCCCGGCTCGTGGCCGGGGTTCGTTGGCTCATGCGGACAAGCTTATCAGAACAGCTTGCGGCCCTTGCCGGCGGCGATGCGCATGCGCAAGGCGTTGAGCTTGATGAAGCCCGCGGCATCGGCCTGGTTGTAGGCGCCGGCATCGTCCTCGAAGGTGGCGATGTTGGCGTCGAACAGGGAGTCGTCGGATTTGCGGCCGACCACGATGACGTTGCCCTTGTACAGCTTCAGGCGCACAACGCCGTTCACGTTGGCCTGGGAGGCGTCGATCATCTGCTGCAGCATCAGACGCTCCGGGCTCCACCAGTAGCCGGTGTAGATCAGGCTGGCGTACTTGGGCATCAGCTCGTCTTTCAGGTGCGCAACTTCGCGGTCCAGGGTGATGGACTCGATGGCGCGGTGGGCCCTGAGCATGATGGTGCCGCCGGGGGTCTCGTAGCAGCCGCGGGACTTCATGCCGACATAGCGGTTCTCGACGATGTCGAGGCGGCCGATGCCGTTGATGCCGCCGACGCGGTTCAGCTCGGTGAGTACCTGGGCCGGAGTCATGTCCTTGCCGTCGATGGCGACGACGTCACCGTTGCGGTAGGTCAGCTCGATGTAGGTCGGGGCATCCGGCGCTTTTTCCGGGGAAGTGGTCCACTTCCACATGTCTTCTTCGTGCTCGGTCCAGGTGTCTTCCAGCACGCCGCCCTCATAGGAGATGTGCAGCAGGTTGGCGTCCATGGAGTACGGGGACTTCTTCTTGCCGTGGCGCTCGATCGGGATGCCGTGCTTCTCGGCATAGTCCATCAGCTTCTCGCGGGACAGCAGGTCCCACTCACGCCAAGGGGCGATGACTTTCACGCCCGGCTTCAGCGCGTAGGCGCCCAGCTCGAAACGCACCTGGTCGTTGCCCTTGCCGGTGGCACCATGGGAGATGGCGTCGGCGCCAGTCTCGTTGGCGATCTCGATCAGGCGCTTGGCGATCAGCGGACGGGCGATGGAGGTGCCCAGCAGGTACTCGCCTTCGTAGATGGTGTTGGCGCGGAACATCGGATAGACGAAGTCGCGGACGAACTCTTCGCGCAGGTCGTCGATGTAGATTTCCTTGACGCCCATGGCCTTGGCCTTGGCGCGGGCCGGCTCGACCTCCTCGCCCTGGCCGAGGTCGGCGGTGAAGGTCACCACTTCGCAGTTATAGGTATCTTGCAGCCACTTGAGGATCACCGAGGTGTCCAGGCCACCGGAATAAGCCAGGACAACCTTCTTCACGTCCGCCATGCCATCAACTCCACGGGGGTTGTACGAAAAACCCGTGATTCTACTGACCCTGGCGGCCGAATTACAGTGGCGCGACAGCTTATGACGACGAGGCGACAGATTCTGTCGACCGCGCGACGAACGGTGGGGGTCAGGAGCCTGGCTCGACCGCTTCGGGCTTGGCGGCTGGCGTGGCCGGCGCTGCAGCGGCGGTCGAGGTCCCCGCCGGCGTCCCGGCCGGCGCGGAAGCGGCCGCCGGCGCCTCAACGGGCAGCTCCACCCGCGACAGCTGTACGGTAGCGCGGCGATTCTTCGCCCGGTTGGCCGGACTGTTGTTCGGCACCAGCGGGTAACGCTCGCCATGGAAGCGCATGACCATCTGCGACTCGGGGAAGCCGCTGGCCTTGAAATATTCGAACACCGCCAGGGCGCGGCGGCGCGACAGGTCGCGGTTGGTCAGGCGGTTGCCGCTGTTGTCGGAATGGCCGTCGATCTCGATGTGGTTCACGCTGGGATCGGCCTTGATGAAGTCGAGGATGATCTCCAGCCTTGCCCGCGCCATCTCGTCCAGCTCGCCGCCGCCCGGGAAGCCAACCTGGGCCCGTTTGACCTGGTCGAAGTTCACCGGCAGCAACTTGGCCGTGCAGGCCAGGTAGTCCTGGTAGGCCTGCCTGAACTTCACCGGCAGCAGGCGCACCTCCAGGGCATCCCCCCCTTGCAGGGTGCGGTGACGCACCACCGGGCTGCGACCCTCCAGAAGGCCGGCGAGCAGGCGCCCGGCCTGCTGTTGGGAACTGTTGAAGGGCACCTCGCCACCCGCGACGCTGACCACCCCCAGATTGATATCGCCGCGCCCCGGCTGCCAGGGCGCGGCCGCCGCCAGCAGGGTCGCGGAGCCGGCCCCCATCCAGCGTTCGCGCGCGCTCAGGCGGAAGATGGCCTGCTCGCCGGCACGGCGCACGAATTCCCCCGAACCGAAATCGGTGATGGGTTGCGACAGGCGGCACTCGAACTTGTCGCCCTCCACCTTCCATTCCACCTTCTCCAGGCGCGTCTGAAAGGTCACGGCCATGGCCGGCAGGCTGGCGAGCAAGCTCAGGAGGATGAGGTAGCGCTGGCGCACGGCGGGCTCCACGGGGTTTTACGGCACTCCTGCTGGGTATCGGTGCCGCACGGAAAAACTTGAGCCTCGATTTGCCCCTAAACCGCGCCTGGCACAAGCCCCGCGTGCCCCTGGAGGGCTTTTCCGGTAGCATGTCCGCCCAGTTCTGCCCGCCTGGAAGCCCCTCATGTCCGACCGTTTGACCCTGCTGCGTCCCGACGACTGGCACATCCACCTGCGCGATGGCGCCGTCCTCGCCCATACCGTTGCCGATGCCGCCCGCACCTTTGGCCGCGCCATCATCATGCCCAACCTGGTGCCCCCGGTGCGCAATGCCGAGGAGGCCGACGCCTACCGCCAGCGCATCCTGGCCGCGCGCCCGGCTGGCAGCCGCTTCGAGCCGCTGATGGTGCTCTACCTCACCGACCGCACCAGCCCCGAGGACATCCGCGCGGCCAAGGCTTCCGGCTTCATCCACGCCGCCAAGCTTTACCCGGCCGGCGCCACCACCAACTCGGATTCCGGCGTCACCAGCATCGACAAGATCTTCCCGGCCCTGGAAGCCATGGCCGAAGTGGGCATGCTGCTGTTGGTCCACGGTGAAGTGACCCGTGGCGAAATCGACGTGTTCGATCGCGAGAAGGTGTTCATCGACGAACACCTGCGCCGTGTGGTGGAGCGCTTCCCCACCCTGAAGGTCGTCTTCGAGCACATCACCACCGGCGACGCCGTGCAGTTCGTGCAGTCGGCCCCGGCCAACGTGGCTGCCACCATCACCGCCCATCACCTGCTGTACAACCGCAACCACATGCTGGTGGGCGGCATCCGCCCGCACTTCTATTGCCTGCCGATCCTCAAGCGCAATACGCACCAGGAAGCCCTGCTGGACGCCGCCACCGGCGGCAGCGCCAAGTTCTTCCTCGGCACCGACTCGGCGCCCCACGCCAAGCACGCCAAGGAAGCCGCCTGCGGTTGCGCCGGCTGCTACACGGCCTTTGCTGCCATCGAGCTCTACGCCGAGGCTTTCGAGCAGCGCAACGCGCTGGACAAACTGGAAGCCTTCGCCAGTTGCAACGGCCCGGACTTCTACGGCCTGCCGCGCAACACCGACCGGATCACCCTGGTGCGCGAGGAATGGACCGCCCCCGCCACCCTGCCGCTGGGCGAGCAGACCGTGGTACCGCTGCGCGCCGGCGAAAAGCTGCGCTGGCGCCTGCTGGAGGAGCAAGCGTGAGCGAAGACTTCTACGACGACGAACTGGAAGGCAGCCTGCCGTCCGGCCCGCGCCACCCGATGGCGGCGCGCTTCCGTGGCTACCTGCCGGTGGTGGTGGACGTGGAGACCGGCGGCTTCAACGCCGCCACCGACGCCCTGCTGGAGATCGCCGCGACCACCATCGCCATGGACGAGCAGGGTTTCCTCTATCCGGACCACACCCACTTCTTCCGGGTCGAGCCGTTCGAAGGCGCCAACATCGAACAGGCCGCGCTGGAGTTCACCGGGATCAAGCTGGACCACCCGCTGCGCATGGCGGTGAGCGAGGAACACGCGCTGACGGAAATCTTCCGCGGCCTGCGCAAGTCGATCAAGGCCAATGGCTGCAAGCGCGCCATCCTGGTCGGCCACAACAGCAGTTTCGACCTCGGCTTCCTGAATGCCGCGGTCAACCGCACCGGCCTCAAGCGCAACCCCTTCCACCCCTTCTCCAGCTTCGATACCGCGACCCTCGCTGGCCTCGCCTACGGCCAGACCGTGCTGGCCAAGGCCTGCCAGGCCGCCGGCATCGAGTTCGACGGCCGCGAGGCGCATTCGGCGCGCTACGACACCGAAAAGACCGCCGAGCTGTTCTGCGGCATCGTCAACCGCTGGAAGGAAATGGGTGGCTGGATCGACGACGAGGATTGACTCGATCGCGTCCTCCTGTAGGAGCCAGCTTGCTGGCGAACTTCGCGAGCAAGCTCGCTCCCACGAAGAGTCCATACATGAAAAAGCCCGGCAGATGCCGGGCTTTTTCTTTAGCGAGCAAGACAGAGTCTTACAGGCTGTTGGCGTTCTCGGCCAGGTACTTGGCAACGCCTTCCGGCGAAGCGGTCATGCCCTTGTCGCCTTTCTTCCAGTTGGCCGGGCAGACTTCACCGTGCTCTTCGGTGAACTGCAGGGCGTCGACCAGACGCAGCAGCTCGTCCATGTTGCGGCCCAGCGGCAGGTCGTTGACGATCTGGGAACGTACGACGCCGTTCTTGTCGATCAGGAAGGCGCCACGGTAGGCCACGCCGTCTTCGGACTCGACGTCGTAGGCCTTGGCGATTTCGTGTTTCATGTCGGCGGCCAGGGTGTACTTGACCGGGCCGATGCCGCCCTTGTCCACCGGGGTGTTACGCCAGGCGTTGTGGGTGAAGTGGGAGTCGATCGACACGCCGATCACTTCCACGCCGCGAGCCTTGAATTCCGGAATGCGGTGGTCCAGGGCGATCAGCTCGGACGGGCACACGAAGGTGAAGTCGAGGGGGTAGAAGAACACCAGGCCGTATTTGCCTTCGATGGCCGAGGACAGGGTGAAGCTGTCAACGATCTCGCCATTGCCCAGAACGGCAGCGACGGTGAAGTCCGGAGCCTGCTTGCCTACGAGTACGCTCATTCCATGTCTCCTGTTGTCATGGGTAAATCAGTTGGAGTCCAGGGTCACAGCATGGCCGGCCATTGTGGCGGCGCCATGACGCCCGCTTCCGCAAGGGCCGACCATCATACACTCGGCCCAACGACTGCGCACTTCGCTTTCGACTCGCAGGTCAGCCTCGGAGAATGGCCATCGGACACCGCGGGAAGGCCTCTAGTCCGGGCGTTTCAACCATACCTTTGACAATCATTCTCATTACTATTAGTATCCCCTCCATCCAATCACTGCCCCGAGCTTTGAGTCGCCATGTACGTCTGTCTCTGTCTAGGTGTCACTGACGGTCAAATTCGCGAAGCCATCTATGAAGGTTGCTGCAGCTATCGCGAAGTACGCAACACCCTCGAAGTGGGTACCCAGTGCGGCAAGTGCGCCTGCCTGGCCAAACAGGTCGTCAAGGAGACCCTGGCCGAGGTACAGAGCAGCCAGGCTGCCCTCGCCTACCCGGCGGCATATGCCGTGGCCTGACCGCCCCGCACGACAAAAAAGAACCGGACCTCAGTGTCCGGTTTTTTTGTGCCTATTTTTCAGATGTTTAGGCTTCAAATGTAGAAGTTAAACATTCTTATTTATATTAAAATTTACTTGCAATTCAATAACTTAGATTTGACACAACAACTTGTGAGGATCAAAATTCGTTAATCATCCACTCTTCACATGGCAGGACTCCATATGAAAGGCGACAAGAAAGTCATTCAGCATCTCAACAAGATCCTCGGCAACGAACTTGTTGCGATCAACCAGTACTTCCTGCACGCCCGCATGTATGAAGACTGGGGCCTGAAGAAGCTGGGCGAGCACGAATACCACGAGTCCATCGATGAGATGAAGCATGCGGACACGCTGATCAAGCGCATCCTCTTCCTCGAAGGCCTCCCCAACCTGCAGGACCTTGGCAAGCTGATGATCGGCGAGAACACCAAGGAAATGCTGGCCAGCGACCTCAAGCTGGAACAGCAGGCCGTACCGGACCTGAAGGCCGCCATCGCCTACTGCGAGAGCGTCGGCGACTACGGCAGCCGGGAACTGCTGGAAGAGATCCTCGAATCCGAGGAAGAGCACATCGACTGGCTGGAAACCCAGCTGGGCCTGATCGACAAAGTCGGCCTGGAAAACTACCTGCAATCGCAGATGGACGAATAAACCGTCTCAAACTAAAAGCCCCGCAAATGCGGGGCTTTTCATTTATGGCTGTAGGAAATTACAACTTGTCAATTAAGACCAGTTCCAATTATCAAATAGCACTACCGATATATATGAAAAACCAGACGCCATAAAAAAGCCCCGCACTTGGCGGGGCTCTTTCATTCAAGGATCGATCAGGCGCTGGCCTTGCTCACGGCATCCTTGACCAGGGTCTGCAGCTCACCCTTTTCGAACATCTCGGTCATGATGTCGCTGCCGCCAACCAGTTCGCCAGCTACCCAGAGCTGCGGGAAGGTCGGCCAGTTGGCGTACTTCGGCAGGTTGGCGCGGATTTCCGGGTTCTGCAGGATGTCGACGTAGGCGAATTTCTCGCCGCAGGCCATCAGCACCTGCGAGGCGCGGGCCGAGAAGCCGCACTGCGGAGCGTTCGGCGAGCCTTTCATGTACAGCAGGACAGTGTTGTTGGCGATCTGCTCTTTGATGGTTTCGATGATATCCATTGCGCACCTCGGCTGAACTTTCCGACTGGCGAGTCGGCGGGATGGCGGCATTGTAGCGGAAAGCCGAGCGATACGCTCGGTCTTCCCTTACCTTCAAGCGGCCACCACTTCCACGGGAACGCCATTGAGCGCAGCGTTGCCGGAAACCGCGTCGAGCTGGCGCTCATCGGTCAGGTCATTGGCGCTGGCACCGGGCTGTTCGCTGGCGATGCCCATGCGCACACCGGGGCGTGCATGACCCCAGCCGTGGGGCAGGCTGACCACGCCCGGCATCATGTCTTCACTGGCGCCGACTTCCACCTCGATCACCCCCACTCGCGAGCGAACCCTCACCCGCTGCCCGTCCACCAGCCCGCGCGTCTCCAGGTCGCTGGGGTGCATCAGCAACTGATGGCGCGGCTTGCCCTTAACCAGCCGATGGTAGTTGTGCATCCAGGAATTGTTGCTGCGCACATGGCGCCGCCCGATCAGCACCAGCTCGCCCTCCTTCGGCACCGCCTGCGCGGCGAAGCGCTCGAGGTCGGCGAGGAGGATGGCCGGCGCGGCCTCCACCCTGCCGCTGGACGTCTTGAGACGGCCGGCCAGGTTGGGCTTGAGCGGCCCGAGGTCAAGGCCATGGGGATGCTCGCGCAGGCGCGCGACCGAGAGCTTGTGCTCCGAGCGGTCGCCATAGGCGCCGGCGCGCAGGCCCAGGTCGATCATCTGTTCCGGGGCCAGGGTGGGTTTCAGTTCGATACCGGTGCGTGCCGCAAAGGCCTTGGCCAGGCCCACGAAGATCTCCCAGTCATGCAGCGCGCCGGCCGGCTTGGCCAGCACCGCCTCGTTGAAGCGGGTGACGTTGCGTACGGCGAAGAGGTTGAAGGTGGTGTCGTAGTGCTCGTGCTCCAGCGGAGCGGTGGGTGGCAGGATCAGGTCGGCGTAGCGGGTCGTCTCGTTGATATAGAGGTCGATGCTGAGCATGAACTCCAGGCCGTCCAGCGCCTGCTCCAACTGACGGCCATTGGGCGTGGACAGAACCGGGTTGCCGGCCACCGTCACCAGCGCCCGCACCTGCCCTTCCCCGGGTGTCAGCATTTCTTCGGCCAGGGCGGCCACCGGCAGTTCGCCGCCATACTCGGGCAGCCTGGATACCCGGCTCTGCCAGCGGTTGAAATGTCCGCCCGACGTGGCAGCCACCAGGTCCACCGCGGGCTCGGTGCAGAGCACGCCACCGACCCGGTCGAGGTTGCCGGTGACCAGGTTGATCAGCTGGATCAGCCATTGGCAGAGGCTGCCGAAAGCCTGGGTGGAAACCCCCATCCGGCCGTAGCAGACCGCGCTCTCGGCTGCGGCGAAGTCCCGCGCCAACTGGCGAATCTGCTCCGCCGGAATGCCGCAACGCGGGCTCATGGCCTCGGCGCTGAAACGGGCGATGGCATCGCGCACCTGCTCCAACCCTTCGACCTGGAGGTGGCTGACACTCCCCAGCCCTTCCTCGAACAGGGTATTGAGCAGGCCGAACAGCAGTGCCGCATCCTGCCCGGGACGCACGAACAGATGCTGGTCGGCCATGGCCGCGGTTTCGCTGCGGCGCGGGTCCACCACCACCAACCTGCCGCCCCGTGCCTGCAGCACCTTCAGGCGTTTTTCCACATCCGGTACCGTCATGATGCTGCCGTTGGAGGCCAGCGGGTTGCCGCCGAGAATCAGCATGAATTGGGTGTGGTCGATGTCGGGAATGGGGATCAGCAGGCCATGGCCGTACATCTGCTGGCTGATCAGGTGATGGGGCAACTGGTCCACCGAGGTGGCGGAGAAGCGGCCGCGGGTCTTGAGCAGGCCGAGGAAGTAGTTGCTGTGGGTCATCAGCCCGTAGTTGTGGACGCTCGGATTGCCCTGGTAAACGGCGACCGCGTTGTTGCCGTGCCGCGCCTGGATCTCGGCCAGGCGCTCGGCGACCAGGGCGAAGGCTTCGTCCCACTCGATGGGCAGCCATTCGCTGCCGGCGCGGCGCATGGGTTGGCGAATCCGGTCGGGGTCGTTCTGGATGTCCTGCAGGGCCACGGCCTTGGGGCAGATGTGGCCGCGACTGAAGCTGTCCTGGGCGTCGCCCTTGATGGAGAGGATGCGGCGGCTGCCGTCTTCCTGGTCTTCGGTCTCGATGGTCAGACCGCAGATGGCCTCGCAGAGATGGCATGCACGGTGATGGACGGACTTGGTCATTGCCTGGCCTCATGTTCTTGTTCGAGACGACCGGTCGGGTCGCGAATACGAGACTATGGAGCCAGATCATCTGCTCGGCCAGCAGGGTCAGCGTCATGAATCGGCAGGCATCAGGCCTGCCGATTCGCCTCAGGCTTTAACGGATGGACTTGATGGTGCCCTTGTTGCCGGTCACCTTGGCGCTGACCTTCTTGAAGACGAAATAATCCTGGACGCTCAACTCATAGCGCGGGGCGACGATCAGGTCGGCACCGGAGGACTTCACGGCCTTGTATGCCGCGGCGGATTTCACGGCGGAGATCGGATCGGGGCCGAAGGGCAGGACGCCGCCGGAATCACCGCCATAGGACACACCATCAGCGAACTGGGAGTCGCCGCCGAATCGCAGGAAGCTGAACAGGATGTTCACTTCGGACTGCCCGCTGATCTGCTCACCCACTGCAATGTCAGCCTTCAGGCCGGTCTTGACGCTCCCATTGAGCGGCGTGGCCGGCTGGCTGACGTTGTAGCTGCTGCAGCCGGAAAGAACGGCGAGGGCTGCAGTCAGGGCGGCCGGGACGAGGAACTTCTTCATCGATTTCTCCATGGAAATGTAGGTCTCTGAACGGCTCCGCAGAATCTCCTGACGCGGATGCCGCCCCCTGAATCGTGGGAGATTCCGGGACGCGCCACCCTAGCAATGGAAATTGCAGCGCATCAGTTCATGAAATCCGAAAAGTCCATGGGAAACTTCCCCAGAAGACCGGAATCCAGCTCCGTAGTCTTCAGTCAGACCTCAAGGGGTTGGCTCGGCCAGGCATACCCGGTTGCGGCCGCCGCTCTTGGCCCGGTAGAGCGCGGCATCGGCCAGCTCCATCAATCGCTCGGGATTATCAGCGCCCTGAGGGATCAGGCTGTGCACCCCGACGCTCACGGTCACTACGCCCACCGGGCTGTCGGCATGAGCGAGGCCTTGTTCGCACAGCGTCTGGCGAATCCGCTCGGCTACCAGCCGCGCGCCGGCCTGATCGGTGTGCGGCAGCAGCACGGCGAACTCCTCGCCGCCGTAGCGCGCCACGGTGTCGCCGGCGCGTACCTTGAAGCGACGCAGCACGTCGCCCACCGCCTTGAGGCAAGCGTCTCCAGCCTGGTGGCCATATCGGTCGTTATAGGACTTGAAGAAGTCGACATCGATCATCACCAGCGCCAGGGGCGTTCCTGCTGAAGCGGCGCGACGGAATTCGAGCTGCAGGGACTGGTCGAACTGCCGCCGGTTGGAAATGCCAGTGAGGCTGTCGCGGTTGGCCAGGCGGGACAGCTCGCGGTTCTCGCGGGCGATGGACTGGGCCACGACCATACGCTGGCGCATCCGCGCTACCAGGCCTCCACCGGCCAGGATCAGCGCCAACACCAGCATGGCCACCAGGCCCCCCACCATCGCCGCCTTGCGCCCCCATTCGGCCAGCACTTCCTGGCGCGACAGGGACACCGCCACCACCAGCGGAAAGTGATCGAGGGCGCGATAGGCATAGACCCGATCCACTTCATCCAGCACCGAAACGCTCGCCCCCAGGCCCACCGGCGAGCGCTTGAGGTCGGATTGGAACAGGTAGCTCCCGGCCATATTGGCGCCCGCCCCGCCCGCCTGGTCCGGACGTCGGTAGATGATGGTTCCATTGTTCATCGCGATCAGGATGGAGCCGTCGCGGCCGATATCGAATTGCTTGTAGAACTGGGTGAAGTGATCGATGCGAATGGTAGCCAGCACCACGCCGGCAAAGCGGCCTTCCCTGTCGTTGAAGCGGCGCGAGACCGGCAGGACCCACTCCCCGGTGGAACGGCTACGGATCGGGTTGCCCACCTCGGTGTCGCGGCTGACCGATTGCCGGTGAAACTGGAAATAGTCGCGATCCGCGTTGTTGGCATCGGGGGTCGGCGGTGGGTTGGTATGGAAACGCCAGCGTCCCGCGGCGTCGTAGACGAACACGCCGGCCAGCTGCGAGGCGCGCTGCTTGTAGGTCTGCAGCAGCTCGTTGATCGCTGCGGGACTGTTTTCTCCCCGCTCCAGCAGGGCCACCAGGCCGCTGAGGACGATATCAGCCTCCTTGAGGGACTCCTGGGCATGCTGGGCAATGGAATAGGCCAGGTTGGCGTTGGCCTTGTCCGCTTCCCGCAGGTAGAGCTCCTTGGAGTCCAGGACCTGAAGCAGGTTGACCAGGATGGCACCGAGCCCAGCCAGCAGGATCAGGGCATACGCAAGCCACAAGGAACGTCGCGCTCCCGGGAATCTCGGAACCCGTTCCGGCCTGGTCCCTCCCATCCTCATGTTCCTCACAGCCCTGCTTCGGCACACCTTAGACAAAGCAATTGGCCGAAACAATCTGGACCTGCGCCCGATTGCCAAGCCATCCAGCGCCGTTGTACAACGTCTGTCCCGTCCGGACAGGCAAACTAGAGCGGCCCGCCGGAAGGTGCCGGGATACCCCGGCCAACGCCGGCCCGTCAGGCGCATAGCCGCGAACGACGCGGCTTCCGGCACATATTGGAAAACCGCGACATTTCCTTATAAGATCGCGCCTTCCCCCTAAATTGTCGCCACGTGCGGCTTCAACCGCCCGTCCCGCCTGCTTTGTTCCCGCAAGACCCGGCCGGACACGCGGCCAGTGGCAAAAGAAGAAAGGTAGTAACCATGAGCGCTAGGCATTTTCTCTCCCTGATGGACTGTACTCCCCAGGAGCTGAACAGCCTGATCCGTCGAGGCACCGAGCTGAAGGATCTGCGCAACCGAGGCGTGGGTTACGAGCCCTTGAAAAGCCGTGTGCTTGGGATGATCTTCGAGAAGGCGTCCACCCGTACCCGCCTTTCCTTCGAGGCCGGCATGATCCAGCTCGGCGGCCAGGCGATCTTCCTGTCGCCGCGCGACACCCAGCTCGGCCGTGGCGAGCCGATCAGCGACTGCGCCATCGTCATGTCACGCATGCTCGATGCGGTGATGATCCGCACTTTCGCCCACAGCAAGCTCACCGAATTCGCCGCCCACTCGCGGGTGCCGGTGATCAACGGCCTGTCCGACGATCTCCACCCCTGCCAGCTGCTGGCCGACATGCAGACCTTCCTCGAGCATCGCGGCAGCATCCAGGGCAAGACCGTGGCCTGGATCGGTGACGGCAACAACATGTGCAACACCTATATAGAAGCGGCCATCCAGTTCGACTTCCAGCTGCGGGTCGCCTGCCCCGCGGGTTACGAGCCCAATGTCGAATTCCTCGCCAAGGCCGGCGATCGCGTCAAGGTGGTGCGCGACCCGCGTGAAGCGGTAGCCGGCGCCCACCTGGTCAGCACCGACGTCTGGACCTCCATGGGCCAGGAAGAGGAAACCGCCAGGCGCCTGGCGCTGTTCGCCCCCTACCAGGTCAACAAGGCGCTCCTCGACCTGGCCGCGGAGGACGTGATCTTCATGCACTGCCTGCCGGCCCACCGTGGGGAAGAGATCAGCGTCGACCTGCTCGACGATCCGCGCTCGGTAGCCTGGGACCAAGCGGAGAACCGCCTCCACGCCCAGAAGGCCCTGCTCGAAATGCTGGTCGAGCACACCCATCACGCATGAATCGCGAACTGATCCTAAGCCTGCGCAACCTTAGCTGCGGTTATCACGAGCAACAGGTTGTGCGGGGCCTGAACCTCCATCTCAATGCCGGAGACATCGGCTGCCTGCTCGGCCCCTCGGGCTGTGGCAAGACCACTACCCTGCGCGCCATCGCCGGCTTCGAACCGGTGCTGGAGGGCGAGATCCAACTGGCCGACGAAGTCATCTCCAGTGCCGGCTATACCCTGGCGCCGGAGAAGCGGCGGATCGGCATGGTGTTCCAGGACTACGCGCTGTTCCCGCACCTGACGGTGGCCGACAATGTCGCCTTCGGTATCCGCAAGGACCCCAACTGCGATCACCAGGTCGGCGAACTGCTCGAACTGGTCAAGCTGGGCCACCTGGCCAAGCGCTATCCCCACGAGCTGTCCGGCGGCCAGCAGCAGCGGGTCTCCCTGGCCCGCGCGCTGGCGCCGGAACCGCGCCTGCTGCTGCTCGACGAACCCTTTTCCAACCTCGACGGCGAACTACGCCGACGCCTGAGCCAGGAAGTCCGCGAAATCCTCAAGGCGCGCGGTACCAGCGCCATTCTGGTCACCCATGACCAGGAAGAAGCCTTCGCCGTCAGTGACCATGTCGGCGTCTTCAGGAATGGCCTGCTGGAGCAGTGGGACACGCCGTACAACCTGTACCACGAGCCCTTGACTCCTTTCGTCGCCAGCTTCGTCGGCCAGGGCTATTTCATTCGTGGCCAACTGACATCCGCCGATTCGGTGAACACCGAACTGGGCACCATCCGCGGCAACCGCGCCTACACCTGGCCCCAGGGTTCGGCGGTGGACGTGCTGCTGCGCCCGGACGACATAGTCCATGCGCCGGAAAGCGAGCTGCGCGCCACGGTCATCGGCAAGACCTTCCTCGGCGCCGCCACCCTCTATCGCCTGCAACTGTCCACAGGCAGCCAGCTGGAATCGATCTTCCCCAGCCACGCCGACCATCAACCCGGGCAGGAAGTCGGTATCCGTGTGGCCGCCGACCACCTGGTGGTATTCCCCGCCCAGGGCAGCGTCGCCGCCCACTTCACCCCGCAGGAATCCGGCGTGCGCCGGATCAGCGGCGCGCTCTGAAACAGAAAAGGGGACGCTATCGCGACCCCTTTTTCGTTAGCCCGTTTCGCGAGTAAACATCCACGTTTGTAGTACCTGGACTTGCTTTTGCCCCCTATAAGGGGCGGGGCCTACCTGCGCATCCGGGGCGCAACTCCTGCACTTGCTCCATCGTAGGGTGCGCCATGCGCACCGGGCGCGGGATCAACCCCTGCGTCTCGCTCAACCATTGGTGCGCACGGCGCACCCTACCTGGTCACTCCGTCGCTCCATCCAGACAACTTGAGTGGTCTCAGGCAGAACCGGTGACTCATGACCACGCCCCGAGGACGTGGATTCCCAATCTCAAATGAATTCGCGCCCACAAGGCCGAGCGGCAGGCTAGACCCAGAACCGTCCGCTCGCCACCAGCACCGAGTGACCGGCGATGCTCACCCGGTCGCCATCCAGGCGGCACCAGAGTTCGCCGCTGCGGGCGGAACACTGCTCGGCGCGCAGCACGCGCTTGCCTAGGCGATTCGCCCAGTAGGGGATCAGCGCGCAATGGGCGGCGCCGGTGACCGGGTCTTCGTCGATGCCGATTACCGGGGCGAAGAAACGCGAGACGAAGTCGAGCTTCATTCCCGGCGCGGTGACTATCACCCCGGACCAGGGCAGCTTGGCCAGCGCCTTGAAGTCCGGTGTGCATTCGCGAACCGCCTGTTCCGACTCCAGCACGACCAGGAGGAAGTTGGCCCCCAGCGCATCTACTGGGGCAACCCCCAGGGCCTGCTCCAGCTCCAGGGTCACCCCTACCTCCTGCGGCACCTGCGCCGGGAAGTCCAGGGCCAGCCGCCCCTCTTCCTCGCGCGTCACCCGCAGCTCGCCAGATTTGCTGATGAACTCCAGGCGGTCGCCCGGTTCCTGGTAGAGCTCGAACAGTACGTGGGCGCTGGCCAGGGTGGCATGGCCGCAGAGGGGCACCTCGGCCTTGGGCGTGAACCAGCGGATATGCCAGGCGCTGCCTTCCCTCACCAGGAAGGCGGTTCCCGAAAGGTTATGCTCGGCGGCAATGCGCTGCATGAGCTGGTCGTCGAGCCAGGCGTCGAGGCGATATACCACCGCAGGGTTACCGCCGAAGGGACGTTGGCTGAAAGCATCGACCTGGTGGAAATCCAGCTGCATCAAAATCTCCTTGAAGGGGTACGGGGCTAACCAAGCATGCCCGCCGCCAGCGCGCCTTGCGCGATACAGCGACCAGCATCTGTCAGTGGCACAGCGTGTCCAGTCTAGTGGAACGATGCCATCGCGCCGCAGCGCAACGGCCAGCAAGGCCGGTACGGCCGGTGGATTTCCGCTGCCGCGGGCAATTGCGCTGCGGCGGCTCTCTCAGCCGCCGCTGCGCACCCGTTGCACGGCATCCAGCCAGCCGTCGTAAAGCTTCTTGCGGTGGGCCTCGGCCATGCGCGGCATAAAGCGCTGCTGACGATGCCAATGGCTGGCCACTTCGTCCAGGTCGCGGTACAGCCCTGCCTGGAGGCCGGCGAGGTAGGCCACACCCAGGGCCGTGGTTTCGGTCACTTCCGGGCGTTCCACCGGCACACCGAGGATATCGGCGAGGAACTGCATCACCCAGTTGTTCTCGACCATGCCGCCGTCCACCCGCAGGGCGCTGGGCGGGGCCGCGCCGTCCTGGCCCATGGCTTCCAGCAGGTCGCGGGTCTGGTAGCAGACCGACTGCAGGCCGGCGGTGACGATTTCCTTGATCCCGGTATCGCGGGTCAGGCCGAAGATGGCGCCGCGCGCCCGCGGGTCCCAGTAGGGCGCGCCGAGGCCGGTGAAGGCCGGCACCAGGTAGACGCCACAGGCGTCGCCGGTCTGCTCGGCCAGCGCCTCGCTGTCGCGGGCATGGCTGATCAGCTTGATGCCGTCGCGCAACCACTGCACTGCGGCGCCGGCGACGAAGATGCTGCCTTCCACCGCGTAGCTCACTTTGCCGTTGAGCCGATAGCCGACGGTGGTCAGCAGGCGGTTGCGCGAGGTCACGGGCCGGTCGCCGGTGTTCTGGATCATGAAGCAGCCGGTGCCATAAGTGCTCTTCACCATGCCCGGCTGGAAGCAGGCCTGGCCGATCAGCGCCGCCTGCTGGTCACCGGCCATGCCGCGCACCGGGATGCTGGCGCCCAGCAACACGGCATCGGTCGTACCGAACTCGGCGGCGCAGTCGAGCACCTCCGGCAGCAGGCTGGCGGGAATCCCGAACAGACGCAGCAGCGTCTCGTCCCACTGCTGGCTATGGATATTGAACAGCAGGGTCCGCGAGGCGTTGGTGGCGTCGGTGCGGTGTACCTTGCCACCGGTCAGGCGCCAGAGCAGGAAAGAGTCCACTGTGCCGAAGCGCAGCTCGCCGCGCTCGGCACGCTCGCGGGCGCCGGGCACGTTTTCCAGAATCCAGCGCAGTTTGGTGGCGGAGAAATAGGGGTCGATCAAGAGGCCGGTGCGATTGGCGACGTCCGCCTCATGGCCGGCCGCCTTCAGCTCGGCACAGTAGTCAGCGGTGCGCCGATCCTGCCAGACGATGGCCGGGTGGATGGGCGTGCCGGTGACGGCATCCCAGACCAGGGTCGTCTCGCGCTGGTTGGTGATGCCGATGGCGGCGATCTCGGCCGGGTTCAGGCCGCTCTGCTCGATGGCCTCGCGGCAGACCTTGAGGGTGGTCAGCCAGATTTCCTCGCCGTCATGCTCCACCCAGCCGTCCTTCGGAAAGTACTGCTTGAACTCCTGTTGGGCACGAGCCACCGGTAGGCCCTGGGCGCTGAAGACGATGGCGCGGCTGCTGGTGGTGCCCTGGTCGATGGCGAGCAGGTAGTGGGCCATGGCGATGCTTCCTTGTTCTTGTCGGGTGGGTCAGGGACGACCGATGTCGGCGAACTGGCCCTGGGTATGGGTGGCCAGGGTGTCCGCGCTCAATTCCACTTCCAGGCCGCGCCGGCCGGCACTGACGTGAATGCTGGGGAACGCCCTGGCGGAGCTGTCGATGAAAGTGCGCAGGCGCTTCTTCTGCCCCAGCGGGCTGATGCCGCCCACCAGGTAACCGGTTGCGCGCTGGGCCTGGTTGGGGTCTGCCATTTCGGCCTTCTTCGCGCCGGCGGCATGGGCCAGGGACTTGAGGTCCAGGCTGCCCGCCACCGGCACCACGGCCACCAGCAGCTCGCCCTTCTCGGTCGCCGCGAGCAGGGTCTTGAACACCCGCGCCGGGTCCAGGTTGAGCTTTTCCGCTGCTTCCAGTCCGTAGGAAGGCGCCTTGGGATCATGGGTGTAGGCGTGCACCTTGTGCTCGGCCTTGGCTTTCTTCAGCAGATCGATGGCGGGGGTCATGTTCGATTGTGAAAATCCTGCGACAGATTCGGCGTACTTTAGTGGAAAAGCCGCCGTTCGGCAGCTCATCGCTATAATGCCGCGCAAAACAAGGAGCCAGCATGAACCTGGGCCCACGGCAGCAAGACATCCTCGACCTCACCCGCGAGCGTGGTTACGTCAGTATCGACGAACTGGCCCAGGCCTTCGCCGTGACACCGCAGACCATCCGCCGCGACATCAACCAACTGGCCGAACACGGCCTGCTGAGGCGCACCCATGGCGGCGCCGCCAGTGAAGCCTCGAGCATCCAGAACACGGCCTACGCCATGCGCGCCGGGCAGAACCGTGACGAAAAGCAGCGCATCGCCGAGGCCGTGGCCGAGCACATTCCTGACCACGCATCGCTGTTCATCAACATCGGCACCACCACCGAAGCCATAGCCCGCGCGCTGATGGGCCACAAGGGCCTGAAGGTGATCACCAACAACCTGCACGTGGCCGCCCAGTTGGCCGACAAGCCGGACTTCGAAGTCCTGGTGGCCGGCGGCACGGTCCGCAGCGACGGCGGCATAGTCGGCCAGGCGGCGGTGGATTTCATCCAGCAGTTCAAGGTGGACTATGCCCTGGTGGGCATCAGCGGCATCGACGAAGACGGCAGTCTGCTGGACTTCGACTACCAGGAAGTGCGCGTCTCCCAGGCCATCATCGACAACGCCCGCCAAGTGTTCCTCGCTGCCGACTCCAGCAAGTTTGGTCGCAATGCCGTGGTGCGCCTGGGCTCCATCACCCTGGTCAACCGGCTGTTCACCGACCACCAGCCCTCCCCTGCCCTGGCGCGCCTGCTGGCCGAGCACAAGGTCCACCTGGACAAGGTCTGAACCGATGAATGCCCCCTGACCACCCGGCGCGAAATCGCGCCATGGGCTGGTCATTTCGCACGCACTCGACTAGCCTATTTTCGAAAATGAACATTGAAAGTTCGATTTCGACTTTGGTGCCTGCCCATGAATCACCACCACTCCCCCATCGCGGAAGTCTATGACCTCGCAGTCGTCGGCGGCGGAATCAACGGTGTCGGCATTGCCGCCGATGCGGCTGGACGGGGCCTGTCAGTATTTCTCTGCGAGAAGGACGACCTCGCCCAACACACCTCATCGGCCAGCAGCAAACTGATCCATGGCGGCCTGCGCTACCTGGAGCACCACGAATTCCGCCTGGTGCGCGAAGCCCTGGCCGAGCGCGAGGTACTGCTCGCCAAGGCGCCGCATATTGTCAAGCCGCTGCGCTTCATCCTCCCGCACCGGCCACACCTGCGCCCGGCCTGGATGATCCGCGCCGGCCTGTTCCTCTACGACCACCTCGGCAAACGCAAGCGCCTGCCCGGCTCCCGCAGCCTGCGCTTTGGCGCCGGCAGCCCGCTGCAGGCCCAGATCACCCGCGGCTTCGAATACTCCGACTGCTGGGTGGACGACGCCCGCCTGGTGGTGCTCAACGCCATGGCCGCACGGGAGCGCGGCGCCCATGTGCATACCCGCACCCGTTGCGTCAGCGCCCGGCGCAGCAAGGGGCTCTGGCACATTCACCTGGAGCGCGCTGACGGCAGCCTGCTGTCCATCCGCGCCCGTGCCCTGGTCAATGCCGCAGGTCCCTGGGTGGCCCGCTTCATCGAGCATGACCTCAAGCAACAGGCGCCCTATGGCATTCGCCTGATCCAGGGCAGCCACATCATCGTGCCGCGGCTGCATGACGGCGAGCAGGCCTACATCCTGCAGAACGAGGACCGCCGTATCGTCTTCGCCATTCCCTATCTGGAACGTTTCACCCTGATCGGCACCACCGACCGCGAGTATCACGGCGACCCAGCCGAGGTGGCGATCACACCCGAGGAAATCCGCTATCTGCTGGATGTGGTCAATCGCCACTTCAAGCGCCAGCTGGGCGAGCAGGACATCCTCCACAGCTTCGCCGGCGTGCGCCCGCTCTGCGACGACGAGTCCGCCGACCCGTCAGCGGTGACCCGCGACTACACCCTGGCCCTAGCCGCCCACCCCGGGGATGCACCGCTGCTCTCGGTGTTCGGCGGCAAGCTGACCACCTACCGCAAACTGGCCGAAACCGCCCTGCAGCAGCTGGCTCCCTACTTCCCCTTCGCCAAGGGTCCCTGGACCGCCACCTCGCCCCTGCCCGGCGGCGAGCAGATGGAAAGCCGCAGCGCCCTGGTGGAAGCCCTCTGCTCCAGCTTCGGCTGGCTGCCCACCAGCATCGCCCGGCGCTGGGCCAACCTCTACGGCAGCCGCAGCTGGAAACTGCTGCGCGGCGTGCGCGAGCTGGACGACCTCGGCGAGCACCTGGGCGCCGGCCTCTATGCCAGGGAAGTGGATTACCTCTGCCAGGAAGAATGGGCGGTCAGCGCCGAAGACATCCTCTGGCGCCGCACCAAGCTCGGGCTGTTCATGAGCGCCAGCCAGCAGGCCCGGCTGGCGCATTACCTGAAGCACGAGCATCCGCGCCGGCCTCGGGCGGATGCGGCGTAACCATTCACGCTCAACCCTGTAGGGGCGAATTCAACGGCTATGTCTGCGTTAGCTGTTGCAGAACCGAATAGAAGCGTCTAGCACAGACCTTTCAGACCTCCGCTCTTGCCTGATGCAACCCTCTCCCCCGGCCCCCGCCCTGCGCCCCAGCCTGATCGCTGCGCGCTCAGTCGCTCATCGGCACCGGAAGCGGTGCTTCCGACAGCGNGCCTCTTCGCCCCGGAGGGCGAGGGGTGACTCGCGCCTGACAGGACGCGGTAATCCTGACGCCTGCTCAGTGCCTGAACCTGTGCAGCAGAGGTGGGGCAGCGACTCTGCCCCGTCAGCAGGCCGAGCGGAAG
>NZ_SSOJ01000055.1 GCF_029871205.1 Pseudomonas sp. BN417 | reverse complement strand
CACCTTCGAAGGCCCGATGATGGCCATCAAGACCGTCAACGCCCTGTCCCACTACACCGACTGGACCATCGGCCACGTACACGCCGGGGCGCTGGGCTGGGTGGCCATGGTCTCCATCGGCTCGCTCTACCATCTGATTCCCAAGGTGTTCGGCCGCGAGCAGATGCACAGCCTTGGCCTGATCAACGCGCACTTCTGGCTGGCCACCATCGGCACCGTGCTCTACATCGCCTCGATGTGGGTCAACGGCATCACCCAGGGCCTGATGTGGCGCGCGGTGAACGAGGACGGCACCCTGACCTACTCCTTCGTCGAAGCGCTGGAAGCCAGCCACCCGGGCTTCCTGGTGCGCATGATCGGCGGTGCCTTCTTCGTGACCGGCATGCTGCTGATGGCTTACAACACCTATCGCACCGTACGTGCTGCCAAGCCGGCTGAATACGACGCCGCTGCGCAGATCCCGCAAGGAGCTCACTAATGAAGCAACACGAATTAGTCGAGAAGAACATCGGCCTGCTGGCCCTGTTCATGGTGATCGCCGTGAGCATCGGTGGCCTGGTGCAGATCGTGCCGCTGTTCTTCCAGGACGTGACTAACACGCCGGTGGAAGGCATGAAGCCGCGCACCGCACTGGAACTCGAAGGCCGTGACATCTACATCCGCGAAGGCTGCGTTGGCTGCCACTCGCAGATGGTCCGTCCGTTCCGCGCCGAGACCGAGCGCTACGGCCACTACTCCGTGGCTGGCGAAAGCGTCTGGGATCACCCCTTCCTGTGGGGCTCCAAGCGTACCGGTCCGGACCTGGCCCGCGTCGGCGGCCGCTACTCCGACGACTGGCACCGCGCGCACCTCTACAACCCGCGCAACGTAGTGCCGGAATCGAAGATGCCGTCCTACCCCTGGCTGGTTGAGAACAAGCTCGACGGCAAGCACACCGCCGACAAGATGGAAGCTCTGCGCAAGCTGGGCGTGCCCTACACCGACGACGACATCGCCGGCGCCAAGGCAGCAGTCAAAGGCAAGACCGAGATGGACGCCGTCGTGGCGTACCTGCAAGGTCTGGGCACCGCTATCAAGAACAAACGGTAACGCAAGATGGATATCGGGACTCTCCGCGGCATAGGCACCTTCATTGTCTTCGTCGCCTTTATCGGCGTCGTGCTCTGGGCCTACAGCAGCAAGCGCAAAAGCAGCTTCGACGAAGCGGCCAACCTGCCCTTCGCGGATGAGCCGCCCAAATCCTCCGAGCGCGACGAGCAAGCTTCTAGGAGTGAGAAAGAATGACTTCGTTCTGGAGTTGGTATGTAACCCTGCTCACCAGCGCCACGCTGGTAGCGCTGACCTGGCTGATCTTCGCCACCCGTCGTGGCCAGCGTCAGGAAAGCACCGAAGAAACCGTCGGCCACGCCTTCGACGGCATCGAGGAATATGACAACCCGCTGCCCAAGTGGTGGTTCATGCTGTTCGTCGGCACCCTGATCTTCGCCGTCGGCTACCTGGTCATGTACCCGGGCATGGGCAACTGGAAAGGCATCTTCCCCGGCTACGGCCAAGTCACCGAAGGCAAGCCCTTCGCCAACGGCGAGAGCGGCTGGACCGGCGTGCACCAGTGGGAAAAGGAAATGGACCGCGCCGATAAGGAATACGGTCCGATCTTCGCCAAGTACGCCGCCATGCCCATCGAGGAAGTGGCCCAGGACCCGAAAGCCCTGAAAATGGGCGGCCGCATGTTCGCGTCCTACTGCTCCGTCTGCCACGGCTCCGACGCCAAGGGCGCCTACGGCTTCCCGAACCTGACCGACCACGACTGGCGCTGGGGTGGCGAAGCCGCCACCATCAAGACCACCATCATGGGTGGCCGCCACGGCGTGATGCCGGCCTGGGGCGAAGTCATCGGCGACCAGGGTGTGCGCGACGTCGCCGCCTTCCTGCGCGTAACCCTGCACGGTCGCGAGCTGCCGAAGGACGTGAAGGCCGATCCGGAAGCCGGTAAAGCCATTTTCGCCGCCAACTGCGTGGCCTGCCACGGTCCGGAAGGCAAGGGCACCCCGGCCATGGGCGCGCCGAATCTGACCCACCCCGCCGCCTTCATCTACGGCAGCAGCTACGCCCAGCTGCAACAGACCATCCGCTACGGTCGCCAAGGCACCATGCCGGCCCAGGAGCAAATCCTCGGCCACGACAAGGTGCACCTGCTGGCTGCGTACGTTTACAGCCTGTCGCAGAAGCCTGCTGCGGAAACCGCAAGCAAGTAATACCCTCGCCTGCCATGCGCGACGCACTGTCGCACATGGCAGGCCGCTATCAGGCGTACCATATGTAGCGGATAGAAAGACTCGAACCGGCAACGCACTGGTCAGAGCGCCGACAACCGCCGTGGTATGAGAACGATGAGCGAACAGATTCCCGTCAAGAACGTCACCCCTCCCCCGGCCAAGGGCGGTGAAACCACCGACCTCTACGCCAGCCGCGAAAAGATCTACACCCGAGCCTTCACCGGCCTGTTCCGCAACCTGCGGATGACCGGCGGCGCCTTCCTCTTCCTGCTTTACTTCGGCACCGTCTGGCTCAGCTGGAACGAGCGCCAGGCCGTCTGGTGGAACCTGCCCGAGCGCAAGTTCTATATCTTCGGCGCCACCTTCTGGCCCCAGGACTTCGTCCTCCTTTCCTGGCTGCTGATCATCTGCGCCTTCGGCCTGTTCTTCATCACCGTATTCGCCGGGCGCGTCTGGTGCGGCTACACCTGCCCGCAGAGCGTCTGGACCTGGATCTTCATGTGGTGCGAGAAAGTCACCGAGGGTGACCGCAACCAGCGCATGAAGCTCGACAAGGCCCCCATGAGCGGCCAGAAAATCCTGCGCAAGTCCGCCAAGCATGGCCTCTGGCTGCTGATCGGCTTCGCCACCGGCATGACCTTCGTCGGCTACTTCACCCCGGTTCGCGAACTGGTCTTCGAATTCTTCACCGGCGCAGCCAGTGGCTGGGCCTATTTCTGGGTGGGTTTCTTCACCCTCGCCACCTATGGCAACGCCGGCTGGCTGCGCGAACAGGTGTGCATCTACATGTGCCCCTACGCGCGCTTCCAGAGCGTGATGTTCGACAAGGACACCCTGATCGTCTCCTACGATCCGCGCCGCGGTGAAACCCGTGGCCCGCGCAAGAAAACCATCGACTACAAGTCCCAGGGACTCGGCGACTGCATCGACTGCACCATGTGCGTCCAGGTCTGCCCCACCGGCATCGACATCCGCGACGGCCTGCAGGTCGAATGCATCGGCTGCGCCGCCTGTATCGACGCCTGCGACAGCATCATGGAGAAGATGAACTACCCCAAAGGGCTGATCAGCTACACCACCGAACACAACCTCAACGGCCAGAAGACCCAGCTGCTGCGCCCGCGCCTGATCGGTTACGCTATCGCCCTGATCGCCATGATCGGCCTCTTCGCCTACGCCGTGGCGATCCGCTCCCTGGTGGAACTGGACGTGATCAAGGACCGCGTGCTGTTCCGCGAGAACGAGCAGGGCCGGATCGAGAACGTCTACACCCTGAAGATCATGAACAAGTCCCAGGTCGACCAGACCTTCGTCATCGAAGCCGAGGGCCTCGACGGCCTGGTCTACGAAGGCAAGCGCGAAGTCCTTGCCGACGCCGGCGAAGTACTCTCGGTGCCGGTGGAGCTGTCCATCGACCCCGACCAGCTGCCGTCCAGCACCAACAAGATCCTCTTCCGCGTCCGCAGCGCGGACGATCCCAGCATCAAGACCGACGCCGACAGCCGCTTCATCGGCCCCAGCGTCCGCTAGACAACGGAAATCCCATGCAGTCCGAAACGCCCGTCAGCCCCTGGTACAAGCAGTTCTGGCCCTGGTTCATCCTCGGCATCCTCGGCACTTCGGTGGTGCTCGGCACCACCATGCTGGTGATCGCCACCCGGAACCCGCCGAGCTTGGTGTCCGACAACTATTACGAAGTCGGCAAGGGCATCAACACCTCGCTCGAGCGTGAGAACCTCGCCAGGAAGCTCGGCATGCAGGCCAGCCTGAACCTGGACGAAGCCAGCGGCCAGGTCGAGCTGGAACTGACCGGCGATAGCCGTCCGCAGCAGCTGGTACTCAGCCTGCTCTCCCCCACCCAGCCGGAGAAGGATCGCCGCGTGGTGCTCCAGCCCCAGGCCGATGGCCATTACCGTGGCCAGTTGCAGGACCCGGTCAGCGGCCGCCGCTTCGTCGAGTTGATCGGCCAGGAGCAGGGCCAGGACTGGCGCCTGTTCGAGGAAGAGACTCTGGCCAAGGGTGGCGTGATCCGCCTCGGCGACTGACCTCTCCGCATGAGCGCTCCACGTTCCTGCTATCACTGCGGCCTGCCGGTACCAAGCGGCAGCCGCTTCGAGGCCCGTGTGCTGGGAGAGACGCGGGCCATGTGCTGTCCGGGCTGCCAGGCCGTGGCCGAGGCCATAGTCGCCGGTGGCCTGGAGAGCTACTACCGCCACCGCAGCGACACCGCCGCCAACCCCGATGCCCTGCCCCGCGAATTGCCGGACGAGCTGGCCCTCTATGATCGCGCCGAAGTCCAGCAGCCCTTCGTCGAGCACCGGGGCGAACTGAGCGAGACCTGCCTGCTGATCGAAGGCATCAGCTGCGCCGCCTGCGGCTGGCTGATCGAGAAACACCTGCGTACCCTGCCGGCGGTGGCCGAAGCCAGCCTCAACCTGTCCAACCATCGCCTGCAGGTGCGCTGGGCCGACAGCCAGCTGCCGCTCAGCCACCTGCTCAAGGAGCTGCGCAAGATCGGCTACGCCGGCCACCCCTACAAGGCCGACGAAGCCGCCGAACGCCTGGCCGCCGAGAACCGCCGCGCCATGCGCCAGCTGGGTGTCGCCGGCCTGCTGTGGATGCAGGTGATGATGGCGGCCATGGCCACCTGGCCGGAGTTCAACATCGACCTGTCGCCGGAGCTGGACACCATCCTGCGCTGGGTCAGCCTGTTCCTCACCACGCCCATCGTCTTCTACTGCTGCGGCCAGTTCTTCCGTGGCGCCCTGCGCGACCTGCGCACCCGCCACCTGACCATGGACGTCTCGGTCTCCCTGGCCATAGGCGGCGCCTATGTGGCCGGCATCTGGTCCACGGTCACCGGGGTCGGCGAGCTGTATTTCGACGCGGTGGGCATGTTCGCCCTCTTCCTCCTCGCCGGGCGCTATCTGGAACGCCGCGCCCGGGAGCGCACCGCCGCGGCCACGGCGCAGCTGGTCAACCTGCTTCCCGCCTCCTGCCTGCGCCTGGATGCCGATGGCCATGGCGAGCGCATCCTGCTCAGCGAACTGCGGGTGGGCGACCAGGTCCTGGTGCCGCCCGGTGCCCTGCTGCCGGCCGATGGCCGCATCCTCAGCGGCCAGTCCAGCGTCGACGAGTCCCTGCTCACCGGCGAATACCTGCCGCACCCACGTGGCGAAGGCGATGCCGTCACCGCCGGCACCCTGAACGTCGAAGGGCCGCTGACCGTCGAAGTCCAGGCCCTGGGCGACGACACCCGGCTTTCCGCCATAGTCCGCCTGCTGGAGCGCGCCCAGGCTGACAAGCCGCGCCTGGCCGAGCTGGCCGACAAGGTGGCCCAGTGGTTCCTGCTGATCGTGCTCGCCGCCGCCGCCATCGTTGGCCTCGTCTGGTGGCAGATCGACGCCGACCGCGCCTTCTGGGTGGTGCTCTCGCTGCTGGTGGCCACCTGCCCCTGCGCGCTGGCACTGGCCACCCCTACCGCCCTGACCACCGCCACCGGCAGCCTGCACAAACTCGGCCTGCTGCTGACCCGCGGCCATGTGCTGGAAGGCCTGAACCAGATCGACACGGTGATCTTCGACAAGACCGGCACCCTCACCGAAGGCCGCCTGACCCTGAGCGCCATCCACCCCCTGGGCGCACTCGACCGCGACGTCTGCCTGGCCCTGGCCGCCGCCCTGGAGAACCGTTCCGAGCACCCGATCGCCCGCGCCTTCGGCCGCGCCCCCCAGGCCGCCGAGCAGGTGGACAGCATTCCCGGCCGCGGCCTCGAAGGCCGGGTCGGCTCACGCCGCCTGCGCATCGGCCAGCCTGGCTTCGTCGCCGAGCTCAGCGGCCAGCCGGCGCCGGCCATTCCCGGCGACCAGGGCCAGTGGCTGCTGCTGGGTGATGAGCAAGGTCCGCTGGCCTGGTTCGTCCTCGACGACCGCCTGCGGGAAGATGCCCCCGCCCTGCTCGATGCCTGCCGCGAGCGCGGCTGGAAGCTCCTGCTGCTCTCTGGCGACAGCTCGCCCATGGTTGCCGGCATCGCCCGCGAGCTGGGCATCGAAGACGCCCGTGGCGGCCTCACCCCGGACGCCAAGCTGGAGGTGCTGCGCCAGCTCCACCAACAGGGCCACAAGGTGCTGATGCTGGGTGACGGGGTCAACGACGTGCCGGTGCTGGCCGGTGCCGATATCAGCGTCGCCATGGGCAGCGCCACTGACCTGGCCAAGACCAGCGCCGACGCGGTGCTGCTGTCCAACCGACTGGACAGCCTGGTCCAGGCCTTCGCCCTGGCCCGCCGGACCCGCCGCATCATCGTCGAGAACCTGGCCTGGGCGACCCTGTACAATGGCCTGGTGCTGCCCTTCGCCGCCCTCGGCTGGATCACACCGCTCTGGGCGGCGTTCGGCATGTCGGTCAGTTCGCTGCTGGTGGTGGTCAACGCCCTGCGCCTGGCCCGCACCTGACCCACGCATTTCTTATCGGAGCCCCTGATGCCAGCGCTATACATACTGATCCCGGTCGCCATCGGCCTGGTCGGTTTCGCCATCTGGCTGTTCTTCTGGGCAGTGGACAGCGGCCAGTACGACGACCTCGACGGCCCGGCCCACAGCATCCTCTTCGACGACGAGGACCCCAAGCACCAGGCCGGCATCGCCGAAGCCGAGGGCAGCGACAAGGACAAACAGGACGAGCAGGACAAGCCCCGTGGCTGAACTCGCTCCACTGCTGCTCTCCGCCCTGATCCTCGGCCTGCTCGGCGGCGGCCACTGCCTGGGCATGTGCGGCGGCCTGATGGGCGCCCTGACCCTGGCGATTCCCCCCGAACAGCGCGCCCGCCGCCTGCGCCTGCTGCTGGCCTACAACCTCGGCCGCATCCTCAGCTATGCCCTGGCCGGCCTGCTCATCGGCCTCGCCGGCTGGGCCATCGCCAGCAGCCCGGCGGCCATGGCCCTGCGCGTCGTGGCAGCGCTGCTGCTGATCTGCATGGGGCTCTACCTGGCCGGCTGGTGGAGCGGTCTGACCCGCATCGAAGCCCTCGGCCGGGGCCTCTGGCGCCATATCCAGCCGGTGGCGCGCAAGCTGCTGCCGGTTTCCAGCCTGCCCCGCGCCCTGCTCCTCGGCGGGCTCTGGGGCTGGCTGCCTTGCGGCCTGGTCTACAGCACCCTGCTCTGGTCCGCGAGCCAGGGCTCGGCCGGCGACAGCGCGCTGCTGATGCTGGCCTTCGGCATAGGCACTCTGCCGGTGCTGGTCGCCACGGGCCTGGCTGCCGAACGCCTGACCGCCCTGCTGCGCAAGCGCGGCGTGCGCATCGCCGGCGGCCTGTTGGTGATTCTGTTCGGCCTCTGGACCCTGCCCGGCCCACACCAGGCCTGGCTGATGGGGCATGGCGGCCATAGCGCCGCCAGCAGCGAGCACCAGCACAGCCACTGAACAGCTTGATACAAATCAAGATGGCCCTGGCGGGCGCCCCATAGACTCCCCGGCACTGACAGCCGAACCGGGGACTCCCGCATGCTCGACAACATTCGCTGGGACGCGGACCTGATCCGCCGCTACGACACCCCAGGCCCGCGCTATACCTCCTACCCCACCGCGGTGCAGTTCGATCACCGGGTGGGCTCCTTCGACCTGCTCCATGCCCTGCGCGACAGCCGCAAGGCCAGGCGTCCGCTGTCGCTTTACGTCCATGTGCCCTTCTGCGCGAACATCTGCTACTACTGCGCCTGCAACAAGGTCATCACCAAGGACCGAGGCCGCGCCCTGCCCTACCTGGAACACCTGGAACGGGAAATCGAGCTGATCGCCTGTCACGTCGACCCGCAGCAGAAGGTCGAACAATTGCATTTCGGCGGCGGCACCCCGACCTTCCTCAGCCATGACGAACTGCGGCAGCTCATGGGCCACCTGCGCAAGCACTTCAATCTGCTGGATGACGATTCGGGCGATTACGGCATCGAGATCGACCCGCGCGAGGCCGACTGGTCGACCATGGGCCTGCTCCGCGACCTGGGCTTCAATCGCGTCAGCCTTGGCGTACAGGACCTGGACCCGGCCGTGCAGCGCGCGGTCAACCGTCTGCAGAGTCTGGAAGAGACCCGCGCCATAGTCGAAGCCGCACGCACCCTGCAGTACCGGTCGCTGAACCTCGACCTGATCTACGGCCTGCCCAAGCAGACCCCGGAGAGCTTCGCCCGCACCGTGGACGAGGTGATCGCGCTGCAACCGGACCGGCTTTCGGTGTTCAACTACGCCCACCTGCCGGAACGCTTCCTGCCGCAGCGGCGCATTCGCAGTGAAGACCTGCCCAGCCCCGGGCAGAAACTGGACATGCTCCAGCGCAGCATCGAGCAGCTGAGCGCCGCCGGCTATCGCTACATCGGCATGGACCACTTCGCCCTGCCCGACGACGAACTGGCCATCGCCCAGGAGGACGGCCGCCTGCAACGCAACTTCCAGGGCTACACCACCCACGGGCATTGCGACCTGATCGGCCTGGGGGTCTCCGCCATCAGCCAGATCGGCGAACTCTACTGCCAGAACAGCATCCAGCTGAACGACTACCAGAGCGCCCTGGAGCAGGGGCTGCTGGCCACCAGCCGCGGACTGGTCTGCGACGCGGACGACCGCATCCGGCGAGCGGTGATCCAACAGCTGATCTGCGAGTTCGAGCTGGACTTCGCCAGCATCGAGGCGCGTTTCAACCTGGAATTTCGCGGCTATTTCGCCGACATCTGGCCGCAACTGCAGCAAATGCACAGAGACCGGCTGATCGATCTCAGCGCCAACCGCATCGACGTGCTGCCCGCCGGCCGCCTGTTGGTTCGCTCCCTGTGCATGCTCTTCGACCACTACCTGGCCGGGCAGAACCAGCAGCGCTTCTCCCGGGTAATCTGAGGCCGGCCCGGGCGGAACCGCAGCGGATACCCGGTCGGCGCCCGCCGGTCCGTGCGACCTGACGCCGCACCATCCCGGCGACAGGCACGGCGGGGCGTTGATGTCCGGGCGCAAGGCAGAGCTGCCCCGGGCTGCAATCCGTACGACCAAGGGCGGTCAGCGGCCAATCCTGATCGAAGGGTCAGTTAGGCTTTTTCTGGCCGTTGTCTACACCCTGCGTTAACCTTACGGGCATTGTGTGTTTAGCTCGCAAGGAAGAGCCCATGTCCGAGATCATCAAGGTGCGCAATGTCCCCCAGGCCCACTGCAAGGATTGCAGCCTGGCCGCACTCTGCCTGCCCCTGTCGCTGAATATGGAGGACATGGACGCGCTGGACGAGATCGTCAAGCGCGGCCGTCCCCTGAAGAAGGGTGAACTCCTGTTCCGCCAGGGCGATGCCTTCGGCTCGGTTTTTGCGGTGCGCTCCGGCGCCCTCAAGACCTTCACCGTCACCGACGCCGGTGAAGAGCAGATCACCGGTTTCCACCTGCCCAGCGAGCTGGTCGGCCTCTCCGGCATGGACACCGAGCTCTACCCGGTGACCGCCCAGGCCCTGGAAACAACCTCAGTGTGCGAAATCCCCTTCGAGCGCCTGGACGAGCTCTCGGTCCAGCTGCCACAGCTGCGTCGCCAGCTGATGCGGGTCATGAGCCGGGAAATCCGCGACGACCAGCAGATGATGCTGCTGCTCTCCAAGAAGACCGCCGACGAACGCATCGCCACCTTCCTGGTCAACCTCTCGGCGCGCTTCCGCGCTCGCGGCTTCTCGGCCAACCAGTTCCGCCTGGCCATGTCGCGCAACGAGATCGGCAACTACCTGGGCCTGGCGGTGGAAACCGTGTCCCGGGTCTTCACCCGTTTCCAGCAGAGCCAACTGATCGCCGCCGAAGGCAAGGAAGTGCACATCCTCGACCCCATCGAACTCTGCGCCATGGCCGGCGGCAGCATCGAAAGCTGATCCCCCGGGGCCTGCCTTGCTGGCGGGCCCGCCTGTCCCACCCTGACATTCTTCAGGCATCGACAATGATCTTCGACGAATTCTCCATCAAATCCCTGATCCGCCCCGTGCCGGACTTCCCCAAACCCGGCGTGGTGTTCCGCGACATCACTCCCCTGTTCCAGTCACCACGGGCCATGCGCATGGTGGCCGACAGCTTCATCCAGCGTTATGTCGAAGCCGACTTCAGCCACATCGGCGCCATGGACGCCCGCGGCTTCCTGGTCGGCTCGATCATCGCCTACGAACTCAACAAGCCCCTGGTGCTGTTCCGCAAGCAGGGCAAGCTGCCGGCCGAGGTACTCGCCGAGCCCTACCAGACCGAGTACGGCGAAGCCTTCCTCGAAGTGCACAGCGACAGCCTGTGCGACGGCGACAAGGTGCTGATCTTCGATGACCTGATCGCCACCGGCGGTACCCTGCTGGCCGCCGCCCGCCTGGTACGGCGCCTGGGCGCCAGCGTCTTCGAGGCTGCCGCCATCATCGACCTGCCGGAACTGGGCGGCTCCGAGCGCCTGGCAGAAGCCGGCATCTCCAGCTTCTGCCTGACCGCCTTCGCCCTCGACGAGCGCTGATCCCCACGCGGGTCCGCGCCAGCGGGCCCGCCCCAACCGAAGCACGGCCACTCCGCCCGGGTTACATCCCCACCGCCCGGCGTTACCCCTCGCCCCAACCCACCCCTCGATCTCCCTCCAAAAGTTGGCGCCCAGGCCCTCGCGCCTGCCTGCACGATCCTCAATAGTTACATCGACTGATGGCACGGTTGCCCGTGTCGCCGACAACAACAATGGATGGCTCCCCGAGCCTGAGAGGATTCCCGCATGTCAGCCAGCGCCACCCTGCCCAAGGCCAACTTCCCCGTTCGCCGCATGGACTTCAGCTTCGCGTCGACCCAGAAGTACTGGTGGAGCGGCGACCCCTTCATGACCCACTTCATGAACAACCTCTCCTCGCTCTTCCCCTATGGCGAAAAGTTCTTCGTCGACAGCGTGCGCGCCGTGCGCGACCAGGTCAGCGACCCGCAGCTGCAGAAGGACATCAGCGCCTTCATCGGCCAGGAAGCCATGCACTCCAAGGAACACGCCACCTACAACGACTACGCCGCCGAGCACGGCATCGACCTGGAGCGCCTGGAACTGCGCATCAAGGTGTTGCTGGAATGGGTGACCCGCTTCACCAGCCGCAAGCAGCGCCTGGCCGCCACCTGCGCACTGGAGCACTTCACCGCGACCATGGCCGAGCAGCTGCTGCGCCGCGAGGACATCAATACCCAGATGGACGACCCGAAGATGTACAAGCTGTGGATGTGGCACGCCATCGAGGAGAACGAGCACAAGGCGGTCTGCTATGACGCCTACAAGGCCGTCGGCGGCGGCTACCTGGTCCGTACCCTGACCATGGTCCTGACCACCTTCCTGTTCTTCGGCGTGATCATCGGCT
This sequence comes from Pseudomonas sp. BN417, assembly GCF_029871205.1. Taxonomy (GTDB): domain Bacteria; phylum Pseudomonadota; class Gammaproteobacteria; order Pseudomonadales; family Pseudomonadaceae; genus Metapseudomonas. The sequence continues at coordinate 10,676 of NZ_SSOJ01000055.1, read as the reverse complement.
TCCAGGTCCACCTGATGCGCAAGGACGGCCAGCTGTTCAACTGGCGCAGCTGGGCGCACGGCCTCAAGACCCTGCTCGGCCCGCGCAACGGCTACTTCCCGAAGATGATCAAGCCCTACCTGGACTACTACCGCCCAGGCTTCCACCCCTTCGACCACGAGACCAAGGCGCTGGAGAAGCGCTGGAAGGAACGGTTGGGGTTCAGCGGCTGACGGGCAGTTGTTTTTCCTGTGGGGGCGAATTCATTCGCGAATGAACATCCACGTTCGTAGAACGTGGACTTGATATTGCTCCCTAGAAGGGGGCGGCACCAAACTTCGCGCTTGCCGTATGACCTCTGCGCCTGGCTCACCGCTGCATTTGTAGGAGCGAGCTTGCTCGCGAACAGTCCGAGCACGACCTTCCGCGAGCAAGCTCGCTCCTACAGAAACTCCGACTTCATCCTGCTAATCGGAGTATTTCGATCATCACAGGCAAACGCTTCACCCCTCCTCGAAGTATTCCGCGAAGAACCCATCCAGCTCTCCCTCGTAGCTGTCCAGCGAGTACAGGGTATCGGCCGCCAGCAGGTCCAGCAGGATCAGCCCGTTCAGGCTGGAGTCCTCCTCGGCGGCGGCGCGCAGGCGCGCGGCCATGCCCAGGTTGACCAGGCGCAGGTTGCGGTACAGTTCGCGCAGGCCGTCCATCTCCCAGTCCGGCTCCAGGCCGCGCTCCTGGCGCAGGTGCTGCCCCAGCAGGTAGGTACCGAGGGAGCGGTAGAGGGTCTCGGCCGAGGTGCTGAAGGGCCAGTGGAACCAGGCCATGGCCCGCAGCATCCGGGTATGGGGGCAACCGCTGGTGGCCCCAAGCAGCCCCAGCAAGGACCCCAAGGCTCGCTGCAAGGTGGTCTGCTGGCGAATTTCCCGGCCCCGCCAGAACACGTTCACCAAGACCTGTTCGTAGGACGGCGAGCGCGCCAGCACTGCCACCGGCCGCGCCAGCGCGCGGGCAAAGGGGCAGTCCCGCACGTCGGCTGCCTTCAACGGGCAGTGTTCGCATTGCTGGAACTCCAGCCGCGCCCACTCCGGCCCGTTCTCCGTGCCCGTCGCCGGCACCGGCTCCGCAACGTCCACCTCATGGACCCAGAGGCGGCCATCAGGGAAGCGGAATTCGTAGCGGACCGGCATTTCCGCCCTTTGTTCGTGCCCCATGGTCTACCCTGACCTCCTGTGAAAGGGAATTTTCGACAGCGACCCAGGCGGCTTTCGACAATATTCGGACGCCTGAAATCTGACATACACTTCCTACAACAGAGTAGGACAAACAGCGACATTCAACCCTGCCACTCCTCCCATAGCGAAAAAAGCGGGCGAAATCATGGATAGAAGCCCTTTGGACCTTGCCGGGGCCCTGGTGGAAGACATCGAGGTGGGCGTCATCATCCTCGACCGGGATCTGCGCATCCTTCACTGGAACGCCTTCATCAGCCAACGCAGCGGCAAGCCCCTGGAGCCGGCGCTGCGGCAACCCCTCACCAGCGTGTTCCCGGAAGCGGACACGCCGCGGCTCGGCCAGATGCTGGCCAAGGCCCGCGACCAGGGCCTGCACGCCTACACCCACTGGCGCGAAGACCCTTACCTGATCCAACTACCCTGCAGCCCCGAAGGCCGGGTGGCGCCGCTGCGCCTTCAGAGCACCCTGCTGTTCCCCTTCGACTGCCATGGCGAGCGCTGCTTCGGCCTGCTGCTCTACGACACCACGGATTTCGCCCGCTCCAATGAGCAACTGACGGCGGCCCTGAATGCCCTGGGCAGCAAGCAGCTGGAACAGGAACAGCTGATCCACAAGCTGGAGAAAGCCAACGCCCAGTTGGTGCAATCGGAAAAGCTCGCCGCCATCGGCCAGCTGGCCGCGGGCGTGGCCCACGAGATCAACAATCCCATCGGCTACGTCTTCTCCAACCTCAAGACGCTCACCGGCTACGTCAACGACCTGCTGCGCATCGTCGATGCGGTGGAGGGCGTCGGCAGCCTGGAGGAGCTGCAGCAGCTCAAGCGCAGCCTGGAGTACGACTACATTCGCAACGATGTCGAGGCGCTGATCCACGAATCCGAGGACGGCATCGAACGGGTCAAGAAGATCATCACGGCCCTCAAGGACTTCTCCCATATCGAGGAAGAGGCGTTCCGCGCCGTTGACCTGCACAAGGGCTTCGACAGCACCCTGAACCTCGTCAACAACGAGCTCAAGTACAAGGCCGAGGTGGTGCGCGAGTACGGCGAGCTGCCCCAGGTGGAGTGCATTCCCTCGCAAATCAACCAGGTGGTGATGAACCTGTTGATCAATGCCGCCCACGCCATCGAGGGCTTCGGCCGCATCACCCTGCGCAGCGGCCATGACGGCGGCTGGGTCTGGCTGGAAGTGGAGGACAACGGCAAGGGCATAGACCCGGCCATTCTCCACCGCATCTACGAACCCTTCTTCACCACCAAGCCCGTGGGCAAGGGCACCGGCCTCGGCCTGGCGCTCTCCTACAACATCGTGCAGAAACACAACGGGCGCATCGAAGTCTCCAGCCATCCGGGTCAGGGCACCCGTTTCCGCGTCTGGCTGCCCGAGCGCCAGCCCATGCCCGGCGAGGTATCGACGTGAACGTAGCCGCCAGCCGCCCCACCCTGCTGCTGGTGGATGACGAGGAACACGTCATCAGCGCCCTGCGCCGGGTCCTGCGCAGCGAACCCTACGAACTGCTGAACGCGTCCAGTGGCGCCGACGCCCTGGCGCTGCTGGCCGAGCGCGAAGTCGACCTGGTGGTTTCCGACGCACGCATGCCCGGCATGGACGGCCCCTCCCTGCTGGCCGAGGTCCAGCAACGCCGGCCCGGCACCCTGCGCATCCTGCTGACCGGCGCCACCGACCTGGACACCAGCATCCGTGCCATCAACCAGGGACAGATCTACCGCTACCTGAGCAAGCCCTGGAACGACGACGAACTGCGTTCCACCCTGCGCCAGGCCCTTGCCCACCAGCATGCCGAACGCGAGCACCAGCGCCTGGAACGCCTGACCCTGGAGCAGAACCGGCGCCTGCAGGAGCTCAATGCCAGCCTGGAAGAACGGGTTCGCGCCCGCACCGCCGAGCTGCAGCAGACGGCCGACATGCTCGACCTGGCCTACGGCGACTTGCGGCACAGCTACGTGACCGCCACCGAGGTCTTCTCCGCCCTGCTCAACCAGCGGCTGCCGCGGGACAGGCAGGGCAACGCCCAGGTCATCGCCCTGGTGCGCGCCTACGCCGCCGAACACCGGCTGCCGGAAACCGACAGCCGCGACCTGGCCATGGCCGCGGCCCTCTACAACCTCGGCAAGCTGACCTGGGACGACCACCTGCTGAACCGCCCCAGCGACCTGCTGCACCGCGAGGAGCGCGAGCGCTACTGCTGCTACCCGGCCCAGGGCGAAAGCCTGCTGATGGCCCTGGAACCGCTGCACGACGCCGGCCGGTTGATCCGCCACCATCAGGAGCGCTGGAACGGCACCGGCTTTCCCGACCAGTTGCGCGGTGAAGAGATCCCCTTCGGCGCGCGCCTGCTCAAGCTCGCGGTGGACTTCGTCGAGCTGCAGTGCGGCCTGGTGCTGCAGCGTCCCCTGCCACGCGCGGACGCCCTGCAGTTCCTCGCGCGCTATGCCGGACGCCTCTACGACCCCGCGCTCTGCGCGGCCTTCATCGACCTCTGCACCCGGCAGGAACCGGACCTGCAGGAGGCCGCCCCCGGCGTCATGGCGGTCGACACCCGCCGCCTGGAGCCGGGCATGATCCTGGTGCGCAACCTCCAGGCCGACAGCGGCATGCTGCTGCTCAATGCCGGCAAGCAGCTCAGCCGTACCCTGATCGACAAACTGATCGCCTTCGAGGCCAGCGAAGGCGCGCGCTACACACTCCATGTCCGCCAGCCCGAGGCTGCCGCGGGCCCGGCCAAGGAGCAGTCCTGATGATCAAGATCCAACTGGTGGACGACGAGCCCAACATCCTCGCGGCCCTGCAGCGCCAACTGCGCCCCCGGGGCTGGACCCTGCACGCATTCCACGACCCGCAGGAGGCGCTGGAGGCGCTGATCGAGCATCGCTACGCGGCGATCATCTGCGACCTCAACATGCCCCAGCTGGATGGCCTGACCTACCTGCAGTTCGCCCGCCAGCGCCAGCCCGACGCGCTGCGCCTGCTGCTCAGCGCCCACGGCGACCGCGCCACCCTGATGCAGGCGATCAACCGCGCCGAAATTTATCGTTTCCTCTCCAAACCCTGGGAGAACTACGAGATCGAAAGCGCCCTGGAGGCCGCCATCGACCTCTACCAGCTGCGCGAGGAAAACCAGCGCCTGCTGCAGCAGGTGCGTGGCCAGCAGGATGCCCTCGAACGCCAGCGCCGCGAGTTGCTTCGCCTGGAGAGCGAGCACCCCGGTCTGACCCGGGTACGCCGCGACAGCGAAGGCGCCGTGCTGCTGGAGGGCTACGACCTGGACGAATGACCCCGCTCACCCGGAACCGCCCCAGCCAACGGAACGGCGCGACACCATGGCCCAGCACAACCGTACGCTCATCTTCCAGGCCTACCTGCACTGCCTGGCATTCGCCCTGATCACGCTGGGCTGCATCAGCCTGGCCGCCTTCTTCGCCCTGGCCAGCCCGGTCCGCGAGGACCTGGCACTGCTGCCCGACAGCGCCCTGCTCAGCCTCCTCGCCGGCGCCGCACTGCTGAGCGCCACCCGCGGCCTGCACAGGTTCTCGCGGCTCGCCGGCCTGGCGTTGTTCGCCCTCGCCGGCTACAGCCTCGCGCACAATGTGCTGGCCGGCGGCGGCAACCAGGGCGTTTCGCTGGTCAGTGGCTACTGGCGGGTGCGCAGCGAGCTGGCGATTGTCGCCTGCCTGTTCGGCCTGGCCATGGTCCTGGCGGTGATCCACCAGGGCGGCCGCTGGCTCGGCCAGCTCTGCGGTATCACCCTGATCGGCCTGGCGCTGGTCTCCCAGCTCGCCGTGCTGGGCGCGGGCTACGGCTTGCCGCGTTTCGCTTTCCGCCCGGAATCTGAGCACATCGCCAATCTTCTGATCGCCCTGCTCGGCGCCGCGGTGCTGATGCTCTGCACCCTGCCGGACGACCACAGGCGCCTGCTCGACCGCCGCACCATGGCCACCGGCGTGCTCGGCGCGCTGCTGACCTGCCTCGGCTGGCTCCTCCTCAGCCTGCACGAGGTCGCCAGCCTCAACGCCCACAGCCACCAGCTGCTGTTGCGCGCCCAGACCTCCATCGAGAACACCCTGACCGTGCGCCTGCAGTTGATCCAGCGCATGGCCGAGCGCTGGCAGAGCCTCAACGGCATGCCGCCGGCCGCGCTCTGGGAGCAGGAAGCCGGCAGCTACCTGCGCGACTTCCCCAACATCAACCTGGTCGCGGTACTCGATGCCGGGCTCCAGCCGCTCCAGCAGCAGGGGCGCAACCGGCAGGCCCACGACTGGCTCACGCGCTTTCTCGCCCAGCCCGAGTTGCGCACCTGGCTGGAGCAGGTTCGTCAGGGCAAGGGCGCGCAGATGAGCGCGGCGCAGAGTTTCACCTCCGAAGACGACAGCACGCTGGTGGCAGCCCCCCTGAATGTCCCTGGGCAGCCCATCGCGCTGGTGGTGGCCATCCTCGATATCGACGCCACCCTGAAGCGCCAATTGGGCAGAGATCTCGACGGCTTCGTCCTGGAAGTCTTCGAAGGTCCCAAACGCGTCTTCGAATCGGGCGCGGGCCACCAGGAACACAGCCTGTTCCAGGTGGGCGAGCAGAGCGCCGATCTCGGCCCCGAGGGGCGCTGGCGCATGCGTACCTATCGGGCCCTGCCGCGCAGCGACTCCGGCGCGGTCTACGTGCCGCCACTGTTCATGCTGTTCGGCCTGGGCTTCACCCTGCTGCTGATGGTCAGCCAGAGCTTTTCCCGCCTGGCCGTCGAACGCAGCCAGCGCCTGCGCGAGAGCAACCTGGAACTGGAACTGAGTCTGCAGCACCAGGCCCGGCTGCAACTGCAGAACCAGCGGATCATGGATCACTCCATGGACGTGCTCTGCTCCATCGATGAGGCCGAGCGCTTCACCCAGGTCAGCCCCTCCTGCCATGCCGTACTGGGCTACCGGCCGGAGGAGCTGATCGGCCGCCGCTATACCGATTTCGTCGTGGCCGAGGACCGCGAGCGCACCCGCGCCGAGGTCCAGGCGCTGATCCGCGGCGAATCCTGGGACGCCGTGCGCAACCGTTGCCAGCGCAAGGACGGCAGCCAGGTCCACCTGCTCTGGTCGGCCAGCTGGTCGGACACTGAACGCACCCTCTTCGCCGTCGCCCACGACATCACCAGCCTGGTCCGCCACGAGGCCTATGCCGAGGACCAGCGCGACATCCTCAGCATGATCTCCACCGACCAGCCCCTGCCGGACATCCTCAAGGCCATCTGCCTGATGAGCGAGACCCTGGAACCTTCGGCACTCTGTTCCGTGCTGCTGGTGGACGGCAAGCGCAAGCGTCTGCAGCTGGGCGCCGCGCCAAGCCTGCCGGACGCCTACCAGAAGGCCCTCAACGGCCACGCCATCGGCCCCCTGGCGGGCGCCTGCGGCACCGCCGTGTTCCGCCGGCAGATGGTGGTGAGCCAGGACATCAGCGAAGACCCGCTCTGGCGCGAGCACCGCGACCTGGCGCTGCGTCACGATCTGCGCGCCTGCTGGGCGATCCCGCTGATCTCGCACCACGGCGACGTGCTCGGCACCTTCGCCGTGCACCTGCGCCAGCCTTGCGCGCCGGACGACGAGGCGCTGCAACTCATCGGCACCGCCGGGCAACTGGCCGCCATCGCCATCGAGCGCCAGCATGACCGCCTGCGCCTGCAGGAAAGCGAGCAGCGCTACCGCTCGCTCTTCACCTTCAACCCCGACCCGGTGTTTTCCTTCGACCGCGAAGGGCGCTACCTCAGCCTCAACCAGGCCGCCAGCGAACTGATCGACTTCAGCCCGGCCGAGCTCATCGGCCGGCCCTTCACCAACCTGGTGCTGGAGGAAGACATCGAGCGCGTGCGCCGGCACTTCCGCGACGTGCTGGACGGCAAGGCGCAGCGCTATGAGGTGCATTGCCGCACCCGCGCCGACGACCTGCTGGAACTGGACGTCATCAACCTGCCGATCGTGGTCGAAGGGCGCATCGTCGGGGTGTTCGGCATCGCCAAGGAGATAGGCGAGCGCAACCGCATGACCCGTGCCCTGCAGGAGACCCTGGCCCAGTCCGAGCGCCAGGCCCAGCTGCTGCGCGGTCTCAGCGAAACGGCCCTGCACATTGGCGGCATCCTCGATGCCCGCGCCCTGCTGGGTTTCATGTGCGAGCAGCTGCGCCTGCTGGTGGGCGCCCACCAGGCGATGCTGAGCCTGGCCGACGGCCAGGGGCTGGACGCCATTTCCCTTTCCGAGCGGTACCTGGACTGGTCGGCCCCGCGCCTGTCGGCCGAAGGCCTGGCCCTCTACGCTCGCGCCTGCGCCGACAATCAGCCGATCCTGCTGAGCCGCGCCGAGCTGGAAGCCGCCGGGGACCAGGCCAGCGGCCAGCTGCCGTTGTTGGGCTGGCTGGCGGCACCACTGATCGACCACGGCGGGCACAACCTCGGCCTGATCCAGCTCTCCGACAAGTTCGAAGGCGATTTCGACCAGGACGACCTGGCGATCGCCCAGCAATTCGCGCAGATGGCCGTGGCCGCCCTGGAGAACATCCGCTTGGTGCAGCAGGTGCTCTCCGGCGAGCAGCGCCTGCAGGAACAACTGGACTTCACCTCGGCCATCACCGATAGCGTCGGCGAAGGCCTGCTGGCGGTGGACCGCCAGGGCCGGCTGAACTTCGTCAACCCGGCGGGCGCCGAACTGCTCGGGCAGAGCGCCGAAATCCTGCTCGGCCAGGCGCTGGCCGACCACCTGCCGCTGGATCTCTACGGCGCCCCGGCCACCGTCATCCGCCACGGCGAAGTCAGCCTGGGCGGCGAGCGCCATATCGCCTTCGACTGCGCGCCGCTGCTGCACGCCCAGACCCTTGGCGGCTGGGTCATCGCCTTCCGCGACATCAGCCGCGCCAAGGAATCCGAACGGCAGTTGCGCATCCTCCAGCGCAGCATCGAGGCCAGCTACAACGGCGCGCTGATCTGTGACGCCACGGCCCCCGACCTGCCGATCATCTACGTCAACCCGGCCTTCGAGCGCATCACCGGCTACACCGCAGGCGAGGCCCTGGGGCGCAACTGCCGCTTCCTCCAGGGCGGCGACCGGGAACAGCCGGGCATCGCCGAAATCCGTCATGCGATTTCGGAGAAGCGCGAAGTGCATGTGGTGCTGCGTAACTTCCGCAAGGACGGCTCGCCATTCTGGAACGACCTCTACATCGCCCCGGTCCCCGACGAGAACGGCGAGATCACCCACTTCATCGGCGTGCAGAACGATATCTCCGAGCAGAAGCGCGTGGAGTCCGAACTGGCCTACAACGCCAGCCACGACGTGCTCACCGGGCTGCCCAACCGCTCGCTGCTGGAGGACCGACTGCGCCAGGGCTGTCAGATCAGCCAGCGCTACCAGCGCAAGCTGGCGGTGATGTTCATCGACCTCGACGGCTTCAAGCCGATCAACGACTCCATGGGCCACGGCATCGGCGACCAGATATTGGTGGAAGTGGCACGGCGCCTGAGCCAGCAGGTACGCCCCGGCGATACGGTGGCGCGCCTGGGGGGCGACGAGTTCATCCTGATCCTGCCTGACCTCGCCCGTGAGGAGGACGTGCTGCAGGTGGCCGAGCGGGTCATCGACTGCATCGCCCGGCCCTACCCCATCTCCGGCAGCAAACTGCACATCACCGCCAGCCTGGGCATCGCCCTGAGCGAAAAGGGCATGCAGCAGCCCATGCAACTGATCCAGCAGGCCGACCTGGCCATGTACAAGGCCAAGCAGCAGGGGCGCAACTGCTACCAGTGGTACACCACGGACCTGGAGCAGAAGGTCAGCGAGCGGGTAACCCTGCGCAACGAGTTGCAGAAGGCCATAGAGAGCAATGCCTTCATGCTCTACTACCAGCCGCAGATCGACGGCCGCAACGGCCGGGTCACCGGTTACGAGGCCCTGCTGCGCTGGCATCACCCGTTGCTCGGCTTCATCTCCCCGTCGCAGTTCGTGCCGGTGGCCGAGGACACCGGGCAGATCATCCCCTTGAGCGAATGGGTGCTGGCCACCGCCTGCCGCGACTGCCGGGAACTGCTCGACCGCGGCATGACCAGCACAGTGGTGGCGGTGAACATTTCGGCGGTGCATTTCCAGCGCAACATTTTCGTCGACAGCGTGCGCCGCATCCTCGAAGAGACCCGGTTGCCGGCCGAACTGCTGGAGCTGGAAATCACCGAGACCGTGCTGCTGGACAATGCCGAGCGCGCCATCGCCACCCTGCAGGCGCTCAAGACCCTGGGCGTGCGCCTGTCCATCGACGATTTCGGCACCGGCTTCTCCAGCCTCAACTATCTGAAGCGCCTGCCCATCGACAAGGTGAAGATCGACCGCGCCTTCGTCCAGGAGATCATCAGCGACCGCCATGACGCGGCGATCACCCAGGGCATCATCTCCATGGCCCACCACCTGCGCCTGCGGGTAATCGCCGAAGGGGTGGAGAGCGAATCCCAGTTCGCCTTCCTGAAGAAGAGCCACTGCGACGAATTCCAGGGCTACTACTTCGCCCGCCCCATGCCCTTCGACCAGCTGGAGCAATTCCTCCACGAGCACCACAAGAGCCCGGCCGCCTACCTGGAGACCCGCGCCGGCACCAGCAGCGCGCAGACCCTGCTCCTGCTGGACGACGAGGAAAACATCCTCCGCGCGCTGACCCGCGTGCTGCGCCGCGACGGCTACCAGATCTTCACCGCCACCCGCGCCCAGGACGCCTTCGCCCACCTGGCCAAGCACGACATCCAGGTCATCCTCTCGGACCAGCGCATGCCGGAGATGAACGGCACCGAGTTCCTCAGCCGGGTCAAGGACCTCTACCCCAACACCATCCGCATCGTGCTCTCGGGCTACACCGACCTGAAATCGGTCACCGACGCCATCAACCAGGGCGCCATCTACAAGTTCCTCACCAAACCCTGGGACGACGACCAGCTCCGCGCCGTGATCACCCAGGCCTTCCTCCACCACAGCATGGCCAAGGCCAAGGAGGAGAGCGTGAAGGTAGAACAGGGCGCGGAATGACGCTGGGCTCGCCGTAGGATGGGTGGAGCGGAGCGATACCCATCAATTTCGCGTGATGGGTATCGCAGGCTCGCGGAGCGCCGCCCGACCCATCCTACGAATGAATTGGCTATGTTTGCGTTAGCTGTTGCGATACCGAATAGGAGCGTCTATTACGGGCCTTTCAGGCCTCCGCGCTTGCTGATGCATCCCTCATCCGAACGCGGCCCGCCCCGGCCCCCGCCCTGCGCCCCGGCCTGATCGCTTCGCGCTCAGTCGCTCATCGGCACCGGAAGCGTTGCTTCCGACAGCGTGCCTCTTCGCCCCGCAAGCGGGCGAGGGGTGACTCGCGCCTGACAAGGCGCGGCAATTCTGATGCCTGCTCATTGCCTGAACCTGTGCAGAAGAGGTGGGGCAGCGACTCTGCCCCGTCAG
>NZ_SSOJ01000054.1 GCF_029871205.1 Pseudomonas sp. BN417 | reverse complement strand
GCGATCAGGGTGACAACCATCTTGATGTTGTCGCCCGGCATTACCATCTCAACGCCTTCCGGCAGTTCGCAGTTACCGGTCACGTCAGTGGTACGGAAGTAGAACTGCGGACGGTAGCCCTTGAAGAACGGAGTGTGACGACCACCCTCTTCCTTGGACAGCACGTACACTTCGCACTCGAACTTGGTGTGCGGCTTGATGGTGCCCGGCTTGGCCAGAACCTGGCCACGCTCTACGTCGTCACGCTTGGTGCCGCGCAGCAGGACGCCAACGTTCTCACCAGCGCGACCTTCGTCGAGCAGCTTGCGGAACATTTCAACGCCGGTGCAGGTGGTCTTGGTGGTCGCACGAATGCCGACGATCTCGACTTCTTCCTGAACCTTGACGATGCCACGCTCAACACGACCGGTAACCACGGTGCCGCGACCGGAAATGGAGAACACGTCTTCGATCGGCAGCAGGAACGGCTGATCGATGGCACGCACCGGCTCCGGAATGTAGGAGTCCAGGGTTTCAACCAGCTTACGAACGGCGGAAACGCCGATTTCGTTGTCGTCCTTGCCTTCCAGGGCCATCAGAGCGGAACCAATGATGATCGGAGTGTCGTCGCCCGGGAAGTCGTAGGTGTTCAGCAGGTCGCGAACTTCCATCTCGACCAGTTCCAGCAGCTCAGCGTCGTCAACCATGTCGGCCTTGTTCAGGAACACGACAATGTAAGGAACGCCTACCTGACGGGACAGCAGGATGTGCTCGCGGGTCTGCGGCATGGGGCCGTCAGCAGCGGAGCAAACCAGGATCGCGCCGTCCATCTGGGCAGCACCGGTGATCATGTTCTTCACGTAGTCAGCGTGACCGGGGCAGTCAACGTGAGCGTAGTGACGAACGGCGGAATCGTACTCAACGTGGGAAGTGTTGATGGTGATACCGCGAGCCTTCTCTTCCGGCGCGTTGTCGATCTGGTCGAACGCACGAGCGGAACCGCCCCAGGTCTCGGAGCAGACCTTGGTCAGAGCAGCAGTCAGAGTGGTCTTGCCATGGTCAACGTGACCGATGGTACCAACGTTGACGTGCGGTTTGTTACGTTCGAACTTTTCTTTAGCCATCGAGAACGTCTCCCATCAAAGAATTGAGCGAGTCACGCCACCATTAAAACAAAGGCAGATATTTGCATATCTGCCTTTGTTAAGATGGAGCTCATGAGCGGATTTGAACCGCTGACCTCACCCTTACCAAGGGTGTGCTCTACCAGCTGAGCTACATGAGCCAAACACATCGCGAAAACAACAAAGCTGGAGCGGGTAGCGGGAATCGAACCCGCATCATCAGCTTGGAAGGCTGAGGTTCTACCACTGAACTATACCCGCGGAGCCTGCAGCTCTCGCTTGAATCTGGTGGAGGGGGAAGGATTCGAACCTTCGAAGTCTATGACGTCAGATTTACAGTCTGATCCCTTTGGCCGCTCGGGAACCCCTCCAAAGTGAGGCGGCATTCTCAACTTCTGCCACCCTGCTGTCAAGCTTTTTCTCATTAAAATCTTGAGGTTAGCTTCGTCCGACAGCTGCTTTGCAATCTGGCCTTTTGGGCCACCCTGCGAAGCGGGCGCCATTCTATTCAAGCTAACGAGGAGATGCAACACCTTCGCACGGCATAAGTTGATGTTTTAATCCAAAAAAGTCTCGGGACAGCTGTTCGAGCAGCGGATCGTCAACCAGCCTGCGGCTTTCAGGGGCTACGCGCACCCAGTAATCCCTGTGCGCGCGGGTCAGTTCACGCATGAAAGGCTCATAGCCCGCATCGCGCAGACGCTGCATTACGCTCTCCGCCGAATCCAGGCGCGGGAAGATCCCGAGGGAGATTCCATTGACCAGATCGCCCTGGGTAACGATGTAGCTGTCGATCTTCCGCGCCTGGAGTTCCTTCAGCTGGCGCAACGATGCCTCACGAGACGCCAGGGGAGTGAGATAGACCCAGTAATCAGTGCCTGCTGCCGCATCCACCGGCTGCACCGCGGAGCGGACATCAAGACTGGTCAAGCGCTGCTCGACCTCCCTGGCCTGCTCCTCCCGCTCGAATCCGCCCAGGAATAGACATACCGACTCTTCCGCTGGCGCCACCGGCGCAGCGCTGCGCCTCGGCTGGGCACTCCCGGACTCGCTAAGCAGACGGATATCCTGCTGGCCGCCTTTATAGAGCGACAGCGTCTCGACTTCCTTTGGCCGCAGTGGGGCCTGCTGCTGGTGCCAAACGTAATAGAAGAGGTTGAGAACAAGGAGGAACAGGAACAACCAACGCATGGATCAACCTCAATGCAAAGGACAGGCTATCGCCAAACCGGCGAACACCAGGTCAGGCAACACCCTTGCGCGCGGGAGCACGTCGCGAACCAACAGCGCGTCGCCGCCCGTCAGGAAGACTTCGAAGTCCTCACCCAGATGCTCGGCTGCCAGATCGATCTGCGACTGCACGAAACCACGCAACATCAGCAGACAGCCACGCTCCACCGCTTCCACGGTCGAACGCCCGGGTACCATGTCGAGCAGGGCCTTTTCCGCGGCTTCGTCGTCGTAGCGGATACGACGGGTATGGGTTCGCAGTTGATTGCGCATCAGCGGCATTCCCGGGCAGATGAATCCACCCAGATGCTCGCCACTCGCCGTGACCAGGTCGGATGTCACCGCGGTACCCAGGTCCAGGACCAGGCAAGGCTTGCGAGCGATATGGTAAGCGGCCAGCACGGCCAGCCAACGATCCAGACCTAGACGCTGGTACTCCGCATAGCCATTGCGCACCCCAGCCATCTCCAGCGCGGGCACAGCGCAGGTGGAAGACACACCAAAACCCTGCTGCAGCCGCGACGTCAGGGAGCGAGTCTCCTCGTCGGACCGTACACTGACCAATCGACAGTGACGAAGCTCCAATCCGGCCACCTGCTGCAATGCGGAAACCAATTCCTCATCGGAGCCGACCACACCCCCCGCAACCGTCGCCACTTGCGCGCTATCTATAACTCGCCATTTGATAAAGCTGTTGCCGCAGTCAAGCTCAAGAATCATCACTCAACCTCAAACTGAGCTCGCCACCGCTGTAAGCTCGTTCTTCACCGTCGACACTCAGGCGTAATGCGCCCGTCGCATCGATCCCCATGACCATTCCCTGGATCTTCTGCACACCAGCAATCAGATTGACCATCTTCCCTTGCCAGAGGTGACTGGTCTCCCACTCCTCTCGAAGAGCAGAAAACCCCTCCAGCCTATGCCGCTCAAGGTAGCCTGCGAGACAGGAGCTCAACCGGGTGACCAGCGCATTCCTGTCCACCAGCGCCCCTGACTCCATTCTCATGGAAGTCCAGGGCTGATCAATCTCCTCCGCAGGCACCTGCATGTTCACGTTTATCCCGATGCCAACTATCACATGACAGATATCAGCAGGGTCGCCCACTAGTTCCAGTAGGATTCCTGCAACCTTGCGATTATTGACCAACAGATCGTTCGGCCACTTGAGACCCGCTGTGTGGGCAGCGAATGAACGAAGCGTTTTCAGCACTGCCAGTCCCACAACCAGGCTCAGCCCCTCCAACTGACGGGCGCCACCCTCGATGCGCAAGGCAAGACTGTAGTAGAGGTTCTCGCCATAGGGGCTCACCCAACGGCGCCCCCTCCGCCCCCGCCCTTCCGTCTGCCGTTCGGCAACGACCGCGAAAGGAGGCGCCGCACCCGCAGCCAGGCGCCGCATCACCTCTGCATTCGTGGAGTCAAGCGAATCGAATACCAGATGCAGCCAGGGACAAGCCCCACCATTCACAGCCGCTTGGTCCAACAGGCTCAGCGGACTTTGCAGACGATAACCGCGCCCGCGCACCTTGTAGACGGGCAGGCTGAGCTCCGCCTCCAATTGCTGCAACTGCTTCCAGACGGCACTTCTGCTAACACCCAAGGCGGCACCCAGGTCCTGGCCCGAGTGAAAGCGCCCATCCTGCAGAAGTTTCAAAAGAGTCAGCATGTGCTGGATCCGGCTCACAATGAGGCAGGCATCATATCCATGCACACTCGGGTTGCATAGAAATCCACGCCCCCCGAACGCTTGGACAGGCCTCAGCATCGGCTAGAGGAGAAGGAATCCAGTAGCTCGACACGAGTTTTTTCCGCGCGCAAAGACAAACCCCCGACACGCGTTAGCGTATCGGGGGTTTGGGATAGAAGCTTGACGATGACCTACTCTCACATGGAGAAGCTCCACACTACCATCGGCGATGCGTCGTTTCACTACTGAGTTCGGGATGGGATCAGGTGGTTCCAACGCTCTATGATCGTCAAGCAATTCGGTGGGGGTCTCGTCGCGGACGCGACCCCGAATCAGGTATGTGACAGTCTGGTACTTTGCGGTTCTA
>NZ_SSOJ01000053.1 GCF_029871205.1 Pseudomonas sp. BN417 | reverse complement strand
ACCATCGGTCACGTTGACCATGGCAAGACCACTCTGACTGCTGCTCTGACCAAGGTCTGCTCCGAGACCTGGGGCGGTTCCGCTCGTGCGTTCGACCAGATCGACAACGCGCCGGAAGAGAAGGCTCGCGGTATCACCATCAACACTTCCCACGTTGAGTACGATTCCGCCGTTCGTCACTACGCTCACGTTGACTGCCCCGGTCACGCTGACTACGTGAAGAACATGATCACCGGTGCTGCCCAGATGGACGGCGCGATCCTGGTTTGCTCCGCTGCTGACGGCCCCATGCCGCAGACCCGCGAGCACATCCTGCTGTCCCGTCAGGTAGGCGTTCCTTACATTGTCGTGTTCCTGAACAAGGCCGACATGGTTGACGACGCTGAGCTGCTGGAACTGGTCGAGATGGAAGTTCGCGACCTGCTGAACACCTACGACTTCCCGGGCGACGACACTCCGATCATCATTGGTTCCGCTCTGATGGCCCTGGAAGGCAAGGACGACAACGAAATCGGCGTTTCCGCCGTTCGTAAGCTGGTTGAAACCCTGGACTCCTACATTCCGGAGCCGGTGCGTGCCATCGATCAGCCGTTCCTGCTGCCGATCGAAGACGTGTTCTCCATTTCCGGTCGCGGCACCGTGGTTACCGGTCGTGTTGAGCGTGGCATCGTCAAGGTTCAGGAAGAAGTCGAGATCGTCGGCATTCGTGCGACCACCAAGACCACCTGCACCGGCGTTGAAATGTTCCGCAAGCTGCTCGACGAAGGTCGCGCTGGTGAGAACGTTGGCGTCCTGCTGCGCGGCACCAAGCGTGACGACGTAGAGCGTGGCCAGGTTCTGGCCAAGCCGGGCACCATCAAGCCGCACACCAAGTTCGAGTGCGAAGTGTACGTGCTGTCCAAGGAAGAGGGTGGTCGTCACACTCCGTTCTTCAAGGGCTACCGTCCGCAGTTCTACTTCCGTACCACTGACGTGACCGGTAACTGCGAACTGCCGGAAGGCGTTGAGATGGTAATGCCGGGCGACAACATCAAGATGGTTGTCACCCTGATCGCCCCGATCGCCATGGAAGACGGCCTGCGCTTCGCGATTCGCGAAGGCGGCCGTACCGTAGGCGCCGGCGTGGTTGCCAAGATCATCGAGTAAT
Source organism: Pseudomonas sp. BN417 (assembly GCF_029871205.1). Taxonomy (GTDB): domain Bacteria; phylum Pseudomonadota; class Gammaproteobacteria; order Pseudomonadales; family Pseudomonadaceae; genus Metapseudomonas. The sequence continues at coordinate 20,358 of NZ_SSOJ01000053.1, read as the reverse complement.
CGAAGATCTCGCTACAAAAGGAAGGGCCCTTCGGGGCCCTTTTCTTTTGGTTGGTCAAAAGTTGACACCTATCGGGCGCATCCGTACAATCACGCCTCCTTTTAACGGGCGTAGTCCGTCCGTTGGGGAAAGCAGAGATAGAGTCTGAGGTCAAAATGCAAAACCAACAAATCCGTATTCGGTTGAAGGCTTTTGACCATCGCCTGATCGATCAATCCACCCAGGAAATCGTGGAAACCGCGAAACGTACTGGTGCTCAGGTGCGTGGTCCTATTCCTCTGCCTACTCGCAAAGAGCGGTACACCGTTCTGGTCTCCCCGCACGTCAACAAAGACGCGCGCGATCAGTACGAAATTCGTACCCACAAGCGTGTTCTGGACATCGTCCAGCCGACGGATAAAACCGTCGATGCGCTGATGAAGCTCGACCTTGCGGCAGGCGTGGAAGTGCAGATCAGCCTCGGCTAATAACCTTCGGGTTTTAGTCGTGTAACGCTCTGAAATGGGCGGCCATAGCGGGTGAAAGCCCCGTACACTCATGAGGTTTACAACATGACTATTGGTGTAGTCGGTCGTAAGTGCGGCATGACCCGCATTTTCACCGAAGAAGGTGTCTCCATTCCGGTTACGGTCATCGAGATCGAGCCGAATCGTGTGACCCAATTCAAAAGCGAAGAGAGCGATGGCTATCGCGCTGTACAGGTAACTGTCGGCGAGCGTCGTGCCTCTCGTGTGACCAAGGCGCAAGCCGGTCACTTCGCCAAGGCGAGCGTAGCTGCTGGTCGCGGTGTCTGGGAATTCCGTCTTGAAGAAGGCGAGTACCAGGCCGGTGATCAACTGACTGCCGAGCTTTTCCAGGCTGGCCAGCTGGTAGACGTTACCGGTCAGTCCAAAGGTAAAGGCTACGCCGGTACCATCAAGCGCTGGAATTTCCGTGGTCAAGACAATACCCACGGTAACTCCGTTTCCCACCGCGCCCCGGGTTCTATTGGCCAGTGCCAGACTCCTGGTCGTGTCTTCAAGGGCAAGAAAATGTCCGGTCATCTGGGCGCTGAGCGCGTGACCGTGCAGTCCCTGGAAGTTGTGCGTGTCGATGCAGAACGCAATCTGCTGCTGGTAAAAGGTGCCGTTCCTGGCGCTACCGGTGGTGATGTGGTTGTGCGTCCGGCAGCCAAGGCTCGCGGTTAAGAGGGGAAGCTGAGATGCAATTGAATGTAAATGGCGCTCAGGCTATCGAAGTCAGCGAGCGCACTTTTGGCGGTGAGTTCAACGAGACCCTGGTTCACCAGGCTGTCGTCGCCTACATGGCCGGTGGCCGTCAGGGCACTCGCGCGCAGAAGACCCGTTCCGAAGTTTCCGGTGGTGGCAAGAAGCCGTGGCGTCAGAAGGGCACTGGCCGTGCTCGTGCTGGCACCATTCGCAGCCCCATCTGGCGCTCCGGTGGTACCACCTTCGCTGCCAAGCCGCAGGATCACTCCCAGAAGCTCAACAAGAAGATGTACCGCGCTGCCATGCGCTCCATCCTCTCCGAGCTCGTTCGTCAAGAGCGCCTGGTTGTGGTTGAAGACTTCGCTGTCGATGCACCTAAAACCAAGACTCTGCTGGGCAAGCTGAACGGCCTGGGCCTGACCGACGTGCTGATCGTTTCCGATGCCGTCGACCAGAACCTGTACCTTGCTGCTCGCAACCTGCCGCACGTTGATGTTCGTGATGTGCAGGGTTCCGACCCGGTCAGCCTGATCGCCTACGACAAGGTGCTGATCACCGTGTCCGCCGTGAAGAAATTCGAGGAGCTGCTGGCATGAACCAGGAACGCGTATTCAAGGTGCTGGTTGGTCCGCACGTCTCCGAGAAGGCCACCATGCTGGCAGACAGCAAGGGCCAGTTCGTTTTCAAGGTTGCCACTGATGCAACCAAGCTGGAAATCAAGAAGGCCGTAGAAAGCCTGTTCAGCGTGAAAGTCGCTCGCGTCACCACCCTCAATGTGAAGGGCAAGACCAAGCGTACCGTTCGCGGTCTGGGCAAGCGTAACGACTGGAAAAAAGCGTACATCGCTCTCCAGCCGGGCCAAGATCTCGATTTCGCCAGCAGCGCTGAGTAAAGGGGTGCATCATGGCAATCGTTAAATGCAAACCGACCTCCGCTGGCCGCCGTTTCGTGGTCAAGGTGGTCAACCAGGAGCTGCACAAAGGCGCTCCCTACGCACCGCTGGTCGAGAAAAAATCGAAGTCCGGTGGTCGTAACAACAACGGCCGCATCACCACCCGCCACATCGGCGGTGGGCACAAGCAGCACTATCGTCTGGTCGACTTCCGTCGCAACAAGGATGGCATCCCTGCCACCGTTGAGCGTATCGAATACGATCCGAACCGTACTGCTCACATCGCTCTGCTGAAGTACGCCGATGGCGAGCGTCGCTACATCATCGCGCCGAAAGGCGTGAGCGCTGGCGACCAGCTGATCTCGGGCGTCAACGCACCGATCAAGGCCGGTAACACCCTGCCGCTGCGCAACATCCCGGTTGGTAGCACCATTCACGGCATCGAACTCAAGCCTGGCAAGGGTGCGCAAATCGCCCGTTCCGCTGGCGCTTCCGTTCAGCTGGTTGCCCGTGAAGGCGCCTACGTGACCCTGCGTCTGCGCTCCGGCGAGATGCGCAAAGTCCTGGCTGAGTGCCGTGCGACCCTGGGCGAAGTCTCGAACTCCGAGCACAGCCTGCGTTCGCTGGGTAAAGCTGGTGCCAAGCGCTGGCGTGGTGTTCGCCCGACCGTTCGCGGCGTGGCGATGAACCCGGTAGACCACCCGCATGGTGGTGGTGAAGGTCGTACCTCTGGTGGCCGTCATCCGGTGTCTCCGTGGGGCTTCCCGACCAAGGGTGCGAAGACCCGCGCGAACAAGCGCACCGACAACATGATCGTCCGTCGCCGTAAATAACTGAGGATACGACAGTGCCGCGTTCTCTGAAAAAAGGTCCTTTTATCGATCTTCACCTACTGAAGAAGATCGAAGTGGCGGTGGAAAAAAACGATCGCAAGCCGGTGAAAACCTGGTCGCGTCGCTCCATCGTACTGCCGCAAATGGTCGGTCTGACCATCGCCGTGCATAACGGTCGTCAACATGTCCCGGTTCTCGTGAACGAAGACATGGTCGGCCACAAACTGGGCGAGTTCGCCGCTACCCGCACCTATCGCGGGCACGCTGCGGACAAGAAAGCCAAGCGTTAAGGGGTAAGGAACGATGGAAGTAGCCGCTAAGTTGTCGGGCGCTCGAATCTCCGCCCAGAAAGCCCGCTTGGTCGCCGACCAGATCCGCGGGAAGAAGGTGGGCGAAGCGCTCAACCTCCTGACTTTCAGCAGCAAGAAAGCCGCTGAAATCATGAAAAAAGTGCTCGAATCGGCCGTGGCCAACGCTGAGCACAACGAAGGCGCAGACGTGGATGACCTGAAGGTTTCCACTGTTTTCGTCAACGAAGGGCGTTCGCTGAAGCGCATCATGCCGCGTGCCAAAGGCCGTGCTGATCGCATCGTCAAGCGGTCTTGCCATATCACTGTCAAGGTTGCGGACAAGTAACGGAGTCGATCAGATGGGTCAGAAAGTACATCCCACTGGCATTCGCCTGGGCATCGTCAAGGAGCACACCTCCGTTTGGTACGCAGATAAGCGCACTTATGCCGATTATCTGTTTGCCGACCTGAAGGTGCGTGAGTACCTCCAAGACAAACTAAAAAGCGCGTCCGTAAGCCGTATCGATATTCATCGTCCGGCTCAAACCGCACGCATCACCATCCACACCGCTCGTCCCGGCATCGTGATCGGCAAGAAAGGTGAAGATGTTGAGAAGCTGCGTCAGGACCTGACCAAGCAAATGGGTGTGCCGGTGCACATCAACATCGAAGAGATCCGCAAGCCGGAGCTCGACGGTATGCTGGTTGCGCAGAGCGTAGCTCAGCAGCTGGAGCGTCGCGTGATGTTCCGTCGCGCCATGAAGCGCGCTGTACAGAACGCCATGCGCATTGGTGCCAAGGGCATCAAGATCCAGGTAAGCGGTCGTCTTGGTGGCGCTGAAATCGCCCGTACCGAATGGTATCGCGAAGGTCGTGTGCCCCTGCACACCCTGCGCGCCGACATCGACTACGCAACCTACGAAGCGCACACCACCTACGGTGTGATCGGTGTGAAGGTTTGGATCTTCAAGGGTGAGGTCATTGGTGGCCGCCAGGAAGAGCTGAAACCGCAAGCGCCCGCTCCTCGTAAAAAAGCTGCTAAGTAAGGGGTACGCCAAATGCTGCAACCAAAGCGTACGAAGTTCCGCAAGCAGATGACCGGCCACAACCGTGGTCTGGCTCAGCGCGGTAGCAAGGTCAGCTTCGGCGAGTTCGCGCTGAAGGCTACTGGCCGTGGTCGTCTCACTGCCCGCCAGATCGAGGCTGCACGTCGTGCCCTCACCCGTCACGTGAAACGTGGCGGCAAGATCTGGATCCGTGTGTTCCCGGATAAACCCGTTACCAAGAAGCCCCTCGAAGTTCGTATGGGTAAAGGTAAGGGTGGCGTCGAGTACTGGGTAGCCCAGATTCAACCGGGCAAGGTCCTGTACGAGATCGAGGGTGTTTCCGAAGAGCTGGCGCGTGAGGCATTCGCCCTGGCTGCTGCAAAGCTGCCGCTCGCCACCTCCTTTGTTAAGCGGACGGTGATGTGATGAAAGCGAATGAACTTCGTGAAAAATCCGTACAGCAGCTGAACGAGCAACTGCTCGGCCTGCTGCGCGACCAGTTCAATCTGCGCATGCAGAAAGCAACTGGCCAGTTGGGGCAGTCTCACCTGCTCTCGCAAGTGAAGCGCGACATCGCTCGCGTGAAAACTGTGCTCAACCAGCAAGCAGGTAAGTAATCATGGCTGAAGCTCAGAAAACCGTCCGCACGCTGACCGGCCGTGTCGTCAGCGACAAGATGGACAAGACCATCACCGTTCTGATCGAGCGTCGCGTAAAGCACCCGATCTACGGTAAATACGTGAAGCGTTCGACCAAACTGCACGCCCACGACGAAACCAACCAGTGCCGCATCGGCGACAAGGTCACCATTCGTGAGACCCGTCCGCTGGCCAAGACCAAGTCCTGGGCACTGGTGGAAGTCGTCGAACGTGCCGTGGAAGTCTAAGGACTAAGGGTCGGAGAAAGATATGATTCAGACTCAATCCATGCTCGACGTCGCTGACAACAGCGGTGCTCGTCGCGTTATGTGCATCAAGGTCCTTGGTGGTTCGCACCGTCGCTACGCCGGCATCGGCGACATCATCAAAGTGACCGTGAAAGAAGCGATTCCGCGCGGCAAGGTGAAGAAAGGCCAGGTAATGACCGCTGTTGTGGTTCGTACCAAGCACGGCGTTCGTCGCCCTGACGGCTCGATCATCCGCTTCGACGGCAACGCCGCCGTCCTGCTGAACAACAAGCAGGAGCCGATCGGCACCCGTATCTTCGGGCCCGTGACCCGTGAACTGCGTTCCGAGAAGTTCATGAAGATCGTCTCGCTCGCCCCCGAAGTGCTGTAAGGAGAAGCCGTCATGCAAAAGATTCGTCGTGACGACGAGATCATCGTCATCGCCGGCAAGGACAAGGGCAAGCGTGGCAAGGTGCTCAAGGTTCTCGAGGACAGCCGTGTGCTGGTCAGCGGGATCAACCTGATCAAGCGCCACACCAAGCCGAACCCCATGGCCGGTGTCCAGGGCGGTATCGTCGAGCGGGAGGCGCCCCTGCACCTCTCCAACGTTGCCATCTTCAATGCCGAAACCAACAAGGCTGATCGCGTTGGTTTCAAGGTAGAAGAAGGTAAGAAAATTCGTGTCTTCAAGTCGACCCAGAAACCGGTTGATGCTTGAGAACTGCTAGGTAGATAACCATGGCACGACTGAAAGAGATTTACCGGAAAGAAATCGCGCCGAAGCTGAAGGAAGAACTTCAGCTCGCCAACGTGATGGAAACTCCGCGCATCACCAAGATCACCCTGAACATGGGTCTGGGCGAAGCCATCGGCGACAAGAAAGTCATCGAGAGCGCCGTAGCCGACCTGGAAAAGATCACCGGCCAGAAAGCCGTCGTGACCTACGCCCGCAAATCCATTGCAGGCTTCAAGGTTCGCGAAGGTTGGCCGATCGGCGTCAAGGTCACCCTGCGCCGTGATCGCATGTACGAGTTCCTGGATCGTCTGCTGTCCATCTCCCTGCCGCGCGTGCGTGACTTCCGCGGCCTGAATGCCAAGTCCTTCGACGGTCGTGGCAACTACAGCATGGGCGTGAAAGAGCAGATCATCTTCCCGGAAATCGATTACGACAAAATCGATGCGCTGCGCGGTCTGGACATCACCCTGACCACCACCGCCCGTACGGATGATGAAGGTCGCGCCCTGCTGCGCGCCTTCAAATTCCCGTTCCGCAACTGATTGGAGTAGGAAAATGGCCAAAACCAGCATGAAGAACCGTGAGCTGAAGCGTCAGCAAACGGTTGCTAAGTTCGCTAAGAAGCGCGCTGAGCTGAAAGCTACCATTGCCAACCCGAACTCCACTCCGGAAGCGCGTTGGGAAGCCCAGGTAGCTCTGCAGAAGCAGCCCCGTGACGCCAGCGCCTCGCGCCTGCGTAACCGCTGCCGCATCACCGGTCGTCCGCACGGCGTTTACCGCAAGTTCGGCCTCGGCCGTAACAAGCTGCGTGAAGCTGCCATGCGCGGTGATGTGCCCGGCCTGGTGAAAGCCAGCTGGTAATGATCGTCGGTTAGGCCGGCTCCGGTCGGCCAAGCCCAGGTCATCAGAATCAAGCCCCTTTTGGGGCTTGATTCGTTTCTGGAGTATCTCTAGAATGTCCGGCTCGCCCGGGCCTGGCATCAGTCCGTCCATTGCCCGCGCGCGTGACTCTAGCCGCAAGGCTATTTCTTTTTGTATCAGGAGCATCTAGCCCATGAGTATGCAGGACCCGTTAGCGGACATGCTAACTCGTATCCGTAATGCCCAGATGGCTGAAAAGTCTGTCGTAAGCATGCCGTCCTCCAAGCTGAAGGTGGCAGTGGCCGACGTTCTGAAGAACGAAGGTTACATCACGGGATACCAAGTCAGCAGCGACATCAAGCCTCTGCTGTCCATCGAGCTGAAGTACTTCGAAGGCCGTCCGGTCATCGAGGAGCTGAAGCGCGTAAGTCGTCCTGGCCTGCGCCAGTACAAGTCCGTCGATCAGCTGCCGAAAGTACGTGGCGGCCTGGGCGTATCGATCGTTTCCACCAACAAAGGTGTGATGACTGATCGTGCTGCTCGCGCTGCTGGTGTTGGTGGCGAAGTGCTTTGCACTGTGTTCTAAGGGGGGTTGAAAGCATGTCTCGCGTTGCTAAGAACCCCGTCAAGCTGCCCGCTGGCGTCGAAGTCAAGATCGCTGGTCAGCAGCTCTCGGTGAAGGGTGCCAAGGGCGCTCTCGAACTGAAAGTGCATCCGTCCGTGGAAGTTCTGGAAGAATCCGGTGAGCTGCGTTTCGCTGCTCGCAACGGCGACCAGCAGAACCGCGCCATGGCCGGTACCACCCGTGCGTTGGTCAACAACATGGTGATCGGCGTCAGCCAGGGCTTCGAGCGCAAGCTCCAGCTGGTCGGCGTTGGTTACAAGGCTCAAGCCAAAGGTCAAACGCTGTCCCTGGCTCTCGGCTTCTCGCATCCGGTGGATTACGAACTGCCGCAAGGCATCACCGCTGAAACCCCCAGCCAGACCGATATCCTGATCAAGGGCATCGACAAGCAGCTGGTCGGTCAGGTGGCGGCTGAGATTCGCGACTTCCGTCCGCCGGAGCCTTACAAAGGCAAGGGTGTACGTTACGCCGACGAAGTCGTCCGTCGTAAAGAAGCTAAGAAGAAGTAGGGCATAGCAAATGAGCGTAAAGAAAGAAACTCGTCTGCGTCGCGCTCGCAAGGCACGCCTGAAAATGCGCGAGCTGGAAGCCGTACGCCTCTGCGTGTACCGCTCTTCCCAGCACATCTACGCCCAGGTCATTTCGGCCGACGGCGCCACGGTCCTGGCCAGCGCCTCGACCCTGGACAAAGAACTGCGTGACGGCGCCACCGGCAACGTCGACGCGGCCAAGAAGGTTGGTCAGCTGGTTGCCGAGCGCGCGAAAGCCGCTGGCGTCACTCAGGTGGCATTCGATCGTTCTGGCTTCAAGTACCACGGCCGCGTCAAGGCGCTGGCTGATGCTGCTCGTGAAGGCGGGCTGGAGTTCTAAGTTATGGCAAATAACGAGCAAAAGCGCGACGAAGGCTACATCGAGAAGCTGGTCCAGGTTAATCGCGTTGCCAAAACCGTAAAAGGTGGTCGTATCTTCACCTTCACCGCGCTGACCGTTGTCGGCGACGGCAAGGGCCGCGTCGGCTTCGGCCGTGGCAAGTCCCGTGAAGTGCCTGCGGCCATCCAGAAGGCGATGGAAGCGGCTCGCCGCAACATGATCCAGGTGGATCTGGACGGCACCACCCTGCAGTACCCGATCAAGTCCGCCCATGGCGCCTCCAAGGTGTTCATGCAGCCGGCTTCCGAAGGTACCGGTATCATCGCCGGCGGCGCCATGCGTGCCGTTCTGGAAGTGGCCGGTGTGCAGAACGTTCTGGCCAAGTGCTACGGTTCCACCAATCCGGTGAACGTGGTTTACGCCACTTTCAAGGGTCTGAAGAACATGCAGTCCCCTGAGTCGGTTGCGGCCAAGCGTGGTAAGAGCGTCGAGGAGATTCTCTAATCATGGCAACTGTCAAAGTGACGCTGATCAAGAGCGTTAACGGCCGTCTGGCTAACCACAAGGCTTGCGTCAAGGGTCTCGGCCTGCGTCGCATTGGTCACACCGTAGAAGTTCAGGACACTCCTGAGAACCGCGGCATGATCAACAAGGCTTACTACCTTCTGCGTGTCGAGGGTTAATCCATGAAACTGAACGATCTGCGTTCCGCGCCGGGTGCCCGTCGCGAGAAGCACCGTCCGGGCCGTGGTATCGGTAGCGGTCTTGGTAAGACCGGCGGCCGTGGCCACAAAGGTCTGACCTCCCGCTCCGGCGGCAAGGTTGCTCCGGGCTTCGAAGGCGGCCAGCAGCCGCTGCACCGTCGTCTGCCGAAGTTCGGCTTCGTTTCCCTGAAAGCCATGGATCGCGCCGAAGTGCGCACTTCCGAACTGGCCAAGGTGGAAGGCGATGTCGTCACTCTGCAGGCTCTGAAGGATGCCAACGTGATTAACCAGAACGTACAGCGTGTGAAAATCATGCTGTCGGGCGACGTTACTCGCGCGGTCACCCTGAAAGGTATCGCCGCCACCAAAGGTGCGCGCGCGGCTATCGAAGCAGCTGGCGGCAAGTTCGAGGACTAAATGGCTAAGCAAGGTGCTCTCTCCGCGCTCAGCAATGGCGGGTTGTCCGAGCTCTGGGCTCGACTGCGTTTCCTGTTCCTGGCGATCATCGTCTACCGGATCGGCGCGCACATCCCAGTGCCCGGCATCAACCCTGACCGGCTGGCCGAGCTGTTCCGGCAGAACGAGGGGACCATTCTTAGCCTGTTCAACATGTTTTCCGGCGGTGCGCTGGAGCGCATGAGTATCTTTGCACTGGGGATCATGCCGTACATCTCGGCATCGATCATCATGCAGCTCATGACCGCGATCAGCCCGCAGCTGGAGCAGTTGAAGAAGGAAGGTGAAGCTGGCCGTCGCAAGATCAGCCAGTACACCCGCTACGGCACTGTAGCCCTGGCACTGGTCCAGGCCATCGGCATGTCCGTTGGTCTGGCCAGTCAGGGCGTCGCTTTCTCGACTGATTTCGGCTTCTACTTCGTGGCTGTCACCACCTTCGTGGCTGGTGCGATGTTCATGATGTGGCTGGGCGAGCAGATCACTGAGCGCGGTGTCGGCAACGGTATCTCGATGCTGATTTTTGCTGGCATCGTGGCCGGTCTGCCGAGGGCGATCGGGCAGTCCTTCGAGTCTGCTCGTCAGGGTGATATCAACATCTTTGCCCTGGTTGCCATCGGTCTGCTGGCAGTAGCGATCATCGGTTTCGTGGTGTTCATCGAGCGTGGTCAGCGTCGCATTGCGGTGCACTACGCCAAGCGTCAGCAGGGCCGCAAGGTCTTCGCTGCGCAGACTAGCCACCTGCCGTTGAAGGTGAACATGGCCGGCGTTATTCCGGCTATTTTCGCCAGCAGCATTTTGCTGTTCCCGGCCTCTCTCGGCGCCTGGTTCGGCCAGTCTGAAAGCATGGGCTGGCTGCAGGACGTCGCACAGGCTATCGCTCCTGGTCAGCCGTTGAACATTCTGCTGTTTAGTGCAGGGATCATTTTCTTCTGCTTCTTCTACACAGCGCTGATGTTCAACCCGAAAGACGTGGCGGAGAACCTGAAGAAGTCCGGTGCCTTTATTCCGGGCATCCGTCCGGGCGAGCAGTCCGCACGCTATATCGATGGCGTACTGACCCGCTTGACCATGTTCGGTGCTCTGTACATGACGGCTGTTTGCCTGCTGCCCCAGTTCCTTGTGGTTGCAGCCAACGTACCGTTCTACCTTGGCGGGACCTCGTTGCTGATCGTTGTTGTGGTTGTGATGGACTTTATGGCCCAAGTACAATCCCACCTCGTTTCACACCAGTACGAATCCCTGATGAAGAAAGCCAACCTGAAGGGCTACGGCAGCGGCATGCTCCGCTGACCCGGTTCCGTAAGGTTCTAGGAGTTACTGATGAAAGTTCGTGCATCGGTGAAAAAGCTGTGCCGCAACTGCAAGATCATCCGCCGCGAAGGTATCGTTCGCGTGATCTGCAGCGCGGAACCGCGTCACAAGCAGCGCCAAGGCTGAGTGTGATTCACGCGTTATGAACCCGGCAGCTAGTGCGCTGCCGGGTTGATTATTCGTTTCTACAGCGCTAATATCGCGCGCCCTTTTCTTGGCTTCCGGGGCGTAGGTAGCTGTCAACTGGAGTTTCACTGAATGGCCCGTATTGCAGGCGTCAACATTCCAGATAACAAGCACACTGTTATCTCGCTGACCTACATCTACGGTGTTGGTCGCACCACTGCGCAGAACATCTGCGCTGTCACCGGCGTAAACCCGGCGGCAAAGATCAAGGATCTCTCTGACGAGCAGATCGAACAGCTGCGTGGCGAAGTCGCGAAGCTCACCACTGAAGGTGACCTGCGTCGCGAAATCAACATGAACATCAAGCGTCTGATGGACCTGGGCTGCTACCGCGGTCTGCGTCACCGTCGCGGTCTGCCGGTTCATGGCCAGCGCACCAAGACCAACGCGCGTACCCGTAAGGGCCCGCGTAAGCCGATCCGCAAGTAATTGCGCCCGCGAATCGACAGGAATTAAGTCATGGCTAAGCCTGCTGCTCGTCCTCGTAAGAAAGTCAAAAAGACAGTGGTGGATGGGATCGCCCATATCCACGCTTCTTTCAACAACACCATCGTGACCATTACCGACCGTCAAGGTAACGCCCTGTCCTGGGCAACCTCCGGTGGTTCCGGTTTCCGCGGCTCCCGTAAGAGCACCCCGTTCGCTGCCCAGGTTGCAGCCGAGCGTGCCGGCCAGGCAGCTCTGGAATACGGCCTGAAGAACCTTGACGTGAACGTCAAGGGCCCGGGTCCGGGTCGCGAATCCGCTGTGCGTGCACTGAACGCCTGCGGCTACAAGATCGCCAGCATCACCGACGTGACGCCTATCCCGCATAACGGGTGCCGTCCGCCGAAGAAGCGTCGCGTGTAATAGGAGACAGTGAGAAATGGCTCGTTACATTGGTCCCAAGTGCAAACTGTCCCGTCGTGAAGGTACCGACCTCTTCCTGAAGAGTGGTGCTCGCGCGCTCGAATCCAAGTGCAACATCGAATCCGCTCCTGGCCAGCACGGTGCCCGTCGTGGCCGTCTGTCCGACTACGGCACCCAGCTGCGTGAAAAGCAGAAAGTGCGCCGTATCTACGGTGTCCTGGAGCGCCAGTTCGGTAACTACTACAAAGAAGCTGCCAGCCGCAAAGGCGCTACCGGCGAAAACCTGCTGCAACTCCTCGAGTGCCGCCTGGACAACGTCGTGTACCGCATGGGCTTCGGCGCTACTCGTTCCGAGTCCCGTCAGCTGGTTTCCCACAAGGCCATCAGCGTGAACGGTCAGACCGTGAACGTTCCGTCCTACCAGGTCAAAGCTGGTGATGTGGTTGCCGTTCGCGAGAAGTCGAAGAACCAACTGCGTATCTCCCAAGCCCTCGAACTGTGCGGTCAGCGTGGCCGTGTGGAGTGGGTTGAGGTGGACGCAGAGAAGAAGTCCGGCGTGTTCAAGAGCGTGCCGGCTCGCAGCGATCTGTCCGCCGACATCAACGAAAACCTGATTGTCGAGCTCTACTCCAAGTAAGGGCTAGAAAATAGGTGCATCCATGCAGAGTTCGGTAAATGAGTTCCTGACCCCCCGCCACATTGATGTGCAGGTGGTCAGTCCGACCCGCGCCAAGATCACGCTCGAGCCTCTCGAGCGTGGTTTCGGCCATACCCTGGGCAACGCGCTGCGTCGTATCCTGTTGTCCTCAATGCCTGGCTGTGCAGTAGTCGAGGCCGAAATCGACGGCGTACTCCATGAGTACAGTGCCATCGAGGGTGTTCAGGAAGATGTCATCGAGATCCTCCTGAACCTCAAAGGCCTGGCTGTGAAGCTGCACGGCCGTGACGAAGTAACGCTGAACCTTTCCAAGAAAGGTTCGGGCGTGGTCACTGCTGCCGATATTCAGCTGGATCATGATGTCGAAATCGTCAACGGCGACCACGTGATCGCCAACCTGGCGGATAACGGCGCGCTGAACATGAAGCTCAAGGTGTCCCGTGGTCGTGGCTATGAGCCCGCCGACGCGCGCCAGAGCGACGAAGACGAGAGCCGCAGCATTGGTCGTCTGCAGCTCGACTCCTCGTTCAGCCCCGTCCGCCGTGTTGCTTACGTGGTTGAAAACGCCCGTGTCGAGCAGCGCACCAACCTGGACAAGCTGGTCATCGATCTGGAAACCAACGGTACCCTGGACCCTGAAGAGGCCATCCGTCGTGCCGCTACCATCCTGCAACAGCAGCTGGCAGCGTTCGTCGACCTCAAGGGCGACAGCGAGCCGGTAGTAGTCGAGCAGGAAGACGAGATCGATCCGATCCTGCTGCGCCCGGTTGATGATCTTGAGCTGACCGTACGCTCGGCCAACTGCCTGAAGGCGGAGAACATCTATTACATCGGTGACCTGATCCAGCGCACCGAAGTAGAGCTGTTGAAGACTCCGAACCTGGGCAAGAAGTCCCTGACCGAGATCAAGGACGTCCTGGCCTCCCGTGGTCTGTCCCTCGGCATGCGCCTCGACAACTGGCCGCCGGCAAGTCTTAAGAAGGACGACAAGGCGACTGCCTGATCGTCGTAATCACCGAACGTGAGTTTGGTAAGGAATTAAACCATGCGTCATCGTAAAAGTGGCCGTCACCTCAGCCGCACCAGCGCACACCGCAAGGCCATGTTCCAGAACATGGCGGTGTCGCTGTTCGAGCACGAACTGATCAAAACCACCCTGCCCAAGGCCAAGGAACTGCGTCGCGTTGCCGAGCCGCTGATCACCCTGGCCAAGGAAGACAGCGTAGCCAACCGCCGTCTGGCCTTCGACCGTACCCGTTCGAAAGCCATCGTTGGCAAGCTGTTCAACGACCTGGGCAAGCGCTACGCCAACCGTCAGGGCGGCTACCTGCGCATCCTGAAGTGCGGTTTCCGCGCTGGCGACAACGCTCCCATGGCTTACGTCGAACTGGTTGACCGTCCGGTCGCTGGTGAAGTCGAAGCTGCTGCCGAGTAAGTCGGTTGCATGAAAGACCGGGCCTTGTGCCCGGTTTTTTTATGGCTGAAAGATTAGGAAATTTCTATTGCTCTTCTTCCTTTAATAAATTGGCTATCTTTTTTGGTCGGCTCGATACTCCTCGCTACCCGGTAATCCGGGTCTAAAACGCCTAGATGGAGATCGAGCATGAGCCAGAAACCAACCCTCACCACCAGTGCTGGCAACCCGGTTGCGGACAACCAGAATTCTCTTAGCGCCGGCCCGCGTGGCCCGCTGTTGATGCAGGACTACCAGCTGATCGAGAAGCTGGCCCACCAGAACCGCGAGCGCATTCCCGAGCGCGTCGTGCATGCCAAGGGCTGGGGCGCCTTCGGCACCCTGACCATCACCAACGACATTTCCCGATACAGCAAGGCTCCGTTGTTTGGTGCAGTCGGCAAGCAGACCGAAGTACTGGCGCGATTTTCCACTGTCGCCGGCGAACTGGGCGCCGCCGATGCCGAGCGCGATGTGCGTGGTTTCGCCTTGAAGTTCTATACCGAGCAGGGCAACTGGGATCTGGTGGGTAACAACACCCCCGTATTCTTCATCCGTGACCCATTGAAGTTTCCGGACTTCATCCACACCCAGAAGCGCCACCCGAAGACCAACCTGCGCTCCAACACCGCCGCCTGGGACTTCTGGTCGCTGTCGCCGGAGAGTCTGCACCAGGTCACCATCCTGATGTCCGACCGCGGGTTGCCGACCGACGTACGCCACATCAACGGCTACGGTTCGCACACCTATAGCCTGATCAACGCGGCCAACGAGCGCACCTGGGTGAAGTTCCACTTCAAGACCCTGCAGGGTCACAAGCACTGGGCCAATGCCGAGGCGGCCGACGTGGTGGGCCGCAGCCGCGAATCCACCCAGGAAGACCTGTTCTACAGCATCGAGAATGGCGACTTCCCGAAATGGCGCTTCTGCATCCAGGTAATGACCGAAGAGCAGGCGCGGCAAACCAGCTTCAACCCGTTCGACCTGACCAAGGTCTGGCCCCATGGTGAGTTCCCGCTGATCGAAGTGGGCGTCCTGGAGCTGAACCGCAACCCGGAGAACTACTTCGCCGAGATCGAGCAGGCTGCCTTCTCGCCTTCGAATGTCATTCCCGGCGTCGGCCATTCGCCGGACAAGATGCTCCAGGCCCGGGTGTTCAGCTATGCCGACGCGCATCGCTACCGCCTGGGTACCCACTACGAGGCGCTGCCGGTGAACGCGCCGAAGAGTCCGGTGCACCACTACCACAAGGACGGGGCGATGCGCTTTTTCGCCAACAACCCGAACCCGGATGCCTACTACGAGCCGAATTCCTTCAATGGTCCGGCGCAGTCGGCCGAGTACGCCGAGCCGCCGCTGCCCATCGAGGGCGCCGGTGACCGCTATGACCACCGCGAAGGCAACGACGACTACAGTCAGCCGCGGGCCCTGTTCGAGCTATTCGACGCCGGCCAGAAGCAGCGCCTGTTCGAAAACATCGCCGCGGCGATGGCGGGGGTGCCGGAGTTCATCGTCGAGCGTCAGTTGGGGCACTTCGACAAGGTGCACCCAGATTACGGCAACGGCGTTCGGGCCGCGCTGGAGGCGGCGAAGTAAGGGCTCCTCGCAGGATGGGGGGGCGGCGCTCCGCTGAGCAATGCGATACCCATCCGACGGGACCGCTGAAACCCAAAAAAGAAAGGCCGGGCATCACTGCCCGGCCTTTTCCTTTGTGCCGGATCAGGCCCGGTCGCGCTCCAGCAATGGCTTGAGGAAGTGCCCGGTGTGAGACTGCGGCATCTCAGCCACTTCCTCGGGCGTGCCGGTGGCGATGATCTGGCCGCCCTTGGAACCGCCTTCAGGGCCCAGGTCCACCAGCCAGTCGGCCGTCTTGATCACATCGAGATTGTGCTCGATCACCACCACTGTATTGCCGTGGTCGCGCAGGCGGTGCAGCACGTCCAGCAGTTGCTGGATATCCGCGAAGTGCAGGCCGGTGGTGGGTTCGTCGAGGATGTACAGGGTTTTGCCGGTATCGCGCTTGGACAGCTCGCGGGACAGTTTCACCCGCTGCGCCTCGCCGCCCGACAGGGTGGTAGCCGATTGCCCCAGGCGGATATAGGACAGGCCCACGTCCATCAGGGTCTGCAGTTTGCGGGCGATGGCCGGTACCGCGTCGAAGAATCCACGGGCTTCTTCGATGGTCATCTCCAGCACCTCGTGGATGCTCTTGCCCTTGTAGCGGATCTCCAGGGTTTCGCGGTTGTAGCGCTTGCCCTTGCAGACGTCGCAGGGGACGTAGATGTCCGGCAGGAAGTGCATCTCCACCTTGATCACGCCATCGCCCTGGCAGGCTTCGCAGCGGCCACCCTTCACGTTGAACGAGAAGCGCCCGGGGCCGTAGCCGCGCGAGCGGGATTCCGGCACGCCGGAGAACAGCTCGCGGATGGGGGTGAACAGCCCGGTGTAGGTGGCCGGGTTGGAGCGCGGCGTGCGGCCGATGGGGCTCTGGTCGATGTCCACCACCTTGTCCAGGTGTTGCAGGCCGTCGAAGCTGTCGTGGGACGCGGCTTCCAGCGAGGTGGCGCCGTTGAGCGCGGTAGCGGTGATCGGGAACAGCGTGTTGTTGATCAGGGTCGACTTGCCCGAACCGGATACCCCGGTCACGCAGGTCAACAGGCCCACCGGGATCTCCAGGTTCACCTGCTGCAGGTTGTTGCCGCTGGCGCCCTTGAGCTTGAGCGACTTCTTCTTGTCGCGCGGCGTGCGCTGAGGCGGCACTTCGATCTTCACCCGGCCGGAAAGGTACTTGCCGGTGAGTGAGTCGGGGTGCGCCATGACCTCGCCGGGGGTGCCTTCGGCGACGATCCGGCCGCCATGTACGCCGGCGCCGGGGCCGATGTCCACCACATAGTCGGCGAGGCGGATGGCATCTTCGTCGTGCTCCACCACTATCACCGTGTTGCCCAGGTTGCGCAGGTGGGTGAGGGTGGCTAGCAGGCGTTCGTTGTCCCGCTGGTGCAGGCCGATGGAGGGCTCGTCGAGGATGTACATCACGCCTACCAGGCCGGCGCCGATCTGGCTGGCCAGGCGGATGCGCTGGGCCTCGCCGCCGGACAGGGTGTCGGCGCTGCGGTCGAGGGTCAGGTAGTCGAGGCCGACATTGACCAGGAATTGCAGGCGCTCGCGGATCTCCTTGAGGATCTTCTCGGCGATCTCGCCGCGCCGCCCGGTCAGGCTCAGGCCGCCGAAGTATTCGGAGGCGTCGCCAACCGGCAGGTTGGTGACCGCCGGCAGGGTCTTGTCGCCCACCCAGACGTGGCGCGCCTCGCGGCGCAGTCGGGTGCCGCGGCAATCGGGGCAGGGCTGGGTGCTGAGGAACTTGGCCAGTTCCTCGCGCACGGTGGCCGATTCGGTCTCGCGGTAGCGCCGCTCGAGGTTCGGGATGATGCCCTCGAAGGGGTGCGAGCGCTTGACGATGTCACCGCGGTCATTGAGGTAGCGGAAGTCCACGTCCTCGCGGCCGCTGCCGAAGAGGATCGCCTTCTGGTGCTCGGCGGACAGGTCGTCGAAGGGTTTTTCCAGGCTGAAGCCGTAATGCGCGGCGAGCGAGCCGAGCATCTGGAAGTAGTAGACGTTGCGCCTGTCCCAGCCGCGGATGGCGCCCTCGGCCAGAGTCAATTCGCCGTTGACCAGGCGCTTGGCGTCGAAGAACTGCTTCACCCCCAGGCCATCGCAGGTGGGGCAGGCGCCGGCCGGGTTGTTGAAGGAGAACAGCTTGGGCTCCAGCTCGCTGATGGAGTGGCCGCAATGGGGGCAGGCGAAGCGCGCGGAGAAGATGATCTCATCGCCTGGCTCGTCATCCATGGGCGCCACCAGGGCGATGCCGTCGGCCAGGTTGATCGCTGTCTCGAAGGATTCCGCCAGGCGCTGCTGCAGGTCTTCGCGGACTTTGAATCGGTCCACCACGACGTCAATGGAGTGCTTCTTCTGCTTGTCCAGCTTGGGCAGTTCGTCCAGCTCGTAGAGTCTGCCGTTCACACGGGCGCGAACAAAGCCCTGGGCGCGCAGCTCCTCGAACACCGCCAGGTGCTCGCCCTTGCGTTCGCGGACCACCGGCGCCAGCAGCATCAGCTTGCGGCCCTCGGGCAGCGCCAGCACCTGGTCGACCATCTGGCTGACGGTCTGGGCTTCCAGCGGCACATCGTGGTCCGGGCAGCGTGGTGTCCCCACGCGGGCGTAGAGCAGGCGCAGGTAGTCGTAGATCTCGGTGATTGTGCCGACCGTGGAGCGGGGGTTATGGGACGTGGACTTCTGCTCGATGGAAATCGCCGGCGACAGGCCTTCGATGGTGTCCACATCCGGCTTTTCCATCATCGACAGGAATTGCCGGGCGTAGGCCGACAGTGATTCCACGTAACGGCGCTGGCCCTCGGCATAGAGGGTGTCGAAGGCCAGCGATGACTTGCCGGAGCCGGACAGGCCGGTGATGACGATCAGCTTGTCGCGGGGTAGGGTGAGGTCGATGTTCTTCAGGTTGTGGGTGCGGGCCCCACGTATCAGGATCTTGTCCACAACGGCCTCACTTGGCGGTCGGAAACCCGCGATTATACGGCTCGCCGGGCGGACGCGGCAAAGCGTCACGGATGTGCCGCAAACAGCCGGGACTGCTAGAATGCGCGTCATTTTTCGGGCACCGGCGACAGCCGGGCACCCAGGACCGGGTGACCAGCCAGGCAGGGGCGCATGACGCAGGCCCCGATCGTTTCCCCTTGAGGCACCTATGCACGACCTCCATTCGGAACGCATGAGCGGTAGCGAAACGCGCGCTGCCAGCGGCTTGGCCCTGGTGTTCGCCTTCCGCATGCTCGGCATGTTCATGGTATTGCCGGTGCTGGCCACCTACGGGCAGGACCTGGCCGGCGCGACTCCCGCCTTGATCGGCCTGGCTATCGGCGCCTACGGCCTGACCCAGGCCGTGCTGCAGATTCCCTTCGGTGTCATCTCCGACCGCGTCGGCCGATTGCCGGTGATCTATATCGGCCTGCTGATCTTCGCTGCAGGCGCGGCCCTGGCGGCCAATGCCGACTCCATCTGGGGCGTGATCGCCGGCCGCGTCCTGCAGGGCGCCGGCGCCATCTCCGCGGCGGTCATGGCGCTGCTCTCGGACCTCACCCGCGAACAGCACCGCACCAAGGCCATGGCCATGATCGGCATGAGCATCGGCGTGTCCTTCGCCGTGGCCATGGTGGTCGGCCCGCTGCTGACCCGCGCCTTCGGCCTCTCAGGATTGTTTTGGGCCACCGCCATCATGGCCCTGGTGGGGATGCTGGTCATCGCCGTCATGGTGCCGCGTGCGGCCCATCCGCTGCACCACCGCGAATCCGAGGTAGCGCGCCAGGCGCTGCTGCCCACCCTCAAGCACCCGGACCTGCTGCGCCTGGACTTCGGCATCCTCGCCCTGCACGCCATCCTCATGGCCAGCTTCGTCGCCCTGCCGCTGGCCCTGGTGGAGAACGGCGGCCTGCCCAAGGAGGAACACTGGTGGGTCTACCTCACCGCGCTGTTGGTGGGCTTCTTCGGCATGGTCCCCTTCATCATCTACGGCGAGAAAAAGCGTCAGATGAAGCGGGTGTTGACCGGCGCCGTCGCCGTCCTGTGTGCCTGCGAGCTGTTTTTCTGGCAGTTCGGCAACAGCCTGCGGACGCTGGTGTTCGGCGCCATCGTCTTCTTCACGGCCTTCAACCTGCTGGAAGCCTCCCTGCCGTCGCTGATCAGCAAGGTCGCCCCGGCGGGCGGCAAGGGCACGGCAATGGGCGTCTACTCCACCAGCCAGTTCCTCGGCGCGGCGGTGGGTGGCATCCTCGGCGGCTGGATGTTCCAGCATGGCGGCCTGTCGACGGTGTTCGTCGGGTGTGCGGTGCTCTGTGCGATTTGGTTGGCCATTGCTGTTACTATGCGTGAACCTCCGTACGTAACCAGCCTGCGCCTTCCGCTCAGCGCAGCGGCTGTGGCCGATACCGGGCTGGTTGCGCGTTTGCTGGCATCGCCCGGAGTGGCGGATGCCGTCGTGGTGGCCGAAGAGGCGGCCATCTATATCAAAGTGGATACCGAACAATTGGACCGCACGTCCCTGGAGCGCCTGGTCGATCCGGCTCCCGAACGTGCTGAAGCCTAGGAGAACGTCATGGCCCGTGGGGTTAACAAAGTCATTCTGGTTGGTAACGTCGGTGGTGATCCGGAAACCCGCTACCTGCCCAACGGCAACGCGGTGACCAACGTCACCCTGGCCACCAGCGAAAGCTGGAAGGACAAGCAGACCGGCCAGCAGCAGGAACGTACCGAATGGCACCGCGTGGTGTTCTTCGGCCGTCTCGCCGAGATCGCCGGCGAGTACCTGCGCAAGGGATCGCAGGTCTACGTCGAAGGCTCCCTGCGTACCCGCGAGTGGGAGAAGGACGGCGTGAAGCGCTACACCACCGAGATCGTGGTCGACATCAATGGCCAGATGCAGC
>NZ_SSOJ01000052.1 GCF_029871205.1 Pseudomonas sp. BN417 | reverse complement strand
TCCCATCCTGAGAGCTCGACTCTGTTTCGTAGATTGTGCTCCCGGCCCTCTTCTCCAACTCCTGAATGGTATCCAAGCCCCTCCACCGGAGTGAGGCTGCATGAACAAGGCAAGGATCGAGAGATGGCGGTTATTGGAATCGATGTCAGCAAGCAAAAGCTCGACTGTCTGTGGTTACGCGACCCGGACAGTCTGAAGGTCAAGACCAAGGTATTTACCAATCAAGTAGACGGCTTTGCCGCCTTGATCGAGTGGTGCTGCACCCACAGTGGCGTTGCCGCCGGGGAACTGAAGGTGTTCCTTGAGGCCACCGGGGTCTACCACGAATCCTTGGCGTATTACCTGCACGACCGTGGCGTTCAGGTCTTCGTCCTGAACCCGGCGCAAGTCCGCGAATATGCGCGCAGCCTGGGTATTCGCGGTAAGACGGACAAGCAGGACAGCCTGGTGCTCGCCCGTTTTGGCGCGACCCAAAAGGCCCGACGCTGGTTGCCGGAGGCGCGGGAGATCCGCGAGCTGAAAGCGATGATCGTGCGGTATGAGGCGTTGCAGGAGGACCTCCAGCGCGAACTGAACCGGCGGGAAAAAGCCGAGGTCAGTCAGGCCAGCCTCAGCGTAGTGGCCTCCATCGATACGATGCTCAGTGCCCTGCGTCAGGAGGCCGAACGCCTGAAGCAGGAGATCGACGACCACATCGACCGGCACGACCAGCTCAAACGCAACCGGGAGCTGCTGCGGAGCATCCAGGGCATCGGGGATGTCCTTTCCCGCCACCTGCTGGCGTTTCTGCACAGCCGCGACTTTGGCTGTGCCCGACAATGCGCGGCCTATGCGGGCCTGGTTCCACGCCCCTGGGACTCGGGGACGTCGGTAAAAGGCAAACCACGCTTGACCAAAGCGGGGCAGCCTCGGCTGCGGGCCAAGCTCTACATGGGGGCCATTGTGGCCAAACAGCACAATCCCACGGTCAAAGCGCTTTACCAGCGTCTGCTGGCACGCGGGAAAGCCAAGATGAGCGCCCTGGGCGCGGCCATGCGCAAGCTGCTGCAGATTGCCTATGGTGTGCTCAAGACGCAGACACCCTATCAGATGCAACCGACCTGAAAGGGTCGGTTGCATCTGATCGGAGAGATGGTATCTACGAACTGCAAGCCTGCGACTGGAGCCAACCCGGTAGGGTGCGCCGTGCGCACCAGCGTCTGGGCGTGGCGCCGGACCTACCCCTGGAATCGGTGCGCGCAGCGCACCCTACCGTGAAGCACGTACGGGCTTCATGCACGAGGCCAGGGTTTCCCCCGGCTTCACCGGAAGACAGGGAGGACTGACGGAAAACTTTGCAGATATCCCATATTATGGTATACCAATATCCAGCAAACAGCCCCACTCCTCCGAGGACGCGGGCGGAGTCACCCCACCGCAGCCGGCCGCTCCCTGGCCGGGCAGAAAAAGGTTCGAGGTAAGCGACATGAAATTCTCTTTGTTCGTGCACATGGAGCGCTACGACGAGCAGGTCAGCCACCGTCAGCTCTTCGAAGATCTGACGGAACTGACCCTGATGGCGGAAGCCGGCGGCTTCAGCACCGTGTGGATCGGCGAACACCATGCGATGGAGTACACCATCTCGCCGAGCCCCATGCCGCTGCTCTCCTACCTGGCCGCCCGGACCAGCACCATCCGCCTGGGCGCCGGAACCATCATCGCGCCCTTCTGGCACCCCATACGCGTCGCCGGCGAATGCGCCTTGCTGGATGTGATCAGCAACGGCCGCATGGAAGTGGGTCTGGCCCGCGGCGCCTACCAGTACGAATTCGACCGCATGGCCGGTGGCATGCCCGCGTCCTCCGGTGGCCAGCACCTGCGCGAAATGGTGCCGGTGGTGAAAGCCTTGTGGCAGGGCGACTACGCCCATGAAGGCGAAATCTGGAAGTTCCCCACCTCCACCTCCTCGCCGCGCCCGATCCAGCAGCCCGGTCCGCCGATCTGGATCGCCGCCCGCGACCCGGATTCGCACAACTTCGCGGTGAAGAACGGCTGCAACGTGATGGTCACCCCGCTGATGAAGGGTGACGAGGAAGTGGTGGACCTGAAGAACAAGTTCGAGACTGCTCTCGCCAACAACCCGGATGTGCCGCGCCCGCAACTGATGGTACTGCGCCACACCCACGTACACGGCGTGGACGACCCGGAAGGCTGGAAGGTCGGTGCCGCCGCCATCTCGCGGTTCTACCGCACCTTCGATGCCTGGTTCGGCAACAAGGAAGTCCCGGTCAACGGCATCCTCCAGCCGAGCCCGGAAGAGAAGTTCAAGGACCGGCCGGAATTCGAGCTGGAGAACATCCGCAAGAACACCATGATCGGCACCCCCGAAGAAGTCATCGCACGCATCCGCCACTACCAGGAGCTGGGCGTGGACGAGTTCAGCTTCTGGGCCGACAATAGCCTGTCCCATGCCGAGAAGAAGAAGTCCCTGGAACTCTTCATCAAGCACGTGGTGCCGGCGTTCAACTGAGTCATCGCGTCACGTGGCCGGATCGGGCGATCCGGCCACGCTCCCCATGAAGATGGTCGACAGCCCCATGAACCAAGGCCTGATCACCTGCAACGCCCAACCACTGCCCGGAGCCTCGATGGCTTACCTGCGCGGCAAGTGGACACCTGCGCACGTTCACCTGAAACGCCTGCGCGCCTCCGTATCGGCCAAGCAGAACGGCTTCTGGCAGATAGTCTCCTGAGCGACTCTCCCCGCTGAACTCACCTGGCAGCCGGCTCGATCCCTCGAGCTCCCGGTCCTGGCATCCGTGCATCGACGGCGCCATGGCGCGGGCTGCCGGCATTTTCCGCACAAAAACAAGAGTTGCCCATGAGAAACGATATCGCCTACCTGGTCATCGACATGCAGCAGGAGGATGGCTTCCACCTGCATGACTTCGAGACCGTGCTCGACAACAGCGCCGCCTTGATCGCTGCCGCGCGTGCCGCCGGCATTCCCCTGATCTACACGCGACATATCAACGATGCAGAGGCCACCGACCTGCCGCCCGGCGAGCCGCTGGAGGCCAACGGGCGTCCGGCCAGCTATTGCGCGGGGACCCGCCAGGTGGAAATCCTTGCGCGCCTGGCGCCACAACCGGGCGACTGCGTCATCGACAAGCCGCGCTACAGCGCCTTCCACCGCACCGACCTGGACGCACGGCTGAAGTGCCTGGGCGTCAGCCGCCTGATGGTTTCCGGCGTGCTTACCGACGCCTGCGTGCTGGCGACGGTGCAGGACGCCTTCGCCCTCGGCTACCGGGTCGACCTGATAGCCGACGCCTGCACCACCACCACCCGCGCGGCGCACTACGCCGCACTGCTGATCCTGGCCAACTGGGTCTACGCCATCGAGCTGTTCGCCACCGGGGAGTACCTGCGCGCCCTGCGGGGCGAGCCCTTCATATCCTGCCGCCCACAGGCGCCGGACCAGTTCGCCCACCAGCCCGTGCAGTTCGTCGAAACCATCGCCCTTCTCGAATCCAGCCTCGGCCTGCAGCGCCGGGATCAGGAGTGACCGCCATGAACGTCGAGAAACGCAGCATCGATTTCATTCCCGAAAGCGAGCGCCACGGCAAACCCGGCTCGCTGTTCTACATCTGGTTCGGCGCCAACATGAACATCACCACCATCGCCTCCGGCGTGCTGCCGGTGGTCATCGGCCTGAACCTGTTCTGGAGCGCCATGGCGATCATCCTAGGTTCGCTGATCGGCGCCCTCTTCATGGCTTCGCACTCGGCCCAGGGGCCGAAGCTGGGCATTCCGCAAATGATCCAGAGCCGCGCCCAGTTCGGCGTGATTGGCGCCGTGCTGCCGCTGCTGTTCGTGATGCTCATCTACCTGGGCTTCTTCGTCAGCAACACCTTGCTGGCCGCCCAGGCCATCGAATCGGTCAGCCCCCTGGGCGGCGACGGCAACATCTACCTGATCGGTGCGCTGTGCTTCGTGGTCGCGCTCTACGGCTACCGGTTGATCCACCGCCTGCAGAAAGTCCTGTCGATCCTCTCCATCCTGGTGTTCCTGGTCGCCACGGCGCTCGCCCTGGGCCTGCCAATCCCCGCCGGGCAGTGGTCGCCGGCCGGCTTCTCGCTGTCCAAGTTCCTGGTGGCGGTGAGCATCGCCGTCACCTGGCAGCTCTCCTATGCCCCCTATGTGGCGGACTACTCGCGCTACCTGCCGAGCAGCACGCCCATGTCCCGGGTGTTCTGGTTCAGCTACGCCGGCACCGTGGCCGGCGGGGCCTGGATGATGATCCTCGGCGCCATGCTCAGCGTTGCCATCGGCGGTTTCGCAGGCAACGTCGGCAGTCACCTGGCGCAGTTGTTCGGACCTGGCGCGGTGCTGCTGTTCGTATTCATCATCTATGGCCAAGTGGCGATCAACGTGTTCAACCTCTATGGCGCCTTCATGTCCACGGTGACGGTGATCGAGCCATTCGCGCGCCTTCGCGTGACGCCTGTGGTCCGGGGGCTGTTCATGCTGGCGATCAGCATCATCGCCACCGCCCTGTGCACCATCAGCCAGGAGGACTTCATCGCCTTCTTCCTCAACTTCATCTTCTTCATGAGCTACTTCCTCATCCCCTGGACCGCCATCAACCTGGTGGACTACTACTGCCTGCGCAAAGGCGACTACTGCGTGCCCGACATCTTCGACATGGACGGCCGCTATGGCCGGGTGAACCTGGTGGCGTGCGGCAGCTTCGTGCTGGCCATCCTGCTGGAAGTACCCTTCATGAACACCACCCTCTACGTCGGCCCCATCGCCAATGCCCTGGACGGCATCGACCTGGCCTGGGTGGTGGGGTTGCTGGTACCGGCTATCACCTACTACGGGCTGATGCGGCGCAAGGCCGCAAACGCGGCTGAACGGTCCCTGGCGCAGTAGCCGCACAGGGTGGAACTGCCTCTTTTTGTGGGGGCGAATTCATTCGCTAACCGGGCCGTAGGCGCGGCCGGTGGTTCCAAGGGGGCGCTGTGCGCCCCATCGCGAATGAATTCGCCCCCACAGGAAATGCGCCCGACTCATTGCCTCTTTGTACGCAAATGGAATCTCGTATTACGGTATTCCATCATTTTCCCTTATCCTTCGCGCCCCGCCGCCAGCTGCATTCCGGGCCTCCCCACGACCTTCCGTCGCCAAGCCCCGCCCTCCCCCGGCACCTGGCTCTTGCATATTCAATATTATGGTATACCATCAGACAACAAACGAATTCCCCAACCTGGAGAGCCCAATGAGTTTCGAAATCCGCAAGATCGTCAGCTACGTCGAAGAGACCTTCATCGAGGGCGGCAAGGCCACCGACAAGCCAGTGACCATGGTGGGCCTGGCCGTGGTGATCAAGAACCCCTGGGTCGGCCGCGGTTTCGTCGAGGACCTCAAGCCCGAGATCAAGGCCAACTGCTCCGACCTCGGCGCGATGATGGTCGAGCGCCTGACCGCCGCCATCGGCGGTGCCGCGAAGATCGAAGCCTATGGCAAGGCCGCCGTGGTCGGCGCCGATGGTGAAATCGAACACGCCTCTGCCGTGATCCACACCCTGCGCTTCGGCAACCACTACCGCCAGGCGGTGAACGCCAAGAGCTACCTGAGCTTCACCAACAAGCGCGGCGGTCCGGGCACCTCGATCCAGATCCCGATGATGCACAAGGACGACGAGGGCCTGCGCTCCCACTACATCACCCTGGAAATGCAAATCGAGGACGCGCCGCGCGCCGACGAGATCGTCGTTGTGCTGGGCGCTGCCGACGGTGGCCGCCTGCACCCGCGCATCGGCAACCGCTACATCGATCTGGAAGAGCTGGCCGCCGAGCAGGCCCAGTGATCCCAAGGCCCGTGCAGGAGCGATCCATGATTCGGCTCACCGCTGAACGCACCCCGGCCGGCACCAGCTATCTGGCGACCGGCCAAGGCCACCCCGTGGTACTGATCCACGGCGTGGGCCTGAACAAGGAAATGTGGGGAGGCCAGATCGTCGGCCTCGCTCCGCACTTCCAGGTCATCGCCTACGACATGCTCGGCCACGGCGCCAGCCCGCGTCCGGAACCGGGCACCGGGCTGGCCGGCTATGCCGCGCAGCTGAAGGAGTTGCTCGACCACCTGCAATTGCCGCAGGCCACGGTCATCGGCTTCTCCATGGGTGGCCTGGTGGCACGGGCCTTCGCCCTGCACTTCCCGCAGCAACTGGAAGGTCTGGTGATACTCAACAGTGTGTTCAACCGCAGCGCCGAGCAACGCGCCGGGGTGATCGAACGCACCCGCCAGGCCGCCGAGCACGGCCCGGACGCCAATGCCGAGGCGGCCCTGTCGCGCTGGTTCAGCCGCGAGTACCAGGCGGCCAACCCGGCGCAGATCGCCGCCATCCGCCAGACCCTTGCCAGCAACGACCCGCAGGGCTATCTGACTACCTATGAGCTGTTCGCCACCCAGGACATGTACCGCGCCGATGACCTCGCCGGCATCCAGGTGCCGACCCTGGTCGCCACCGGCGAGCTGGACCCCGGCTCGACGCCCGAGATGGCCCGGCAGCTGGCCGAACGCATTCCCGGTGCCCAGGTCGCGGTGCTCGACGAGCAGCGCCACATGATGCCGGTGGAGTCGCCGCGCCTGGTCAACCAGGTGCTGCTGGACTTCCTCCACCAGGCGCAGACTATCCAGAACAAGACAAAGGGGATCGTCGCATGACCCTCGCACGCTTCCAGATGTGCATCGACGGCCAGTGGGTCGATGCACTGGCCGGCAAGACCTTCGAAAGCCTCAACCCGGCATTGGCCGAGCCCTGGGCGGAGCTGCCCGACGCCGATGAAGCGGATGTCGAGCGCGCCGTACAGGCCGCCCAGAAGGCCTTCGAGAACCCGGCCTGGCGCGGCCTGACCGCCACCGCGCGCGGCAAGCTGCTGCGCCGCCTGGGCGACCTGATCGCCGAGAACAAGGAGCACCTGGCCCAGCTGGAAAGCCGCGACAACGGCAAGCTGATCCGCGAGACCCGCGGCCAGGTCGGCTACCTGCCGGAGTTTTTCCACTACACCGCGGGCCTGGCGGACAAACTCGAAGGCGGTACCCTGCCACTGGATAAGCCCGACCTCTTCGCCTACACCGTGCACGAGCCGCTGGGCGTGGTGGCCGGGATCATTCCCTGGAACAGCCCGCTGTATCTCACCGCGATCAAGCTGGCCCCGGCGCTCGCCGCCGGCAACACCATCGTGCTGAAACCCTCCGAGCACGCCTCGGCGACCATTCTCGAACTGGCACGCCTGGCGCTCGAAGCCGGCATTCCGGCGGGCGTGGTCAACGTGGTCACCGGCTTCGGCCCGAGCACCGGCGCGGCGCTGACCCGCCATCCGCTGGTGCGCAAGATCGCCTTCACCGGCGGCGCGGCCACCGCCCGCCATGTCGTGCGCAGCAGCGCGGAGAACTTCGCCAAGCTGTCGCTGGAACTGGGCGGCAAGTCGCCCAACATCATCTTCGCCGACGCCGACCTGGACAGCGCCATCAACGGCGCCGTGGCCGGCATCTACGCCGCCTCCGGGCAGAGCTGCGTGGCCGGCTCGCGCCTGCTGGTGCAGGACGAGATCTACGACGAATTCGTCGAGCGCCTGGTGGCCCGCGCCCAGCGCATCCGCATCGGCAACCCGCAGGACGAAACCAGCGAGATGGGCCCCATGGCCACCGCGCAGCAGCTCGCGGTAGTCGAAGGCCTGGTGGCCGATGCCCTGGCCGAGGGTGCGCGCCTGCGCCTGGGCGGCAAGCGTCCGGCCATCGACGCACAGGGCTGGTACTACGAGCCGACCCTGTTCGAGTGCGACCGCAACTCGATGAAGATCATGCAGGAAGAAGTCTTCGGCCCCGTGGCTTCGGTCATCCGTTTCAAGGACGAGGCCGAGGCCCTGGCGATCGCCAACGACTCCCAGTTCGGCCTCGCCGCCGGCATCTGGACCCGCGACCTCGGCCGTGCCCATCGCATGGCCCGCGACATCCGCTCCGGGATCATCTGGGTCAACACCTACCGTGCAGTTTCCGCCATGGCCCCCATCGGCGGCTTCCACAACAGCGGCTACGGCCGCGAGAGCGGCATCGATTCGGTGCTGGCCTACACCGAGCTGAAAACGGTGTGGATCAACCTCTCGCAGGCGCCCATGCCTGACCCCTTCGTGATGCGCTGAGGAGACCCGCGATGATCGAACCCGGCATCTACAAAGAAGTGATGGGCTCCTTCCCCTCCGGCGTCACGGTGGTCACCACCCTGGACGGCGACGGGGAGATAGTCGGCATCACCGCCAGCGCCTTCAGCGCCCTGTCCATCGACCCGGCCCTGGTGCTGTTCTGCCCCAACTACGCCTCGGACACCTACCCGATCCTGCGCGACAGCAAGCAGTTCGCCATCCACCTGCTGTGCGCCGACCAGCAGGCCGAGGCCTATGCCTTCGCCAGGAAAGGCAAGGACAAGGCGCAGGGCATCGAATGGCACCTGAGCGAGCTGGGCAACCCGCTGCTCTCCAAGGCCACCGCCATCATCGAGTGCGAACTGTGGCGCGAATACGACGGTGGCGACCACGCCATCATCGTCGGCGCGGTGAAGAACCTGATCCTGCCCAAGGACGAGGTCACGCCCATGGTCTACCACCGGGGCAAGCTCGGCGCCCTGCCGGAGATCGACTGAGTCACCCTTCAGGGCAGCCCGTCGCCACTCTCGGCAGCGGCCCTTTTTTATTGCCGTACCTGCACAAGACCAGAGGTGGAGGAATCACCGATGAGCAACGAGAAATACGAAAAAGGCCTGGAGATCCGAACCCAGGTGCTGGGCGAGGCCTATGTGAACAAGTCGATCCAGAACGCCGACGACTTCACCCGCCCGCTTCAGGAACTGGTCACCGAATACTGCTGGGGCCACGTCTGGGGCCGGGACGGTTTATCGCTGAAAGAACGCAGCATGATAAACTTGGCCATGATTTCGGCACTCAACCGCCCCCACGAACTGAAGCTGCATGTTCGCGGTGCCCTGCGTAACGGCCTGTCCCGGGAGCAGATCCGCGAAATCCTGCTGCAAGTCGGCATCTACTGCGGTGTACCGGCAGCGGTGGACAGCTTCCGCATCGCCCGCGAAGCCTTCGCCGAGGCCGACGCAGAGGCCCAGGGTTGAGCGCCAGCAAGAACTGACGAGGGAGCATCCGGTGGTGCTCCTTCGTTGTTTTTCTACGGACAGCCATAACCAGAGCGGACCACATGAAACGCTTGCCCCTCGATGACAGCTTCAAGGTCAACCGCAACCCCGTCACCCTGCGCGAGATCGTCCTCGACAAGCTGCGGGGCGCCATCCTGAACTTCCAGTTGCTGCCCGGCGACCGCCTGGTTGAGCGCGACCTCTGCGACCGCCTCGGCGTCAGCCGCACCTCGGTGCGCGAAGCCCTGCGCCACCTGGAATCCGAGGGCCTGGTGGAGTTCGCCGACGCCAAGGGGCCGCGCGTGGCCATCATCACCCTGGAAGACGCCTGTGACATCTACGAGCTGCGCTGCGTGCTCGAGGGCCTGATCGTCCAGCTCTTCACCCTCAACGCCAAGGCCAAGGACATCCGCGCCCTGGAGCGCGCCCTCGAGGAGAACCGCAAGGCCCTCGAAGAAGGCGAGCTGCAGCAGGTGCTGGAATCCGTGCAGGGCTTCTACGACGTGCTGCTGGAAGGCTCCGGCAACCACATCGCCGCCACCCAGTTGCGCCAGCTGCAGGCACGCATCAGCTACCTGCGCGCCACCTCGGTGTCCCAGGCGAACCGCCGCGGCGCCAGCAACAAGGAAATGGAGCGCATGGTCGAGGCCATCAAGAGCGGCGACCCGCTGGCCGCCCACCAGGCTTCGGTGGACCACGTCCGCGCCGCCGCCAAGGTGGCCCTGGAGTACCTCAAGTCCAAGCAGGACGAACCGGGCAAGGTGCGCGACATCGCCACGCCCATCGCCCTCAAAGAGCCGCGCATAGGGCGCTGACGAGATGCCCGCCCCGCGCTTCTGTCCCAGCTGCGGCAGCGGCGGCCTGAGCCGCCAGTGCCCTGCCGGGGACACCCACGAACGGCTGGTCTGCGCGGGCTGCGGCTACATCCACTACGAAAACCCGAAGGTCATCGCCGGCTGCATCATCGAGCAGGACGGCAAATACCTGCTGTGCCAGCGCGCCATCCCGCCGCGCCCCGGCACCTGGACCCTCCCCGCCGGCTTCATGGAGAACGGCGAGACCACCGAGGAAGCGGCGCTGCGCGAAGTCTGGGAAGAGAGCGGCGTGCGCGCCGAGATCGTCTCGCCCTACTCCATCTTCAGCGTGCCGAAGATCAGCGAGGTCTACATCATCTTCCGCGCCACCGCCCTGGAAGTGACCGGCCAGCACGGCCCGGAAACCCTCGCCTACCGCTTCTTCGCCCCGGAGGAGATTCCCTGGGACGCCATCTACTATCCCGCCATCCGGCAGATCCTCGAACGCTATATCGAGGAACGCCAGGCCGGGGTGTATGGCATCTACATGGGTAATGACGATACCGGGAAGATCCACTTCATCCGGTGATCCGGTTCACCGCCTTCTTGTAGGTTGGGCAGAGCGCAGCGAAGCCCAACAATCCCGACCTCGTGCCAAGGCAATGTTGGGCTTCGCTCAGCTCAGCGGAGCGCCGCCCGGTCCAACCTACGGCTCCACCCCCTCCACGATGATCACCTCCGCCCGCGCCACCCCCTGGCGATAGCCACAGGCTTCCTGGTACTCCGCCGAGCGGTAGCAGGCCAGCGCCTGCTCATAGGAGGTGAACTCGATCACCACGCTGCGCTGCGGCGTCTCCCGTCCCTCCAGCGCCTCGGAGCGGCCGCCCCGAGCGAGGATCTTGCCGCCATACCTGGCAAAAGCGGCCGGGGCGCGGCGGGTGTATTCGCTGTAGCGGGTCGGGTCCGTCACATCGACGTGGGCGATCCAGTAAGCCTTCATGCTGACCTCTGCTGTTTCGGCTAAATTGGTATTATGGTATACCAGATTACCCACCCCTCAATCCAGCCAGGTACCGCACCATGCCGTTCAATCGCATCGAAGAAATCATCGAAGACTTCCGCCAGGGCAGGATGGTCCTGCTGGTCGACGACGAGGACCGCGAGAACGAGGGCGACCTGCTCCTGGCGGCGGAAATGTGCACGCCCGAAGCGATCAACTTCATGGCCCGCGAAGCCCGCGGCCTGATCTGCCTGACCCTGACCGACGAGCACTGCCAGCGCCTCGGCCTGGAGCAGATGGTGCCCGCCAACGGCAGCGCCTTCGCCACCGCCTTCACCGTCTCCATCGAGGCCGCCAGCGGCGTGACCACCGGCATTTCCGCCGCCGACCGCGCCCATACCGTACTCACCGCCGTCGCTCCGGAAGCGTGCGCCGACGACCTGGTGCAACCCGGCCACATCTTCCCCCTGCGCGCTCGCGAAGGTGGCGTGCTGACCCGCGCCGGGCATACCGAAGCCGGCTGCGACCTGGCTCGCCTGGCCGGCTTCAGCCCAGCGGCGGTGATAGTCGAGGTGATGAACGACGACGGCAGCATGGCTCGCCGCCCGGACCTGGAAGCCTTCGCCGAAAAGCATGGGATCAAGATCGGCACCATCGCCGACCTGATCCACTACCGCCTCAGTACCGAACACACGGTCACCCGCATCGGCGAACGCGAACTTCCCACGGTGCACGGCACCTTCCGCCTGGTCACTTTCGAGGACCGCATCGAGGGCGGCGTGCACATGGCCATGGTGATGGGCGACATCCGCCGCGACGAGCCGACCCTGGTGCGGGTGCATGTGATCGACCCGCTGCGCGACCTGGTCGGCGCCGAGTACACCGGGCCGAAGAACTGGACCCTCTGGGCCGCGCTGGAGAAGGTCGCCGAGGCCGGCCACGGCGTGGTGGTGGTGCTGGCCAACAACGAGTCCTCACAGGCCCTGCTGGAGCGCGTGCCGCAACTCACCCAGCCGCGCCGCCAGTTCAGCCGCTCGCAATCACGCATCTACTCCGAAGTCGGCACCGGCGCGCAGATCCTCCAGGACCTGGGCGTGGGCAAACTGCGCCACCTCGGCGCACCGCTGAAATACGCCGGCCTGACCGGCTACGACCTGGAAGTGGTGGAGACCATTCCGTTCGAGGGTTGAGCCCTTCCCCGGCACCACACCCTCTGTAGGAGCGAATTCATTCGCGAAGCAGGCCTCAGGCCTGCCCTGCAAGCCCGACGGGGGCTGCTGCGCAGCCCTTCGCGATTGAATTCGCCCCCACAGAGGGACTGGTGCCAGCCTGGTAGCCCGGATGCAATCCGGGAGCAAGGGTGCAGGCAATCCCCGGATTCCATCCGGGCTACGGCCTGATGCTCTTCCTGTGGGGGCGAATTCATTCGCTAAGCAGACCGCAGGTTTGCCCTGCCAGGCCGATGGGGGCTGCTGCGCAGCCCATAGCGAATGAATTCGCCCCCACAAGAGACTTTTCCACCCAACCATTCATCACCAGCGAAGCGGCTTCCAGCGGCGATGGCGACAACCGGCAACGCCGAGGACTTGCAGAAAGTTTGGAATACCATAATATGACATTCCGTAGGCCGAGATATTTTCCGGGAACTGCCTCCCGGCCCGGCCGCCCCTGATGGCCCCACGGGGCCCCCTGCTCCTGATAAGCGGGTAAGGCAAGCCCGCTTGCGTACAAACACAACAATGAGGGCAAGCAAGATGGTGTTTAAGAAACGCGCTACCGCGGTACTCGCCGCAGCATTCCTGGCCGCGACCGGCACCGCCGCCATCGCCGCCGAAAACATCAGCTTCGTCAGTTGGGGTGGCACTACCCAGGACGCGCAGAAGCAGGCCTGGGCCGAGCCCTTCAGCGAGGCCAGCGGCATCCGCGTGGTGCAGGACGGCCCGACCGACTACGGCAAGCTCAAGGCCATGGTCGAGAGCGGCAACGTGCAGTGGGACGTGGTCGACGTCGAAGCCGACTTCGCCCTGCGCGCCGCCAGCGAAGGCCTGCTCGAGCCCCTCGACTTCAACGTCATCCAGCGCGACAAGATCGACCCGCGCTTCGTCTCCGACCACGGCGTCGGCTCCTTCTATTTCTCCTTCGTGCTCGGCTACAACCAGGGCAAGCTCGGCGGCAAGGCGCCGCAGGACTGGACCGCCCTGTTCGACACCGCCAACTACCCGGGCAAGCGCGCCCTCTACAAGTGGCCGAGCCCCGGCGTGCTGGAACTGGCCCTGCTGGCTGACGGCGTACCGGCCGACAAGCTCTACCCGCTGGACCTGGACCGCGCCTTCAAGAAACTCGACACCATCAAGCAGGACATCGTCTGGTGGGGCGGCGGCGCCCAGTCCCAGCAACTGCTCGCCTCTGGCGAAGCCAGCCTGGGCCAGTTCTGGAACGGCCGCGTCTATGCCCTGCAACAGGATGGCGCGCCGGTCGGCGTGAGCTGGAAACAGAACCTGGTCATGGCTGATTTCCTGGTCATCCCCAAGGGCGCCAAGAACAAGGACGCGGCCATGAAGTTCCTGGCCAATGCCAGCAGCGCCAAGGGCCAGGCCGAGTTCGCCAACCTCACCGCCTACGCCCCGGTGAACGTCGACAGCGTCGGCCAGCTCAAGAGCG
This sequence comes from Pseudomonas sp. BN417, assembly GCF_029871205.1. Classification (GTDB taxonomy): domain Bacteria; phylum Pseudomonadota; class Gammaproteobacteria; order Pseudomonadales; family Pseudomonadaceae; genus Metapseudomonas. Next base: position 11,032 of record NZ_SSOJ01000052.1, on the reverse strand, counting down.
ACCTCGCCCCCAACCTGCCCACCGCCTACGCTAAGGACCAGATCACCCTCGACTACGCGTACTGGGCCAAGAACGGCCAGGCTATCGCTGCTCGGTGGAACGAATGGCTGGTCAAGTGAAGATGGCCGCCATCCAGCCCAACTCGCCGGCCAAGGCCACCGGAAGTGCATCCCGCGCTTCCGGCAACCCCCAGTCCAAGGCTGTGCCGATGAAGCAAGACAACCAGGCCGCACTGCGCTGGCGCGGCGCCCGCAACCTGATCCCGGCCCTGCTGTTCCTCGGCCTGTTCTTCCTCGCGCCGCTGATCGGCCTGCTCCTTCGCGGCGTACTCGAACCCACCCCGGGCCTGGGCAACTACGAGCAGCTGTTCGCCAACTCCGCCTATGCCCGCGTGCTGTTCAACACCTTCGCCGTCGGTGGCCTGGTGACCCTGATCAGCCTGCTGCTGGGCTTCCCCCTGGCCTGGGTGATCACCCTGGTGCCCCGCGGTTGGGGCCGCTGGCTGCTGAACATCGTGCTGCTGTCGATGTGGACCAGCCTGCTGGCGCGCACCTATTCCTGGCTGGTGCTGCTGCAGGCCTCCGGGGTGATCAACAAGGCGCTGATGGCGCTGGGCATCATCGACCAGCCGCTGGAGATGGTGCACAACCTCACCGGTGTGGTGATCGGCATGAGCTACATCATGATTCCCTTCATCGTGCTGCCGCTGCAGGCGACCATGTCGGCCATCGACCCCATGGTGCTGCAGGCCGGCTCCATCTGCGGCGCCAGCCCCTGGACCAACTTCTTCAAGGTGTTCCTGCCCCTGTGCCGGCCGGGTCTGTTCTCCGGTGGCCTGATGGTCTTCGTCATGTCGCTGGGTTACTACGTCACCCCGGCCCTGCTGGGTGGCGCGCAGAACATGATGCTGCCGGAGTTCATCGTCCAGCAGGTGCAGTCCTTCCTCAACTGGGGCCTGGCCAGCGCCGCCGCCGCGCTGCTGATCGCCATCACCCTGGCGCTGTTCTACGTCTACCTGAAGCTGCAGCCGGAATCGCCGGTGGCTTCGAGCACTGCGAGGTAAGCCATGCTGCTGTCACCCAACGCCATGGGCCTGCGCCTGCGCATCGGCCTCTACCTCACCACGGGGGCGATCGCAGCGTTTCTCCTGCTGCCGATCCTGTTCATCGTGCTGCTGTCCTTCGGTTCCTCCCAGTGGCTGGTGTTCCCGCCGCCGGGCTGGACCCTGAAGTGGTACGAACAGTTCTTCTCCAATGCCGAGTGGATGGAGTCGGCCCTGGCCAGCCTCAAGGTCGCCGTGCTGACCACCATTTGCTCCGTGGCCCTGGGCCTGCCCACCGCCTTCGCCCTGGTGCGCGGCAAGTTCCCCGGCCGGGAGATGCTCTATGGGCTCTTCACCCTGCCGATGATCGTGCCGCTGGTGATCATCGCCGTCGCCGTGTACGCCCTGTTCCTCAAGCTGGGCTACACCGGCACGCTGTTCTCCTTCGTGGTCAGCCACGTGATAGTCGCCCTGCCCTTCACCATCATCTCGATCATCAACTCGCTGAAGCTGTTCGATCAGTCCATCGAGGATGCCGCGGTGATCTGCGGTGCCTCGCGCCTGCAGGCGGTGATCAAGGTGACCTTCCCGGCGATCCGCCCCGGCATGATGGCCGGCGCCCTCTTCGCCTTCCTGGTCTCCTGGGATGAGGTGGTGCTGAGCGTGATGATGGCCAGCCCGACCCTGCAGACCCTGCCCGTGAAAATGTGGACCACCCTGCGCCAGGACCTGACCCCGGTGATCGCCGTCGCCTCGACGCTGCTGATCGGCCTGTCCGTACTGGTCATGGTGATCGCCGCCGCCCTGCGCCGGCGCAATCAAGTCAGCGCCTGAGCGCCGAGGAAAACGAAATGAGTGCCGTGATCCAAGACACCCGCGAAAACAAGACCCTGGTCAGCCTGCGCAACCTGAACAAGCACTACGGCGACTTCGCCGCCGTGGACAACATCTCCCTGGACATCCAGGACGGCGAGTTCCTCACCTTCCTCGGCTCCAGCGGCTCCGGCAAGAGCACCACTCTGTCGATGCTGGCCGGCTTCGAGACGCCCAGCTCCGGGGAAATCCTGGTGGACGGCAAATCCCTGGTGAACGTGCCGCCGCACAAGCGCGACATCGGCATGGTGTTCCAGCGCTACTCGCTGTTCCCCCATCTCAACGTGCGCGACAACATCGGCTTCCCGCTGGACATCCGCAAGCAGGCCGCCGGCGAGCGCGAGCGCCGCGTCGAAGCCATGCTCAAGCTGGTGCGCCTGGACCCGTTCGCCCATCGCCGCCCGGCCCAGCTCTCCGGCGGCCAGCAGCAGCGCGTGGCCATCGCCCGGGCGCTGGTCTACGAGCCACGCATCCTGCTGATGGACGAACCCCTGGGCGCCCTGGACAAGAAGCTGCGCGAAGACCTGCAGGACGAACTGCGCCACCTGCACCGTCGCCTCGGCATCACCATTGTCTACGTCACCCACGACCAGGAAGAAGCCATGCGCCTGTCCCAGCGCATCGCCATCTTCAGCCACGGCAGGATCGTCGGCCTGGGCAGCGGCTATGACCTGTACCAAAACCCGCCGAATGCCTTCGTCGCCTCTTTCCTGGGGAACTCCAACTTCCTCAAGGTGAAGGCCCAAGGCAACGCCGCCGCCAGCTTCGAGAACCAGTCCCTGGCCATCCGCCCCACCGCCGGCCTGCACAACGGCCAGGACCTGGTACTGATGGTGCGCCCGGAAAAGGCCCAGGTACTGACCCCGGAACAGGCTGCCCGGGAACCCCTGGCCGCCGGCTGGAACCAGATCCAGGCCAAGGTCGCGGAAACCGTGTTCCTCGGCGAGTGCCTGACCTGCAGCGTGACCACTGCCAGCGGCGCCAGCCTGACGCTCAAGGAGCTTTCCGGCTCCACCGCACCGCTGCAACCGGGCGCACCGGTACTGGTGCGCTGGGCCGCGGCGGACGCCTGCGTCTACACCGAGTGGAACGAAAGTGACCTGACCAAGGGCGCAGGCGCGCATTGAGGTGAAGCCCCGAGGCATCCCAGGATTCGGGATGCCTCGTCACGGTTCGGGTAGCTCGACCGCAGGGTGCGCCATGCGCACCAACTACGATGTCCAAACCTGATACTGAGCCCGCCGACGCCAATGCCGGTGCGCACAGCGCACCCTACGCGATGGGCCGTTGCGCAAGGAGACTCAACCCGCTCCCTCGGCTTTCTTCTCCGCCTCATCCAACTCCTTCAGGCGCTTGTCGTACATGGCGCATTCGTCTTCGCCGGCCTTGGTCGAGGTCTCGGGTTATGGACCCAGAGGGTGGGCAGCAGGACGAGGCAGGCGCCCAGGACGCAGGGCATTTTCATGGCGTGATCCTCGCGTTGCGAACAACCCGTTCCCTTGGGTGGATGGCGCCCCGCCTGGGAAAGTTCAGGTGGAATCGCCACCGTTGCCCTCGAAAACTCACCGCCAATCCACTACCGCAGACAACGCCTGGCCGAAGGAAACACCCGGCGTCCGGGCCTCTACCACCCATGCCAGGGTTTCGACCTTTCGCTGGATGCGCGCGCCATCCGCGTTGACAGGGCGGGCTCCGCCGAAAAGGATTGAACCAAGACCGCGCCAACCGTGCCTGCACCGGTGGCGTGCCCCTGCTGCTCTTCCCGATGGCGAGGTGGATATGTCTGGCCGGAATGCGCGTGAGAAAGTCCTGGCGAGGGTCCCGACCTTCTTCAAGTCCTCCAGCCTCTACCTCGGCATGCTGATGGCGCTGGCCCTCTATGCCGCAGTCGCCATTCCGCTGGACCTCTTCGGCCCATAGCCGCTAAACCGAGTTTCACTGTCCCGCCAGATAACTCGCCAAGGGACCTGCCCCGCCGGGGACTTGATATCCGGGAAGGATACAAAAACTACCAGCGCGATATTTGCCGGCAGGTACCAAGTTGCATCCCGCAATATGGACAAGGTGGCAGCGGAAGGATTTATAGCGGGCCGCCAAAGCAACTTGAAACCCCCATCGAAGTCAACTGATCCGGCAAAGATCCGGCTGAAAAATCCGCGAGATGAATGCACAAACCGGGAGCGTCAAGAAATTGCACAAACACAATTCAATAAACTTTCACGACAATGCCGCGAAATATTAAATTAACACCAGCGAATGTAATTCAACGACACGCCTGGAATCGCGCTTTATTCAAGCCACAAGATGGGAAATTGGAATACTCACTTGCTGTTGGCGATTGAGGATATTAAACAAGAGCATCACCCGTTGCTCCCCATCCATGGCCAGGAAGATCGCATCCATCTCCGCATAGGGCCCGACCCGGACCTGAACCCTGTCCCCAGGGTTCAGTGCGGCGCATTCACCGGCCTCGTCGCAGCGCAGCCTGAGGTGTTCGACGATACTGTCCGGCACCTGCGAGGGCTTTCCCGAGAAGCTGACGACCCGCGTCACGCCTCGCGTTGAGCGCAATGCGGTCCAGTTGTCCTGGGCACGAAAGTGGACGAAGAGGTAGCCGGGAAACATGGGCAGGGCGAGCCGCCTGAGCTTGCCGCCCTTGAGGCTTTCCACCTTGAGGGTCGGGCAGAAGCAGTCGAAGCCCTGGCGCATCAGGTGCTCCCGCGCACGCTCGTCCTGGCGCGCTTTGCATTGCACGAGATACCAGGCGATGTCGGGGAGAAGTACGTGTTTGTTCATGGCCGTCCCTAGCGCGAATCAACCTCTAACTGACGCTAGTTCTTCCCTGAATTCCGCGCTGCCGGGTAAATCGGCCCGCCGACTAATGGTAGGAGCAGCCCTGGTAGTTTTCCGTGCAACTTGCCCGTCGGTCGGAAAGAGCCATCCGCCTACGCAGAAAGATTGTGCGCCTTAAATGGCGAACTATCCTGATTTTCTGTCTCCTGACAGCACTCATTGAAGGCACTCTGCCATCAATTATTGCACATGGAATTGTGATCCCCAAGTTAGTACACAAGTTCCAGACAAACAAACTTTCGCCCAATTTGTTGAAGGCGAGTGGCGGTAGCATTGTGTCCAGTTAAATAACTGCACGGTCGATAAGGAAGCGACTCGATCATTCCCCCTCCGTGTCTTGCCGCTCCAGCGTCCTGCTGGCGACGGCAACAGTTCCAGCCCTGCCCCGAAGTCGAACCGAGTCACCCAAGAGTCCACCAGGGACGCCTCCCGGCGCCTCCCCGGCTGGGTCCCCTGCACAGCGCAAAGGAGTCGGCGTCATGGTCCAAGTCAGCTATCCCGGTGTCTACATCGTCGAAAAGGCCAGCGGGGTACGCACCATTACCGGTGTTGCGACCTCCATCGCCGCCTTCGTCGGCTATACGCGCAAGGGCGTGCCCGACAAGGCTGTGGCCATCACCAGCTTCGCCGATTTCGAACGCGGCTACGGCGGCCTCGACCGCGACAGCCCGCTCTCCTATGCCGTGCGGCAGTTCTTCCTCAACGGCGGGACCCAGGCCCTGATCGTGCGGGTCGCGGTCGGCCACGGCACCAGTGCCTGGGTGCTGGAGAATGGCGCTGGCGATCCGGTCCTCGAAGTCAACGCCGCCAGCCCCGGCACCTGGGGCAACGGCCTGCGGCTGAGCGTGCAGCACACCGGCGTACGCAACCCCGACAGCGACTTCAACCTGGTGGTCTCGCAGTTGCAGGCCGACGGCACCACCCTGGTGCCGGTGGAAACCCACCGCAACCTCAACCTCGACTCGAACTCGGCGCAGTACGCCGTCTCGGTGATCAACAACGCCTCGGCCCTGATCCGCGTCGCCCGCAGCGGCGGCCTGGCCTTCGCCGAGGCCGGGCGCGCGGTCAGCGGCGAGATCAGCAGCTTCCCCCTCGACCCGGCCGACACCACCATAGGCGGCACCCTGGACGGCACCACCCCGTTCCTGTTGAACCTCCAGGGCGGGCCCTGGAACAACATCGGGGACCTGGTCACCTCGACCAACGACGCCATAGTCGACGCGGGACTGGCGGCCCAGTTGCAGGGCTCGGAAACCGGCGCCGACGGTGAAACCGGTAACGATCACCTGACCCTGGAATCCATGACCGCCGGCGAATCCTCCAGCGTGACCATCGCCGGCGGCGCCTTCGGCGGCCTCAGCGCCACCATCCAATTGGGCCTTGCCAACCTCGGCCGCGAGTTCACCGGCGCCGCCGAGCACCGCCCGGTGGTGGTCAGCAACCTCGCGCCCGCCTCGCCGGGGGCCGATGGCGCCCGCGGCGGCGCCCTGGAACTGGTGGGCAGCGAATCGGCCAAGACCGGCATCCATGCCCTGCTGGACGTGGACCTGTTCAACATCCTGGCGATCCCGGAAACCTTCGACATGACCGCCGGCCAGGAAGCCGGGGTGATCCCCGCCGCCACCAGCCTGTGCGAAGCACGGCGCGCCTTCTACATCGTCGACGCGCCGGCCAACCGCACCCTGGCCAACATCGGCGCCTGGGCCAATGGCGCCTCGCAGTCGCGCAACGCGGCCACCTACTTCCCCGCCGTGCGCATCGTCGATCCGCTGGATGGCCTGCGGCCTCGGGCGATGGCCCCGTCCGGCACCCTGGCCGGGGTCTATGCGCGCACCGACGCCACCCGCGGCGTGTGGAAGGCTCCCGCCGGCACCGATGCCGTGCTCAACGGCGTGCTCGACCTGGCCCTGCCGGTCAACGACCTGGAAAACGGCCAGATCAACCCCCTGGGGGTCAACGTGTTGCGCAGCTTCCCCGCCTACGGCCGGGTTTCCTGGGGCGCACGCACCATGAAGGGCGCCGACGCCCAGGCCGACGAATACAAGTACATCCCCATCCGCCGTCTCGCCCTGTTCATCGAGGAGAGCCTCTATCGCGGCACCCAGTGGGTGGTCTTCGAACCGAACGACGAGCCGCTCTGGGCGCAGATCCGCCTGAACATCGGCGTCTTCATGAACGGCCTGTTCCGCCAGGGCGCGTTCCAGGGCAAGACGCAACAGGAAGCCTTCTTCGTCAAGTGCGACAAGGAGACCACCACCCAGGCCGACCGCAACCTCGGCATCGTCAATATCCAGGTCGGTTTCGCCCCGCTGAAACCGGCGGAATTCGTCGTCCTCACCATCCAGCAGATCGCCGGCGATCTGCAATAAAGGGAGTCGGATCATGGCCCAATTCGCCGTCAACACCCATCGCTTCGATCCCTACAAGAACTTCAAATTCCGCATCAAATGGGATGGCCGCTACGTCGCCGGGGTGAGCAAGGTCGGCGCGCTCAAGCGCACCACCGAAGTGGTCGAGCATCGCGAAGGCGGCGACCCCTCCACCTCGCGCAAATCCCCCGGACGCACCAAGTACGAGGCCATCACCCTGGAGCGCGGCGTGACCCACGACCTGGAATTCGAGGCCTGGGCCAACAAGGTATGGCACGTGGGCACCGGGCTGGGCGCCGAGGTGAGCCTCAAGGACTTCCGCAAGGACCTGATCCTCGAGGTCTACAACGAGGCCGGCCAGGTGGTGCTGGCCTACAAGCTCTATCGCTGCTGGGTCTCCGAGTTCCAGGCGATGCCCGACCTGGATGCCAATGCCAACGCCATCGCCATCCAGACCCTGAAGCTCGAAAACGAGGGCTGGGAACGCGATCCGGAGGTTTCCGAACCCACCGAACCGGTCCTGGCCGGCTGAGCCGAACCATGCACCCGCTTCCTTCGCGCATCGCCCTGCGGCCCTTCGGCGAACTCCCGGACCTGGACCTGGATTTCGCCGACCGCGACCGGCCGCGCCTGGTCACCGACCTGCTGACCCAATGCGCCGCCGGCGCCGACGCCGAGTTCTGGTGGGCGCAGCCGGTGGCTGCGCGCAGCGCCACGCTGCTGCGCCTGGTGGCCGTCACTGACGCCGTGCGGGCGCTGCCCTTCAGCGCCCGCTGTCCGGCCTGCGCCGAGGCGTTCGAGTTCGAACTGGAGCTGGCGACATTGCTGGCAGGAGCCGACGACAGCGGGCCGATGCGCGTCTGCCTCGACCCGGGCAACGAATTGGCCCTGCGCCGCCCCACCGGCGACGACCTGCGCCGCTGGCGTAGCGCGCAGCCCGCCACTCGCGCCGAAGCCCTGCGGCTGATGCTCGACGACCTGCTGCTGGAGGGGCAGGTGCGGCCCGAGGACGAGACCCGGCTTTCCGCAGCCGTGGCGGCGGCCGACCCGCTGGTGGCCCTGGCGGTGGCCTGCGACTGCCCGGCCTGCGGCGCTGCCAGCGAAGTCCCCATCGCCCTCGACGACACCGCACTGGCGCGCCTCGCCGCGCGACAGCGGACGCTGCTGCGCGAGGTGCATTGCCTGGCCTCGCGCTACGGCTGGAGCGAAGCCCAGGTCATGGCGCTGCCGCCCGCGCGCCGCGCCCACTACCTCGCCCTGATCGAGGCCTCATGATGAGCGACTACTTCGCCGCCCTGATGCGCGCAAGCAACCTGTTCGCCAGCGGCGCCACTCCAAGCCCCGAAGCCCCACTGGAGTTCGGCGTGGAAGCCCCGGCTGCGCCTCTGCCCGCTGCCCCCGCGCTCCGTCCCTTGCGCACGGAACCCCGGGCCGCAGTGATCGCCAGCGAGCAGCCGACGCCCGCCGCACAGGTATCGCAGCCTGTGCCTGCCCGCCAGCGTCACGACGCTATCCACCCGGCCAGCAGCGCCATACCGGCCCTCGTTGCCCCGGGGCCGCGCGCAGAACCCGCCACCAGGTCACCAGCCGCTCCGCAGTCTCGGCAGCCCGGCGTCGAATTGCCGGACGGCGGGCCGCCGCGCAGTCCCCAGGCCGGCGAACGGGTCCAGGCTGCCATGCGCTGGGTGGCGAGCGACCCGCAGTTGACGCCGCCGGTGCAGCCTGCGCCGACGCCACGCCGCGCCATGGCGGAGAACCCGGACCGCGGCCAGACGCCTTTCGCGGCCATTCCGCCCGAGGCCAGCGCGCCGCTGGAGCCACCGCGCCCGCCGCTCGCCCGGAACGAGGCCAGTGCCCCGCTGCCCACGCCGGTGGCGATACCGATCCAGGCAACGGAACCTGCCAGGCGCTACGCCGAGCCCGAAGCACAGGTCGCGGCGGCAGAAGAGCAGCTGGAGATTTCCATCGGTGCCATCCACCTGCGGGTCGAGGCCCCGGCGCCGCGGACCCTGGCCCGCACGGCCACGCCAGCGACCCCCGCGCAGCAGCCCGCGGCGTCCGCGTCTCCCACCCGTAGCGGCCTGTCACGCCGCGCACTGCGGAGGCTCTGACCATGTCCCTCGCGGATTCCGGCAAGGCCATAGGGGCGGTCACCCGCCTGATCCAGGATCACCTGATCAGGCGTGGATTCGATGTGTCCATCGGCAAGCCGGAGGACGCGGCGAATATCGATTCCAACGAGAAGCTCAACCTCTTCCTCTACGAAACCGCCCTCGATCCGCAGCTGCGCAACCTGTCACTGCGCGATGGCGAGCCGCCGCCGCTCTGGCTGGTGCTGAAGTTCCTCCTGACCGCCTTCGACGTCGGCGAAAGCAGTGACACCGCCGCCGCCCACGACCTGCTCGGACGTGGCATGGCAGCGCTGCACGAACTCGGCTTCCTGCCGCTGGACTCCCTGGTGGCGCTGGACGTGCGCCAGGCCCTGGAGCACAACCCGGAGCCGCTCAAGCTGAGCTTCGACGAATCCGGCGCCGATCTCCTGGCCAAGACCATGCAGGGCGCCGAGGAGCGCTATCGGCTTTCGGTGGCCTTCCAGGTGCGCCCGGTGATGATAGTGCCGGCCAGCCTGCCACGCGGCGCGCTGCTGGTGGGGGTCGACTACAGCACCACGCCCGAGACCCTGATCGGCCGAGAAGGCGTGCAGGTAGCCGTGATTCCGTCCATGGGCGCGCGCCTGGACCGGGTCGAGCCCGCCCGCTTCGAAGCCGGCGCCACCCTCACCCTCCATGGCGACGACCTCAACCCGAGCAACCTGGAAGTGCTGCTGGGCAACGTCCAGCTCAGCGTGGTCGAACGCCAGCCGCAGCGGTTGGTGGTGACCGCCGAAGGCAGCCCCGGCAGCCCCATCGCCTCGGGCACCACCCTGTCTGCCGGCGAGATGCCGCTGGTGGTGCGCCGGCGCCTGTCGCCCACCCGCACCCGCTCCAGCAACCTGCTCGCCGCGCGCCTGCTGCCGACCCTGGACAGCGCCGCGCTGGTGGGCGGCGACCTGCACCTGCAAGGCACCCTGCTGGGGACCGACAGCGACGACCTGATGGTGCTCTTCTATCGCGAATCCGATGGCGTGACCCTGCACCTGTTCGACGAGGCCAGCACCGCCGCCGACCAGCACAGCCTGGTGGTTGCCGGCGCCGCGGCGGCGGTCCCGGCCGGCAGCTACCGGGTGATCCTGCGGGTGAACAACCAGCAGGCCAAGGCCAGCCCGAGGGTGGTGGTGCCATGACCAACCCACTCAGTGCCCACGCACTGGCCGACCCGGTGGCCTTCCTCCCCGGCGTGCACGGCCAGGACGCGCTGGCAGGTTACTGGCTCGCCCAGGTCACCCTGCGCCTGCGCCGCGAAGTCTGCTGGCTGTGGCGCGAGCGGCGGCTGCAGGGCGGCGAGGAGGCCGCGTGGCCACCAACGGTGGACGGCGCCCTGGCCGCCCTCGACCTGTTGCGCTACGAGCACGACAAGCGGGCCTTCTTCGCCGAAGACGTCACCGCCCGCTACCTCGGCGAACGCATTGCCGCCGCCCCGCCGCCGGATGCGGCCAGCACGCCGCGCGGCTCCTTCGGTTGGGTCGCCCGGCAGCTGGAGCTGGCACCGGTGGAGCGTTTCGTGCTGGCGCTGGCCCTGCTGCCGGGCATCGACAGCGCCGCCGGGCCGGTAATCGCCAGCTGCCTCAACGACCTGTCGCGCACCAGTCCCAACCTGGCCCTGGCGCAATGCCTGTGGGACGCGCCGGACGAGCTCCTGCGCTGCTTCGATCCGGCGCACCCGCTGTTGCGTCATGGCCTGTTGAGCACGACCCAGCCCCATGACTGGCACAGCGCGCTGGCCGTGCCGGCACTGG
>NZ_SSOJ01000051.1 GCF_029871205.1 Pseudomonas sp. BN417 | reverse complement strand
GCCCGGCGTGAGGGGCCATCCATGGCCCCGCACGCCTCTCGCGGCATCCATGCCGCTCGTCCCTCTCTGCAACGATTACGCTCGGCCTCCTGACGGGGCGGGGTCCTTGCCTCACTTCTTTCGCACGGGTTAAGGCAACGACTGGGCATCAGGATTGCTGCTCCCTGACAGGCGCGAGTCACCCCTCTACCGCTTGCGGGGCGAAGAGGCACGCTTTCGGAAGCACCGCTTCCGGTGCTGATGAGCGACTGAGCGCGAAGCGATCAGGCCGGGGCGCAGGGCGGGGGCCGGGGCGGGCCGCGTTCGGATGAGGGTTGCGTCAGGTTGGCGCGGAGTTCTGAAAGGCCTGTTCTAGAGGCTTCTATTCAGTACTGCAACAGCTAACGTGGATATAGCCAATTGGAAAACGGGCCCGCCCACAGGGAGGGCCCGGCTTCAGAGGATGTTCAGCGGATGCTCGGCGATCAGCCGCACTTCGTTGATATCCGGCAGGTCGGCGGCGGCCGCCTCGCGATTGCCGCGATAGGTGGCGAAGCGTGTGCGCAGCAACATGCCCCTGGCCCAGCCTTGCTGGATCACATACCTCAGGTCGATATCCAACTCGTGCCAGCGGGCGCCGTCATAGCTGCCGTAGGTGGACAGCGGGCCGCCGGCGAAGCGCCTGCCGGGCGTCCAGCCGTCGTCGCTGGCGCCCTGGCCGGTGACGTAGCGGGTCATCAGGCTCAGGCCCGGTATGCCGTAGCCGGCCAGGTCGAGGTCGTACCTGGCCTGCCGGGATTTCATCCCCGGGGCATTGAAGTCGGAGAGCTGCACCGAGTTGGCCAGGTCGATCGACAGGCCGCCGACATAGTCGAAGGGGGTATCGCCTTCGATCTGCTGGTGGGCGAGGGTGAAGCGGTGGGCGCCCAGCCGGTAGGCCGCGGCCAGGCTCCAGCTGGTGTTGTCCACGGCGCCCGACAGCTCTCGGCCGGTGGCGTCGCTGCGGTAGAGGTGGAAGTCGAGGTTGAGCCCCTGGTTCCGGCCCAGCGGCAGGTTGTGGTTGAGGTTGAGGTAGTTCTGCAGCCAGTGGTCCTCGGCCCTGGCGTGGTAGAGCTTGGCGCTGAGGGTGTCGCTGAAGCGGTAGCTGCCGCCGAGATAGTCGAGGCTGCGCACCTTGGCGTCCGAGTAGCGGGTCAGCAGGCTGTCGTCGTGGTTGCTGGAGGCGAGCTGGGTGTAGGCGGTGAAGTGTCCCGCCTCGAGCAGCAGCCCGGGGATTTCCCGGCTGGCCAGGTGCAGCCCGGTAGCGGTTTCCGGCAGCAGGCGGCTGTCGGCGGTGGTGAACACCGGTGCCGAGACCTGCATGTCACCCCACTTGAGCTCGCTGGCGGACAGACGCGCCTTGAGCGCGCCGCCGAGGCGTGCATAGTCGTCCGCCGGGGTGGCCTGCGGCTGGCGGTTGTCCTGGATCGGCAGCAAGCCGGTGCCGGTGCGGCCGCCGCCGCTGTCCAGCTTGAGTCCGAGCAGGGCTTGGGCATCCAGGCCGAAGCCCAGGGTGCCCTCGGTGTAGCCGGAGCTGTAGCGGGCCATCAGGCCGTGCGCCCATTCCTCGCGGTAGCCATTGCGCTCACCGGGTGGCAGGGCGGCGTTGACGCCCTGGCCGTTGCTCGCGCCGTTGCGGAAGTCGCGGTTGAAGTAGTAGTTGCGGTTGACCAGGTCGAGGCGGCTGTCCTCGATGAAGCCTTTGGTTTCCATGGCCAGGCCGTGGTCGCCGGCGAAGAGGGCGGCGCAGGCCAGCCCTGTGGTGGCGAGTCGCATGGGCGTATCACCTCTGGTTGTTATTGTCGTTTTCCGCGTAGCCCCGCCCCGGCGGCGGGGTGGGGCTTGTCGGGTGGAGGAGGTTCAGTCGAGTTCGCGGCCGGCGGTTTCCGGGGCGAGCTTCAGGCCGACCAGGGCCAGCAGGATGGCGCCGAAGATGTACCAGGCCGGCGCGTTGGGGTTGCCGGTGAGGCTGACCAGGCCGGCGGCGAAGAACTGCGCGAAACCGCCGAACAGGGCCACGCCTATGCAGTAGGCGAGGGACATGCCGCTGGCGCGGATTTCCACCGGGAACAGCTCCGGCAGGATCGCCAGGTTCGGCACTATGGTGTAGGTCAGCGGGATGCTGAGCAGGAACACCACCGCCAACAGCACGCTGATGTCCGGGTTCTGGTTGATCACCAGGAAGGCCGGATAGATCGCCAGCAGGAGGATCGGCATGGGCCAGAAGATCGCCTTGCGCCGGCCGATGCGGTCGCTCAGGCGGCCGGCGTGGGCGGACAGGAGCAGTTGAGGCAGGCAGGCGACTATGGCCGCCCAGGTGCCGACGCCCAGGGGCATGCCCAATACGCCGATGGCGTGGTTGGCCAGGTAGAACTGGATCATGTAGACGGGCACGGTGGCGCCGATCACCAGCAGGATGCCGGCGCACAGCTGGCGTGGGTGGGCGAGCAGCAGCGCGAGACGGTTGATCTCCGCCGGGCGGGGCTTGGCGCTGGCCGCGCGATGAGCCTGGGTTTCCTCCAGACGGTGGCGGATGTACTCGCTGACCGGGATGGCGAGGATGCCCACCGCGAAGATCAGCCGCCAGCCCCAGCTGTCCATGGCTTCGGGCGTCAGCAGGTTGCTCAGCGCCGTGACCAGCAGGCCGCCGATGAAGATGCCCAGGCTCTGGCTGAAGACCTGCCAGCTGCAGTAGTAGCCGCGCGTGTCCTTGTCGGCGTACTCCATCAGCATGGTGGTGGAGGTGCCGATCTGGCCGCCCAGGGCGAAGCCCTGCAGCAGGCGGGCGAGGATCACCACCGCCGGGCCGAGCAGGCCGGCCTGGGCGTAGGTGGGAGCGACGGCGAACAGCAGCGAGCCGATCGCCATCAGCCAGAGGGTCAGGCGCATGGCGGAACGGCGGCCGGCGCGGTCGGCGTACAGGCCGATGACCAGCGCGCCCAGCGGGCGCATGACGAAGCCGGTGCCGAACACCGCCAGGGACAGCAGCAGCGGGATCAGCGGGTGATCGCCGAAGGGAAAGAACAGCCGGGCCATGAGCGTCGCCAGCATGCTGTAGACCAGGAAGTCGTAGAACTCCAGGGCGTTGCCCAGGCAGATCGCCGCGATGGCCTTGCGGTTGGCCGGTCGGGGGCTGTCCTGGCTGAGCTCGAAGGATGTTGTTCTTGTTGTCATCGTGTGGTTCCTCGGGAAGGTCCGTGTCAGGCCAGGAAGCGCTGTGCCAGCCTGACCCAGAAGGTGGCCCCCAGCGGCAGGGCCTGGTCGTTGAAGTCGTAACCGGGGTTGTGCACCTCGCAGCCGCCCTCGCCCTCGCCGTTGCCGATCAGCAGGTAGCAGCCGGGCACCTCTTCCAGCCAGAAGGCGAAGTCGTCGCTGGCGCAGATGGGCTTCACGCCCGCCGCCAGGCCACCGTCCCCCAGCCAGTCGCGGATCACCTCGGTGGCCAGCTGGCTGGCCTCCGGGTCGTTGATCAGCACCGGGTAGCCGTTGTCGAAGCTGACTTCGGCGCGGGCGCCGAAGCTTGCCGCGTGGCCTTCCGCCAGGGCCTGGACGCGTTGCCTGAGCAACTGGCGGACTTGCGGGTTCAGTGCGCGGATGCTCAGGCGCAGCTCGGCGCTCTGCGGGATCACATTGGGCGCGTCGCCGGCGAGGAAGGCGCCGGTGGTGATGATCGCCGTCTCGCTGGGCGGCGCGTTGCGCGACACCACGGTCTGCAGCGCCATTACCAGGGAGGCGCCGATCACCACCGGGTCCACCGCCTTGTCCGGCATGGCGCCGTGGCCGCCGCTGGCGTGGATGACGATGCTCGCGCTGTCGGAGGAGGCCATGAAGGGGCCGGCGAGGACGCCGAAGCGGCCGATCGGCATGCCGGGGAAGTTGTGCATGGCGAAGAGGGCGTCGCAGGGGAACAGGCGGAGCAGTCCTTCGTCCAGCATGCGCTTGGCGCCGGAGCCGCCATGGCCTTCCTCGGCGGGCTGGAAGAACAGCTGCAGGGTGCCGCGCCAGCTGCGTTCGCGGGCCAGTTCGCAGGCCGCCGCCAGCAGCATCGCGGTATGCCCGTCGTGGCCGCAGGCATGCATCTTGCCGGGGACGCGGCTGCTCCAGGGGCGGCCGTTCTGTTCCTGGATGGGCAGGGCGTCCAGCTCTGCGCGCAGGCCGAGTGTCGGGCCCTCGCCATTGCGCAGGGTGGCGACCACGGCGGTGCCGGCCAGGTCGTGCAGTTCGTAGCCCCACTCGCGCAGGTGGTGGATGACTTTCTCGCGGGTGGCGAACTCCTCGAAGCCCAGCTCCGGTTCGGCGTGTATGGCACGGCGGAGTTCGGTCATGGCGGGAGTGATGGCGGCGATGCCGGGATGGATACGGTGCGTGTGCATGTTGTTCTTGTCCTGAGGTGCGCGCGGTTGGCTGGGTCGTTCTGGTGGCCTAACCTAGCGCCCGCGTCTGGCCGGCATAAGCCGCAAAAATGTTGTCGTGACCCGCTTTGGTGTTCAGGCAGGAGATCCCCATGAAGTTGCACCAGCTACAGGCCCTGATCGCGGTCGCCGATGGCGGCGGGATTCGCGCGGCCGCCCGGGGCCTTGGCCTGTCCCAGTCCGCCATCACCCGGGCGCTGCGCGAGCTGGAAGAAGAGCAGGGCCTGCCGCTGCTGGTGCGCCATGCCGGCGGGGCGCGGCTCGGCGAGGCCGGGCTGGTGCTGTTGCCTCACGCCAGGCAGATCGCCAGCCAGCTGGAAAACGCCCAGCGCGACCTGGCGAACCTGCGTGGCGAGGTGCCGACGAGTCTGTGCGTGGGCGTCACCCCCTGGTTCGGGCAGACCCTGCTGGCGGCGGCGGTGCAGGCCTTCCGCCGGGAAATGCCGGCGGTCCGCCTGGAACTCTATGAAGGCCTGCAGGCGGTGAGCCTGCCGCTATTGCGCAGCGGGGTGATGCATTTCGCCCTGGGGCCGGCGGGTGCGCTGCCGGCCCAGGAATTCATCCACGAGCCCCTGGCCCGCTACCGCATGAAGGTGGTCGCCCGCGAAGGCCACCCCTCGCAGGCGGCGCGGTCACTGGCGGAGTTGCTGGAGCAGGACTGGGTGATGAACTTCACCCAGGCCGGCTACGACCAGGTGGCGCAGGAAGTCTTCGGCCGCCATGGCTACGTGGTTTGCCCCGGACGCATCGTCTGCGCCCAGTCCAGCGCCATGCTCACCAGCCTGATCGTCAATGCGGGGCTGCTCGGCTATTCACCCGAGCCAATGCTTTTGTGCGAGCCCATGCGTGGCCGGGTGCGGGCGCTGGAGTTGGACGAGGCGCTGGCCGATGGCGACATCAGCCTGATCCGCCTGCGCGACCAGGCCCTGGACCCGGCGGCGCGCTGCTTCATCCAGTGCCTGCAGCAGGCCTTGAAAGCCTGCGCACGCTCGCGCAACGCCGACGACCGGCGCCTGGCGGATATGCTGGAGCTGCAGTTCTAGGCCGGGGGCGGTGAATCTCGACGGGCGAATCTTCGATTCGCATCGCGATTGAAATCGCTCCCACGGGCAATGCACCCTGTGGGCGCGAATTCACTTGAACTCGGGAAACCACATCTGGCCGGAACGACGGAGCTCACCAGGTAGGGTGCGCCGTGCGCACCAAGGGATGAGCGAGGCGCAGGGGCTGATCCCGCGATCGGTGCACATGGCGCACCCTACGGTAGGGCAAGTGCCGGAGTTTCGCCCAAGGTGCGTAGCTAGGCTAAGCGACATAGGTGGCCAATGAAGCCGGACTGCGGTTTGTTGGGCTCAGCTCCGCTCGGCGCCAATCTGCGGGCGAGCGGTCAGCGACGGTTGTTCCGCGTACAGCCGTTTGTACAGCGAGGAGAAGTGGCTGGAGCTGGCGAACCCGAGATCGAGGGCCAGGGTGGTGATGTTCTGCTGGGGGGCGAGTTTCAGGCGCCGTCTTGCCTCGGCCAGGCGCAGGGAGAGGAAGAACTGCAGAGGTGTGGCCTGGCAGATCTGCCGGAAGCAGTACTGCAGGGTGCGGTGGCTGGTGTTCAGGGCCTGGCAGAGTTCGATGATCGACAACGGTCCTTCGATATTGGCCTGCATGATCTCGATGGCCGACAGCACCAGGCGGCGGTGCTGTTCCAGGGCGCGGGGATTGGACGAGAGACGCGCTCCGCGTTCGCACTGGGCGTCGTCGAGGCCCTGCACCACGCAGCCCAGCGCCGACATGACTGCCGACATGCCGTGCCGGGCCACCCCTGCGCTCCGCTCATCACGTTCGAAGGTTCCGATCGAGTTGCAGAGGTCGTTCCGCAACTCCTGCGCGGCCGCCGGGGAAATATCCAGACGCCGCCGCTGCAGTGCCTGTTCGAGCAGTTCCTGCTCGTGCGCCCCGAGCAGCCGGGAGAGCAGTTGGCGGCTGACTGTCAGCCCCAGCATCCCGATCTCGCCGGGGGCGCAGATTTCCATTTCCTGGCCGCCTTCGAGCACCAGCAGGGTATCCCGCGACAAGGTGTGGCCATTGAAGCTCGAATCGTCTGAAACGTTCAGCGGGATGCCGAAGACCACCTGGCCGGCGGGCGGCGCCATGTTCTCGTGCAGGTGCAGGTTGGACCGTTCGAAGATCAGCGACGCATCCGGCAACAGGACCTGCAGCAGTTCGGCCTGCAGCTTGCCACGCCCGAGCTGGGTGTAGTCCTGGCTCCAGCCGGCCAGTGCGCCGGCGAGTTCGTCCGAGTCGAATGCCTGATGTCGGGCTATGCCTGTCATGGCGGTTCACCTTGGTGTTGCGGACTGTCGATCGTCTACGACAACGGATGTGTCGGGCAATGGTGGCCGGCACATCCGCTGCTGTCATTGCTCTGTGCGCCAGTTGCTTGCACCTCCCTGCCAGGTTCCGGCGCACGGGTTCAGCGGCCTTGGTCCAGGTAGGCCCGCGCCAGTCGGCAGGCGCGTTCGATCAGCAGGGGCGCCAGCTCCTCTGCCGTACGGCTTTCCCGACGGGTATGCACCCAGCCCAGGTAGGTCAGCCCGCGCAAGGCCAGGAACAGTGGCAGCGTGGCGCGGTCGCCTGGGGTCAATGGCTTGACCGCATCATAGCCCTCGAGGAGCGCGGTTTCGATATCGGTGTAGCGCGGATCGTCCAGGCAGAAGTAGAGCGCGGTGGCCAGTTCGAACATATGCCAGCCGAAGCCGGCGTCGTCGAAGTCGATCAGGTGCAGGCGGGCGTCCTCCAGCAACAGGTTCTCCGGCACCAGGTCGGCGTGGATCATGCCGAAGTTCTCCAGGGTGCGGCCGTAGCGGCGCAGGTCCGTGCGCGCCGCCTGGCGGGTTGCCTGCAGCAGGTCGCGTTGCCCGGCATCGAGCAGGTCGAGCTCCCAGAAACGACCCCAGAACGGCTGCTGGCCAATCAGGCCTTCCTCGTCCCAGGCGTGGCGGCTGAAAGCGTTGGGCTGCTGCCACTGGGCCGAGCGCAGGTGAATGCGTGCGGCCACGGCGCCGGCCTCGGCGAACAGCGTGGTGGCATCGGCGTCCACTTCCAGGCCGTGTTCCGCCGAGCCGATGCTGGTGCCTGCCAGCCAGCCGAGCATGTCGACATAGCGCGCTTCGCCCAGCTCTTCGCAGCGCACCTGCGCCAGTTGCGCGCCATCGCGGGTACGGATGATCTGCGGCACGCCGATGCCACCCGCGGCGAGGGCGTCCATCCAGAGCAGTTCCGAGCGCAGGGCCTCTTCGGAGTGGTAGCCGTCGCGGTGGATGCGCAGGGCGCTGCGTTGGCCGTCTGCGCGTGTCGCGCAGAACACCGCGTTCTCGCGGTACTTGACCATCTCGACGCAGACGAACTCGCCGTCCCACTGCTGCAGGGCGCGTAGCGCCAGGCGATGCAGGCTGGCGACCTGTTGTTCATGGTTCAGGGTGAGGAATTGGCTCATGTCGGTGCCCTTAGAGTTCGCTCATCACGGTGTCGAGGGTGTCGATGAAGAAGTCGGCGTCGTCCCGCGAGAAGACCAGGGGCGGGCGGATCTTGAGGATGTTGTCGCCGGGGCCGATCTTGCTGATCAGCACGCCGCGCTCGCGCATCTGGTTGACGATGCGACGCGCTTCGGCACCCGCCGGCGTCTTGTCGTGATGGTCCCGAACCAGCTCCACGGCGTAGAAAAGACCCGTGCCGCGCACGTCGCCGATGATCGAGTGCCGCGTGGCCAGGCGCTCCAGCTCGCCGGCGAGGTGGGCACCGACTTCCCGGGCATTGCGCAGCAACTGCTCGTCCTCGATGACATCGAGCACCGCCATGCCGACGGCGGCGGCCACCGGCGAACCGCCAAAGGTGTTGAAGTAGAGATTGGCACCGCCGAACGCCTCGACTCGTTCGCGGGTGGTCACCAGCCCGGCGAGGGGGAAGCCGTTGCCCATGGGTTTGCCGAGGGTGACGATGTCCGGCACCGCGCCATGGGCCTGGTGGCCCCACATATGCGCGCCGGTGCGGGCGAAGCCGGACTGGACCTCGTCGACGATCAGCAGGCCGCCGGCCTGGTGGACCAGCTCGGCGATGCGTTCGATGTAGCCGGCGGGCACGCGCGGAATGCCCTCGTTGGCGAACAGGGTATCGATCAGCATGGCGCCCAGCTGGGTGCCCTGGGCCTGCAGCGAGGCGATGGCCTCGGCCACCTTGGCGACGTACTGGTCGGCCAGCTGTTCGGCGCTGGTGCCCGTGGGCGCCCGGTACAGGCAGGGGATGGGCACCGCCCGGGCAAGGGGCGAGAAGGGCTCGGAGCTGGGCAGGGCGGTGGTCAGTTCGGCCAGCGTGGTGGTGTTGCCGTGGTAGTTGTAGTCGCTGACGATCACGCCCTTGTTGCCGGTGGAGAAGCGCGCCATGCGCAGCGCCAGTTCGTTGGCCTCGCTGCCGGTGCAGGTGAACATGACGCTGTCCAGCGGCGCGCTGAACGTGCGGGTCAGGCGTTCGGCATAGGCGACTATCCGCTCGTTCAGGTAGCGCGTATGGATGTTCAGGGTCGCCGCCTGTTCGGCCATGGCCGCCACCACCCGAGGGTGGCAGTGGCCGACGCAGGGCACGTTGTTGTAGACGTCGAGGTAGCGCCGCCCGGCTTCGTCGTACAGCCACACGCCCTGGCCTTGCACCAGTTGCAGAGGTTTGTCGTAGAACAGCGGCGACTGGCTGCCCATGACCTGGAAGCGGCGTTGCAGAAGGTCCTGCTCAGACATGTTCGGGGTTCTCCATGGCGAGGGATTTGGCGGTACGCGAGGCGCGCACCAGGTAGTTCAGGATCAGGGCGACGGCCAGCACGGCGAGGGCGCTGAGCATTTCGACCTCCAACTGGAAGCAGGCGGCGATCACCCCCAGGGTCAGCAGCATGCCGATACCGGCGATGACGGGGCCGCCGCGCAGGCGGAACGGCCGCGCCAGGTGCGCGTGGGTACGGCGCATGCGGATGTAGGCGGCGAACAGGAACAGGTGGCAGGTGCTCAGCAGCAAGACGATGCACAGCAGCAGCTTTTCCGGGCTGACCAGCGACAGCGGCAGGCCGATGACCACCAGCGACAGCAGCGCCACGTAGGGCGAGCCGCGGCGGTTGGTCTTCGCCAGCGCCGCGGGGAAGTAGCCGTCGCGCGCCAGGGCGTAGAGCTGCCGCGAGGCGGAATAGACCACCGAGAAGAAGGTCGCGAGCAGGCCACAGACGGCGCCGCAGCCCACCAGCAGGGCCAGCCAGCTGGACCCGTCGTATCGGCCACTGTGGGTCATGGCGGCGTACAGCGGGTCCGCCGCCGCGCCGACCGATGCGACACCCGCGGCGCCCGGCGCACTCACCAGCACGGTCAGCGCGGTCAGCAGCAGGGTGGCTACGGCGGCGACGATGCCACGTGACATGGCGTGACCGGGGTTGGCCGCTTCCTCTGCGGCGGAGCTGACCTGCTCGATGCAGATGAACATCCAGATCGCGAAGGGTACGCAGGCGAAGATGCCGCTGAGGCTGAGCGCCTGGCCGAAGCCGGTATCGGGAACCAGGTTGGCGGTGTCGACCTGGGGCAGCATCGCCGCGCCGAAGATCAGCAGCGTCGCGGCGGCAATGGCCCCGGCCAGCAGGGTGACCCCGAGCGCTTCGCCGACGCCGCGAATATGGATGCCGATGATGACGGCGAACAGCGCGATCTTCACTGGCCAGCCGCCGAAACCGAAGACTGATTCCGTGTAGGACGCGACGAAGGTCGCTGCGGCGCCGGTGCCGATGGTCAGGGCGATGGCGCAGGCGGCGCCGACCAGATAACCGACGAAGGGGCCGAAGGCGCTCTGCGCATAGGCGAATACGCCGCCGGCATGGGGCATCGCGCTGGACAGCTCGCTGATGCACAACGCCAGCCCGCCGCTCAAGGCCGCCATCAGCAGGGTGGCCAGCAGCATATTGGCCCAACCGTTGTCGAGCAGGCCGTAGTTCCAGCCGGAAAACTGGCCGGCGATCACCAGCGAGACGCCGAGCCCCGCGATCTGCGGCCAGCCGAGTACGCCTTGTTTGAGCATATGTGTTTCCTCGCCTTTTCTTGTTGTTGAGTGCACGCACCGGCATGGCTGCCAGGCAAGGGGACGTTACGGCGGGGAGGAGGGGGGCGATATAAGGAATGCGCAAACAAGCGCAGGTGGGGAGGGCCGCGTTTCACCGGTTCACCGGATGATGGTGCAGGCGGGTCTGCGAAGGTAAGTAAACAAGTGCCCGCTCATGTCGCCCAAGGGGCAGGCAGCAGCATCAGAAATAACTTTCCTGCTGGTGCGTCTTCACCTCTATAAAGGCCCCTCACCTAACTCAAGGTCACCAAAGCCTTTGTTGTTGCGTTGTCGAATTAGTCGGCGTGAGATCTCAATAATTTAGTGTGGGAAAAACACCAAGAATAAAAAGGATATTCTTACGTTTTGACCTTTTCTGCCTCTGCTAGGATTCGTTTTCTTTTGCTCAGGGAGGGGCGTTATGAGAAGGGCTTTGTGTTTGTTTTTTGCGGTGTTTGGTTTGGGTAGACGTGGCTGAAACAACTTCTGCATGTCGTTTGACTATAAGAAGAGCGCTTTCCCTGTTTATTGGTGTGTCGGTTTTGATCTACAAAAAGAGGGGTTTCCAGGATGAAGGGTTTGTTTTTGTCTATGGGTGGAGCCATTCAGAGGTTGCGCGTAGGGGCATCCAGGAAAAACAGCGAGCCAGAGGCGATAGCCGATGAGCAATCTTCGAAATTCGTCATGAACGAGCCGGCTTCTGCAGACCCTGAACAGTGGAAAAAGTCTCAGGAATATGAGCTTACATTCTGGAAAGAGCAGTGGCCTTATCGTCATCTTTCCGTTGCGGAGCTTCAACAGGCTCGCCATAAGGATGCTATGTGGTTTCTCGGAAAGATGGGCTTCGTGAGGGGGGAGTCGGATTATCGCTATGAGGGGTTCGAAGGGAAGGTCCTGGAGGTAGGTTGTGGCCCAATCGGGTTCTTCGAGATGGTTGACGGTGTTTCAGTGACTGCTCAGGACTCTCTCATGAGGTTGTATGCGGAGAATCTGCCGTTCTCGATGATTGGGAAGAGAGGGGCGGTTACCTATATCCAGGAGGATGTTGCTGATATTGGTAATGTATTTGATTTTGTCGTCTGCTCGAATGTACTTGATCATACGGCTGACTGGATCCAGTTTTTGATAGCGTGCGTCAAGAGAGTAAAGCAAGGCGGCGAGTTGCTCTTGGTAACCGACTCTCGTGGAATTCCTGCGATTGGCCATACGCAGATATTCAGCCACAACCAGTTGGTTCGTGTTCTGGAGCTATTGGGAGCAAAGGAGTTCAGGGTGGATTCAGTCGAGCGTGAGGATGGTGTGCACTGCGATTATCGTCACTATCTTCGTGCGGTGTTTTGAAGGTATCGGGTAGCCGCTGCGCCCAGAGCCTCCATCTACCAACGCTATTCCCGAGCAGATGACGAGATTCCGGATATCTTCAAGCACTCTTACCTCGTTCTGTGGCAATGATTTGCTGGGTGGGGCAACCAGCTCGCCGTTTGGGCAGGTGTTAGTAGGGCATCGCTGCAATCGGCGCGAATCTTCGCGCTGGTTCAATGCTGATGGAGCAGGCAATCTGAGCGGAGGTACTTCAGGCGAAGGATTCTCGGCGCATGCGTACATTTCCGATCAAGAACGCGGTGGGCATTACCTATGCCTTCGAGATAGAGAACGTCTACATCCCCGCTGGGGATGTCGCTTCCACGCTAGCGCGGGCCGATGGGGTGTCGGGGACCTTGCCCCGAAGACCCTCCAGATCCGATCAGTACCTTGTCTCCTTTCAATTCAGGGGCCATGACTGTGTGGTCTGGGAGCCCTTTGGCGACAAGAGCCGCTACTGGATCGGCCCGAAGGAAGCGGAACGGGACGTGGACATCGCGGAGGTGGAAAAGGCGTTCAAACAATACCAGCCGGCTCTTCTGAGAAGGCTTCTGGGGGGCCTCCTCAGCTTGAGGTTTCTGCGGCGATGGTAGCCGGAATGAAGTTGCCTCCGGGCGCCCCCATGGATTGGAGCCTGTTTCGTAGGTTGGGCAGAGCGCAGCGAAGCCCAACGACCATGGCTCGTGCGCTCGGGTTTGTTGGGCTTCGCTCTGCTCAGCGCCAACCTACGGGAGCTTAAGGTGAGTGCAGCCGTGCCGCGAGGCAAAAAAAGACCGGCCTAGGGGCCGGTCCAAAACTCACGCAGCGACTCGGTTCACACGGCTCAAGCGCGTTTCAGCACCAGGGTGAGGATGTCGTAGCTGGCCACTAGCTCGCCGTGCTGGTTGGTGACTTCCACATCCCAGGCCACCACGCCCTGCGGCTCGCCCTTCGGGCTCTTCTTGCCCTGGTCGATCTTGCGTTTGCAGGTCAGCCGAGCCTGGATGGTGTCGCCGATGCCCACCGGGGTGATGAAGCGCAGGGTGTCCAGGCCGTAGTTCGCCAGCACCGGGCCGACGCCCGGGGAAACGAACAGTCCCGCGGCCGCCGAGAGCACGAAATAGCCGTGGGCGATGCGCTTGCCGAACTGCGAGTCGCGGGCGGCCTGCTCATCGAAGTGCATGTAGAAATGGTCGCCCGACAGGCAGCCGAAGTTGACGATATCGGCTTCGGTGACGGTGCGGCGGTGGGTCAGCAGGGATTCGCCGATCTGCAGCTCGTCGAAGTAGCGGCGGAAGGGATGCACTTCGGTCTCGATCACCTGGGCGCCGCGCACGTATTCGCGGGTCACGGCAGCCAGCATGGTGGGTGAGCCCTGTACGGCGGCGCGTTGCAGGTAGTGCTTCACCGCGCGCAGGCCGCCCAGCTCTTCACCACCACCGGCACGGCCGGGGCCGCCGTGCTTGAGCACCGGCAGCGGCGAGCCGTGGCCGGTGGATTCGGCGGCGGATTCGCGATCCAGGATGTGCAGGCGACCATGCAGCGCGGCGGCTTGCGGCACCACGCGGGCGGCAACCTGCGGGTCCTTGGTGACCAGGCTGGCCACCAGGCTGCCCTTGCCACGGGCGGCCAGGGCGATGGCTTCGTCGATGTCGTCGTAGGCCATCAGGGTGCTCACCGGCCCGAACGCCTCGATGTCGTGGGCGCCGCCCTCGGCGTGCGGATCGCGGGCCAGTAGCAGGGTGGGGGCGAAGAAGGCGCCTTCGTTGACACCTTCACCGCGCGGGGCGAAGCCGTCGCGGGCACCGAACAGCAGCTCGCTGCTGGCCAGCAGGGCATCCAGGCGCTCGGCCACGTCGGCCTGCTGGGCGTGGGAGGCCAGCGCGCCCATCTTCACGCCTTCCACGGCCGGGTCACCGACCACCACTTTGGAGAGGCGCTCGCGCAGGCGTTCGGCCACGGCGTCGATGTGCTTGGCCGGCACGATGGCGCGGCGGATGGCTGTGCACTTCTGCCCGGCCTTGACCGTCATCTCGCGGGCCACTTCCTTGACGAAGAGGTCGAACTCCGGATCGTCCGGGGTGATTTCCGGGGCGAGGATGGCGCAGTTCAGCGAGTCGGCCTCGGCGTTGAAGGGGATGGAGTTGCGTACCAGGTTGGCGTTCACCCGCAGTTTGGCAGCGGTGTCGGCCGAACCGGTGAAGGTCACCACGTCCTGGCCCTGCAGGCGGTCCAGCAGGTCGCCGGTGCCGCCGATGATCAGCTGCAGGCTGCCCTCGGGCAGCAGGCCGGACTGGTGCATCAGGCGCACGGCGGCTTCGGTCAGGTAGCTGGTGGCGGTGGCCGGTTTGACGATGCAGGGCATGCCGGCGAGGAAGCTCGGGGCGAACTTCTCCAGCATCCCCCAGATCGGGAAGTTGAAGGCGTTGATATGCACCGCCAGGCCGCCGCGAGGCACCAGGATATGGGTGCCGGCGAAGGTGCCCTGCTTGCCCAGCGGCATGGCCGGGCCTTCGTGGACGATATTGCCCGACGGCAGCTCCCGGGCGCAGACG
Source organism: Pseudomonas sp. BN417 (assembly GCF_029871205.1). Classification (GTDB taxonomy): domain Bacteria; phylum Pseudomonadota; class Gammaproteobacteria; order Pseudomonadales; family Pseudomonadaceae; genus Metapseudomonas. The sequence goes on along the minus strand of NZ_SSOJ01000051.1, from coordinate 11,352 downwards.
CCGGCGTAACTGAACAGGGTGCTGCTGCCGCCCTCGATGTCGATCCAGCTGTCGGCGCGGGTGGCGCCGCTATGGCGGGAGAGGGTGTAGAGCTGTTCCTTGTGCTCGTTCAGGTACAGCGCCAGGGCCTTGAGGCGCGCCGCGCGCTGCTGGAAATCCAGGGCCATGAGGCTGGCGATGCCGCGTTTGCGGCCGAATTCGACGGCTTCGGAGAAGTCCAGGGCTTCCTCGTGGGCGCGGAAGAGGGTGCTGCCGTCGATGGCACTGCGCAGTGCCTGGGCGCCTTGCTGGCCGATCCAGCGGCCGCCGATGAAGCTTTGCAGCGTGGTGGCGTTACTCATGGGGATTTCTCCGTGAAGGGTTGTGGCCGGCGCCAGGCGCCGGCGTTGGTTCTGTTTCGTCTGGCTTACCAGAGGGCCAGGGTGTAGCCGAGGATCAGGCGGTTCTCATCGAGATCGGTGGTCAGGCCGTTGCCGGAACGGAAGGTGACGTTGCGCCAGCGCAGGCTCAGGCCCTTGAGGGCGCCGCTCTGGATCACGTAGGCGAGGTCGCTGTCGCGTTCCCATTCCTGGCCGTCGTCGCCGGTCGCGGTCTTGACGTTGCGGCCGTCGACATAGCGGGTCATGAAGGTCAGGCCGGGGATGCCGAGGGCGGCGAAGTCGTAGTCGTAGCGCAGTTGCCAGGAATCCTCTTCGGCGCGGGTGAAGGTGTTGAAGGTCACCAGGTTGACCACGTACGGGTCGCCGCCGTTGAGAAAGGGGAAGGCGCTGTCGCCCGACAGCTGCTGCCACGCCGCACTGACGCGGTGCGGTCCCTTGGTCAGGCTGAGCATGCCGTTGAAGTTGCGGTTGTCGATTTCGCCTGCGCGCTCCACGCCATCGCCGCGGCTGTCGAAGTAACGGATGTCGCTCTTCAGGCTGAAACCGCCGGCCAGCGGCAGGGTATGCACCAGGCCGGCGAACTGCTGGCGGTAGATCTCGTCCAGCGTGCCGTAGTAGTAGCTGAGCGCCAGTTGCGGGTTGATGGCGTAGGTGCCACCGGCGAAGTCGAAGGCATCGCTGGTGGCGGCGCCCAGGCCGATGTCGTCGCGGCCGGAGGAGTCGCGCAGGTTGGTCCGGGTCAGGCGGCCGCCGTTGAAGGTCAGGCCGTCCAGTTCCTGGGAGGTCAGCATGCCGCCCTGGAAGGTGGAGGAGAGCAGCCGGGTGTCGTTGTAGGTGGCCACCGGCAGCAGCGGCTGCAGGGTGCCCAGGCGCAGCACGCTCTTCGACGCGCGCAGCTTGCCGGTAAGGCCCAGCTCGCTGTAGTCGTCCACCGGCTCCTTGCTGGTGGGGCCGAAGGGCAGCAGGCCGGTGCCACGGCGGTCGCGGCTGGAGTCGAGCTTGACGCCCAGCTCGCCGATGGCATCAAGGCCAACACCGACCGTGCCTTCGGTGAAGCCGGACTCGATGCGCGCGGTGAAGCCCTGGCCCCATTCCTCGGCCTTGGACTGGGCCGCGCCGTCCTGGCGGAAGTCGCGGTTGATGTAGTGGTTGCGCAGCTCCAGGCTGCCCTTGCTGTCTTCGACGAAGCCCGCCAGCGCCGAGGTGGCGAAGGGCAGGGCGAGCGCCGCAAGAAGCGGCGCGCAGGTACGGCTGTGGGTCATTGTTCTTGTATCCATCATCCGGTTCGTCTGGGCTCAGTGGCGGCTGGCGGCGGCTGCGCCGATGCCGGTCATGGAGCGGATGAACTGCGCCAGGTAGCGGCCGCGTTCTTCCTTGGCACGCTGGGAGGCGTCGGTCACCGAGAACAGCCAGGCGCTGAAGAAGGCCAGGCTCATGGAGAACAGCGCCGGGTTGGAGTAGGGGAACAGCGCCTTGTCATGCTGCAGGACGTTGACCCAGACGGCCGGGCTAAGCACCAGCAGGACGATGGCCGAGAGCAGTCCCATCACGCTGCCGGCGACTGCGCCACGGGTGGTCAGGCCCTTCCAGAACATGGAGAGGAACAGAACCGGGAAGTTGACCGAAGCGGCGATGGCCAGCACCAGGCCGGAGAGGAAGGCGATGTTCTGCGACTCGAACAGCAGGCCGAGGATCACCGCCAGCACGCCGATGCCCAGGGTGGCGATACGCGACACGCGCATTTCCTCGCGCTCGGTCGCCTTGCCCTTGCGGATCACGCAGGCATAGAGGTCGTGGGACACCGCCGAAGCGCCGGAGAGCGCCAGGCCCGCGACCACGGCGAGGATGGTGGCGAAGGCCACGGCGGAGATGAAGCCGAGGAACAGGCTGCCGCCCACGGCATGGGACAGGTGCACGGCGACCATGTTGCCACCGCCGATGATGGCGCCGGCCGCGTCGCGGAACTCGGGGTTGGTACCGACCATGATGATGGAACCGAAGCCGACCACGATCAGCAGCAGGTAGAAGTAGCCGATGAAGCCGGTGGCGTAGAACACCGATTTACGGGCTTCCTTGGCGTTGCCGACGGTGAAGAAGCGCATCAGGATGTGCGGCAGGCCGGCGGTGCCGAACATCATGCCGAGGCCTAAGGAAATCGCATCGATGGGGTTCGACAGCAAGCCGCCGGGCGCCATGATGGCGGTGCCCTTGGCGTGCACCGAGGTGGCCGCGGCGAACATGGCCTCGGTGCTGAAACCGAAGTGCTTGAGCACCATGAAGGCCATGAAGGTGGTGCCGGAAAGCAGCAGGATCGCCTTGATGATCTGCACCCAGGTGGTGGCCAGCATGCCGCCGAAGGTCACGTAGCAGACCATCAGCACGCCCACCAGCATGACCGCCTGGAAGTAGGAGAGGCCGAACAGCAGCTCGATCAGCTTGCCGGCGCCGACCATCTGCGCCACCAGGTACATCAGCGCCACGGTCAGGGTGCCGAAGGCCGCGGTGATGCGGATCGGGCTCTGCGCCAGGCGGTAGGAGACCACGTCGGCGAAGGTGTACTTGCCGAGGTTGCGCAGGCGTTCGGCGATCAGGAACAGGATGATCGGCCAGCCGGCGAGCACGCCCAGGGCGTAGAGCAGGCCGTCGTAGCCGTTCATGAACATCATCGCGGAAATGCCGAGGAAGGAGGCCGCGCTGATCATGTCGCCGGCGATCGCCAGGCCGTTCTGGAAGCCGGTGAGGCCACCGCCGGCGGTGTAGAAGTCGGCGGTCGAGCGGGTGCGCAGGGCGGCCCAGCGGGTGATGCCGAGGGTGAAGAGGACGAACAGCAGGAACATGCCGATGGCGTTCCAGTTCAGCGGGCGCGCGGCGGCGTCTGCGGCCAGGGCGCTCTCGGCGCTCAACAGGCCGGCGGCGAGCAGCAGGCTGTGCAGGGTCTTCATTGGCCGCACTCCTGCTTCAGTTTGTCGTTCAGCGGGTCGAGCGCGCTGTTGGTGCGTTGCACATAGATGCCGGTCAGGGCGAAGGAGAGCAGGACGATGACCACGCCCACCAGCATGCCGACGCTGGTGACACCACCGTTCAGGGGCTGGCCGAGCACGCCAGGGGCGAAGGCCACCAGCAGCACGAAGCCGTAGTAGATCACCAGCATGGCCAGGGTCAGGGACCAGGTCAGGCGCTGCTTGCGCCGTACCAGCTGGATGAAGTCCGGGTGTTGCCGGATGCGATCGAGGTCTTGCGGGGTCATGGTTGCTCTCTCTTTTTGTGATTGTCGAGACGACCCGTTCGGCGGCCGACGGCAAGGCTGCGAATGGCGAACGGGGTACTGCGGGCACTGCTTTTTTTCGGTTTTTCGTAGGAGCCAGCTTGCCGGCGAATGCGGGCTCTCGAAGAGCTTCGCGAGCAAGCTCGCTCCTACGGGTGTCGCTTACAGTTGGTCGAAGTCCAGAACGACTTTTTCGCTGATGGGGAAGGTCTGGCAGGACAGCACGTAACCGGCGGCCACTTCGTAGTCCTCCAGCGCGAAGTTGCTGTCCATCTCCACCTCGCCTTCGATCACCTTGCACTTGCAGGTGGAGCAGACGCCGGCCTTGCAGGAGTAGGGCAGCTCGAGGCCCTGGGCGTTGCCGGCGTCGAGCACGCTCTGGCTGTTGCGCGGCAGCTCGAAGGACAGTTCGCGGCCATCGCTGATCACGGTGACCTGGCTCACGGCGCTGTCGACGCTGCGGGCGGCCTCGCGGGCTTCGCGCTTCTGGGCGCTGCCGGCGGCGGCGAACAGTTCGAAGTGGATGCGTTCGGCGGGCATGCCGTTGGCTTTCAACTGGTCGCGCACGGTCTCGGTCATGGCCTGCGGGCCGCAGATGAAGGCGGCATCCAGGGCCTTGACGTCGATCCAGCGGGAGAACAGCTGGCCGCACTTGTCGGCGTCGATACGGCCGTTGTAGAGGTCCACGTCCTGCTGCTCGCGGCTGAACACGAAGATCAGGTTGAGGCGCTGCAGGTAGCGGTTCTTCAGGTCTTCCAGCTGCTCGCGGAACAACGCCGAGCCGCTGGAACGGTTGCCATAGAGCAGGGTGACGCGGCTGTGGGGCTCGGCTTCCAGGGTGGTCTTGATGATCGACAGGATCGGCGTGATGCCGCTGCCGGCGGCCACCGCCAGGTAATTGCCATGTCGCGCGGCATCCAGCTCCACGAAGAAGTGGCCGGACGGCGGCATGACTTCGAGGCTCTGGCCGGCCTTCAGGCTGTCGTTGGCATAGGCGGAGAAACGGCCGCCGGCCACGCGCTTGATCGCGACGCGCAGTTCGCCGTCGTTGACGCCGGTGCAGATGGAATAGGAGCGGCGCACTTCCTCGCCGTCCAACTGGGTGCGCATCACCAGGTGCTGGCCCTGGGTGAAGCGGAAGCTGTCGGCGAGATCAGCGGGAATGTCGAAGGCGATGGACACCGCGTCGCGGGTTTCCGGGCGCACTTCCTTGATCGTCAGGCTATGGAATTTGCTCATTGTCGTCGTCTCCGGTGGCAAGCCACTCAGATGCACTTGAAGTAGTCGAAAGGTTCCAGGCAGTCGCGGCAGCGGTACAGCGCCTTGCAGGCCGTGGAGCCGAACTGGCTGAGCAGCTCGGTGTGTGCGCTGCCGCATTGCGGGCAGCAGACATCACCGGAGTCGCCGAGCAGGCTGCGCTTGCTGGTGCTGCCGGCCGGCGGGGCGATGCCGTAGGCGCGCAGGCGTTCACGGCCGTCCTCGCTGATCCAGTCGGTGGTCCAGGCCGGGGTCAGGCGTCGCTCCAGTTGCGGCGCGGCGAAGCCGGCACCTTGCAGGGCCTGCTCGATGTCGTGCTCGATCACCTCGGTGGCCGGGCAGCCGGAGTAGGTCGGGGTGACCACCACGTGGAGGTGCCCGTCCTGCCAGTCGAGGCCGCGGACGATGCCGAGGTCGACCACGCTGACCACCGGCACTTCCGGGTCCATCACCTCGCCCAGCACCGACCAGGCGCGCGCCAGGTCATCCGGCGCGCCGGGCCTGGCGCCGCGGTCGCTGGCGATCAGCTCACCAGGTCGCATCGGGGTAGGCCCGCTGGAGGAACTGCATTTCGGCCAGCAGCAGGCCGAGGTGCTCGGTGTGCAGGCCCTTGCGGCCGGACAGGTAGAAGTAGCTGGCCGGTTCCGGCAGCGGCAGGGTGGCGCCGGCGAAGGTGTCGGCGACCTTGGCCTTCCAGGCCGCGGCGACTTCCGCCGGGTTCGGCGCGATGCTGGCCTCGAACAGGCGCTGCTCCACGTCATCGCCATTCACCAGCTCGACGGTGAAGCGCCAGAGGTCGCGGAGGGCCGCCAACATGCGCTTGTGGCTTTCCTCGGTGCCGTCGCCCAGGCGCTCGACCCATTCGCTGGAGCGGCGCAGGTGGTAGGTGACTTCCTTCAGCGCCTTGGCGGCGATGCCGGCCACACGTTCGTCGCTGGAGCCGCTCAGGCCATGCAGGACATGGAAGTGCCAGGCGTCGAAGAAGAACTGCTTGGTGATGGTCACCGCGTAGTCGCCGTTGGGCTGCTCCACCAGCAGCAGGTTGCGGTAGGCGCGCTCGTCGCGGCGGAAGGCCAGGTGATCGGCGTCACGGCCGTCGGCAATCAGCTCGGCGGCGTAGTCCAGCCAGTTGCGGGCCTGGCCCACCAGGTCGAGGCCGACGTTCATCAGCGCCAGTTCTTCCTCGAGGGCCGGCGCGTGGCCGCACCATTCGCAGAGGCGCTGGCCCTGGATCAGGGCGCTGTCACCGAGGCGCAGCAGGTATTGGATGAGGTCTTCGCGTTGGGTCATGGCAGCGGCCTCACATGTGACCGACTTCGGCGGGCAGCTCGTAGAAGCTGGCGTGGCGGTAGACCTTGTCCTGGGCCGGGTCGAACAGCGGCTCCTTCTCGTCCGGGGAGGAGGCGGTGATCAGCGCCGACGGCACCACCCACAGGCTCACGCCTTCGTTGCGGCGGGTGTAGAGCTCGCGGGCGTTCTCGATGGCCATGCGCGCGTCGGCGGCATGCACGCTGCCGACATGCTTGTGGTTCAGGCCGTGCTTGCTGCGCACGAAGACTTCGAAAAGGGTCCATTCGGACATGGCGGGAATCTCCAGATCAGGGGCAGGTCAAGCGGCGTCCGCTTTGCGTTGTTGTTTGCGGGCGTGGGCCACCGCGGCTTCGCGGACCCAGGCGCCGTCTTCTATGGCCTTGCGGCGGGTGGCGACGCGCTCGACGTTGCACGGGCCGTTGCCCTTGAGCACTTCGTAGAACTCGCTCCAGTCGATGTCGCCGAAGTCGTAGTGGCCGCGCTCTTCGTTCCACTTCAGGTGCGGGTCCGGGGCGGTGCAGCCGAGCAGCTCCAGTTGCGGCACGGTCTGGTCGATGAAGCGCTGGCGCAGTTCGTCGTTGCTCTGGCGCTTGATCTTCCAGGCCATGGACTGGGCGCTGTTGGGGGAGTCGGCGTCGCTCGGGCCGAACATCATCAGCGCCGGCCACCAGAGGCGGTCGATGGCGTCCTGGACCATGTCCTTCTGCGCCTGGGTGCCGTGGCGCATCATGGTCAGGAGGATTTCGTAGCCCTGGCGCTGGTGGAAGCTCTCTTCCTTGCAGATGCGGATCATGGCGCGGGAGTACGGGCCGTAGGAGGTGCGCTGCAGCACCACCTGGTTGACGATGGCGGCGCCATCCACCAGCCAGCCCACCGCGCCCATGTCGGCCCAGTTCAGGGTCGGGTAGTTGAAGATGCTCGAGTACTTCGCGCGGCCAGAGTGCAACTTGGCGATCTCTTCGTCGCGGTCGGCGCCGAGGGTTTCCATGGCGCTGTAGAGGTAGAGGCCGTGGCCGGCCTCGTCCTGGATCTTGGCCATCAGCTGCAGCTTGCGCTTGAGGGTCGGGGCGCGGGTTACCCAGTTGCCTTCCGGCAGCATGCCGACGATTTCGGAGTGGGCGTGCTGGGAAATCTGACGGATCAGGGTCTGCCTATAGGCATCCGGCATCCAGTTCTTCGCCTCGATCTTGATCTCCGCGTCGATCTTTTCCTGGAAGGCGCGTTCTTCGGGGGACATCTCCTCCAGCGCCTTCACGCGCTTCACGCCGGTCTCAACCAATTGTGCGTACATGCCGTTCTCCAGCCATGCAGGGTTCGTGGGGTGGCTTGGCCATGGCGCTATTTTTAAATGATACAAAAACAAATATCAAACACTAAAACGTGTGTCGTAAGAGTTTTTGTATCGGATTGACGAATGGCAAGGCGGGGATTCGGGCATAAGGCACGGGCAAAACGCGCCAAATCCCCAGTGATTGGAGGGGTTTGCGGGTTCGGTGAGGGTGTTTGAAGGCAAGCTGCGGGTGGCGAACGCACGCGTTTCGAGGTGGACTTGAAAGCGATACGCGTATCTGTTGTTTGTGGTTGATTGGTGTTCTGTTTGTGGTCGCGGGGGATTGCGGCATGCGCTGGCGCTTGTGCTGACAGAAGGCACAAGGAATAACTTCCCTGTCGCTCAAGGCTGATTGCGTCTTCCATCCTGGATCGAGCGCAGTGTTGGCAATGTCGACCGCCAGTTTCAGCGGTGGAAATCAGAATCCGTAAACATCCCAGAGCGCGAATCGTGGAAGCGGATCACGAACCCGCTTGGACGATCGTGAAAGCGGTGGATGTGGTGATGCCGACTGAAACGCGGATCGTCCACGAAGAACATGTTGTGGCGCTTGTGGAACATGCCGAACCGATGCGAATGGCCCATGAACCCGTGATGGAACCGATGGGGATGACCGTTGAATCCGTGATGGTGTCTGATGGGGCCATGGAAATGCCGGTGACCGAACCCTTTGGAGTGGTGACCACCCTTGAAGTGGCCGCCCCCGGCCAGCGTCATCGCACCGCTGGTGTCGTTGGTGGGCCAGGGTGACTCCGCCATCACCTGGCCCCCGCCGAGGCAGGCGAGAACCATTAGCAGAAGCTTGAGGATACGCATGGCGAACCCTCCTGAATCAAATCCTCCCCGTGGATATTGCCCCCATACCAAGCAGTATAGTTTTTGACCGATCGTGCCTTGGACGGGATGGTTCTTGGCCTATGTCGCCCCCGGTGGGGACCATACTTAACGGGTCGAGTGCCGGCTCCAGTGGGTGCGGCCCAGTCTGCCGCCGGCCATGGAAAGCGGAGGGAGGTGGTTATGCGCTTCGATGCATTTTCCTTCGGCTCCATCAGCATCAACGGGGTCACCTACGCCCATGACGTAGTGATCGACCATGGCGAGGTCCGCAAGCGCAGCAAGAAGCCGTCCAAAAGGTTCCGCGATGCCTACGGCCATACGCCATTGTCGATCGAGGAGGAGATTCCCTGGGACTGCCGGCGCCTGGTGATCGGGACCGGCACCGGGGCCTTGCCGGTCATGCCGGAGGTCAGGCGCGAGGCCGAGCGCCGCGGCATCGAGCTGATCGTGAGGCCGACGGCGGAGGCCATCGAGATGCTGCAGAAGGGGCAGAAACACACCAACGCGATCCTGCATCTCACCTGCTAGATGGCCCAATCCGGGAAATGGCTCCGGCCGGGCTGTGGTTTTTCTGTGGGGGCGAATTCATTGGCTAAGGGCAGCGCAGCTGCCCCCGTCGATGCCAGAGGGCGAACCTGCGGTCCGCTCAGCGATTGAAATCGCCCCCACAGTGATCGTGCCACTGCAGGGTACGACTCAGGCACTCACGATCACCTCGAACCCGCCATAGATCATCCGCTGCCCATCGAAGGGCATATTGCTCGGGTTGGGTTGCATGCGCGGGTCTTCCATCGCCTTCTTCATGCCTGCATCCCGTACCTGCTTCGAGGGCCAGGTGATCCATGAGAACACCACCGTTTCGTCGTCCTTGCGTTTCACCGCCATCGGGAAGGACGTCACCTTGCCCTCGGGCACATCGTCGCCCCAGCACTCGACGACGCTCAGGGCGCCGCATTCCTTGAACACCCCCGCGGCCATCTCGGCCACCTTGCGATAGGCCTCGCGGTTGGCGGTGGGGACGGGGACTACGAAGCCATCTACATAGGTCATGATCGATCTCCTGCGTGGGTGGGGTGGAGCAGTCAGTCGTTTCCATACCGATATGCCAATGAGTCGAAGCAACTCCTGTCAGTTCGACAGTTTTCCGGGGAGGTCGTGGCCGGCCCGACGGGTGGTCGTAGTCCGGCGTACGGAAGTGAGCCCCGTTTGATCGGGGTCTTCTCCAATGGCTCGTGATCCATTGGTTCTGGAGGGGGCGGTTGCCCTGGTCCCACTATGGGACTAGTATCCATCCCCATGAGAATCATTGCGATCAGTCACCTGAAGGCGTTCTGGGAACGGTATCCGGATTCGGAACAGCCGTTGCTGGCGTGGATAGATGAGGCCAGGAAGGCGAACTGGGAGAGTCCTGCCGACATCAAGGCCCAGTATCGCAATGCGAGCATCCTCAAGAGTCGCCGGGTCGTATTCAACATCAAGGGCAACGACTATCGGCTGGTGGTCGCTGTCGCCTATCGCTTCGGCGCGCTCTACATCAAGTTCGTCGGCACCCATGAGCAGTACGACGCGATCGACGCCGACAGTGTGGAGATGGAGTAAAGATCATGAACATTCGCCCAATTCGTACGGACGAGGACTATCGCGCCGCGCTCAAGCAGGTGTCCGCCCTGTTCGACAATGAGCCGGAACCGGGTAGCCCCGAGGGGGACTATTTCGAGGTGATGCTGACGCTGATCGAGGCCTATGAGGCTCGTCAGTTTCCCGTCGATCTGCCCAATCCGGTCGATGCGATCAAGTTCCGCATGGAGCAATCGGGTTTGACCGTGGCGGATCTGGTTCCGGCCATCGGCCGTCCGAATCGCGTCTATGAGGTGCTCAATGGCAAGCGTTCCCTGACGTTGCCGATGATCTGGAAACTCCACGAGATGTTCGGTATTCCGGCGGAGAGCCTCATCAAGCCTTCCAGCCATGCGTGATTCGGCAGGAAAACAGGAAAGCCCCGCCAGAGCGGGGCTTTTTCGTTGCGTCGACTTCAACCCTTGTTGCGATTGTCGTAATCCTGGCAGGCCTTGCCCTCGGAGCGCTTCAGCGAGAAGCAGAGGCGCAGGACGATGCGCGAGCTGATGCGTGGGTTCGCGCTCGCTCAATCTGCCCGGGAAACTTAGGATAGAGCCCCCTCAATCGGCTTTTCGGGAAATGAAATGCTCATTGTCTTCAGCGGGCTGCCCGGCACAGGGAAAACAACGATCGCGCGTCGATTGGCATCCCAACTGGACGCAACCTACCTGAGAGTGGATGCCATCGAGCAGGCGCTACGTGATGCCGAGGTCCTTGCCCATGATGTCGGTCGTAGCGGATATCTGGTCGCTATCGCCCTGGCTCAATCGAATCTCGGCTTGGGCCGCGTGGTGATCGTCGACTGCGTCAATCCGGTCGCTGAAAGTCGCGAGGCGTGGCGCGAAATCGCGACACGGACGGGCGTGCCGTTGGTGAATATCGAGGTGGTTTGCTCTGACACGCGCGCGCATCGACTCAGGGTGGAAACTCGCACAGTCGATATGCCGGGCCTGAAGTCCCCGACCTGGCAATCGGTTCTGGAACATGACTATGAAGCATGGGGCGAAGGGCCGTTGCGGCTGGATTCCGCTGTGATCTCACCGGATGAGGCGGTGGAGGCAATCATCGAGCACATGTCCGGCACTACCTTCTAGCCAATTGCCCCACCTATGAAAAAGGTTCTTCACGGATTACCGGGGAATGGGGCTCACGCCGGATTGGTAATCCGGTGTGAGGGGGCTTGGAGTCTTTTCGTTCGGCTCATTGCCGAGTGGGCTTCGAGTCTCGGTTTCGCCTCCCGGCGAGTCACTTTTCTCAGTCGCCAGAAAAGTAACCAAAAGCGCTTGCCCCAACATCCGGCCCGGCTGCGCCGGGTTCCCTCGCTCCAGCGTCGCGCCGGGGGCACGGCGCGAGGG
>NZ_SSOJ01000050.1 GCF_029871205.1 Pseudomonas sp. BN417 | reverse complement strand
ACCGGAAGCGTTGCTTCCGAAAGCGTGCCTCTTCGCCCCAGAGGTAGAGGGGTGACTCGCGCCGGACAGGGCGCAGCAATCCTGACGCCTGGTCATTGCCTGAAGCTATGCAGAAGAGGTGGGGCGGCGACTCTGCCCCGTCAGGAGGCCGAGTGAAGCGTTGCGCAGGGGGATGAGCGGCATGGATGCCGCGAAAGGCGTGCGGGGCCATGGATGGTCCCTCACGCCGGCCCCCGGAGCAATGATGGAGCGAGGGAACCCGACGCAGTCGGGCCGGATGCAGGGGCGAGCGTTCTTGGTTACTTCTTTGGCGTTTGAAAGAAGTGACTCGCCGGGAGGCGAAACAGGGACTCGCAGCCTACTCGATAGGCAGTTTGGCTCAGGACGCTCTAGCAACACTTAATGCAGACATAGCCAATGAATTCGCCCCTGCAGTGCATCTCAGCAGCCCTTTACAGACGACCATGAAAAAGCCCCGCATTGCGGGGCTCTTTCATACCGGAATGCTTAGTCCTCGCGGTAACGGCGCAGCTTCAGCTGCTTGCCGGCGACGCGAGTGTCCTTAAGCTTGCCCAGCAGGCGGTCGAGGCCTTCTTCCGGCAGCTCGACCAGGCTGAAGGTTTCGCGGATCTGGATGCGCCCGATGGCCTCGCGAGCGATACCGCCCTCATTGAGGATGGCGCCCAGCAGGTTCTTCGCGGCGATGCCGTCGCGGGTCCCCAGGGCAGTACGGCAACGCACGCGGCCTTCGGCCAGCGGCATCGGTGCACGACGCTCACGGTATTCACCACGCTCGCCACCTTCACGCTCGCGGCGCTCGCGGGGCTGGGCGCTCGGCACCAGAGGCTGCTCGCGCTCGACGTCAGCAAGGTTCAGTGCCTGGGCATTGGTGGCCTTGCGCAGCAGCGCTGCGGCCAGGGCACGCGGGCTGCAACCGATATCGGCGATCAGGCGGTCAAGCAGTTCGCCGTGGCTGGCTTCAGCGTCGGCCACCAGCGGGGTGAGGCTGGCGGTGAGCTTCTTGATGCGCGCGTCCAGCACCTGCTGGGCATTGGGCAGACGCACCTCAGCCACTTTCTGGCCGGTAACGCGCTCGATCACCTGCAGCATGCGGCGCTCGCGCGGAGTCACCAGCAGCAGGGCGCGGCCGTCGCGGCCGGCACGGCCGGTACGGCCGATGCGGTGCACGTAGGATTCCGGGTCGTACGGCATATCCACGTTGAACACGTGGGTGATGCGCGGTACGTCGATACCACGAGCGGCGACGTCGGTGGCGACCACGATGTCCAGGCGGCCGTCCTTCAGCGACTCGATCACTCGCTCGCGCTGGTTCTGGGCGATGTCACCGTTCAGCGCAGCGGCCTTGTAGCCCTTGGCTTCCAGGGCGCTGGCCAGGTCCAGGGTGGCCTGCTTGGTGCGCACGAAGGCGATCAGCGCGTCGAATTCCTCGACTTCCAGCAGGCGCAGCACGGCACCGGTCTTCTGGTCGGCGTGGACCATCAGGTGGGCCTGCTCGATGCGCGCGACGGTCTGGGTCTTGGCAGCGATCTTGACGTGCTGCGGGTTCCGCAGGTGGCGCTCGGCGATCGAACGGATCGACGGCGGCAGGGTAGCGGAGAACAGCACGCTCTGACGGCTCTCCGGAAGGGCTTCGAAGATCACTTCGAGGTCGTCCATGAAGCCGAGCTTGAGCATCTCGTCCGCCTCGTCCAGCACCAGTTGCTGCACGGTGGCGAGGACCTTGTCGTCACGACGCAGGTGGTCGCAGAGACGGCCGGGGGTGGCCACGATGACCTGGGCGCCCTGGCGCAGGGCCTTGAGCTGCGGACCCATGGGCGCGCCGCCGTAGACGGCGACCACGTTCAGGCCGGGCATCTGCTTGGCGTAGGTTTCGAAGGCGGTGGCGACTTGCAGTGCGAGCTCGCGGGTCGGTGCCAGGATCAGCGCCTGCGGCTCTCGTTTGGCCGGATCGATGCGCGACAGGATCGGCAGCGCGAAGGCTGCAGTCTTGCCGGTGCCGGTCTGGGCCTGGCCAATCATGTCGTGGCCGGCGAGGATCACCGGAATCGATTGGGCCTGGATGGGGGACGGCTCTTCATAGCCGACCGCCGTAATGGCGGCCAGAATATTGGGATGAAGGCCGAGCGCGGCGAAGGTGCCGAGTTCCTGGGTCATGGGTCTGCCTCAATGTGCATCCGCAAAGACCCTTGTTCCATGGCTGCACATGCCGTGAAGGACCTTTTGGGTCACCCTGGCAGCCTGGTAGAGAATTTGCGAGAACGCTTTTTTGGAATGGATGAATCGTCAAGGGTAGTCCGCACGGCGGACTTGCAGCCGAAGGCAAAGTGCCTCGGGATAAACGCAGTACTTGAACGGGGCCGAAGATTGGCCGGCGCGCATAATACAGGAAAATTCTTCCCGGCGTGCAGGTTTTTCCGTAGCCACTGTTCGACTCTGCCGGACGGTGTCCGGTAATGGACAAGGCCCCGGCGCGGGTCTATATCCCACCTGCCCACTCGCCATTCCCACGAGGAAAGCCCCTATGTCCCTCAGCTCCACAGGCTGCGTCAGCCGCGAAAAACGCGGCCATATCATGCTGATCGGCCTTGACCGTACACCCAAGCGCAACGCTTTCGACCAGGCCATGCTGGACGACCTGGTGCTGGCCCTCGGTGAGTACGAACGGGACGACAACGTTCGCTGCGCGCTGGTCTTCGCCCATGGCGAGCATTTCACCGCGGGGCTGGACCTGGCCAGCGTTGGCGACACCTTCAAGCAAGGCTGGAAGTTGCCATCAGGCGCCATCGACCCCTGGGGCACTTTCGGCGGCAACCGTCTGACCAAGCCGCTGATAGTCGCAGTGCACGGCTACTGCTACACCATTGGCATCGAGCTGATGCTGGCGGCGGACATCAACCTCTGCGCCAGCAATACCCGCTTCGCCCAGATGGAAATACAACGCGGCATCTTCCCCTTCGCCGGGGCCACGCTGCGACTGCACCAGGTGGCGGGCTGGGGCAACGCCATGCGCTGGCTGCTCACCGGGGATGAATTCGACGCCCATGAGGCCTACCGGCTGGGCTTGGTCCAGGAAGTGCTGGCCAGCGAAGACCTGATGCCACGCGCCATATGGCTGGCCGAACGAGTGGCGGCCCAGGCGCCGCTGGGCGTGAAGGCCACCCTGGCGTCGGCCCGCCAGACGCTGGATCAGGGGGAAAGGGTTGCAGCGGCGGCCCTACAACCGGTAGCCCAACGACTGCTGGGCACGGAGGACGCGGCGGAAGGGTTGCGGGCAATGCAGGAAAGGCGGGAGGGACATTTCAAGGGCAGATAACCGCCCTTCTCCTGTGGGGGCGAATTCATTCGCTATGCAGACCGCAGGTCTGCTCCTCAAGGTCGAAGGGGCTGCCCTGCAGCCCTCAGCGAATGAATTCGCCCCCACAAGGCATGTTCCTCCCACTTTCGTACCGACGGTCTAACTCGCCTCCCGCACCACATCCAGCAGCGACTGCAGCGAATAACCCAGGCTTGGCGCCAGGGCATCAGCCTTGGCCTTCAGCGCCTCCCGATCCAGTTGCTGGTCGAGGTTGGCGGGCACGAAGAGGATGACGTTGCCCTCCTTCACCGGACATTCCCAGTAGTGCCGGTGGAAGAGCCCGCGCAACAGCGCAGCGCCCAGCGGTTTTCCGTCGTCCGTCGCCCACTGGTTGATCACCAGCCAGCCGCCGGGGCTGAGGCGCTTCTGACAGGCGCCGAGGAAATTCCAGGCCAGGTGGCCGACGCCCGGCCCGTGGTCGGTATAGAGGTCGACGAAAATCAGGTCCGCCGGCTCGGCACTGTCCAGCAGCTCCACGGCATCCCCGATGCGCACGTAGAGGCGCGGGTCGTCGCTGAGGCCAAGGTATTCCATGGCCAGGCGCGGCACGTCCGGGCGCAGCTCGATCACCTCGACATCTTCCAGCGGCAGGAACTTCAGGCAGGCCTGGGTCAGGGTGCCGGCGCCAAGTCCCAGGAACAGCGCGTTCTCCGGCGCCTCGTGGCAGAGCGCACCCAGCAGCATGGCGCGGGTGTAGTCGTACTCCAGCCAGGCGGGATCGGCGCTGAACACGCAGCTCTGCTCCACCGCCTCGCCGAACTCGAGGATGCGGTAGGGGCCGACCTCGTAGACCCGGATCACGCCGAAATCATCATGCACTTCCGCGAGCAGGCGCTCCTCGGACATCACGTCTCCACCCATTCGATGCCGATGCGTAATGCTGCGCATCAGCCCGGCGCCACAGCGGCGCCAATTGCCATTGAAGCCGGGGCCCGTGCTCCCGGCATGATCTCAAGTCTTCGCCGCCTGGCGAAAACCGCACAAGGATAACAGCGCGGGGGCGCAACCCGTCAGGTACGCCATCAGCGACGCCGGTGTCTACGGTCGCACCTTCTCCGCCTAGCGCCGCCTCCGGGCCTTTCGGTTACCATGGCATATCTACCGCAAGCAGCCGTATCGAGACCCTGATGAGCAGCCCAGAATGGAGCCCAGAAAGCTGGAGGGACAAACCCATCCAGCAACAGCCCGAGTACCCGGACGCCGCCAAACTGGCGCATGTCGAGCAGACCCTGGCGAGCTACCCGCCGCTGGTGTTCGCCGGCGAGGCGCGCGAGTTGCGCCGCCAGTTCGCCGAGGTCACCGAGGGCCGCGCCTTCCTGCTCCAGGGTGGTGATTGCGCGGAAAGCTTCGTCGAATTCTCCGCCGCGAAGATCCGCGACACCTTCAAGGTGCTGCTGCAGATGGCCATCGTCATGACCTTCGCCGCCGGCTGCCCGGTGGTGAAGGTCGGCCGCATGGCCGGCCAGTTCGCCAAACCGCGCTCCTCCGGCAGCGAGACCCAGGGCGACGTCACCCTGCCCGCCTACCGTGGTGACATCGTCAATGGCATCGGCTTCGACGCCGCCAGCCGCGTGCCCGACCCGGAGCGCCTGCTGCAGGCCTACCACCAGGCCACCGCCACCCTTAACCTGCTGCGCGCCTTTGCCCAGGGCGGATTCGCCGATGTGCACCAGGTGCATCAGTGGAACCTCGACTTCATCGCCAACTCGGCCCTGACCGAGAAGTACAGCCAGCTCGCCGGACGCATCGACGAAGCCCTGGCCTTCATGCGGGCCTGCGGCCTGGACAGCGCGCCGCAATTGCGCGAAGCCAGCTTCTTCACCGCCCATGAGGCCCTGCTGCTGAACTACGAAGAAGCCTTCGTGCGCCGCGACAGCCTCACCGGCGGCTGGTACGACTGCTCCGCCCACATGCTCTGGATCGGCGACCGCACCCGCCAGCTGGACGGCGCCCATGTGGAGTTCCTGCGC
The DNA here is from genome assembly GCF_029871205.1 of Pseudomonas sp. BN417. Taxonomy (GTDB): domain Bacteria; phylum Pseudomonadota; class Gammaproteobacteria; order Pseudomonadales; family Pseudomonadaceae; genus Metapseudomonas. The sequence goes on along the minus strand of NZ_SSOJ01000050.1, from coordinate 13,294 downwards.
GGTGTCGGCAACCCGATCGGCGTCAAGGTGGGGCCGAGCATGGACAGCGAAGAGCTGATCCGCCTGATCGACGTCCTCAACCCGGACAACGACCCCGGTCGCTTGAACCTGATCGTGCGCATGGGCGCCGAGAAGGTCGGCGAGCATCTGCCGCGCCTGATCCGCACCGTGCAAGGTGAAGGCCGCAAAGTGCTGTGGAGTTCCGACCCCATGCACGGCAACACCATCAAGGCTTCCAGCGGCTACAAGACCCGCGACTTCGCCAGCATCCTCGGCGAAGTGAAGCAGTTCTTCGATGTGCACCAGGCCGAAGGCAGCCACGCCGGCGGCATCCATATCGAGATGACCGGGCAGAACGTCACCGAATGCATCGGCGGCGCCCGCCCCATTACCGAAGATGCTCTCTCCGATCGCTACCACACCCACTGCGACCCGCGCCTGAATGCCGACCAGTCCCTGGAACTGGCGTTCCTGATTGCCGAGACCTTGAAGCAGATCCGTCGCTGATCTGCCCTCGGCGAATACCCTGCAGGAGCGAAATCATTCGAGATTGCAGGACGCAGTCCTGCCGTAGGTTGGCGCTGAGCCTGCGAAGCCCAACGAAGCCATGCATCGGCATCGCACGTTGGGCCTCGCGGAACTCGGCCTAACCTACGACGCCCGGCCCACCCTCGGTTTACTCCTGTGGGGGCGAATTCATTCGCTGAGCAGGACCCAGTCCTGCAATGGATTGGCTCCCAGCTCGGAGACAATTGCTGGGCTTCGCTTAGCTCAGCCACAACCTACGACGCATCTCAGGTCAGACACGCCTGCAAGCGCACCGTCCCCGGCCGGCGGCAGGTCACCGCCACCTCCCCAAGGCCCAGCCAGCCCGCCATGCTGCGCAGGTTGTCCGCCAGCGCCTGCATGCCGGCTTCGCCCAGGCCGTGCTCTTCCTCGTGCAGGGCATGCACCGCCAGGCGGTCCTGGGCCCGTTCTGCGCGCAGGTCGACCCGTGCCGCCAGGCGCTCGTCGTGGAGGAATGGCAGCACGTAGTAGCCGTACTGGCGCTTGTGCTGGGGCGTATAGATTTCCAGGCGGTAGTGGAAGTCGAACAGGCGCTCGGTGCGCGCCCGTTCCCAGATCAGCGAATCGAAAGGCGAGAGCAAGGCGCTCGCCTTGATCTTGCGCGGTACGCTGGGATCGCCCAGGCAGTAGGCGGGCTGCTTCCAGCCGTCCACCTGCACCTGCTGCAGGGCGCCCGCCTCCACCAGTTCGGCCAGGCGCGCCTGGCTGTCGGTGGTTTCCAGCCGGTAGTAGTCACGCAGGTCGCGCTCGGTGGCCACGCCCAGGGCGACGGCGGCACGCAACAGCAATTGGCGCTGGGCATCGGCCTCGGGCAGTTCGGGCTGGTTCAGCAGGTCGGCAGGGATGACTCGCTCCGGCAGGTCGTACAGACGCTCGAAACCCCGACGCCCGGCCACCGTCACCTCACCGGCGGCGAACAGCCATTCCAGGGCGTGCTTTTCCGCGCTCCAGTCCCACCAGGGCCCGGCCCGCTCGGCTCGGCTACTCAGCGCGCCCGCGCCGAGGGCACCCTGCTCGCGAACCGACTCCAGCACCCGCTGGATCACCTCGCGCTGCTCGAAGCCGAAACGCGCCAGTTGCTGATAGATCCCCTGGCCATTGGCGGCCCGGCGCATGCGCCAGCGCAGCAGCGGATAGAGCTCCAGCGGCAGCAGCGAAGCCTCATGGCCCCAGTACTCGAACAATGCCCGGCGTCGGGGCTTGCCCCAGGCCAGGTCATCCAGCAGTTCGCGGTCGTAGTGGCCGAGACGGGAGAAAGCCGGCAGGTAGTGGGAACGCACCAGGGCGTTCACCGAGTCGATCTGCACCACGCCGAGCGCCTCCAGCTGCGCCAGCAACTGCCGATGGCGGATGGTGCCCCGCGGCGCACGGGCGAAGCCCTGGGCAGACAGGGCCAGGCGGCGGGCTTCGGATAGGGAAAGGGACTGCGTCATGGGCTCCATGCCAGCAAGGGGATGACGCTTCACAGTAGCATCAGCCCGCCTGGCTTTCTCGCTCCAGCTCGAAGGGGGCGAAAGGCACGGACTGGTCCGGCGCCAGGAAGGTCTGGCGGAAGGTGAAGGCCTCCGGCGTGGGCCCCGCTTCGTGCAAGCGGGCCAGGCGCGCCGCGGCTTCCTGGACGTCCGGCCGATGTCCCTTGGGGACCCACCAAAGCACCTGGTGCACGCCGGACATGCGCTCGAACCACTCCTTGCGCCGGCGCAGCATCTCGACATGGGCGGAGTGGTAGACGAAATCGCTGAGGCTGGACACGTCGCGCCAGACCGAGAGGTTGACCAGCACCTCGGGGCCGAAGGGGCGGATGGCGGTGGCGTCGCCCTCCTCGTCCTGCAGGCGCCAGACGAAGCCCGGCGCACTGTCGGCCAAGGCATTGACCGGCGCCAGGTTGGCGACGAAGTCGGCCATGCCCGGGGAATCCAGGGGCGCCTTCATCGAGGCGATATTCAGTTGAGCCAGTTCATGGGTGTTCGACATGGTTCGTTTCCTGTGGGTCCATCCATCGAAGGTGGCGGCCCGCCCTTCGCTTCACCGGTGGCGGGCCGCACTGCTGCTTCATTTTTTTAGCGGGTCTTGCCAGAAGTGACGCTCGCTTTCTTCCATCACGTCGGCACGGGACAAGCCTATGTCCTTCAGCAACTCATCGCTCATGCGTGCCAGCTGGTCACGCTCATGGGCCAGTTGATACCAGCGCTTCAGCTGATGCAGCAGGCTGCCGAACCAGTTTTCCTGATGAGGCAGCGAAGGAAAATGAGCCTGGTGCAAAGTGCCGATAAAACCACGTTGACCTTTCATCACATCGCCCTCCGTGTGGGGATGGCGCCAGTTTCCGACCAGGACTAAGATCAATCCAACGAATGTTTCTTATGCACTGCATCTCAGGATTTGATGAATGAGCTACCCAGCCATCGATACCGAACTGCTGCGCACCTTCGTCGCCATCGCCGACAACGGCGGCTTCACCCGCGCAGCGGAAGTGGTCAACCGCACCCAGTCGGCGGTCAGCATGCAGATGAAGCGGCTGGAGGAGGACGTGCTGCAGCGCGCGGTGTTCGAGCGCGACGGCCGCCAGGTCAGGCTCACCGCCGAAGGGCAGATCCTGCTGGGCTATGCCCGCCGCATCCTCAAGCTGCACGGCGAAGTGATGAACACCCTGCGCCAGCCGCACATGGTGGGTTCGGTGCGCATCGGCACGCCGGACGACTACGTGATGCGCTTCCTGCCAGGCATCCTCTCGCGCTTCGCCCAGTCCTTTCCGCTGGTGCAAGTGGAAGTGCACTGCGACTCCAGCGCTCAGCTTCTGCAGCGCCAGGACCTTGACCTCACCATAGTCACCCGCAAGCCGGGCGACGACATTGGCCAGTTGGTACGCCAGGAACGCATCGTCTGGGCCGAGGCCATTGGCTTCAGCCCCCACGAGCAGACTTCCCTGCCGCTGGCCATGTTCAACGGCGAATGCTTCTGCCGCGCCTGGGCCTGCAACGCCCTGGATGCCATCGGCCGCGAATACCGACTTGCCTACACCAGCCCCAGCCTGTCGGCGCTCATGGCGGTGGTCAGCGCCGGCCTCGCGGTGACCGCCCAGCTGCAGAGCCTCATAACCCCCGACATGCGCATCCTCGGCGAGGCCGAAGGCATGCCGCAGCTGCCGCTGTGCAACATCATGCTGCTACGCAACGAGCACACGCAGTCACCGGTGACCGAGACCCTGGCCGAGCACATAGTCGAAGGCTTCCGCACCTGACGCATCGATGGTGGATCGGTGAAGCGTGATCCACCCTACAAGTGCAGGTTCTTCGTAGGGTGGAAATCCGCGTGGCGGATTTCCACCATCACGGCCGGGCCTCGATCCCTCACTTGATCCCCAGCAGCACGGCGCAGACCAACAGGAAGGCGCAGAACAACGAGCGCAGCACCCGTTCCGGCAGCGCGTGGGCCAGACGCACGCCCCAGCTGATGCTGAGCAGTCCACCCGCCGCCAGGGGCAGGCCCATGGCCCAGCTCACATGATCATGCAGGCCGTAGGTGGCCAGGGTCACCGCCGTGCTCGGCGCCGCCAGCGCCAGGGACAAGCCCTGGGCCATCACCTGGGTGGTGCCGAATACGCTGGTCAGCACCGGCGTGGCAATCACCGCTCCGCCGACGCCGAACAGGCCGCCCGCCGCCCCCGCCACGCCACCGAGCGCCCCCAGCCAGGGCCAGGGCTGGCGCAGCTCGCTGCTGGCCTCGACCTTGGCCATGAACATCCGCGCAAAGTTGTAGGCGGCCAGCGCCAGGAGAAAGCCGATGAAGGCCAGGCGCATGCTCGTCGCGTCCACGTTCACCGCGTAAAGCGAGGCCAGCCAGGCGAAGCCGAAGCTGGTGGCCGCGAGCAGCGTCGCATAGCGCGGATCGATGCGATTGCGCTGGTGGTAGCGCCAGAGCGCCAGCAGCACATTGGGCACCACCATCACCAGGGCCGTGCCCTGGGCCAGTTGCTGGTCGAGACCGAAGAGCACCCCCAGCGCCGGGATGGCGATCAGGCCGCCACCAATACCGAAGAGTCCGCCCAGGGTGCCGAGCAGTGCGCCAAGCAGCAGATTCAATAGCAGAGCCAGCAAGTCCATAACGCCTCCAATCAGATGGAGCGGATGCTACGCCGGCGTGGTTGGCGCGGAAACGCACAGCGGCGCACAATGGCTTTGCGAATTACGCATAGGCAACGCAGATGAACCCCGACGCCCTCACCGAACAACTGGCCCTTTTCCTCGACGTCCTGGATGCCGGCAGCTTCTCCGCCGCCGCGCGCCGCCATCCCCTCACCCCCTCGGCCGTGGCCCGACGCATCGACGCCCTGGAGCGCGCCTTGGGCAGCAGCCTGTTCGTGCGCAGCACCCACGCGGTGAAGGCGACCCCCGCCGGCCTCGCCTTTGCCGAGCGGGCAAAACGGGTGCTGGCGGAACTGCGCCTGGCCCGCGCCGAGGCGGTGTCCCTGAGCAGCGCCCCGGAAGGCCTGATCCGCATCGACGCCCCGGCGCCCTTCGGCCGCCGTCATCTGGCGCCGGCGATTGCCGAGTTCCTGGTGACCTACCCCGGCCTCGACGTGCAGCTGCGGCTGATCGACAGCTTCGTCGACATGCAGGGCGAGAACCTGGGCCAGGTCGACCTGGTGCTGCGCATCGGCCCGCTGGCCGATACCCGCCTGGTGGCCACGCCGCTGTCGTCCCTGGTGCGGGTGCTCTGCGCCAGCCCCGAATACCTGCGTCGCCGCGGCATTCCCCGCGACGTACGCGAGCTGCCCGAACACGACGGCCTGGACTGGGACGCCCTGGCGCCACCCTATGCCTGGCGCTTCGAGGTGGACGGCAAGTTGCAGCTGATCCGCCCGGGGCGCATGCGGATGACCGCGAACAATGCCGAGACCCTGCTGTTCAGCGCCATGGCGGGGCTCGGCATCGCCCACCTGCCGACCTGGCTGATCAGCGAGTACCTGGTGCGCGGGGAACTGGTGCCGCTGTTCTGCGAGGACGGCCTGCCGCCGCCCGAGCCGAGCGGCATCTATGCCCTGCGCCTGGAAGGAGAAGCCAGCTCGCGCAGCCGGCTGCTGCTGGAGTTCCTGAAGAACCGCTTCGGCCCGGTGCCGCCCTGGGACCTCGCCCTGGGCGGCCTGGGCCGGGCCTGATCAGCCCGGCAGCTGCACGACGCGGGTGCCCGCCAGTTGGTCGTGCAGGCAACGACGGTCGGCGCGGAAGATGAACAGGTAGTCCACCAGCACCACCAGCATCCCCACCACCGGGATATAGGCCAGCAGCCACCAGACCAGGTAACGCTTGAGCAGCAGGTTGCCCAGTTCGGGCACCTTGCCGTTCAGGTCGACTATGGCGATCTTCAGCAGCCGCTTGCCGAGGGTCTGCCCGTAGTTCTTGAGGAAGTGGCCGTTGACCAGGAGGAAGGCCGCCACGCCTACCACCAGGCTCAGCAGCTGCTGGCCCAGGCTCGGCTCGATACCCTGCTGGGCAGCGGCGAAGGCACCGGAGAAATAGGCCACCGGCACGGTCGCCAGGCTCATGATCAGGCCGTCAATCAGCGCCGCGCCAAGACGGGTCCAACGGGAGGCGAGCAGCGGTTCGGCGGCACTGTTGAGCGTGAGTTCCGCCTGGGGGGCCTGATAGGGATTATCCAGGTTGTCCATGTTGCACTCCTTGCAGTGATTGACTGGGCAATTGTGGCCCGTGGCCAAGGCAACGCAAGGCGTCCAGCGAGCTGATGGACAGAAAGAATTTTGCCCACGAAAGGCTTGCGCGCTAAATTGGTCGCCATCACTGCCCAGGAGGCCAATCATGTCCATCACCCCCTGCAAGGAACTGCTGCTCGACAACCAGCTCTGCTTCGCCCTCTACTCCACGTCCCTGCTGATGACCAAGGTCTACAAGCCGCTGCTCCAGGAGCTGGGCCTGACCTACCCGCAGTACCTCGCCATGATGGTGCTCTGGGAAAGCGACAGCATCACCGTGGGCGAAATCAGCAACCGCCTGCTCACCGACCCCGGCTCCCTCACACCGCTGCTCAAGCGCCTCGAAGCCGAGGGGTTTATCACGCGCACCCGCAGCAGCAAGGACGAGCGCGTGGTGGAGTTGCGGCTCACCGAACAGGGCCGTGCCCTGCACGAGAAGGCCAAGGCCGTGCCCGCCTGCATCCTCGCCGCCACCGAGCGCACCATCGAGCAGCTGGACAGTCTCAAGGACGAGCTGGTGTCGCTGCGCGGGAGCCTGGGAAAGGCCGTCTGACGGCCTTATTCCTGCGTCAATCAGACGTTATTCCAAAGTCTTCCAATAAATATCTTGCGCGCTAAATAAATCACGATTAACTTCCGCATCACGCACTTACTTAGCGCGCTAACTTTTAGACATCAAATCAATCCAGATAGAGGAAGACGCCATGAAACCGATCAGCACTTTCGTCGCCGGCAGCCTGCTCGCCCTGTCCGTCAGCCACGCCTTTGCCGCGGGCAGCCCAGGCGTGGAGCACAGCACCCAGGCCTTCCTCGAAGCGCTCGCCGCGGGTGGCGGCAAGCCTCTGGAAACCCTGACACCCAAGGATGCCCGTGCCGTGCTGGCCGGTGCCCAGGCCGGCGTGAAGCTGGAACTGCCGAAGGCCGATGTCAGCCAGAAGACCATCGAGGCGAGCGGCCAGCAGATCGACCTGACCATCGTCCGTCCCGCTGGGGTCAAGGGCACGCTGCCGGTCTTCATGTTCTTCCACGGTGGCGGCTGGGTGCTGGGCGACTATCCGACCCACGAGCGGCTGATCCGCGACCTGGTGGCGAACTCCGGCGCCGTGGCGGTGTACGTCAACTACACGCCCTCTCCCGAGGCCAAGTACCCGACCGCCATCAACCAGGCCTATGCGGCGACCCAGTGGGTGGCCGAGCACGGCAAGGAGATCGGCGTGGATGGCAGCCGCCTGGCAGTGGCCGGCAATAGCGTTGGCGGCAATATGGCCGCGGTGGTCAGCCTGATGGCCAAGGACAAGGGCACGCCGAAGATCCGTTTCCAGGCCCTGCTATGGCCGGTGACCGACGCCAACTTCAACAACGCGTCCTACAACCAGTTCGCCGACGGCCACTTCCTCAGCAAGAGCCTGATGCAATGGTTCTGGAACAACTACACCACCGACCCGCGCCAGCGCGCCGAGATCTACGCCTCGCCGCTGCAGGCCTCGGTGGAACAACTGAAAGGGCTGCCGCCGGCCCTGGTGCAGACCGCGGAGTTCGACGTGCTGCGTGACGAAGGCGAAGCCTACGCCCGCAAGCTGGATGCCGCCGGCGTCGAGGTCACCTCAGTGCGTTACAACGGGATGATCCACGACTTCGGCCTGCTCAATGTGCTGGCCAAGGTCCCGGGCACTCGCGCCGCGATGCAACAGGCCGGCGAAGCGTTGAAGGAGCACCTGAAGTAAGGGCTGCGGAAACGAAAAAGCCCGGCATCAGCCGGGCTTTTTCTTGTCTCGCTAGAAGGCTCAGGCCTTGACGCGGGACTTGTACTCGCCGGTACGGGTGTCGATCTCGATGGAGTCACCGATTTCGCAGAAGGCGGAAACCTGCAGCTCGGCACCGTTGTTCAGGCGGGCGGTCTTCATCACCTTGCCGGAGGTGTCGCCACGGACGGACGGCTCGGTATAAGCGATCTGGCGAACGATGGTGGTCGGCAGTTCGACGGAGATCACGCGGTCGTTGTAGAACACGGCTTCGCAGACGTCGGTCATGCCGTCTTCGATGAAGGTCAGCACGCCTTCCAGGTCGGCCTTTTCGATCTCGTACTGGTTGAACTCGGTGTCCATGAACACGTACAGCGGATCGGCGAAGTAGGAGTAGGTCACTTCCTTACGTTCGAGGATGATCGGTTCCAGCTTGTCGTCGGCCTTGAACACGGTCTCGGTGCCGGCGCCGGTCAGCAGGTTCTTCAGCTTCATCTTGACGACTGCGCTGTTACGGCCGGACTTGTTGAACTCGGCCTTTTGGATGACCCAGGGAGCGCCATTGATGTTGGCGACTTGGCCGGCGCGGAACTCTTGAGCGGTTTTCATACGAATATCCGATGTGGATGAGTGACAAAAAACAGGCCGCATATCATAGCGAATTTGTACAAAACTGCACCAGACCCGTCGCGAGGTCGGTACGTGCGGCCTGCAACTGGCTCCAGCGCTCGGCGTGGCGCCGGATCTCCGGCCACTGCGCCAGCAGCGCGGACCAGGCCTCGGCCATGCCTTCGCCACGGTTCCAGGCACGCCAGCTTTCGGCCAGCGCGGTTGCTGCGGCAGGCGACAGCACACCGCAATAGAGGGCGAGGAAAGCCTCCAGCTTGTCCCAGTGGGCGCCCTCCTCCTGCTGGTAGATGTGCCAGAGCAGCGGCCGACCGGCCCACTGGGCGCGGACGAAGGAATCCTCCCCGCGAACGGCGTTGAAGTCGCAGCTCCAGAGAACTCGATCGTAGTCCTCCTGGCTGACAAAGGGCAGCACCTGGATAGCCAGGCTGCCGCGGCGGAAGTCGGAGCCCGCCGTCAGCTTCTCCTCACCCAGCCAACGGGCCAGGTCTCCCAGAACGCGACCGACCGGCACCAGCAATTGCACCGGCTGCGGACTGGCCGCCAGGGCATCCAGCCATGCGGTCAGGGCGGCATTCTCGTAGGCGAAGAGCGAGATCAGCAGTGCGCCCTCCTCCAGTTCCACGCCCAGTTCCTCGAGGAAAGAACGGCGCGCCTGCGGGTCTGCCTGAAAGGCCTGGCGCCGCTCCACCAGCGTGGATTCACGCAACAGACCGCCGGTGCCTTCGGCGAAGCCGGGGAAATAGAACACTTTCTGCAGGCCGTTGGGCTGGAAGGACGGCAGCCCGTGGCAGCCGGCCACCCAGTCCTCGGCACTGAGGTATTCCAGGTTCAGCCAGCGCGGCTTGTCGGCCCTCGCAGCCATGGCTTCCAGGTACTGGTCGGGCAGCTCGCAGGCGAACGCTTCGATCACCACGTCCGCGACCTCGACGGGCTGCCAGTCCTGGCGCCAGTGGCGGATTTCCACACCCAGTTGCCACTGGCATTCGGCCTCCGGATCGGCCTGCGGACACAGCGGCGCGAACACCGCGGGTTCATCCACCCAGAGACGCACCGCCTGCCCATGCTCGGCCACCAATTGGCGAGCCAGGCGCCAGGTGACGCCTATATCGCCAAAGTTATCGATGACGTTGCAGAAGATGTCCCACTTCACGATCAGGCTTCCCGGGGAAAGAACACAGTTTACCGGAGACGCCGGGCGCAGAAACAAAATGCCCGCCAAGAAGGCGGGCCAAGGGGAGCATGGAGCAGAAAAGGAAGAGCGGGGAAGGAAGCCTCAGGCCACCAGGGTGTCGGGACCGCGCTGGCGACGGGCCATTTCCAGCAGCCAGATCGCCTTGCTGGCGCCAGCCGCCTCGCGGGAGACGAAGGGACCGGAGCGCATCACACCGTCCACCACGACGAACCAGCAGGCCATATGGCCATCGGAACGGAGCGCCTCGGGAACCGCGGTACCAACCAGGGACATGACATCAACGTGGGACATGACCACCTCCATCGCTTTGCATGGCGCCAAGACTATGAGGGTACCCCGGCGAACAGAAATCAGTTGCCTCGATAGTGGCTATCCATTTCAGCAATTGGCCTTCCGTCGCCTTATTGGACAGCAGCGAAATGTTGCGCCTCTACAAATGGACCATGGCCATCAGCGTCAATGGCGGGGCCAACCTTGGACAGGACCATCACGTCAGCGTGGCGGCCCGGTTGCCCAAGGGCTGCAGCAATGGCAGTCCAAGCGCCAGGGCCGCCACACCGCATCACGACATGCGGGGTCGGGCGCATCGAAGCGCATCCTGCGCTTCCAGCACCCAGTTGGCGACGGATCCGTCCTGGCCATGCGGGTTTTCCTCTTTGTCCGATCCAGCTCTTTGCAATTCCTTGAATGCGACCTACCATAATCACAGTTAGTGCATTTATCAATCACGATAAGTGACACCAAGACGTTTCATTCCGTAATTAAGATTCGCGGCATGAACACGCTTGGATCGCGCATTGCGCACTACAGAAAATTGAATGGACTCTCCCAGCAGGCCCTGGCCACCAAGTGCGGATGGGAATCCCAATCCCGCATCGGCAACTACGAGAAGGACTTTCGGGAGCCCTCGTTCGACGACCTGAGGCGAATCGCCAAGGTGTTAGGGGTGACGCTCAACGACCTGCTCAATCCCGCGATGCAGATCGCCGAATCCGAAGAAGGCCAGTACACGCCCGAGGACAAGCTCAGCCCGCGCTCGCGGCAGGTGCTGGACAGCCTCACCCTGGCCGCCAGTGAGGGGCGCCTGGACGAGCAGGACCTGCTCCTGCTGCATCAGATCGCCCGCCGCCTGGAGCGAGCGGAAGACTGAAAGACAGGCCGACCCTTTCCGTGCCGCTACTGTCTCAAGGACATGGGGAACCGCACTCCCCTTGCCTCGAGAGGTACCGCCTATGCTTGCCCAAGTCGTCAAGATCGCCTTGCTGGCCGCCGTACTCGCCAGCAGCAGCGGCTGCATCATCCATCACTTCGATGACGACCACGACCGCCACGGTGGAGATTGGGACAACCACCGCGATCATGATGATCGGAATGACCGAGATGATCGGGACGGGCACCGGAAAGGCCACCGCTAAACCTTGAAAGCCCCGCTGAAGCGGGGCTTTTCATTGCCACTCCGAGAAGGCGCGTTACCGGGTGTATATTCTGGGACCCGGCCCATCGAGAGCGGTCGACCATGGCTGCTTCCACCCCAGGCATCTCCCGACGCCAAGTGCTCAAGGCCTTGGTTGCCTTCGCAGCTCTCCTGGCCACCGGCGATGCCCTGGCCAGCCGAATCGATGCGACCTTGCGGCCGCGCAACCTCCGTGCCCGGCTGCTCAACCGCGACCGTCACCTGCGCCTGGAACGCCCGGCGGCTGGGGAAATCGCCACTTTCTGCTACTTCCGCAAGGGCAAGGGCTGGGACCTCAAGGGCTACCGGCAAGGCTGCCGCATCCTGCGGGACGTAAAGTACAAGACCACGGTAAAGATCAACGTCAAGTTGCTGGACCTGCTCTTCCTGATCCAGGCCTGGCTGCGCATCAACAAACTGCCCACCCGCATCCTCATCAACAGCGGCTACCGCACTCCGCGCCATAATGCCAGCCTCGAGGGCGCGGCCAGGCAATCGCTGCACATCCGCGGGATGGCCGCGGATATCCGCATTCCCGGAGTCAGCGTCGAGCGGCTGGGCAAGCTGGTTCGCGCCATCGGCGCCGGCGGCGTGGGCTTCTACCCGTCCAAGGGTTTCATCCATGTCGACGTTGGCCGGGTCAGGACCTGGCGAGTGGCCGAACTGGTGGAGCCGGGACAGGAGGAATGGGCGCTTGCCCTGCTGGATCAGGACGAGCACCGCTTCAGCTGAGGTCAGTCCGGGTCGGCGCAATCACCGCAGACGAATTGACCCCGTCTGTCGGTCCTGTCAGTGAGCTCCCCGCAGTAATCGCACGCCCCTTCGGGCGAATCCAGCAGGTCGCCCTCCTCGTCGTCGAAGCATTCATCGTCCAGATCGTCGTCGTTGTCGAGCAGGTGGTCATGCTCGGGTTCGTGGAGGTCGAGATCTTCGTCCATTGCGAGGTGCCGGGGTTGAAGTGGAGAGGTCGCGGACTATAGCGCCGCCCGCGCGGGTCCGCCATGGATCCATGGGGTGGGAAGCGCCCGACATTGGATCAGCAGTTACCCTTCTTCGCCTGTCCCGGCGGGCAGTGATGCGGCCCATCGTCGACATCGCCGATGTCAATGGCGACACCCGGCAATCGAAGGCTGCACCCCGTGAGGAGCAGGCCGGCCAGCACAAGGACCAGAATGCGGGAAATCATCAGCATTCCCCCTTCATACGATGCCCCGGCGGACAGAATCCGCCGCCGTCATGGTAATGCCCGCCGCCCAGGTCGACCCGGACGGCATCCGCGTCGCCAATGCGGGCATGTACGCCCGGAGCACTGAAGCTACAGCCAGTCAGAGCGATTACCGCACCCAGCAACAACGCAATCATTCCTTTCATTGGGGTACTCCTCGATCGGCCGCAAACCGAAGGTTGTGGCAATCTGACGAGCCAATGCCGATACAGCCAGTCGAATATTCAGACAACTTGAACGGACCCACGTTCCTGAGCATTCCCCTGAAATCGGGTGCGACCTGCGCCCGTGACGTGCCGTCCATCGCAGGCACAATTCCACGTCCGGAAGACTGGTACCGCTGGTCTGCTGCTCAAGGACTTTCCCGCTCCGGAAGCGCCCAATGCCATCTGGGGGTCACTGGACAGGAGAACCGGCATGCTCAAGCGCCTAATCCCTCTAGCCATGCTTGCCCTGATCATTGCGATCAGCGGCTCTTCTTGTGACAACCGCGGCAGCGATGGCGGCGGTTCGCAGCAAAGCGAGCCCTCGGGCGGTAGCAGCGGATACTGACATCAGATCGACCGAAGCCCCGCCAGCGCGCGGGGCTTGTCGTTCCTGATGGCTATGTCTGCATTAAGTGTTGCTAGAACGTCCTGAGCCGAGTTGCTTATCGAGTGGGCTGCGAGTCCCTGTTTCGCCTCCCGGCGAGTTTCTTTTGGCAGTCGCCCCAAAAGAAACCAAAAAGGCTCGCCCCTGCATCCGGCCCGACTTCGTCGGGTTCCCTCGCTCCATC
>NZ_SSOJ01000049.1 GCF_029871205.1 Pseudomonas sp. BN417 | reverse complement strand
CGAGCGCCACTACCAGGAAGCGCTCGCCAACCCGTCCAAAACACGAGGTGAGTCATGAACTTGAAAACCCCGGGCCAGCGTTTCCGCGACGCCATCGCCGAGGAACATCCGCTGCAGGTCATCGGCGCGATCAACGCCAACCATGCCCTGCTGGCCAAGCGCGCCGGCTTCAAGGCCATCTACCTGTCCGGTGGCGGCGTGGCCGCTGGCTCCCTGGGGCTGCCGGACCTGGGCATCAACACCCTGGACGACGTGCTCACCGACGTGCGCCGCATCACCGACGTGTGCGACCTGCCGCTGCTGGTGGATATCGACACCGGTTTCGGTCCCAGCGCCTTCAACATCGAGCGCACCGTGAAGAACCTGATCAAGGCCGGCGCGGCCGCCGCCCATATCGAGGACCAGGTCGGCGCCAAGCGCTGCGGCCACCGCCCAGGCAAGGAAATCGTCCCCACCGAAGAGATGGCTGACCGCGTCAAGGCCGCCGCCGATGCCAAGACCGACCCGAACTTCTTCCTGATCGCGCGTACCGACGCCATCCAGGCTGAAGGTGTCGACGCCGCCATCGAGCGCTGCCTGCGCTACGTGGAAGCCGGCGCCGATGCCATCTTCGCCGAGGCCGCCTACGACCTGCCGACCTACAAGCGCTTCGTCGAGGCGCTGAACGTGCCGATCCTGGCCAACATCACCGAGTTCGGCGCCACCCCGCTGTTCTCCCGCGACGAGCTGGCCTCGGTCGGCGTGGCCATCCAGCTCTACCCGCTGTCGGCCTTCCGCGCCGCCAACAAGGCCGCCGAGGCTGTCTACACCGCCATCCGCCGCGACGGCCACCAGAAAGAAGTCATCGACCTGATGCAGACCCGTGCCGAGCTGTACGACCGCATCGGCTACCACGCCTTCGAGCAGAAACTCGACGCGCTGTTCGCCGCCAAGAAGTAACCGGACGTGGGCCGCCTCCCGAACGGGGCGGCCCACGGAAAAACAAGACGCAAGCAACCGGATTGAATGAGGAGAATTCCACGATGACCGCTTCCGCCGAAACCACTACTGCCTTCAAGCCGAAAAAGTCCGTGGCCCTGAGTGGCACCGCCGCTGGCAACACCGCCCTGTGCACCGTCGGCCGCACCGGCAACGACCTGCACTACCGTGGCTATGACGTTCTCGACTTCGCCAACACCAGCGAGTTCGAGGAAATCGCCCACCTGCTGGTCCACGGCAAACTGCCGAACGCCGCCGAACTGGCTGGCTACAAGGCCAAGCTGAAAGCCCTGCGCGGCCTGCCGGCCGGCGTCAAGGCCGCCCTGGAGCAACTGCCGCCGTCCGCCCACCCGATGGACGTCATGCGTACCGCCACTTCCGTGCTGGGCTGCCTGTCTCCGGAGAAGGAAGACCATAACCATCCGGGCGCTCGCGACATCGCCGACAAGCTGATGGCCAGCCTGGGCTCCGCACTGCTGTACTGGTATCACTTCAGCCACAACGGCAAGCGCATCGACGTTGAAACCGACGACGACTCCATCGGCGGTCATTTCCTGCATCTGCTGCATGGCGAGAAGCCGCGCGAGTCGTGGGTCCGCGCCATGCACACCTCGCTGAACCTGTACGCCGAGCACGAATTCAACGCTTCGACCTTCACCTCCCGCGTGATCGCCGGTACCGGCTCCGACATGTACTCCTGCATCACCGGCGCCATCGGTGCCCTGCGTGGTCCGAAGCATGGCGGCGCCAACGAAGTGGCCTTCGAGATCCAGAAGCGCTACGACAACCCGGACGAGGCGGAAGCCGACATCCGCGCCCGCGTCGAGAAGAAGGAAGTGGTGATCGGCTTCGGCCACCCGGTCTACACCGTGTCCGACCCGCGCAACAAGGTAATCAAGGAAGTCGCCCGCGAGCTCTCCGCCGAGCAGAACAACAGCAAGATGTTCGACATCGCCGAGCGCCTGGAGTCGACCATGTGGGAAATCAAGAAGATGTTCCCCAACCTCGATTGGTTCAGCGCCGTCAGCTACCACATGATGGGCGTGCCCACCGCCATGTTCACCCCGCTGTTCGTGATCGCCCGTACCTCCGGCTGGTCCTCCCACGTCATCGAGCAGCGCATCGACGGCAAGATCATCCGCCCGAGCGCCAACTATGTCGGCCCGGAAGATCTGAAGTTCGTGCCGCTCAAGGATCGCAAATAAGATGAACAGCCAATACCGTAAAAGCCTGCCGGGCACCCAGTTGGACTACTTCGACGCCCGTGCGGCCGTCGAGGCGATCCAGGCCGGTGCCTGGGAAAAACTGCCCTACACCTCCCGCGTACTTGCCGAACAGCTGGTGCGCCGCTGCGAGCCGGCGAGCCTGACCGCGTCGCTGGAGCAGCTGATCTACCGCAAGCGCGACCTGGACTTCCCCTGGTACCCGGCGCGCGTGGTCTGCCACGACATCCTCGGCCAGACCGCTCTGGTCGACCTGGCCGGCCTGCGTGACGCCATCGCCGAGCAGGGTGGTGACCCGTCCAAGGTCAACCCGGTGGTTCCGACCCAACTGATCGTCGACCACTCGCTGGCCGTTGAAGCCCCGGGCTTCGACCCGGACGCTTTCGAGAAGAACCGCGCCATCGAGGATCGCCGTAACGAAGACCGCTTCCACTTCATCGAGTGGACCAAGACCGCGTTCAAGAATGTCGACGTGATCCCGGCCGGTAACGGCATCATGCACCAGATCAACCTGGAGAAGATGAGTCCGGTGATCCAGGCGCGTGGCGGCGTGGCCTTCCCCGACACCTGCGTCGGCACCGATTCGCACACCCCGCACGTCGATGCCCTGGGCGTGATCGCCATCGGCGTCGGTGGTCTGGAAGCCGAAACCGTGATGCTGGGCCATCCGTCGATGATGCGCCTGCCCGACATCGTCGGCGTCGAGCTGACTGGCCAACGCAAGCCGGGCATCACCGCCACCGACATCGTCCTGGCGATCACCGAGTTCCTGCGCAAGGAGCGCGTGGTGGGTGCCTACGTCGAGTTCTTCGGCGAGGGTGCCGACAGCCTGTCGATCGGCGACCGCGCGACCATCTCCAACATGTGCCCGGAGTACGGCGCCACCGCGGCGATGTTCTACATCGACCAGCAGACCATCGACTACCTCAAGCTCACCGGCCGCGAGCCCGAGCAGGTGGCGCTGGTGGAGAACTACGCGAAGACCCTCGGCCTGTGGGCCGACGCCCTGGTCACCGCCGAGTACGAGCGCGTGCTGAGCTTCGACCTGGGCAGCGTGGTGCGCAACATGGCCGGCCCGTCCAACCCGCACCGCCGTCTGCCGACCTCGGCCCTGGCCGAGCGCGGCATCGCCGACGAGGCCAAGCTGCAAAGCGGCAAGGCCGAGGAAGCCGAGGGCCTGATGCCCGATGGCGCGGTGATCATCGCCGCCATCACCAGTTGCACCAACACCTCCAACCCGCGCAACGTGGTCGCCGCCGGCCTGGTGGCGAAGAAGGCCAACGCGCTGGGTCTGGTACGCAAGCCGTGGGTGAAGACCTCCTTCGCTCCAGGCTCCAAGGTCGCCAAGCTGTACCTGGAAGAAGCCGGTCTGCTGCCGGAGCTGGAAAAGCTGGGCTTCGGCATCGTCGCCTACGCCTGCACCACCTGCAACGGCATGTCCGGCGCGCTGGAGCCAGCGATCCAGCAGGAAATCATCGACCGCGACCTGTACTCCACCGCTGTACTGTCGGGTAACCGCAACTTCGACGGCCGCATCCATCCGTACGCCAAGCAGGCCTTCCTGGCTTCGCCGCCGCTGGTGGTCGCCTACGCTATCGCCGGTACCGTGCGCTTCGATATCGAGCAGGATGTGCTGGGCACCGACAGTCTCGGCAACCCCGTCACCCTGAAGGACCTGTGGCCGTCCGACGAGGAAATCGACGCACTCGTCGCCGCCAGCGTCAAGCCGGAGCAGTTCCGTCAGATCTACATCCCGATGTTCGATCTGGGCAGCGTGCAGGAGGCAGACAGCCCGCTGTACGACTGGCGCCCGATGTCCACCTACATCCGTCGTCCGCCGTACTGGGAAGGCGCGCTGGCCGGGGAGCGCACCCTCAAGGGCATGCTCCCGCTGGCGATTCTGCCGGACAACATCACCACCGACCACCTGTCGCCGTCCAACGCCATCCTGCTGAACAGCGCTGCTGGCGAATACCTGGCGAAGATGGGCCTGCCGGAGGAGGACTTCAACTCCTACGCGACCCACCGTGGCGACCACCTGACCGCGCAGCGCGCGACCTTCGCCAACCCGCAGCTGGTCAACGAAATGGCCGTTGTCGATGGCGCAGTGAAGAAGGGTTCGCTGGCGCGTGTCGAGCCGGAAGGCAAGGTGATGCGCATGTGGGAAGCGATCGAAACCTACATGAACCGCAAGCAGAACCTGATCATCGTCGCCGGTGCCGACTACGGCCAGGGCTCGTCCCGTGACTGGGCAGCCAAGGGCGTGCGTCTGGCCGGGGTCGAGGTGATCGTGGCCGAGGGCTTCGAGCGCATCCACCGCACCAACCTGGTCGGCATGGGCGTCCTGCCGGTCGAGTTCAAGCCGGGCACCACCCGCCTGACCCTGGGCCTGGACGGCACCGAGACCTACGACATCGAAGGCGAAGTGTCGCCCCGCTGCGACCTGACCCTGGTGGTCAACCGCCGCAACGGTGAAGTGGTCAAGGTCCCGGTGACCTGCCGCCTCGACACCGCCGCCGATGTCAGCGTGTACAACGCAGGTGGCGTGCTGCAGCGCTTTGCCAAGGACTTCCTGAAGTCCTCGGCTGACGCCGCGACCGCATAAGTGCGAATTCGCTGCGGGGTGGCGACACCCCGCAGCGTTCAGGACTGCCCCGGCACCCTGTAGGAGCCAGCTTGCTGGCGAATAATCAGTCGCCGCCAGGCTGCCTCCTACAGGCTACCGAAACCCAGATTGCCGCCAAGGAAACCACATGAGCCACGTACCCCAAGTGAAAGTCCCCGCCACCTACATCCGTGGCGGTACCAGCAAGGGCGTGTTCTTCCGCCTGCAGGACCTGCCCGAGCGCTGTCAGGTGCCGGGCGCGGCGCGCGATGCGCTGTTCATGCGGGTGATCGGCAGCCCCGATCCCTATTCCGCGCACATCGACGGCATGGGCGGGGCCACCTCCAGCACCAGCAAATGCGTGATCCTGTCGAAGAGCAGCCAGCCCGATCACGATGTGGACTATCTCTACGGGCAGATCTCCATCGACAAGGCCTTCGTCGACTGGAGCGGCAACTGCGGCAACCTCTCCACCGCCGCCGGGGCCTTCGCCCTGCACGCCGGTCTGGTGGATCCGGCACGCATTCCGCAGAACGGTACCTGCGTGGTGCGCATCTGGCAGGCCAATATCCAGAAAACCATCATCGCCCACGTGCCGGTGACCAACGGCCAGGTCCAGGAAACCGGTGACTTCGAGCTGGACGGTGTGACCTTCCCGGCGGCCGAAATCGTACTGGAGTTCCTCGATCCGTCCGATGACGGGGAGGAGGGCGGTTCGATGTTCCCCACTGGCAACCTGGTCGACGACCTGGAAGTGCCGGGCATCGGCACGCTGAAGGCGACCATGATCACAGCCGGCATTCCGACCGTGTTCGTCAATGCCGAGGCCATTGGCTACAGCGGAACCGAACTGCGCGAGGACATCAACGGCAATCCCGAAGCGCTGGCTCGATTCGAGGCCATTCGAGTCGCTGGGGCCCTGCGCATGGGCCTGATCAAGACCCCGGAAGAGGCCGCCACCCGGCAGCACACGCCGAAGATCGCCTTCGTGGCCAAGCCCACGGACTACCGCTCCTCCAGTGGCAAGACGGTCAAGGCCGAGGAAATCGACCTGCTGGTGCGCGCGCTGTCCATGGGCAAGCTGCACCACGCCATGATGGGCACAGCGGCGGTCGCCATCGGCACCGCCGCGGCCATTCCCGGCACCCTGGTGAACCTCGCCGCCGGCGGTGGTGAGCGCAACGCAGTGCGCTTCGGCCATCCGTCGGGCACTCTCCGCGTCGGCGCAGAGGCCCGCCAGGTGGATGGCCAGTGGACGGTTACCAAGGCCATCATGAGCCGCAGCGCCCGCGTGTTGATGGAAGGTTGGGTGCGGGTGCCGGGCGACGCGTTCTAGTCCCCGTCGGTTCCGAGGTACGAAAAAGCCCGCCGAGGCGGGCTTTTTTCTTTGGTTTTCGGCTCATTTGAGCCGGCGTTCGACACCTTTCTCCACTAGGATCTTCGCGGAGATCTCCTCCACGGAGAAATGGGTGGAGTTGATGAAGGCGATGTTTTCGCGGCGGAACAGGTTTTCCACCTCGCGCACTTCGAACTCGCACTGGGCGAAGCTGGCGTAGCGGCTGTTGGGCTTGCGTTCGTGGCGGATGGCGGTGAGTCGATCGGGGTCGATGGTGAGGCCGAACAGCTTGTCCCTGTGCTGCTTGAGCGCGGCGGGCAGCTGCAGGCGCTCCATATCTTCCTCGGTCAGCGGGTAGTTGGCCGCACGAATTCCGTATTGCATTGCCATATACAGGCAGGTGGGCGTTTTCCCGCAGCGGGAGACGCCGACGAGGATGAGGTCGGCCTTGTTGTAGTAGTGGGTGCGGGCGCCGTCATCGTTGTCCAGGGCGAAGTTCACCGCCTCGATGCGCTCCATATAGTTGGAGTGCTGGCCGATGGAGTGGGATTTGCCGACCGAGTACGAGGAATGCGACGTAAGTTCTTGTTCCAGCGGCGAAAGGAAGGTCGAGAAGATGTCGATCATGAAGCCGTTGGACATAGCCAGGGTGTCACGGATCTCCTGGTTCACGATGGTGTCGAAGATGATTGGGCGGAGCCCGTCCACCTCGGCAGCCTTATTGATTTGCTGTACCATGGCGCGCGCTTTTTCAACGCTGTCGATATAAGGCCGCGTGATCTTGTTGAAGGTGATGGTCTCGAACTGCGCGAGTAGGCTCTGGCCAAGGGTTTCCGCAGTGATGCCAGTACCATCGGAGATGAAGAAAGCGGTTCGTTTCATTTGCGCCAAAGGCCTTAAGTCAGGAACGATTCTTGGCTATGATAGGCCGCGTTTTTTCGCCAGGCCCGAGCCGGTCGGCATTGTGACGTATTTTTCTGGACCAAAGCCAGAACGCTGCGGAGCTGCTCCGCATGAGCTTTTCCAACAATTAGTGGAGAGATCACCTTGGTAGAGTACGTAGTTTCCCTCGATAAGCTCGGCGTTCACGATGTTGAGCATGTGGGGGGCAAGAACGCATCCCTGGGCGAGATGATCAGCAATCTGGCTGGCGCCGGTGTTTCCGTTCCCGGTGGTTTCGCCACTACCGCCCAGGCCTACCGTGACTTCCTCGAGCAGAGCGGCCTGAACGAGCGTATCCACGCCGCCCTCGACAAGCTCGATGTGGATGACGTCAACGCCCTCGCCAAGACCGGCGCGGAAATCCGCAAGTGGGTCATGGATGCCGAGTTCCCGGAGCGCCTGAACGCGGAAATCCGCACCGCCTTCGCCGAACTGGCCAAGGGCAATGACAACCTGGCCGTGGCCGTGCGTTCCTCCGCCACCGCCGAAGACCTGCCCGACGCCTCCTTCGCCGGCCAGCAGGAAACCTTCCTCAATATTCGTGGCGTGGACAACGTGATCCGCGCCGCCAAGGAGGTATTCGCCTCCCTGTTCAACGACCGCGCCATCGCCTACCGCGTACACCAGGGCTTCGACCACAAGCTGGTCGCCCTGTCCGCCGGCGTGCAGCGCATGGTCCGCTCGGAAACCGGCACCGCCGGCGTGATGTTCACCCTGGACACCGAGTCCGGCTTCCGTGACGTGGTCTTCATCACCGCCGCCTACGGCCTCGGCGAGACCGTGGTGCAGGGCGCCGTGAACCCCGACGAGTTCTACGTGCACAAGGCGACCCTGGAAGCCGGTCGTCCCGCCATCCTGCGCCGCAACCTGGGCAGCAAGGCGATCAAGATGATCTACGGCGAAGAGGCCAAGGCCGGCAAGTCGGTGAAGACCGTCGATGTGGATCGCGCCGACCGCGCCCGCTTCGCCCTGTCTGACGCCGAAGTCACCGAACTGGCCAAGCAGGCCCTGATCATCGAGAAGCACTACGGCCGTCCGATGGACATCGAGTGGGCCAAGGACGGTGACGACGGCAAGCTGTACATCGTGCAGGCCCGTCCGGAAACCGTGAAGAGCCGCGCCAGCGTCACCGTGATGGAGCGCTACCTGCTGAAGGAAAAGGGTAAGGTCCTGGTGGAAGGCCGCGCCATCGGCCAGCGCATCGGCGCCGGCAAGGTGAGGGTGATCCACGACGTGTCCGAAATGGACAAGGTCCAGCCGGGCGACGTGCTGGTCTCGGACATGACCGACCCGGATTGGGAACCCGTGATGAAGCGCGCCAGCGCCATCGTCACCAACCGCGGTGGCCGTACCTGCCACGCGGCGATCATCGCCCGTGAACTGGGCATTCCAGCAGTCGTTGGCTGTGGCAACGCCACCCAGGTGCTGCAGGATGGCCAGGGCGTGACCGTTTCCTGTGCCGAGGGCGATACCGGCTTCATCTTCGAAGGCCAGCTCGGCTTCGACATTCGCAAGAACTCGGTCGACGCCATGCCTGAGCTGCCGTTCAAGATCATGATGAACGTCGGCAACCCGGATCGCGCCTTCGACTTCGCCCAGCTGCCGAACGAGGGCGTGGGCCTGGCCCGCCTCGAGTTCATCATCAACCGCATGATCGGCGTGCATCCCAAGGCACTGCTGAACTTCGCCAGCCTGCCGGCGGAAATCAAGGAAAGTGTCGAGAAGCGCATCGCCGGCTACAACGATCCGGTGGGCTTCTACGTCGAGAAGCTGGTCGAGGGCATCAGCACCCTGGCCGCCGCTTTCTGGCCGAAGAAGGTCATCGTGCGCCTGTCGGACTTCAAGTCCAACGAATACGCCAACCTGATCGGCGGCAAGCTCTACGAGCCGGAAGAAGAGAACCCGATGCTCGGCTTCCGTGGCGCCTCGCGCTACATCAGCGAATCCTTCCGCGACTGCTTCGAGCTGGAATGCCGCGCGCTGAAGAAAGTGCGCAACGAGATGGGCCTGACCAACGTCGAGATCATGGTGCCCTTCGTGCGCACCCTGGGCGAGGCCTCGCAAGTGGTCGAGCTGCTGGCCAGCAATGGCCTGAAGCGCGGCGAGAACGGCCTCAAGGTCATCATGATGTGCGAGCTGCCGTCCAACGCCCTGCTGGCCGACGAGTTCCTGGAGTTCTTCGATGGTTTCTCCATCGGCTCCAACGACCTGACCCAGCTGACCCTGGGCCTGGACCGCGACTCCGGCATCGTCGCCCACCTGTTCGACGAGCGTAATCCGGCCGTGAAAAAGCTGCTGGCCAATGCCATCGCCGCCTGCAACAAGGCCGGCAAGTACATCGGCATCTGCGGTCAGGGCCCGTCCGACCACCCGGACCTGGCCAAGTGGCTGATGGAGCAGGGCATCGAGAGCGTTTCCCTGAACCCCGACTCGGTTCTGGATACCTGGTTCTTCCTGGCGGAAGGTCAGGCCTGATACCTCGTTGATCGAAAGACGAAAAGGGCGGGTTCGGAACCCGCCCTTTTTTGTGCAAGCGAAAATCATGCAGAGCAGTAGCGATCTCTTTCCCGTTGCGCTGATGAGCGCGGACCTTCGTGGCGACCTGACCGAGGATGTCTATCGCCTGAAGCCCAACAACAGCCCGGATTCCAGCGTCGAGCTGGTGCTGACCCGCCTGGGTCGATTCGGTCATGAAGGCGCGCGAGGCGTGCCGGTCATACTGGTGCACGGCAGCTTCTCGAATCGCCGTTTCTGGTACTCGCCCAAGGGGCTCGGCCTGGGCCCGCATCTGGTCCGTGCCGGTTTCGATGTGTGGATCGCCGAGATGCGCGGTCACGGGCTGTCGCCGCGCAACCAGCGGTACCGGCACAATCGGGTGGCCGACTACGCGCGCTATGACCTGCCGGCCATCGCCGCCTTCGTCCGCGAGCAGGCCGGACAGGTGCCGCACTGGATTGGCCATTCCCTGGGCGGTACCACCTTGGCTGCGGCCCTGGGTGGGCAGTACCTCGGTGAGGGGGAGGTGGCTTCGGCGGCGCTGTTCGGCAGCCAGATCAGTCGCAACTACTGGCCGTTGAAGCTGCCGCCGGTGGCCTGGGGCGGTCGTCAGTTGCTCAAGCGCTTCGAGGTGCTGTCCGGTTCCTGGCTCAAGCGTGGACCGGAAGACGAGCCCATCGGCCTCGCCCTGGAAAGCCTGCGCTGGCATGGCCTGTTCGGCCGCTTCGGCGATGCCGAGCGGGACTGGTGGGCCGGCCTCGCGGACGTGCGTGTGCCGGTGCTGGCGGTGGCGGCGGCCGGCGACCTGCAGGACCCGGTCTGGGCCTGCCGCAAGCTGGTGGAGCAGGTTCCCGAGGCATGTCGGCACTTCCTGCGGCTGGCCAGGGAGGATGGATTCAGTGATGACTTCGGCCATATCGAGATGCTGGTGAGCAAGGCGGCCGAGCGCGAGGTCTGGCCGCTGGTGGCCTACTGGCTGGAGCACCTGCGCTTGCCGGCCGGGGCTCCGGCGGCCGAGTCCGTGGCGCTCTAGCCCGGTGCCTGCCGGCAGTTTCCGGTTTCGGGCGGCCGGTCGCTGTGCTAAAGATGGCGGGAATCGCCGGGGCGTGGAGGCTCCATGTTCGTAGCGCTGGAACGACTGATCAACCTGCAGGACGGCTATCGAGGCACTTTTCAGGTGCAGGGCCGTCAATTATTACTGATCGTCGTTGATCAGCAGCCGATCCTCATGGAAAATCGCTGCCCACACCAGGGTGCGCCCTTGCACACCGGCACCCTCGACGGCGGGGTGCTGCGCTGTTCCCGGCACGGAATCGCCTTCGACCTGGCCAACGGCGGCCACCTGGTCAATGCACCGTGCCCACCGTTGCAGCGCTTGCGGCTGGCCTACGACGGCGACTGCATCGGTCTCGATCTGTAACCGCTATCAAGGAGATGTCCATGCAATACGTTACCCCTGATCTGTGCGATGCCTACCCGGACCTGGTGCAGGTCGTCGAGCCCATGTTCAGCAACTTCGGCGGGCGCGATTCCTTTGGCGGCGAAATCGTCACCATCAAGTGCTTCGAGGACAACTCCCTGGTCAAGGAGCAGGTCGACCTGCCCGGCCAGGGCAAGGTCCTGGTGGTGGACGGCGGCGGTTCCCTGCGTCGCGCCCTGCTGGGCGACATGCTGGCCGAGAAGGCGGCGAAGAATGGCTGGGAAGGCATAGTCGTATACGGCTGCATCCGTGATGTCGACGTGATTGCCCAGACCGACCTGGGTGTCCAGGCCCTGGCCAGCCATCCGATGAAGACCGACAAGCGCGGTATTGGCGACCTGAATGTCGCCGTCACCTTCGGCGGCGTCACCTTCCGCCCGGGCGAGTATGTCTACGGCGACAACAACGGCATCATCGTTTCGCCCAAGCCGCTGGAGATGCCGGCCTGAGGCAAGGGGCCCGGCGCGAGCCGGGCTCCGTCTTCCAAGGAGACTGAATGTTCGAGGAGCAGAACGCCCAGTGGGGGCTGGTACACGCCTTCGTGCTGGACGGGCAGGGTGGTGCCGAGTCGATATCCAGGGAGTCGCTGCAAGGCCTGCAGCTGACGGCGGAGCAGAGCCTCTGGTTGCACTGGGATCGCAGCCATCCCCTCGCGCGGCGCTGGCTGCGCGAGAACAGCGGGCTGTCCGAGTTCGCCTGCGACCTCCTCCTGGAGGAAAGCACCAGGCCGCGCATGGTGGTGCTGCCGAACGACGAATTGTTGCTGTTCCTGCGCGGCGTCAACCTGAATCCGGGCGCCGTCCCGGAAGACATGGTCTCGGTGCGCATCTTCGCCGCGGCGCAACGGATCATCTCGCTGCGCCTGCGGCCCATGCGTGCCACCGAGGAGCTCATCGAGCAGTGGGCCAAGGGCTCCGGACCCAAGGTCGCCTCCGAGGTCATGCTTTACCTGGCCGAGCACCTGACCAACAAGGTCGATCCCCTGGTGGCCGAACTGGCCGAAAGGGTTGACGAGCAGGAAGAGCATCTCGACAACAACGAGCGCTTTCGCCCGGATCCTGACCTGATGCTGCAGGTTCGCCGGCGCGCCGCCGGTCTCCGCCGCTTCCTCGCGCCCCAGCGCGACATTTACGCGCAGCTGGTGCGCAGCCGGATGCCCTGGTTCGTCGAGGATGATGCCGACTACTGGAACGAGCTGAACAACCGGCTGACCCGCTACCTGGAAGAGCTGGAGCTGATCCGCGAGCGCATAGGCCTCGTGCTGGAAAGCGAATCTCGCCGCCAGGGCGAACGCACCAGCCGGACCATGTACCTGCTCGGCATCACCACCGGCTTCTTCCTGCCGCTGAGCTTCATTACCGGCCTGCTGGGCATGAACGTGAACGGTATTCCCGGGGATGAGACGCCCTGGGGCTTCCCCATTGCCTGCCTGCTGATACTGGGCGTGGCGGGCTTCCAGTTATGGCTGTTCCGCCGATTGCGCTGGCTTTGATGTGACCCGGTCGTCGCCGGCCACGTCTAGCCCTCATATCCACGCGAGGTGCGCATGCACGATCCGTTCGAAGAATCCCTGCGGGACCTGCTCAAGGCGTCGCCGGTCTCCGATCATGACGACGACGCCACTCTGGGCCGAGTGCTCAAGACGGCCAACCGCCAGGTCGGCGCCGGGGATCTGTTCAGCCTGCTGGGCCATTGGCTCGAGGCCATGATGATCGCCCTCAACAATGGTTCGCCCCACCTGGCGCCCGTGTCGCGCCGCAACGCTTCTGTCCGTTCTGCAGATAAGGCTGATTGAACATGGAATTCGACCCCTGGACTCAAGGACTCGTTAACGCCATGACCTCGGTGTGGGCACCGGTGGCGGGCTTCATTCCGCGCCTGTTCGGCGCACTGGTGGTGGTGCTGCTCGGCTTCGTGGTGGCCAAGTTGCTGGACACGCTGCTGTCCAAGCTGCTCGCCAAGGTGGGGCTGGATCGCCTGATGGCGGGCACCGGCCTGACCAAGATGTTGTCCCGTGCCGGCATCCAGGTCCCGGTTTCCACCTTGATCGGCAAGATCGTCTACTGGTTCGTGCTGCTGATCTTCCTGGTGTCCGCCGCCGAGTCCCTGGGCCTGGATCGGGTCTCTGCCACGCTCGACGTGCTGGCCCTCTATCTGCCCAAGGTGCTGGGCGCGGCGCTGGTGCTGCTGGCCGGCGTGCTGCTGGCGCAGCTGGTCAGCGGCGTGGTCCGCGGTGCCGCGGAGGGCGTAGGCCTGGACTATGCCCATGGTCTCGGCCGCATCGCCCAGGGGCTGGTGATCATCATCAGCATCTCCGTGGCCATCGGCCAGCTGGAGGTCAAGACCGACCTGCTGAACAACGTCATCGCCATCGTGCTGATTTCTGTCGGCCTGGCGGCGGCGCTGGCGCTTGGTCTTGGCAGTCGCGAAATCGCCGGACAGATCCTCGCAGGCATCTATGTGCGAGAGCTTTATCAGGTCGGGCAACAAGTGAAGATCGGCGATGTCGAAGGGCAGATCGAGGAGATCGGCACGGTGAAAACCCTCCTGCTCACCGAGGAAGGTGAGCTGGTTTCGGTGTCGAACCGTACTTTGCTCGATCAACGGGTAACCAGCCGCTAACACGATGGCTTTTCCCTGCTAATGTATGCCGCCAGAAATGGGTGCGCGGTCGTCGCGCCCCAGCGGCTTTTGACCTGACTGTCGGCCCGACCCGTTTTGAACAAGCCCCAATCGCATCCCTTGCGCTATGACCCACGCGAGCTCTCGGACGAAGAGCTGGTGGAGCGTGCGCATGTTGAGCTGTTCCATGTCACCCGTGCCTACGAAGAATTGATGCGCCGTTATCAGCGCACCTTGTTCAACGTCTGTGCCCGTTATTTAGGGAACGACCGCGACGCTGATGATGTCTGTCAGGAGGTGATGCTCAAGGTGCTCTATGGTCTGAAGAACTTCGAAGGCAAGTCGAAGTTCAAGACGTGGCTATATAGCATCACGTACAACGAGTGCATTACCCAATATCGGAAAGAGCGTCGCAAGCGACGCTTACTTGATGCCCTGAGTCTGGATCCGCTGGAAGAAGCGTCCGAAGAGAAAGCTCCCAAGGTCGAAGAAAGGGGGGGCTTGGAGCGATGGCTGGTACATGTCAACCCCATTGACAGGGAGATTCTTGTGCTACGTTTTGTCGCAGAGCTGGAGTTTCAGGAAATCGCCGACATCATGCACATGGGCCTCAGTGCCACAAAAATGCGCTACAAACGTGCGCTGGATCGCCTGCGCGAAAAATTCTCGGGCCTGGCTGAAACTTAGTTCGGGAAAAATTATCTCTTATGGGCCGGCTTGTTCTGCTAGAATTGCCGCCCAAGTTGTCTGGAGATTGTTCGACAACTTACTGACCACCAAAGATGGGGATTTACGGATGAAACTGAAAAACACCTTAGGCGTAGCCGTTGGCTCTCTTGTTGCCGCCTTTTCGCTGAACGCGCTGGCTCAGGGCCAAGGCGCAGTTGAGGTGGAAGCTTTCGGTAAGCGTTACTTCACCGACAGTTCTCGCGATCTCGAGAACGGCAACCTGTACGGCGGCTCGGTAGGCTACTACCTGACCGACGACGTCTCCCTGGCTCTGTCGTACGGCGAATACCACGACATGACCTCCGAAGACGCCTTCGGCACCGACGGCCACAAGGACATCAAGGGCAATCTGGCTTCCCTTGACGCGATCTACCACTTCGGTACTCCGGGTGTTGGCCTGCGTCCGTACGTCTCCGGTGGTTTCGCTCATCAGAACATCAGCAACATTCCGCCGCGTACCGGCCGTGACCACAGCACCTTCGCCAACGTTGGTACCGGTCTGAAGTACTACTTCACCGAGAACTTCTTCGCCAAGGCAAGCCTGGACGGCATGTACAACCTGGACGCCCAGGAAGCCGAGTGGATGGCCGGTGTTGGCGTTGGTGTCAACTTCGGTGGTTCCACCAAGCAAGCCGAGCCGGCTCCGGCTCCGGTTGCCGAAGTCTGCGCCGACAGCGACAACGACGGCGTTTGCGACAACGTCGACAAGTGCCCGGACACCCCGGCCAACGTCACCGTTGACGCCGATGGCTGCCCGGCTGTTGCCGAAGTCGTTCGCGTCGAGCTGGACGTGAAGTTCGACTTCGACAAGTCCAAGGTCAAGGAAGAAAGCTACGGTGATATCAAGAACCTGGCTGACTTCATGAACCAGTACCCGGCTACCACCACCACCGTTGAAGGCCACACCGACTCCGTCGGCACCGACGCCTACAACCAGAAGCTGTCCGAGCGTCGTGCTGACGCCGTTCGCGACGTGCTGGTTGACCAGTACGGTGTAGGTAGCGAGCGCGTCAACGCTGTTGGCTACGGCGAAACCCGCCCGGTTGCCGACAACGCCACTGCTGACGGCCGCGCTGTCAACCGTCGCGTAGAAGCTGAAGTGGAAGCCCAGGCCAAGTAATTGGTCTGAGCCTCAGGAGAAACCCGGCCTCGGCCGGGTTTTTCTTTGCCTGGAGAAAAGAGTCGGACCCGCCTGTTGGCGTTGACGCAGGGTCTGGTGCGCGCGGCGCACCCTACGCGTGGCACCGGTCGGTAGGGTGCGCTGTACGTACCGATTTTCAACGATCGGCGTCGGTTGCACGGAGCCAGGCAAGGACAATCATGCAGCGCGAATCCGAATCGCCTCGGCAATTTCCGATCAGACATAAAAAAGGTTCTTCGCGGATTACCGGGGAGATTTTGCTCAGACCGGATTGGCAATCTGGTGTGAGTGAGGCTTGAGGTTCTGGTGTTCAGCTCATTGCCGAGCGGGCTTCAGGTCTCTGTTTCGCCCTCCCGGGCGAGTCCCTTTTCCAATCGCCGGATGGCCGGCCCCGTGAAAA
>NZ_SSOJ01000048.1 GCF_029871205.1 Pseudomonas sp. BN417 | reverse complement strand
CTGATAGGGTGTCTGCGTCTTGAGCACACCATAGGCAATCTGCAGCAGCTTGCGCATGGCCGCGCCCAGGGCGCTCATCTTGGCTTTCCCGCGTGCCAGCAGACGCTGGTAAAGCGCTTTGACCGTGGGATTGTGCTGTTTGGCCACAATGGCCCCCATGTAGAGCTTGGCCCGCAGCCGAGGCTGCCCCGCTTTGGTCAAGCGTGGTTTGCCTTTTACCGACGTCCCCGAGTCCCAGGGGCGTGGAACCAGGCCCGCATAGGCCGCGCATTGTCGGGCACAGCCAAAGTCGCGGCTGTGCAGAAACGCCAGCAGGTGGCGGGAAAGGACATCCCCGATGCCCTGGATGCTCCGCAGCAGCTCCCGGTTGCGTTTGAGCTGGTCGTGCCGGTCGATGTGGTCGTCGATCTCCTGCTTCAGGCGTTCGGCCTCCTGACGCAGGGCACTGAGCATCGTATCGATGGAGGCCACTACGCTGAGGCTGGCCTGACTGACCTCGGCTTTTTCCCGCCGGTTCAGTTCGCGCTGGAGGTCCTCCTGCAACGCCTCATACCGCACGATCATCGCTTTCAGCTCGCGGATCTCCCGCGCCTCCGGCAACCAGCGTCGGGCCTTTTGGGTCGCGCCAAAACGGGCGAGCACCAGGCTGTCCTGCTTGTCCGTCTTACCGCGAATACCCAGGCTGCGCGCATATTCGCGGACTTGCGCCGGGTTCAGGACGAAGACCTGAACGCCACGGTCGTGCAGGTAATACGCCAAGGATTCGTGGTAGACCCCGGTGGCCTCAAGGAACACCTTCAGTTCCCCGGCGGCAACGCCACTGTGGGTGCAGCACCACTCGATCAAGGCGGCAAAGCCGTCTACTTGATTGGTAAATACCTTGGTCTTGACCTTCAGACTGTCCGGGTCGCGTAACCACAGACAGTCGAGCTTTTGCTTGCTGACATCGATTCCAATAACCGCCATCTCTCGATCCTTGCCTTGTTCATGCAGCCTCACTCCGGTGGAGGGGCTTGGATACCATTCAGGAGTTGGAGAAGAGGGCCGGGAGCACAATCTACGAAACAGAGTCGAGCTCTCAGGATGGGAACGGCTTTCCCGGCCCTGGGCAGTGAGGTAGCTAACCTCATTGCCCTGGAGAGATACAAGGATGGGTGGAGCCTGCGATACCCATCGATCACGGCTGATGGGTATCGCTCCGCTCCACCCATCCTACAAACTGTTGTCAGGTCCCAACCATCGCGCTGACAACTTCGTAGGGGATACAGCCAGTCTCAACACTTAATGCAGACAGAGCCAATAAATTCGCCCCTACAGGTAGCTTCAGCTGGCGTAAAGGTAGGCCTCGACATCCATCCCGGCGTCACGCATCTGCGCCAGCTTGTACCTCAGGGTACGCGGGCTTATCCCCAAGCGCTCCGCGGCTTCCTTGCGGCGGCCGCGTTCGGAGCGCAGGGTGTCGATGATCATCTGGAATTCGTGGCGGCGCAGGTCGTCGCCCAGGGCGCTGGCCTCGACCGGCGCGGCGGCCAGCGGCAGCGGGACCACCGGCGCTGCCGCCGGAACGGCGGGCGCCAGGGCCATGCCAATGGGCGCAGTCAGGCACAGGTCGTGGGGCTGGACCAGGCCGCCTTGCTGCAGGATCAGCGCACGCTGCACGGCGTTGTCCAGTTCGCGCACGTTGCCCGGCCAGGGATGGGCCAGCAGGGTCGCCTGGGCCTCGCTGGAGAAGCGCACGGCGGCGTGGTTCATTTTTTTGACGTGCTTGGCCAGCAGACGCTCGGCCAGCGGCAGGATATCCGCCGGGCGCTCGCGCAGCGGGCGCCAGGCCAGGGGGAAGACCGAGAGCCGATAATAGAGGTCCTCGCGAAAACGCCCGGCGGCGACTTCGCCGGCGAGGTCACGGTTGGTGGTGGCGAGCACGCGGATATCCAGGCTGATCGGCCGGCGCGCACCCACCCTTTCCACTTCGCGCTCCTGCAGCACGCGCAACAGTTTGGCCTGCAGCCCCTGGGGCATTTCGGAAATCTCGTCGAGCAGGATGGTGCCGCCGTCGGCCAGCTCGAACTTGCCCGGCGCGCTGGCAATGGCGCCGGTGAAGGCGCCCTTCTCGTGGCCGAACAGGGTGGCCTCGAGCATGTTGTCCGGGATGGCTGCGCAGTTGATGGCAATGAAGGGCCCGCCAGCACGGTTCGACTGCTGGTGGATGTACTGCGCCAGCACCTCCTTGCCGGTACCGGATTCGCCCGAGATGAGCACGGTGGAATCACTGCGTGCCACCCGCGCGGCCAGTTCCAGCAACTGGCGACTGGCCGGTTCCAGGGCCACCGGGCCGTCGCTGGCAGTCGGGGCAACACGGCCCAGGGCATGGCGCGCCACCAGTTCCAGCAGGGTGTTGGGCGCGAAGGGTTTCACCAGGTAATCGGCCGCGCCCTGGCGCATGGCTTCGACCGCGCGCTCCACGGCGCCATAGGCGGTCATCAGCAGCACCGGCAGTTGCGGATGGCGCTGGCGGACGATGGCCAGCAGCTGGTGGCCGTCCATGCCGGGCATGTTGACGTCACTGACCATCAGGCCGAAGGTCTCTTCACCCAGAGCCACCAAGGCGGCTTCGGCGCAGTCCACCGCGCGGAAGTGGTAGCCGCCGATCAGCAGGGTGTCCGCCAGGGCTTCACGCAGGGCGCGATCATCCTCGACCAGCAGAATTTTGGCAGTCATCGTCCTTTACTCCTGAGTAACCGATTGCGCCGCGGGAATCAGCGGCAGGACCAGGGTGGCGCAGGTACCGCGGCCGGGCCGCGAACGCAGCCGCAGCTCGCCCTGGTGGGCGCGCGCCACCGCCTTGACCACGGCCAGCCCGAGGCCGGTGCCGGTGGTCTTGGTGGTGAAAAAGGGCTCGCCCAGGCGCGCCATGGTACTGGCGTCGATGCCAGGGCCGTTGTCACTGATGGCCAGGCGCAGGTCGCCGCCGCGGCGATATAGGTGCACCTTCAGCTGCAGGTCGCGGCCGGCGGCCTGGCTGGCGTTCTCGATCAGGTTGAGCATGGCCCCCACCAGGGTGTCGCGGTTGCACAACAGCTCGCCCTCGGCGAGGTCGCACTGCCAGCGCACCTGCTTGCCCTCCACATGGGATTCGGCCGAGGCGCGCAGGGCGGTGAAGAGCGCGGGCGGCGCCAGGCGGTCCGGCAACGGCAGCTCGCCACGGGCGAACACCAGCATGTCGCGCACCTGGTGCTCCAGTTCGTGCAGGCGTTCCTTGAGGCGGCCGGCGAAGCGCTGCTGCTGCTCAACCGGCAACACCTGCTGGCTGAGGTGGCTGGCGTAGAGCAAGGCGGCGGACAGCGGCGTGCGGATCTGGTGGGCCAGGGAGGCGACCATCCGCCCGAGGGCGGACAGGCGTTCGTGGCGAGACAGCTGGTCCTGCAGGCGACGGGTTTCCGTCAGGTCGGTGAGCAGCACCAGCTGGCCGGGTTCGGCATTCAGGGAGCGGGTGGCGATGGAAAGCCGGCGGCCGTCCTTGAGGGAGATTTCATGGCCATCGTCTTCCCGCGGGGCGAAGCTGCGCGCGATCACCTCGCGCCAGAGCATGCCCGCCAGGGGCTGGCCGAGCAGGCTGCGCGCCACCGGGTTGGCCTCGCGTACCACGCCCTGCCCGTCTATCACGATGACGCCTCCGGGCAGCAGGTCCAGCAGGCTCTGCAGGCGGTTGGCCAGGCGTTCTTTCTCCGCCAGTTCCTGCATGCGCTGGGCGCTGACCAAGGCCAATTGGCCCTTCAGCTCGGTGACCCGCGCCTCCAGCATGCTGTAGGACTCGCTGAGCTGCGCCGACATCTGGTTGAACAGTGCAAAGGCTTGTTCGAGGCCAGCGCGGCTGGCCTGTTCGGCGGGGGCGTCTTGCGGATTCCGTGCAGGGATGACGGCAGGGTTCATGCTCTTCTCTCGCTCCATCAACCGTCAGCAGACGGTCGGTCGAGGGAGTCATAGCAATACCCGTGCCTAAAAAAATACCCTTATAAAACAGCGACTTGAAAAAAGCGGAATTATTCTTCCGCCAATTCCTCGTCGCGACGGCTCATGCCGTACTTGCGCATCTTCTCCACCAGGGTGGTGCGGCGGATGCGCAGGCGTTCGGCGGCGCGGGCCACCACCCCCGAGGCATCGTCCAGCGCCTGCTGGATCAGCCCCTGCTCGAGGTTGCCGAGGTAGTCCTTGAGGTCCAGGCCTTCCGGCGGCAACAGCGCCTGGGCGGCGACACCGGGCAGGCCGGCGCCAATAGCCGAACGCTCTTCGATCTCCTCGCGCAGGCTGGCCTTGAGCTGCTCGTCCTCGTCATCGACGTGGCGGAATTTCTTCGGCAGCTCGCTGACACCGATGACACCGTAGGGATGCATGATCGCCATGCGCTCCACCATGTTGGCCAGCTCGCGGACGTTGCCCGGCCAGTCGTGGTTGCACAGCGACATGATGGCGGCGGAGTTGAAGCGGATGGAGCCCCGCTTCTCGTGCTCCATGCGCGCGATGAGTTCGTTGATCAGCAGCGGGATGTCTTCCACCCGCTCGCGCAGCGGCGCCATCTCGATGGGGAAAACGTTGAGACGATAGTAGAGGTCTTCGCGGAAGCTGCCGGCCTCGATCATCTGTTCGAGGTTCTTGTGGGTAGCGGCGATGATGCGCACGTCGACATTCTGGGTCTTGTTGCTGCCGACCCGCTCGAAGGTGCGCTCCTGCAGCACGCGCAACAGCTTGACCTGCATCGGCAGCGGCATGTCGCCGATCTCGTCGAGGAACAGGGTGCCGCCGTTGGCCAGTTCGAAGCGCCCTGCCCGGCTGGTGATGGCGCCGGTGAAGGCCCCCTTCTCATGGCCGAAGAGTTCGCTTTCCAGCAGCTCCGCCGGGATGGCGCCGCAGTTGACCGGTACGAAAGGCGCTTCGCGGCGCTTGGAATGGTAATGGAGGTTGCGCGCCACCACTTCCTTGCCGGTGCCGGATTCGCCGAGGATCAGCACGCTGGCGTCGGTGTCGGCCACCTGCTGCATCATCTGCCGCACCTGCTGGATGGCACGGCTGGTGCCCACCAGGCTGCGGAACAGGTTCGGCTCGCGCTGACGGCCGCGCTCGCGGGCGTGGTCGTACATCTCGCGGTAAACCTGGGCGCGGTGCAGGGAGTCGAGCAGCTTGTTGTAGCTCGGCGGCATTTCCAGGCTGACCAGCAGGCGCCGGCGCAGGTCTTCCGGCCAGTCTGCCTGGATCTGGTCGCCGATCAGCAGCACCGGCAGGAACTCGTCCCAGGCCAGCAGTTGCTTGATCAGTTCGAGTACACCGCCCTTGGCACTGACCTCACCCAGCATCACGCACTGGACGTCGCGGCTGGAATCCAGGGAGTCCGTCATCTCGCGCCAGTCGTCGCTGGCGCAGGCCAGGTGCTCTTCACCGAGGAAACTCAGGATCACCGCGAAATCGCGGCGGCGATCGCTGTTGTCGTCGATCAGCAGAATTTTGGTTTCACGCCACATTGTCTGGTTCTTGCTTTTAGGGCTGAACGCCGCTTTGGGCGACGCATGGGCAGACGGCACATCCCAGCGGCGGGATTTGACCGGCAATTGGCCACTAGTAAAGTTAAAAACCCTTGCCGAGTCAATTTTATGGCGTGCTTTTTTTGATTGAACCGACGGAAAGGCTAAAGGGTTGTCAGTGCAGTATCGAACTAGTGGCAGAAGAGAATCGTCCGGCTATCAGCCGAACAATTTGTAGACCTTGGCGCCCTGCTGGGCCTGGTTGAGCTGGATCAGTTCGCCGGCAATACGCTGCTGCTCGACCTGGCAGATGGCGACCAGCTCGCGGTAGAGCGCCAGCAGCTCTTCCATGCGTGCTCGCAGTACCTCGGTGTCGGACACCGCGTCGAGCATGGCGTCGTCGACGGCCTGGCGGCACTGCTGGTCGAGCTCGCCGATGGCCGCCCAGTCCTGGCTGGCCAGCGCGGCGCGCAGGGCGCTGCCGGTGGTTTCGAGACGCTGAACGGGTGAACTCATGGTGTCGTCCTCGTATGCCATCAGGGAGCGATGGCATCCCAAGCAGATTTGATTTCGCGCAGCAGCCCGGCGACTTCGTCGAGCAGGTCCGGATCATTCTTCAGGTTGGCCTGCAGCAGCCGACCGGTCATGTAGTCGTAGAGGCGGTCCAGATTACCGGCCAGTTCACCACCCTTCTGCATATCCAGACCGTCACGCAGGCCGCCGATAATAGCCACGGCCTTGCCAATCAGCTCGCCTTTCTGCGCTGCCTGGCCACGCTTCATGGCGCCGTGCGCCTGGGCGATACGGTCGAGGCCGCCTTCCATCAACATCTGGATCAGACGATGGGGAGTCGTCTCGAAAACCTGCGCCTGGACATTCACCGATTGGTACTGCTTGAGGGCTGTCGCTGCGTACATGGTGGCTCCCGCTGAACTGACTGGCTGATACCCGAGGTATCGGCCGACCAACGGCAAGCTTTAGCCGGATTTACTGCAAATTTCGCGGGCGAGCACAGGACCTGCAGGAGCGAGCTTGCTCGCGAAAATCCCGTGTGCATGGGTTCGCTCGCGCTTACAAAGGCGCCATTTCCACTTCGGGGCCGATGCCATCCCAGGCGTCCTTGATCTGCAACAGCAGCGCCTCCACCTCATCCAGCCGGCGCGGTGTGGTGTCCAGCGCCACGCCCGCAAGGCGGCGGGTCATGTAGTCGTAGAGGGCATCGAGGTTGGCGGCGATCTCGCCGCCCAGTTCCGGGTCCAGCCCCGCCTGCAGCGCACCGAGGATATCCAGGGTGGAACCCACGGCATTACCGCGCATTTCGGGGTTGCCCTGCTGCATGGCGTAGCGGGCCAGGGAGATGCGCTCCAGCGCGCCTTGCAGCAGCAGGCGCACCGCCTCGTAGGGCGATACCTCGGGGCTGGCGACTACCTGTTTATAGGTTTCAATGGGATTCGGCATTGAGGGTCAATCCTTGCTGACGACGCCTGGCAGGCTGGCCAGGGCCTGGGTCAGGCGGTCGCTGGTCTGGGTGAGCTGGCCCACCAGGGAGTCCATGGCATTGAACTGTTTGTAGAGGCGCTCCTGCAGCTGGGTGATGCGCAGCTCTTGCGCCTCTTTCTGCTTGTCCACGGACTTGAGGGTATTCTGCAGGCCGTCCATGCGCTGCTGGAGAATGCCGCCGGTCTGCACGTAGCCATCCACCTGCTTGTCCAGGCGGCTCATCAGCCCTTTGTCACCAGTGAAGAATCCCGCCACCTGCTCGAAGTTATCCTTCAGGGCCTTGTCCAGCTTGGTGTCATCGATCTTCAGGGTGCCGTCCTTCTGGGTAGCGATACCCAGGTCGGCGAGGACGCTGATCCCCTCCTGATCTGCCGGCTCCACCAGGGTGTTGCGAATCCCGCCGAGCAGGGTGCGCACCGTGGCATCGCCCACCAGGCCCCCGGTGACCGGCGCCTTGCCGTCGCCGGCGGAGACCACCGAAGTCAGCTGGTTGGAGGTGGTGACCACCTTGTTGTAGGCGTCGACGAACTTCTTGATATTGGCCTTCACCCCACTCTTGTCCTGATCGATGGTGAGGGTCGAGGAAGGATTCTTGTCGGTGCTGACCGCCTTGAGCTCCAGGGTGACCTCGGGAATGGCCCCAGTGACGCTGTTGCTGGCGCTTTCCAGTTCCAGGCCGTCGATGATGAACTTGGCATTGCGCGCGGCTTCGATAATGCCGCTGCTGGCGGGATCGGCGCTGCTCAGGGTGCCACCGCCAATGGTCAGCGAAGACAGGTCCGGATCGCTGCTGGTGATCTGGATATCATTGCCGGCGCCGCTCTTGCTGGAGCTGAGCACCAGGCGGGTGGTGCCATCGCTGGGGTTGCTCAGCAGGTTGGCGGTAACGCCCTTGTCCTTGAGCTGCGTGTTGATTGCATCGCGCACCTCGGTGAGGGTGGCGCCTTCGGCGATCTCGACGTCGGTGCCGGTATCGCTGGCCCCGACCTTGACCGTCAGCTTGCCGGCGATGCCATCGGCATCGGCATTGGTGGGGACCTTGTAGTCACTGGCCAGGGCCGCCGTACCTACCTTGCTGCCGGTGGCCAGCTGGCTGACCTTGATGCTGTAGGTGCCGGCCAGGGCCGATTTGGTGGCGGTAGCGGTGAGCAGGGTGGAGTCGGACGAGGTCGCCGAACGGTTCTCGAACAGGGAGGACTTGTTCAGGTCCTTGAGGGCCGTCTGGAATTCGCTCAGGGCACCCTTGAGCTGCCCCAGCGCGGTGAACTTGGTGGTGGTGGCCTTCTCCACACGCGCCAGCTGAGCATCCTTGGGTGCACGCTCGGCATTGACCAATGCCGATACGATGCTGTCGATATTGACGCCCGAACCCAGTCCCGTAATCCCTGCCATTTCTCCACCTCGTCAAGCTTCTGGCACCGCAGTACCCGGTGCGGCTTTTCTACAAATCCCGTGCCAAGCCTGTTTCAGGCCTCGGCCTGGAACAGCAGGCTGCGAGCCTCGGACAGGCTTTCCGCCAGTTTCAGCACCTCTTCGGAGGGAATCTGCCGGATCAGTTCGCCGGACTCGGCATCGGTGACCTTGACCACCACCCGACCGCTGGATTCATCCAGGGCAAAGCTCAGGTTGCGCTGAATGTGCTGCACGAAGTCCTGGATATTGGATAACGCGGTCTCGACGGGCTTCTCCTCGGCCTTGACCGAACCCGTTTCAGCTGGCTTTCCAGCCGGACCGATCGCCAGTTCGTTGCCCAACTGGGACTGGCGGGTAACGGCCAGCGCCGGCGGCTGGGACTGGATTTTCGTAACGTCCATCTCCTTACCTCACATGGCAAGATGGGGAGAAGCGCCAAGCACTTCCCCCCATGGTGGTTACGCGGACTCGCTGCCGGTATCAGCGGAGCAGGCTGAGCACCGCCTGCGGCAGCTGGTTGGCCTGGGCCAGGATCGCGGTGCCGGCCTGTTGCAGCACCTGGTTCTTGGTCATATTGGCGGTTTCAGCGGCGAAGTCGGTGTCCTGGATACGGCCGCGAGCGGCGGAAACGTTCTCCGAGATGTTCTGCAGGTTGGAGATGGTGTTGTCGAAGCGGTTTTGTACAGCACCGAGGTCGGCGCGCTGGGAGTCGATGGACTTAAGGGCGGCGTCGATCACAGCAATTGCATCCTGAGCACCGTCTGCGGTGGAAATATCCACTCCAGCCACCGAGTCGACAGTGGACGAACCGGTTGCGGCACCCAGGACTTCTGTGTCAGCACCGGAGAAGCTGAACTCGCTAACGCCGCTCAGTTCTACAGTTCCCACAGCGATACGGTTCGCGTTGGAGTTGACAGCCGCCGGAGCAGCACCATTGATGGAAACGTCAAAGGTGTGCGTGGCGTCCGCTTCCGCAATGGAGAAAGCAATGTCGTCACTTCCTTCCAGGACAATCTGGGTCTTGTCCAGGGAGCCGTCGGACTTCACAACGAAACTGGCAGTGACACCGGCATCGGCGGAGTTGATCTGGTTCTTCAGTTCGGTCAGGTCGTTCGAGTTGAAGTTGGAGACAGCAACGTTCTTACCATTCAGGCTCAGGCTGACAGTGCCACCGTTGAAGGTAGAGTCAAAACCGCCAACGGTCACATCATTCTTAACAGTGGCAGTCACTCCCACGCCGGCTGACGCAGTTGCAGTATTGATAGCATCGGCTACTTGCTTGGAGGTCGAATCGGCGGCATAGGTTATGGCGCCGGTCGAGCCCTTGGCGTCGGAGATTTTGAAGTTCGCTGCAGCGTTTACTACGTTGATGCCGTTGGCTGCGCCGGTCACCAGCGTACCGGTTACGGAACCCTTGTTGGTGTACTCGTTGTTGCCGATCTTGGCAGCAGCAGTCGAGTTGATGGAGAAGCCAATGGTTTCGTTGGCCTGGGCGCCCACCTGAAAATTCACGTTAGCGAAGTCGCCGTTGAGCAGCTTGCGACCGCCGAAAGTCGTGGTATCGGAGATACGATCCAGTTCCTCTTTGAGCTGAGTCACTTCCTGATTCAGTGCCTGACGTTCAGTAGTGGAGTTGGAGCCGTTGGCCGATTGCAGAGACAGGTCACGCATGCGCTGCAGGATATTGGTGGACTGCTGCATGGCACCTTCAGCAGTCTGGGCCAGGGAAATACCGTCGTTGGCATTCTTCACAGCCACGCCCAGGCCATTGATCTGGCTGGTCAGACGGTTGGAGATTTGCAGGCCGGCGGCATCGTCCTTGGCGCTGTTGATGCGCGAACCGGTGGACAGGCGCTCCAGGGACTTGCTCAGCGAGCTGGAGGACGCATTCAGGTTGCGCTGGGCGTTGAGGGAAGAGGTGTTGGTATTGACGGTCAAGGCCATGGTGGACTCTCCAAAGGGACCTGGTAGTTACCGGAGCGAGCGACCCGCGGGCCTCCATGCTCGGGCCCCTGTGAGTTCGCATTCGTCCTTTGTATCGGCCCTGCCCCTGGGACCTTTAGGGTCGGCTTGAATATTTTTTCGGTTTCTTATTTTTTGGCGTCTTGACAAGGACTTAGCAGTAAAAATCCAGGTTCGTAGAGCCCGGGCTTACCTTTCGCCCGCTAAGAGGGCGGGGCCTGCCTACGCATTCGGGGCGCAACTATTGCACTTGCCCCACCGTAGGGTGCGCCGCGCGCACCGACTGCGGGATCGACCATCGCGCGATATCCAACCACTGGTGCGCACGGTGTTCAGCCGGGGGACATAGGTAACGGGTGTCGGGAGACATAGGTAACGCTTCTAGGCTTGCGGAATCCTTCGAATTGGAGTTCGAGCGATGCCGTGGCAGGAGTGCAGCACCATGTCGATTCGACGCGAGTTCGTGCGGTTGGCCGAGCAGCCGCAGAGCAACGTGCGCGAGCTGTGCCGGCGCTACGGCATCAGCCCGAAAACCGCCTACAAATGGCTGCAGCGCCACCGCGAGCACGGTGAGGCGGGGTTGCAGGACCGCTCGCGGCGGCCGCAGCACAGTCCGGGGCGCAGCGACCCCCGCTTGGAGGAGGCGGTGGTGCAGCTGCACCGCCGGTTCCCGTTCTGGGGCGCCCGCAAGCTGCGCAGCCTGCTGCCGGCCGAGTTCGCGCGGCCCCACCACAGCACCATCGACGCCATCCTCCGCCGCCAGGGCTGCCAGGTGCGCTACCACGCCGAGACGGCCGAGGTCCCGGCGACGCAGCGGTTCGAGCACGCTCAGCCGAACGAGCTCTGGCAGATGGACTTCAAGGGCCACTTCCATCTCAACGCAGGTGGCTCGCCGCGCTGCCACCCCTTGACGCTGTTGGATGATCACTCGCGCTTTGCCCTCTGCCTGGAAGCCTGCGAGGGCGAACGCCTCGAACTGGTGCGGCCGCACCTGATCCAGGTCTTTCGCCGCTATGGCCTGCCACGCCGGATCACCGCCGACAACGGCCCGCCCTGGGGCTCGAACATCGCCGGCGGACTGTCCGCCCTGGAGGTCTGGCTGATGCGCCTCGGCATTGAGGTCAGCCACAGCCGCCCCCACCATCCGCAGACCCAGGGCAAGCTGGAGCGCTTCCACCAGACGCTCAAGCGTGAAGTGCTGCACCGCGCGTTTCGCGACTTGGCGCACTGCCAGCAGGCGATGGCGCACTGGCGGGAGCAGTACAACCACGATCGCCCGCATGAGGCGCTGGGCCAGTTGCCGCCGATCACGCGCTACCAGCCCAGTCGGCGCAGCTACCCGGAGCAACTGCCGGAACTGGACTACGAAGCGAGCGACCGGGTGCTCAAGGTCGGGCGCATCGGACAGATCAATTTCCAGGGCCGCCGCGTGTTCGTCGGCGGGGGGTTGTACGGGGAGCGCGTCGCGATCCGCCCCACCGCCGTCGAGGGCGTCTACGATGTGGTGTTCATCCACAAGACCCTGCGCCAACTCGACTTGAGGCAACGCGTGACATGATCATCAACCCGTTACCCATGTCTCCCGACAGGCGTTACCCATCTATCCCGGCTGAACAC
>NZ_SSOJ01000047.1 GCF_029871205.1 Pseudomonas sp. BN417 | reverse complement strand
ACCCTACGGTGGACGCGAGTGCGGGCGTCACGATTTGAATCCGTTGCTGGCCTAAAGCCGAGCTACGGAGCCGCCCGGTAGGGTGCGCCGCGCGCACCAGCGGTTGGACATCACTCCCCGCTTGACCTCAAAAGCGGTGCGCATGGCACACCCTACAGTGGAGGCGAGTGCGGGCGTCACGATTTGAATCCGTTGCTGGCCTAAAGCCGAGCAACGGAGCCGCCCGGTAGGGTGCGCCGTGCGCACCAGCGGTTGGACATCACTCCCCGCTTGACCTCAAAAGCGGTGCGCACAGCACACCCTACGGTGGAGACGAGTGCGGGACTCATGCCTCGAATCCGAAGGTAGGCTCCGCCCCCCTTCCAGAGGGCAGCACCAACCTTCGCGCTTGGCGCATGACCTCTGCGCCTGGCTCGCCGCCGAACTTGTAGGAGCGAGCTTGCTCGCGAACATTCCGAGCACGACCTTTCGCGAGCAAGAACTCGGCGTCCCTCTCGCTCCTGCAGAAACGCCCACTTCATCCTGCTAATCGGAGTATTTCGATCGTCACCGGCAGAGCCGATGACTCATGACCACCCTCTAAGGACGTGGTTTCCCAAGTTCAAATGAACGGGAA
This sequence comes from Pseudomonas sp. BN417, assembly GCF_029871205.1. GTDB lineage: Bacteria > Pseudomonadota > Gammaproteobacteria > Pseudomonadales > Pseudomonadaceae > Metapseudomonas. The sequence continues at coordinate 4,880 of NZ_SSOJ01000047.1, read as the reverse complement.
TGCCTTCTGAGGCCAGGAACCTCATTGCGGTAGGGCTTTGGCATTTCTTGCTTAACCTGGGGATTAACCAAGCGATACGATATGTATAAAACTATGAACATGGTGTTTGAGTATATTATTACGTTGTCCGTGGCGAACAACACACTAATATAGATAGCCATGATTCTGGATTTGTCTTCCCCCAACCCGCCAATGGAGTAAAAAAAGTAGATAAAAAATATAATTCCATATTCATAGAATATTTTCAGCGTATCGCAGTGCAAATTCGGATTCAGCAACTCGCCGTTATACATCGAGAGCGCCCTTTCGTAGGCAGTACCAGCACCGTTCCCGAATATCAAACCGGATGGGTGCAAGATAATATCCTGGACGACGCCGGCATATAACTCATTTCTTCCCAGGGTAAAGCCGGATGGGGTTTTCCCAGTAAGATCAAGAATCACGTCATCCATTGCGCCACTCGTGAATATCACTATTGAAGCCACGACCAAGGCATTCAAGGAAAGAACGGCAATTCTGCTAATCAGGAGGTTCTTGAAGTTCCCAGGCATCATCCACAACAATATGCATACCAGGAAGCCAAGCAGGGCTATTCGCTTGAGGGTTATTATCAGGAGCAATAAGGCAATTATGGTCAGCGCACGCTTTTTGTTCAGGGCAAATGCCAAGGCAAACGCACCGAACACGAAGGACTCAGAACCCTCGAGGAATGACGTTGAATCTGAAATGGATAACTGGCCGAAATCCCTTGATAGCGCAGAAACAAAAAATACCGCCGTGTAGATATAAAACACACTCTCTATGGATATTCCTCTTCTCTGGAATAGAGCCAGAGGGACTATGTAGGAAGCGATGAAGAATACGTCTTTCGCTCCCAGTTCGAGATTCCCCCACATTATTGATACCGCCGGCCAAGCCAGCAGCGCAAGAAAAGGCAGGTCCGCCTTTGTAATTTCCGCTTGAAACTTGAACTGCCTGACAGCCAGGATCAATAGCGTAATTGGCAGAGCCAGGTACTTTATATACCTCGCCCCATCGACCATATAATCCAACCCTGATAGACACGAGACCACCAGAATCAGAATGAATATTCTGGTGTCATTGAGCGTTAGTTTACTCTGCATCTGATTTATCTCGTGTCTGTACGGGTTCTGTACGAGCAGTACTTCCGTAAGCAGCGCAGCGCGCCGACCGGCATGACCAAGGCGGCAAGACTTGTTGCCAGCCTGTCGTAGCAGGTCCCGCCCTGCGGCTCTCCTGCAACCAGCCGAACATCCACTCAATGATGTTGCGATCCAGGCACGCTACCGCCCCAGATTTTCAGGCCTGCATCTGACAGCGAAGGAGCCGGATCCAAATGTTTCAGAAGCAATGCTCGCAGCCTTGCGCGCCGAACAATGCGCGGCGCACCGCGACGAGTGGAAGGATAGTTAGGGGGCATCCGTGCGGACGGACACCCATATCGCCCGCAAAGCCGCCAGTCGGATTCCTCCCGGTCCTTCATGTCCACGGATCACGGTCGTTGCACGCATGGGCAGGTCGATGCATTGCGCCTAGCCTGGCAAGCGACGCCCTCTTCAGAGCTTTCTGATGCCAGCCAAAGGCATGAGAACTTTCTGTTCGCGCTGCAAGAAATTGAGTAGAAGAACCACCCGCTCCTCGCCATCCATTGCCATGAAAATGGCCTCGAGGTCGGTAAAGGGTCCCTCGTTGATACGAACCCTTTCACCAACCGAGAGCAGTTCTTCTTCGCAAGGCGCATATTCGCGCTGCTGAAGTTGTTCGATCAGGCCGTCACTGAGAACCGCCGGCTGATTACCAAAGCTCACGATACGGCTGACACCTCGCGTTGAACGCAAAGGCCCCCAGTTGTCCAGCAGACTGAGGTGGACGAACAGGTACCCCGGGAAAAGCGACTCTTCCGCGATTTCCCGGCGGCCTTTAGCCAGCCGCTCGCGCCGGAGTTTGGGGTGATAGCAGACATAATCCTGACGCAGCAGGTTTTCCTCAGCACGTTCTTCCTGGCGCACCTTGCACTGGACTACGTACCAGGCCCTGCTTGCACTTTCCTGACTGGAGCTCATTTGCGGCAACTCCCCTGCTCGTATCGCGGCAGTGAAATGGAGCGCCGCGCCTCTCGACGCTACGAACATAAGGCACATCATGGCGCGTTGCCATCCACCCTGGCGGCTGAAAATCGGCCTTGAGATCAGCGCCTGCTTGGCGTGATGACCCTCGAAAAGCGCGTCAGCACGGGGCCGCCGCATTTCCTACCGTCTTGAAGCCGCGCAGGGGCATAGCACAGGTGGGCCGACGAGCCCCGTCAAAATAACGACTAGCGGGAACCACGAATCAACTCACTGACCTCCTGGATTGTTTTGTAAACGAATTTATCCACTGTGAGGGTGTGCCTCGCGTATCAACTGCGGGCTAAAACAGCGCACTGTCCGGCCCACCCAACGGGCCTTGAAGCCAACTACCGCACTTGACGCAGGCAGAACGAAATATTTCGAATAACTTTCTGGAGCGACGCAGAAAGTAGTTAATTTTGGCACTGCTAGAATCGCCAAAAAATCGAACGAGCGCATGATGGCGCGCAGTCATGTCCAAAACGATTTCAATAATGCAGCCGTATGCCTTCCCATATATCGGGTATTTCTGCCTGATCGAGGAGAGCGACGTGTTTGTATTTTATGATGACGTTAACTATAAAAAGCGCGACTGGATCAATCGCAATAGAATCCTGATAAACGGGCACCCGCACAACTTCACCACCCCACTGTCGAAAGGCAGTCAAAATAAATTAATTTGCAATATACAAACGCATTCCTTTGAAGACTTTAAACGTAAATTTCTCAAACAGGTACAGCGAACCTATAGAAATCCCCATTCTACGAAGTCGGCTATAAGTATGTTTATGATGTCCTCAGCGCCGAAAACGAATCAATTTCCGATGTGGCAATAAAATCGATTGAGAAGTTTTATGAGATGACTGGGGGAAACAAGAAATTTGTTCGCTCTTCGGCTTGCTTTCCGCATACAAGGGGCATGACCAGACCCGATAGGCTCATTGAAATTACAAAGCTTCTTCACTCGAATAGCTACGTAAACTCCATTGGAGGCACGCAACTCTATTGGAAAGACTACTTCGCGAACAGAGGCGTGAACCTGTCATTTGTAAGGCCAAGGTTAAAAAGCTATAAACAGGCCGGAACAAGAGATTTTATTTCCGGACTATCCATCATTGACGTAGTCATGAATAACGATATAGAAAATATAAAACTGCACTTGCAGTCTTATGAGCTTGTTTGAAAGTTGATCACCATGAACCTGACTAAAACGCCTGACCGCAGAATAACTAATGAATCACCCGTCTTTCCTCTAAGCCCCTTCTGAAAATGACTTCCCGCCTCTGCTAAAATACTCCAGTCCCGTTGCATTGTTTTGTCCAGTAAACATCCACGTTTGTAGAACGTGGACTTGTCTTCGCCCCCTAGACGCACCAGGGGCCGAAACTCCTGCACTTGCCCCACCGTAGCGCACCGATCGCGGGATCAGCCCCTGCGCCTCGCTCAACCATTGGTGCGCACGGTGTTCAGCCGGGATAGATGGGTAACGCCTGTCGGGAGACATGGGTAACGGGTTGATGATCATGTCACGCGTTGCCTCAAGTCGAGTTGGCGCAGGGTCTTGTGGATGAACACCACATCGTAGACGCCCTCGACGGCGGTGGGGCGGATCGCGACGCGCTCCCCGTACAACCCCCCGCCGACGAACACGCGGCGGCCCTGGAAATTGATCTGTCCGATGCGCCCGACCTTGAGCACCCGGTCGCTCGCTTCGTAGTCCAGTTCCGGCAGTTGCTCCGGGTAGCTGCGCCGACTGGGCTGGTAGCGCGTGATCGGCGGCAACTGGCCCAGCGCCTCATGCGGGCGATCGTGGTTGTACTGCTCCCGCCAGTGCGCCATCGCCTGCTGGCAGTGCGCCAAGTCGCGAAACGCGCGGTGCAGCACTTCACGCTTGAGCGTCTGGTGGAAGCGCTCCAGCTTGCCCTGGGTCTGCGGATGGTGGGGGCGGCTGTGGCTGACCTCAATGCCGAGGCGCATCAGCCAGACCTCCAGGGCGGACAGTCCGCCGGCGATGTTCGAGCCCCAGGGCGGGCCGTTGTCGGCGGTGATCCGGCGTGGCAGGCCATAGCGGCGAAAGACCTGGATCAGGTGCGGCCGCACCAGTTCGAGGCGTTCGCCCTCGCAGGCTTCCAGGCAGAGGGCAAAGCGCGAGTGATCATCCAACAGCGTCAAGGGGTGGCAGCGCGGCGAGCCACCTGCGTTGAGATGGAAGTGGCCCTTGAAGTCCATCTGCCAGAGCTCGTTCGGCTGAGCGTGCTCGAACCGCTGCGTCGCCGGGACCTCGGCCGTCTCGGCGTGGTAGCGCACCTGGCAGCCCTGGCGGCGGAGGATGGCGTCGATGGTGCTGTGGTGGGGCCGCGCGAACTCGGCCGGCAGCAGGCTGCGCAGCTTGCGGGCGCCCCAGAACGGGAACCGGCGGTGCAGCTGCACCACCGCCTCCTCCAAGCGGGGGTCGCTGCGCCCCGGACTGTGCTGCGGCCGCCGCGAGCGGTCCTGCAACCCCGCCTCACCGTGCTCGCGGTGGCGCTGCAGCCATTTGTAGGCGGTTTTCGGGCTGATGCCGTAGCGCCGGCACAGCTCGCGCACGTTGCTCTGCGGCTGCTCGGCCAACCGCACGAACTCGCGTCGAATCGACATGGTGCTGCACTCCTGCCACGGCATCGCTCGAACTCCAATTCGAAGGATTCCGCAAGCCTAGAAGCGTTACCTATGTCTCCCGACACCCGTTACCTATGTCCCCCGGCTGAACAC
>NZ_SSOJ01000046.1 GCF_029871205.1 Pseudomonas sp. BN417 | reverse complement strand
CGGCGGCGGTGCGTTGCACGCCGCCGAAGCCGTGCAGGCGCTCAGCGAACGGCTGGCCGCGCCGGTGTTCACCAGCGTCGCCGGCAAAGGCCTGCTGCCGCCCGAGGCGCCGCTGAATGCCGGCGCCAGCCTCTGCGTGGCGCCGGGCTGGGAGATGATCGAACAGGCCGACCTGGTGCTGGCGGTGGGCACCGAGATGGCCGATACCGATTTCTGGCGCGAGCGCCTGCCGCTGTCCGGCGAACTGGTCCGCATCGATATCGACCCGCGCAAGTTCAACGACTTCTATCCCTGCGCCGTGGCGCTGAAGGGCGATGCCCGGCTGACCCTGGATGCCTTGCTGGCGCTTCTGCCGGAGCAGGGCAGGGCGACAGCGCAGGCTGTTGCCCAGGTGGCGCAACTGCGCGCGACGATCCGCCAGGGGCACGGGCCGCTGCAGGCAATCCACCAGGCGATCCTCGACCGCATCGCCGCAGCCCTGCCGGCGGATGCCTTCATCAGCACCGACATGACCCAGCTGGCCTACACCGGCAACTATGCCTTCGCCAGCCGGGCGCCGCGCAGCTGGCTGCACCCCACCGGCTACGGCACCCTGGGCTACGGCCTGCCGGCCGGCATCGGCGCCAAGTTCGGCGCACCGCAGCGGCCGGGCCTGGTGCTGGTGGGCGATGGCGGCTTCCTCTACACCGCCCAGGAATTGGCCACGGCGACCGAGGAGCTGGACAGCCCGCTGGTGGTGCTGCTGTGGAACAACGATGCGCTGGGCCAGATCCGCGACGACATGATCGGCCTCGATATCGAGCCGATCGGCGTGCTGCCGCGCAACCCGGACTTCGCCGGCCTCGCCCGTGCTTTCGGCTGCACCGTGAAGCAGCCGCAGAGCCTTGACGAACTGGAGCAGGACCTGCGCAGCGGCTTCGGCCATCCGGGCGTGACCCTGATTGAACTCAAGCACGCCTGCGCGCGCTGAAACAATGCCTTTGCCACCCCGGCCATCGCCGGGGAGGCAGGGCAGGAAAACAACAACAAGGAGGCCACCCGGCCATCCACCAAGGAGAGTCAACCATGCCTTTCAGCCGTTCCCTGCTCGCCCTGTCCCTCGGTCTGGTTCTCTGGCAAGGCCAGGCCCATGCCGCGCCGCCGATGTCGCTGGACAACGGCCAGTCGGCGTTGACCGCACAGACCAGCAACGCCTGGGTGGAGATCAACAAGGCTGCCTTCGAACACAATATCCGCACCTTGCAGGCCGAACTCGACGGCAAGTCGAAGCTCTGCGCGGTGCTCAAGGCCGACGCCTACGGCCATGGCATCGGCCTGCTGATGCCCTCGGTGATCGCCCTGGACGTGCCCTGTGTCGCCATCGCCAGCAACGAGGAGGCCCGCGTGGTCCGCGCCAGCGGCTTCAAGGGCGAGCTGGTACGGGTGCGCACCGGCACCCTGGCCGAGTTGGAGGAAGCCCTGCAGTACGAGGTCGAGGAACTGGTCGGCAATGCCGATTTCGCCCGCCAGGCAGCGGCCATCGCCGAACGCCACGGGCGCACCCTGCGCGTCCACCTGGCGCTGAATTCCAGCGGCATGAGCCGCAACGGCGTGGAGATGAACACCGAGCAGGGTCGCCAGGACGCCCTGGCCATCGCGCGCCAGCAGGGCCTGAAGGTGGTGGCGCTGATGACCCACTACGCGGTGGAAGACAAGGACGACGTGCGCAAGGGCCTGGCGGCCTTCAACCAGCAGGCCGAGTGGCTGATCCGGGAAGCGGGTCTGGATCGCAGCAAGCTGACCCTGCACACGGCCAACTCCTTCGCCACCCTGGAAGTGCCCGAGGCGCGCCTGGACATGGTGCGCACTGGCGGCGCGCTGTTCGGCGATACCGTTCCGGCGCGCACCGAGTACAAGCGGGTGATGCAATTCAAGTCCCACGTCGCCTCGGTCAACAGCTACCCGGGGGGCAACAGCGTCGGCTACGACCGTACCTTCACCCTGGGCCGCGACTCGCGCCTGGCCAACATCACCGTGGGCTACTCCGACGGCTATCGGCGGGTGTTCACCAACAAGGGCCATGTGCTGATCCAGGGCCATCGCGTGCCGGTGGTCGGCAAGGTTTCGATGAACACCCTGATGGTCGATGTCACCGACTTCCCCGAAGTGAAAGCCGGCGACGAGGTCGTGCTGTTCGGCAAGCAGGGCGCCAGCGAAATCGCCCAGAGCGAAATGGAAGACATCAACGGCGCGCTGCTGGCCGACCTCTACACCGTCTGGGGCAGCGCCAACCCGAAAATCCTGGTCGAGCAATAGACGCCGTCCTTGCTCGCCATCGTTCCGAGGAATAATCCGATGCGCTACTCCCAATTGACCCAACGCATTGCCGGCGACGGCGCGGCGGCCTGGGACATCCACTATCGCGCCCTGGCCCGCATGGAGCAGGGGGACGACATCCTCCTGCTGTCGGTTGGCGACCCGGACTTCGACACCCCGGTGCCCATCGTCCAGTCGGCCATCGACAGCCTGCTCTCGGGTAACACCCATTACTCCGACGTGCGCGGCAAGCGCAACCTGCGCGAGGCCATCGCCCGGCGCCATGCGCAGCGTAGCGGCCAGGCGGTGGACGCGGGCAACGTGGTGGTGCTGGCCGGCGCGCAATGCGCGCTCTACGCCGTGGCCCAGTGCGTGCTCGACCCCGGCGACGAGGTGATAGTCGCCGAGCCGATGTACGTCACCTACGAGGCGGTATTCGGCGCCTGTGGGGCCAAGGTGGTGCCAGTCTCTGTGCGCTCCGAGCACGGCTTCCGCGTGCAGGCCGAGGACGTCGCCGCGCTGATCACCCCGCGTACCCGCGCCCTGGCCCTGAACAGCCCGCACAACCCCTCCGGCGCCAGCCTGCCGCGCGCCACCTGGGAAGCCCTGGCCGAACTGTGCGTTGCCCATGACCTGTGGATGATTTCCGACGAGGTCTACAGCGAACTGGTGTTCGAGGGTGAGCACATCAGTCCGGCCGGTCTGCCGGGCATGGCCGAGCGCACCGCGACCCTCAACAGCCTGTCGAAATCCCACGCCATGACCGGCTGGCGGGTGGGCTGGGTGGTCGCTCCCGAGGGGCTCTGCGGGCACCTGGAAAACCTCGCCCTGTGCATGCTCTACGGCTCCCCCGACTTCATCCAGGACGCCGCCTGTACGGCACTGGAAGCGCGCCTGCCGGAGCTCGAAGCGATGCGCGAAGCCTATCGCCAGCGCCGCGACCTGGTCCTCGAATGCCTCGCCGGTCGCCCGGGGCTGCGCGCGCTGAAGCCGGACGGCGGCATGTTCGTGATGGTGGATATCCGCGCCACCGGGCTGTCCGCCCAGGACTTCGCCGACCGCCTGCTGGATCACCATGGCGTGTCCGTGCTGGCCGGCGAAGCCTTCGGCCCCAGCGCCGCCGGGCATATCCGCCTGGGCCTGGTGCTGGGCAGCGCGCCCTTGCGGGAAGCCTGCCGGCGCATCGCTCGCTGCGCCGCCGAACTGATGGAGGAGAAACGCTATGCGTGAATATCGTCACCTGTACATCGGCGGCGTCTGGGTCGCGCCCCAGGGCAGCGGCCTGGCCGACGTGATCAACCCGGCCACGGAGGAGGTCGCCGGCCGCGTGCCGCTGGGCAATGAAGCCGATGTCGAGCGTGCGGTCGCGGCGGCGCGGCAGGCGTTCGCCGCCTGGTCGCGCACGCCGTCCAGCGTGCGCGCCGGCTACATCCGCGCCCTGGCCGAACAGCTCAGGGCCCGTGGCGACGAAATGGCCGGCCTGATCACCGCCGAACTGGGCATGCCGGTGCAGTGGTGCCGCATGGTGCAGGTGGACGGTCCGATCGAGGGGCTGGAAAGCTACGTCGAGATCGCCGCGCAGATGGACGCCGTGCGCGAGGTCGGCAATTCCCTGGTGGTGCGCGAGCCGGTGGGCGTCTGCGCCTTCATTAACCCCTGGAACTATCCGCTGCACCAGATGATCGGCAAGCTGGCGCCGGCCCTGGCCGCCGGCTGCACAGTGGTCGTCAAGCCGAGCCAGGAAACTCCGCTGCACGCCTTCCTGCTCGCCGAACTGATCGAGGCCATCGGCCTGCCGGCCGGGGTGTTCAACCTGGTCAGCGGGCCCGGCGCCAAGGTCGGTGAAGCGCTGGCGCGGCATCCTGACGTCGACATGGTGTCCTTCACCGGCTCAACCGGCGCCGGCGTGCGCGTGGCCGAGGCGGCAGCGCCGACAGTCAAGCGCGTGTGCCTGGAGCTGGGCGGCAAGTCGCCGTTGCTGATCGGCGCCGACGCCGACCTGGCCGCTGCCGTGCGCTATGGCGTACAGGACGTGATGATCAACTCCGGGCAGACCTGCACGGCGCTGACCCGCATGCTGCTGCCGGCCAGCCGCTACGCAGAGGCCCTGGAGCTGGCGCGGGCCGAAACCGAGGCCCTGCGCATCGGCGATCCGCTGGACCCGGAATCCTTCCTCGGCCCGATGTGTTCCGCCGGGCAGAGGCGCACGGTGCGCGACTACATCCGCATTGGCCAGGAGGAGGGCGCACGCCTGTTGACCGGTGGCATGGACACCCCCGTCGGCTTCGAACGTGGCTTCTACGTGCGACCGACCCTGTTCGCCGACGTGCACAACCAGATGCGCATCGCCCGCGAGGAAATCTTCGGCCCGGTGCTCTGCCTGGTCCCCTACGCCGATGAAGAAGAAGCCGTGCGCATCGCCAACGATTCACCCTTCGGCCTCTCCAGCGCGGTGTGGACCGCCAGCCCGCAACGCTCCCTGGAGTTGGCGCGGCAGTTGCGCGCCGGGCAGTGCTTCGTCAATGGCGCCGCCTTCAACTATCGCGCGCCCTTCGGCGGCTACAAGCAGTCGGGCAATGGCCGCGAGTGGGGCGAGGAAGGGCTGGCGGAGTTCGTCGAAACCACGGCCATCCAGCTCTGATGCCGGGCGCGCTGCGATGATGGCGACCAGGCCCCAGGCCTTCATGGCCCTGTACCTCGCCACCTTGCTGCTGCAGGTGGCGGCGGGGTTGCTCAATTCCTGGGTGGCCCTGCGCAGCCTGGCCCTCGGCACCGGCGACTTCCTGATCGGCTCGCTGATGGCGGTGAATGCCCTCGGCCTGGTGCTGGGCGCATTCAGCGGCTATTGGCTGATCGCCCGCATCGGCCATGTGCGCGCTTATGCACTGGCGTGCGCGCTGGCGGTGGCGGCGACCCTGGCCCATGACTTCAGCACCTGGCTGCCGTTCTGGCTGCTGCTGCGCTTCATCGTCGGGCTGGCCCTGATGAGCCTGTACATGGTGCTGGAGAGCTGGATCAACGAGCAGGTCGAGCCCGCCTCGCGCGGCAAGGTGCTCGCCTGGTACATGACCGCGTCCTTCCTCGGCCTGATCGGCGGCCAGTTGGGCCTGGGCCTCGGCGGCGGCGCCAGCCGCGCGCTGCTCGACCTGGTGGCCATCGCCTTTGCCCTCTGCCTGGTGCCGGTCGCGTTTACCCGGCGGCCGTTGCCCCAGGCCGTCGCGGCCCGGGAAAGCCTGCAGCCGTTGCGTTTCGTCCGGCGGGTGCCGCAGGCGCTGTTGAGCATAGTCGTCACCGGGCTGCTGTCCGGCACCTTCCACGGCCTGGCGCCGGTCTACGCCAGCCAGCAGGGCATGGATGCGGCCATGGTCGGCCTGTTCATGGCGTCGTGCCTGGCGGCAGGCCTGCTTGCGCAATTCCCCCTGGGGCTGCTGTCGGATCGCTTTGCGCGGCCGCGCCTGATCCGCCTGTTCGCCCTGCTGCTGGCCGTCGCCTGCCTGCCGTTGTTGTGGACACCGGTACCGCTGGCGCTGCTGCTGGTCTGCGGCTTCGTCATCGGCCTGATGCAGTTCTCGCTCTACCCGTTGGCCCTGGCGCTGGCCAACGAGCGGGTCGAGAGCCATGAACGGGTGTCGTTGGCGGGGCTGTTCCTGGTGGGGTTCGGCCTGGGCTCCAGCATCGGGCCGCTGCTGGCCGGGGCGGCGATGGAGGTCTTCGGTGGGCGCGCGCTCTACGGCTTTTCCGCGCTCTGTGGCCTGGTCCTGGCGCTGCTGGTGCGCGAGCGCCTGGCGGGCCGGCAACCGGTCGCGGCGGGGGAGGGCTGAGGTGTGTGCCTTAGTCCTGCGCGTCGCGGGGGCTGTCGAAGGCCACGAACAACTTGTCGGCGGTGATCTTTTCCAGGTCCAGGCGGATGTTGGCTTCGAGCATGGCGAACAGCCCGGTGAAGACTTCATGGACCTTGCAGTGGTCTTCCATGCCGGAGAAGGGGTTGTCGATCTTCTCGGCGATCAGCGAGCTTTCCTGCACCGCATCGTAGACCTCGCGCAGGGTGATCTGCTGCGGCGGGCGCGCCAGGGTCAGGCCGCCGCCCGCGCCACGCTGGGATTTCAGGATGTCGGCCTTGACCAGCTGCGACACCAGGTTGCGCACCCGCGTGGGATGCACCTTCACCCATTTGGCGATGGTTTCGGTGCGCAGCTTCTGCGGCGCGTTCGCGGCGACGAAGGAGAGGATGTAGGACGCCGTGATCAGGCGGGTCGACTGGCTCATGCAGGAGGCTCCGGGCGCAGCGGGCGATGGGCGAACGTGAAAGGTTATTGACCGGATAACAATTAGTAAATGCCCCGGGCCATTTCAGCCGGCCAAAGGTAGGGCGAGTCAGCGGACGAACCGACAAAGACGCAATCGCCACCACTGGAGTTCGCATCACTCAATTGTTAATGTTGCGATCGCGATAACAATTAAGGCGCAACACCTCACCCACCGCCAATCGTTCTCTCTGACCAGAACAGGGGTACATGCAATGAGCGATAACAAGAACAAGATCACTCAGGCAATCCAGGGCTTCCAGCTGGAACGCCGCGACTTCCTCAAGCTCGGGGCCATGGCCGGCCTGGCGGGCGCCGCGCTGTCCATGGGCCTGTCGCCGGGCGCCTGGGCCGGGGAGGCGACGCCCAAACCCGGCGGCATCCTGCGTCTGGGCCTGGCCGGCGGCAGCACCTCCGACTCCTTTGATCCGGGCTCCTGGAGCGACACCTTCACCTTCGTCGGCTTCTCCGCGGTGTACAACACCCTGGTGGAGATAGCCGTCGACGGTTCGGCGATCCCTGAGCTGGCGGAGAGCTGGGAGTCCTCGCCTGATGCCAAGGTCTGGACCTTCAAGCTGCGCCAGGGCGTGCAGTTCCATAACGGCAAGACGCTGACGGTGGACGACGTGGTGGCCTCGATCCAGCATCACCTGGGGGAGAAGTCCACTTCGGCGGCCAAGGCGGTGCTCGGCGAAGTCGCCGCCGTGCGTGGGCAGGGCACGGACAGCGTGGTGTTCGATCTGCGCTCGGGCAACGCCGACTTCCCCTATGTGGTGGCCGACTATCACCTGGCGATCATGCCGAGCAAGGACGGTGTGGCCGACTGGCGCGCCGGCATCGGCACTGGCGGCTACCGGATCAAGTCCTTCGAACCCGGCGTGCGCATGATGCTGGAGCGCAACTCCGCATACTGGAAAGCGGGCAGGGCGCATTTCGCCGAGGCCGAGCTGATCGGCATCGCCGACGGCGCGGCGCGGGTCAACGCGCTGATGACCGGCGCGGTGGATGTGATCAACAAGGTGGACCTGAAGACCGTCGCCCTGCTCAAGCGCAATCCGAACCTGGTCATCGAGGAAACCAAGGGTGCGCAGCACTACACCTTCCCGATGCTCTGTGACAGCGCGCAGTTCGCCAACAACGACATCCGCCTGGCGATGAAGCACGGCATCGACCGCGAGGCCCTGCTCAACACGGTGCTGCGCGGCTACGGCGTGGTCGGCAATGACCACCCGATCCAGCCCGGCAGCCGCTTCCTCAACGCCGAACTGGCGCAGCGCAAGTACGATCCCGAGCAGGCGCGCTTCTACCTGCGCAAGGCCGGTGTGGAGTCGCTCAAGGTGCGCCTGCAGGCATCCGACGCCGCCTACACCGGGGCGGTGGATGCCTCGGTGCTGTTCAAGGAGCAGGCCCGCGCCGCCGGCATCGAGATCGAGGTGGTGCGCGAGCCGGCGGACGGCTTCTTCGCCAACGTCTGGAACAAGCAGCCCTTCACCACTTCGTTCTTCTACAGCAGCCTGACCGCGGACCGCATGTTCAGCATCGGCTACGCCAAGGGCGCCGCCTGGAACGAGTCGCACTGGGACCATCCGCGTTTCAACCAGCTGCTCAATGCCGCCCGCGGCGAGCTCAACGAGCCGCTGCGCCGCGAGATGTACAACGAGATGCAGCAGCTCTGCCGGGACGAGGGCGGCACCATCATCCCGCTCTTCGCCAACTCCGTGGCGGCGCGCTCCAACCGGGTCACCCACGGCGGCGTCACGGCGCCTTATGGCGAACTGGACGGCCTGCGGGTCATCGAGCGCTGGTGGCAGGCCTGAGAGGAGTCGGGAACATGAATGGCATCCTCAAGCTGCTGTCCCAGCGGCTGGCTCTCGGGCTGATGTCGCTGCTGGCGGTATCGGTGATCATCTTCCTGGCGGTCGGCCTGTTGCCGGGCGATCTCGCCCAGGCGGTACTCGGGCAGTCCGCCACGGCGGAGACCCTGGCCGCCTTGCGCGCGCAACTGGGGCTGGACCAGCCGCCGCTCGCGCGCTTCATGGCCTGGATCTGGCACTTCGTCCAGGGTGACCTCGGCGTGTCGCTGGCCAACCAGCGCCCCATTGCCGAGCTGGTCGGCACGCGGTTGGGCAATACCCTGTTCCTGGCAGCCTTCGCCGCGCTGGTGTCGGTACCCCTGGCCCTGCTGCTGGGCATGCTGGCGGCGCTGTACCGCAACTCCTGGTTCGATCGCCTGCTGAACACCTCGGCGCTCAGTGCGGTGTCCTTCCCGGAGTTCTTCGTCGCCTACATCCTGATCCTGATCTTCTCGGTCAAGCTGAACTGGTTCCCGAGCATCTCCAACCTGGCGCCTGATGCGTCCTTCGGCACCATGCTGCAAGCCTCGATCCTGCCGGTGGCGACCCTGAGCCTGGTGGTGATCGCGCAGATGATGCGCATGACCCGCGCGGCGCTGATCAACCTGCTGGCCAGCCCCTATATCGAGATGGCCCGGCTCAAGGGCATCGGCCAGGCGCGAATCATCTTCCGCCATGCGCTACCCAATGCCCTGGCCCCCATCGTCAACGTGGTGGCGCTGAACCTGGCCTACCTGGTAGTGGGCGTGGTGGTGGTCGAGGTGGTCTTCGTCTACCCCGGCCTCGGCCAGTTGCTGGTGGACTCGGTGGCCAAGCGCGACATCCCGGTGGTGCAGGCCTGCAGCCTGATCTTCGCCGGCACCTACATCCTCCTCAATACCCTGGCCGATGTGCTCTCCATCGCCAGCAACCCACGCCTGATGCATCCGAAGGGGTAGGCCATGACGCGCATTCTCTACGCAGTGTTGCGTGCGCCCCTGAGCGCACAGTTCGGTTTCGCGGTGATCCTCCTGTATCTCGTGGTGGCGTTGTTCGCCCCGCAGATCGCGCCCCATGGGGAAACCGAGGTGGTGGGCGAGGGCTTCGCACCCTGGGGCGGCCAGTTCCTGCTCGGCACCGACAACCTCGGCCGGGACATGTTCAGCCGCCTGGTATTCGGCGCGCGCAACACTCTCGGCATCGCCTTCCTGACCACGGTGCTGGCCTTTCTGCTCGGCGGCCTGGCCGGGCTGGTGGCGGCCATTCGCGGTGGTTGGGTCGACCAGGGGCTGTCGCGCCTGGTGGATATCCTGATGGCGATTCCGCAACTGATTTTCGCCCTGCTGATCCTCAGCGTGGTGGGCACCACGGCCACTTCGCTGGTGCTGGTGATCGCCCTGCTGGATGCCACGCGGGTGTTCCGCCTGGCGCGGGCAGTGGCCATGACGGTGGTGGTCCAGGACTTCGTCGAGGCGGCCCGCCTGCGCGGCGAGGGACTCTGGTGGCTGGTGACCCGCGAGGTGCTGCCGAATGCCATGGCGCCGCTGATCGCCGAATTCGGCCTGCGCTTCTGCTTCGTCTTCCTGTTCATCAGCGCGCTGTCTTTCCTCGGGCTGGGCATCCAACCGCCCACTGCCGACTGGGGCAGCATGGTCCGCGACAATGCGGTGCTGATCACCTTCGGCGACATCACGCCCTTGCTGCCCGCCGTGGCAGTGGCGCTGCTGACCATCGGGGTCAATTTCGTCGTCGACTGGATGCTGCACAAATCCAGCGGGCTGAAGGAGTGCTGAGCATGAACGAACAGTTGAACCGCCCCCTGCTGGAAATCCGCGACCTGCACATCGAAGGTCACTTCGATGACGCCTGGCACCCGCTGGTCAAGGGCATCGACCTGACCCTGCAGCGCGGCGAAGTACTCGGCCTCATTGGCGAATCCGGCGCGGGCAAGTCCACCCTGGGCCTGGCCGCCATGGGTTATACCCGCGATGGCTGTCGCATCACCCGGGGTTCGATCCGATTCGACGGCCAGGATCTGCAGCAGTGCTCGGCCGAAGCGCTGCGCAAGCTGCGCGGCCTGCGCATCGCCTATGTGGCGCAGAGCGCGGCGGCATCCTTCAACCCGGCGCAGCGGCTGATCGACCAGCATGTGGAGACCGCCGTGCAGAACGGCGGCATCACACGCGTCCAGGCCGAGCGCGAGGCTGTGGAGCTGTACCGGGTGCTGCGCCTGCCGGACCCGGAGCGCATCGGCCAGCGCTATCCGCATCAGCTGTCCGGTGGCCAGTTGCAGCGGGCGATGACCGCCATGGCGATGGCCTGCCACCCGGACCTGATCATCTTCGACGAGCCCACCACGGCGCTGGACGTGACCACCCAGATCGAAGTGCTGGCGGCCATCCGCGATGCGGTGGCGCGTTACGGCACGGCGGCGCTCTACATCAGCCACGACCTGGCGGTGGTGGCGCAGATGGCCGACCGCATCATGGTGCTGCGCCATGGCAGCCTGGTGGAGGAGGCAGAGACCCGGCAAATGCTGGCCGCCCCGCAACAGGACTACACCCGCTCGCTGTGGGCGGTGCGCAGCTTCCACACCGAGCCCAAGGCCGGCGCCCAGGCTGCGAAGCCCTTGCTGGAACTGCGCAAGGCCTCGGCCAGCTATGGCGACCAGCCGGTGCTGCACGAGGTGTCACTGCAGCTCCAGCGCGGCCAGACCCTGGCGGTGATCGGCGAATCCGGCAGCGGCAAGAGCACCACGGCACGGGTCATCACCGGCCTGTTGCAGCCGAGCTCCGGCCAGGTCCTGTACGACGGCGCGCCCTTGCCGGCCGACTTTCGCCGGCGTAGCAAGGAGCAGCTGCGCAGGATCCAGATGATCTACCAGATCCCCGACACTGCGCTGAACCCGCGGCAGAGCCTCTTCGACATCCTCGGCCGGCCGCTGGCCTTCTACCTGGGGCTCAAGGGCAAGGCCCTGCGCGAGCGGGTGGCGGAGCTGCTGGAGATGATCGAACTCGACCCCGGCAAGTTCATGCAGCGCCAGCCGCGCGAACTCTCCGGCGGGCAGAAGCAGCGCATCTGCATCGCCCGCGCCCTGGCCGCCGAACCCGAGCTGATCATCTGCGACGAAGTCACTTCGGCCCTCGACCAGCTTGTGGCTGAAGGCATCCTCAAGCTGCTCGATCGGGTCCAACGGCAGTTGGGCGTCTCCTACCTGTTCATCACCCACGACGTGGCCACGGTGCGTGCCATCGCTGACCAGGTGGTGGTGATGCAGCGGGGCAGGGTGGTAGACCAGGGCGAGCGCAACCGCATCTTCACCCCACCATTCCACGACTACACCGGCCTGCTGTTCTCGTCCGAGCCGCAGATGGACCCCGACTGGCTCGAGTCCATCCTCAGCGCGCGCGGCCAGGCCACCATTCCCGCTTGATCCACAAGGAAATCCCATGAATGTACTGATCGTCCACGCCCACCCCGAGCCGCAATCCTTCACCAGCGCCCTGCGCGACCTGGCCGTGGAAACGCTGCAGGGGCAGGGCCACCAGGTCCAGGTCTCGGACCTCTACGCGATGAACTGGAACCCGGTGGCGTCGGCCTCCGACTTTTCCGAGCGGGCCAACCCGGACTACCTGGTCTATGCGCTGGAGCAGCGCGAGGGCGTCAAGGCCGGGCGGATTGCCGCGGACATCCAGGCCGAGCTGGACAAGCTGCTCTGGGCCGAACTCGTGATCTTCAACTTCCCGCTCTACTGGTTCTCGGTGCCGGCCATGCTCAAGGGCTGGATCGACCGCGTCCTGGTGTCCGGGGTCTGCTACGGCGGCAAGCGCTTCTACGACCAGGGTGGCCTGGCCGGCAAGAAGGCGCTGGTGAGCCTGACCCTGGGCGGGCGCGAACACATGTTCGGCGACGGCGCCATCCATGGCCCGCTGGAGGACATGCTGCGCCCGCTGCTGCGCGGCACCCTGGCCTATGTCGGCCTGGAGGTGCTGCAGCCCTTCGTGGCCTGGCACGTGCCCTATATCAGTAACGAGGCGCGGCAGGATTTCCTGCGCTCTTATCAGTCGCGCTTGCAGGGGCTGGAGCAGGAGGCGCCGCTGGAGTTCCCCCGCCTGGAACAGTTCGACGACAGGTTGTACCCGCTGGCGCGATGAGTGTGACAAGGCCGCCTTCGGGCGGCCTTCGCTTGTCCGGGTAGGGTGCGCCGCGCGCACCGGAATCCCCGCGCGCAACGGCTGGTGCGCGCAGCGCACCCTACGAGATGACCTTCGCGATACCGCCGGCAAGGCGGCAAGGCGGCAAGGCGGCAAGCAGCGGCAAACCCCCTTGCCGCTTTGCCGCCCGGCAAGGTTCCATTGCCGCTTCTTGCCGCTCCTTCTTTGTTCAAACCATTGAAAATAAAAGAAAAATAATAATGGCACGGCCTTTGCTGTATCTCTGGCAAGCAACCCAGATTGCCACTGGCAAAGGTTCCGGACCATGAGCATCAGTTTCGAAAAGGCCCTCGGCATCCACCAGCAAGCCCTCAGCTTCCGCGCCCAGCGCGGCGAGGTGCTGGCCAACAACATCGCCAACGCCGATACCCCGAACTACAAGGCTCGCGACCTGGACTTCGCCAGTGTGCTCGCCCAGCAGACGCAGAAGACTGCCAACGGCAGCTTCCAGGCCACCCGTACCAGCGAGCGCCACATCGCCGCCGACGGTTTCGATATGGGGGAAGGCGAGCTGAAGTACCGCGTCCCGTTCCAGGCCGCCATCGACCAGAACACGGTGGACGCCCAGCTGGAGCAGTCGAACTACACCGAGAACGCCATGCAGTTCCAGGCCAGCTTCACCTTCCTCAACAGCAAGTTCAAAGGGCTGATCAGCGCCCTGCGCGGCGAATAACGGAGAGCCAAGCCATGTCCCTGTCCAGCATCTTCAACATCGCCGGTACCGGCATGAGTGCGCAGAACACTCGGCTGAACACCATCTCCAGCAACATTGCCAACGCCGAGACGGTGTCCTCCAGCCTCGACCAGACCTACCGCGCGCGCCACCCCGTGTTCGCCACTGTGTTCCAGGACAGCCTGGGCAATGGCGACCGTGGCTCGCTGTTCGCCGGGGACGACCAGTCCGGCGCCGGCGTGCAGGTGCTCGGCGTGATCGAGGACCAGGGCGCGCTGACCCCACGTTACGAGCCCAGCCACCCGGCGGCCAATGCGGAGGGTTACGTCTATTACCCCAACGTCAACGTGGTCGAGGAGATGGCGGACATGATCTCCGCCAGCCGGTCCTTCCAGACCAACGTGGAAATGATGAACACCGCCAAGCAGATGATGCAGAAGGTGCTGACCCTGGGTCAGTGATAGGGAGCGAGGGAACAGCATGAGTGTCAGCAGCGCATCCACGAGCAACACCACCCAGTCGGTGCTCGACCAGTACAGCCGCACCACCGAAACCAAGAAAAGCAACGAGCTGGGCAAGAACGAATTCCTCGAACTGCTGGTCGCGCAGCTAAATAACCAGGACCCCCTGGCGCCCCAGGAGAACGGCGAGTTCATCGCCCAGCTGGCGCAGTTCAGCCAGGTGGAAGGCATCGAGAAGCTGAACACCAGCATGGGCTCGCTGCTTTCCGGCTACCAGTCGTCCCAGGCCCTGCAGGCCTCGTCCCTGGTGGGCCGCAAGGTGATAGTCCCGACCGATAAGGCGGTGGTGGACACCAGCGAAACCTTCAAGGCCAGCGCCACGCTGCCGGTGTCCAGCAGCAACGTCTGGGTCAACGTCTATGACAGCAACGGCTCGCTGGTGAACCGCGTCAACCTGGGCCAGCAGTCCGCCGGCAGCGTCAGCTTCATGTGGGACGGCAAGGACTCCAACGGCAATCTCATGCAGCCCGGCACCTACAAGTTCGAGGCGCAGGCCCAGTACGGCGACGAGACCAAGGGGCTCTACACCCTGCTGCCGGCCAACGTCGACAGCGTCACCCTGGGTCAGAACGGCGGCGAGCTGATGCTCAATCTCGCCGGCATCGGCAGTGTCGGCCTGTCCAAGGTTCAGGTCATCGGTCAGTAGCGGCCGGCAAATTCGGCAAGGAGTAATCGGATGAGTTTCAACATCGGGCTGAGTGGCCTGCGCGCCGCCAACAAGGACCTCAACGTCACCGGCAACAACATCGCCAACGCCGGGACCACCGGATTCAAGCAATCCCGTGCGGAGTTCGCTGACGTCTATGCATCCTCGGTGCTGGGCAGCGGCAAGAACTCGACGGGCAGCGGCGTGCTGCTGTCGAGCGTTTCCCAGCAGTTCAACCAGGGCAACATCAACTACACCCAGAATGCCCTGGACATGGCCATCAACGGCAACGGCTTCTTCCAGGTCAGCAACAACGGCGCCCTGAGCTATTCCCGTGCGGGCTATTTCGGCACCGATCGCAGCGGCTACATCGTCGACAACTTCGGCTACAACCTGCAAGGCTACACCACCGACCCCAACGGCGTGCTGCAGACCGGCTCGATCGGCAACCTGAGGATCCAGACCAACAGCCAGGACCCGAAGGCGACCGGCAGCGTGGCGCAGGGCTTCAACCTGAACTCGACCAATGCCGTGCCGACCAATGCCTTCAGTTCCACGGACCCGACCAGCTACAACTCGTCGACCTCGACCAACATCTTCGACAGCCAGGGCAACTCCCACGTGATGACCCAGTACTTCGTCAAGACCGGGCCGAACGCCTGGCAGATGAACGTACTCATCGACGGTAGCCACCCGTTGGCGGGCGTGGCCAACCTGGCCGCCACCACCGCGGCCGGCACCGGCGGGGCGACGCCGGCCAGCGTGGCTGCTGCCGTGTCGGCGCTGTCCGGTCCCGGCTCCACTGTGTTGCCGGCCCAGGTGACGGCGGCCACCAATGCTGCTGCGGCGGCGGGGGCGACGGTCGAGAGCGTGGTCGCCGCCATTGCCGCAGCGGGCAAGACCCCGGTGAGCGCGAACCTGAGCTTCGACTCCGTGGGCAAGCTGCAGCCGATCGGCGCCACCAACCCCGTGGCCTATGATCCGAATGCCGTACCCGCCATGCCGGCGCCGCAGCCGACCGATGTGTGGGAAATGAATGCCGACGGCACCCTCAAGATCAGAAGCTGGATCCCCTCCACCTCCGATGGTCAGCAGAACCCGGTGTTCCTCGCCAACGGGGCGCAGGCCAACGCCACCGGCGTCAACCTGGATTTCCGCCAGGCGACCCAGTTCGCCAGCGCGTTCGCGGTCAACAGTGTGGCCCAGGATGGCTACACCACCGGCGAGCTGGCGGGGGTGGAGATCAGCGACACCGGCGAGATCTTCGCCCGCTATACCAATGGCCAGTCGCGGATCCAGGGGCAGGTCATCCTGGCGAACTTCGCCAACGTCCAGGGGCTGGCGCCGGTGGGCAAGACCCAGTGGATCCAGTCCTCTGACTCTGGCGAGCCGGTGCGTAACCCGCCGGGATCCGGAACCCTGGGCGCCATCCAGTCGGGTGCGCTGGAAGACTCCAACGTCGACCTGTCGGATCAGCTGGTGAACCTGATCGTCGCCCAGCGCAACTACCAGGCCAATGCCAAGACCATCGAAACCGAGAGTGCGGTGACCCAGACCATCATCAACCTGCGTTGATGAGTAAGTCTTGTAGGAGCGAGCTTGCGGATTCGCGAGCAAGCTCGCTCCTACAGGCGGCAAATCCCCTTGCCGCTGGCGGCAGCCGCTGGCCGCCAGGGCATTGATCAGGCCTCGCAAGAGGCCTGTTTCATTTCGATAAATTCCTTTTATTTCAATGTCTTGTGATTGATTTTCCGGTTTGGCACGAGCCTTGCTGAATGGCATGCATAGCGCCAAGGGCGGCAATGCCCACTCGGAGACATTCATGGACAAGATGCTTTACGTCGCGATGAGCGGGGCCAGCCAGAACAGCCTGGCCCAGCGCGCCCACGCCAACAACCTGGCGAACATCTCCACCACCGGTTTCCGCCGCGACTTCGAGCAGGCGCGTTCCATGCCGGTGTTCGGCGATGCGTTCCCGTCGCGGGTCTATGCCATGACCGAACGCCCCGGCACCGACTTCACGCCCGGCGCCCTGCAGGAGACTGGCCGTGACCTGGACGTGGCCATCGAAGGCGAGGGCTGGGTGGCCGTGCAGGCTCCGGATGGCAGCGAAGCCTACGTGCGCACCGCCAGCCTGCAGATCGATGCCCTTGGCCAGCTGCGCACCGGCAATGGTTTGCCGGTCATGGGCAATGCCGGGCCCATTGCCATTCCGCCGGAACAGAAAGTCGAGATCGGCCAGGACGGCACCATCAGCATCCGCGCCATGGGCGAGGCCCCCAATGTGGTGGCCGAGGTGGACCGCATCAAGCTGGTCAACCCGGACCCTAAGCAACTGGAGAAGGGCACCGACGGCCTGATCCGCATCAAGGACCCGCAGCAGGCGGTGCAGGCCGACGCCAACGTGCGCCTGACCTCGGGCTTCCTCGAAGCGAGCAACGTCAATGCCGTGGAAGAGATGACCGCGATCCTTTCGCTGTCCCGCCAGTTCGAGCTTTCCGTGAAGATGATGCGTACCGCCGAAGACAACGCCTCGGCAATGGCGCGGGTCTTGCAGTTCAGCTAATCACCAGCACGCGGCGCCATGATTCTGGCGCCCGAGGAGAAGAAAATGCTTCCGGCACTCTGGGTCAGCAAGACCGGCCTGTCCGCCCAGGACATGAACCTGACCACCATTTCCAACAACCTGGCGAACGTCTCCACCACCGGCTTCAAGCGCGACCGCGCCGAGTTCGAGGACCTGCTGTACCAGGTCCGTCGCCAGCCGGGTGGCCAGAGCAGCCAGGACAGCGAGCTGCCCACCGGCCTGCAGTTGGGTACCGGCGTGCGCATCACCGGCACCCAGAAGATCTTCACCCAGGGCAGCCTGCAGACCACCGAGCAGCCGCTGGACATGGCCATCAACGGGCGCGGCTTCTTCCAGGTGCTGCTGCCCGACGGCACGGTCTCCTATACCCGCGACGGCAGCTTCCACCTGAGTTCCGACGGCCAGTTGGTCACCTCCCAGGGTTTCGCCCTGGAGCCGGCCATCGTACTGCCCGCCGAGGTGCAGACCTTCACCGTGGGCGAGGACGGCACCGTCTCCGTGACCACGGTCGGCAACCCCGCCGCCCAGGTGATCGGCAACATCCAGACCGCCGATTTCGTCAACCCGGCCGGCCTGCAGGCCATCGGCAACAACCTGTTCCTGGAGACCGCTTCCAGCGGCGCGCCCCAGGTCGGCACCCCGGGCCTCACCGGCCTTGGCGTCGTGCAGCAGAACACCCTGGAAAACTCCAACGTCAGCGTGGTCGAGGAACTGGTGAACATGATCACCACCCAGCGCGCCTACGAGATGAACTCCAAGGTCATCTCCACCGCCGACCAGATGCTCGCGTTCGTCACGCAGAACCTGTAACGCCCTGAGGTAGTCGCCATGAACCGGCTGATCATTCTTCTCCCGCTGCTCGGCATCACCCTCATCACGGGGTGCGTCCAGCCGTCGCCGAAGCCGAACGATCCCTACTACGCGCCCGTACTGCCGCGCACGCCCCTGCCGGCCGCGCAGAACAACGGCGCCATCTACCAGGCCGGTTTCGAAACCAACCTCTATGACGACCGCAAGGCCTACCGGGTGGGCGACATCATCACCATCACCCTCAATGAACGCACCCAGGCCAGCAAGAACGCCAACTCGCAGATCCAGAAGGACAGCAACGCGAACATCGGCCTGACCTCGCTCTTCGGCGGCGGCGTATCGGTGAACAACCCCAACGGCGGCCTCAACCCGCTGGATGCCGCGCGCCTGAGCCTGGATGCCGAGTACAACGCCACCCGCGATACCAAGGGCGACTCCAAGGCGGGGCAGAGCAACAGCCTGTCCGGCTCCGTCACGGTCACGGTTTCCGAAGTGCTGCCCAACGGCATCCTCGCCGTGCGCGGCGAGAAATGGCTGACCCTGAACACCGGCGACGAGCTGGTGCGCATCGCCGGCCTGGTCCGCGCCGACGACATCGGCACCGACAACACCGTGCCCTCGACCCGGGTGGCCGACGCGCGCATCACCTATTCCGGCACCGGCGCCTTCGCCGACGCCAGCCAGCCGGGCTGGTTCGACCGGTTCTTCATGAGCCCGCTGTTCCCGTTCTGATGAGACCGACCATGACGCGACTGATCACCGCCCTCTGCCTGTTGCTCGCCGCAGGCGCCGTCCAGGCCGAACGCCTCAAGGACCTGGCGAGCATCCAGGGTGTGCGCAACAACCAGCTGATCGGCTACGGCCTGGTAGTGGGCCTGAACGGCACCGGCGACCAGACCACCCAGACGCCCTTCACCCTGCAGACCTTCAACAACATGCTGGCGCAGTTCGGCATCAAGGTGCCGGCCAACGTCGGCAACGTGCAGCTGAAGAACGTCGCGGCGGTGTCCATCCACGCCGACCTGCCGCCCTTCGCCAAGCCCGGCCAGACCATCGACGTCACCATCTCTTCCATCGGCAACGCCAAGAGCCTGCGCGGCGGCAGCCTGCTGATGGCCCCGCTCAAGGGCATCGACGGCAACGTCTACGCCATCGCCCAGGGCAACCTGGTGGTGGGTGGCTTCGACGCCGAGGGCAGCGACGGCTCGAAGATCACCGTCAACGTCCCGTCGTCCGGCCGCATTCCCTCCGGCGCCACGGTGGAGCGCCCGGTGCCGAGCGGTTTCGAGCAGGGCAACTTCCTCACCCTGAACCTCAACCGCCCGGACTTCACCACGGCGAAGAACATCGTCGACAAACTCAACGAGCTGCTCGGCCCGGGCGTGGCCCAGGCCGTGGACGGCGGCTCGGTACGGGTCAGTGCGCCGCTGGACCCGAACCAGCGGGTGGACTACCTGTCGGTAATCGAGAACCTGGAGATCGAGGCCGGCCAGGCCGTGGCCAAGGTCATCATCAACTCGCGTACCGGCACCATCGTCATCGGCCAGAACGTGCGGGTGCAGCCGGCCGCCGTGACCCACGGCAGCCTCACCGTGACCATCACCGAAGACCCCATCGTCAGTCAGCCCGAGGCCTTCTCCGGTGGCCAGACCGCCGTGGTGCCGCGCTCCAAGGTGAGCGCCGAGCAGGAGGCCAAGCCGATGTTCAAGTTCGGCCCCGGCACCACCCTCGACGAGATAGTCCGGGCGGTGAACCAGGTGGGCGCGGCGCCTTCCGACCTGATGGCCATTCTCGAAGCGCTGAAGCAGGCCGGGGCCCTGCAGGCCGACCTGATCGTGATCTAAGGAAAGGGCGATGAACTCGAAACTCTCCGCAGGGCTCGCCACGGGCTCCAAACTGGACAGCGGCGCCTACACCGACCTGAACCGGCTGAGCCAGTTCAAGGCCGGTAAGGATCGCGACAGCGAGGGCAACATCCGCAAGGTGGCCCAGGAGTTCGAGTCGCTGTTCCTCAACGAGATGATGAAGTCCATGCGTCAGGCGGGCGAGGCGTTCGCCGAAGGCAACTACCTGAACAGCAACGAGACCAAGACCTACCAGGACATGCACGACCAGCAGCTGGCCGTGACCCTGTCCAAGCAGGGCGGCGTCGGCTTGGCCGATGTGCTGACCCGCCAGCTGTCGAAGACCCGCCACGCCGAGCGGCCCAACCCCTTCGCCCAGGTGCAGTCCGGCGTCCAGGCCAGCGGTTCGGGGCAGGTTGCCAAGGAGGCCGATGCCACGGCACCGGCGCGTGACGATTCGAAGCTGCTCAACCAGCGCCGCCTGTCCCTGCCGAGCCGGCTCAGCGACCGCCAGCTGGCCGGCATGGCGCCGACCCTCGAACAGCAGGGCACCACGCCGCTGGCCGGCAACGACTGGGCTCCGGCCAGTGCCTATGCCGCGCCGGAGCGCGCAGCGGTGGGCGTCGAGGCCACCGGCACTGCCAAGGGCGCCGGCAAGCGCGTGTTCGCCTCGCGCAACGAGTTCATCGAGACCCTGCTGCCCATGGCCGAGAAGGCCGCCGAGCGCATCGGCGTCGACCCGCGCTACCTGGTGGCCCAGGCCGCGCTGGAAACCGGCTGGGGCAAGTCGATCATCCGCGAGGGCGATGGCAGCAGCAGCCACAACCTGTTCGGTATCAAGGCCCACAAGAGTTGGGACGGCGACTCGGCGCGGGTGCTGACCACCGAGTACAAGGGCGGCAAGGCGGTGAAGGAAGCGGCGTCGTTCCGCTCCTACGACTCCTTCGAGCAGAGCTTCCACGACTACGTGAGCTTCCTGCAGAACAACGACCGCTATCAGGAAGCTCTCGGCGCCACTGACAACCCCGAGCAGTTCGTCCGCGAACTGCAGCAGGCCGGCTACGCCACCGACCCGCAATACGCTCGCAAGATCACCCAGATCGCCCGCGGCATGCAGATCTACCAGGCCGTTGCCGCCGTCGACGGCACGACCACCAGGATATGAGGCTGAGTCATGGCTGACTTGTTGAACATCGGATTGTCCGGGCTTGCCGTGAGCAAGACGCAGCTGTCCATCACCGGCCACAACATCACCAACGTCAACACGCCGGGATTCAGTCGCCAGGACGCCTCCCAGGCTGCGCGGCTGTCCCAGTTCAGCGGCGCGGGCTACATCGGCTCCGGTGCGGCGCTGACAGAAGTCCGGCGGACCTACAGCGAGTTCCTCACCTCGCAGCTGCGCAACTCGACCGCACTGAACAGCGATGTGGCTGCCTACAAGAGCCAGATCGACCAGCTGGATTCGCTGCTGGCCGGCACCACCACGGGTATCAGCCCGTCGCTGCAGAAGTTCTTCGCCTCGCTCCAGGCCGCCGCGGAAGACCCGGCCAACACCCCGGCGCGGGAACTGGTGCTGGCCGACGCCGAGGGTCTGGCGCGGCGCTTCAACAACCTGCACGACCGCCTCAGCGAGCAGAACGGTTTCATCAACAGCCAGATGCAGAGCATCAGCGAACAGGTCAATCGCCTGGCCAGTTCGATCGGCAGCCTGAACAACGCCATCGCCGAGGCGTCGGCCAACGGCCACGCGCCCAACGACCTGCTGGATGCCCGGGACGAGGCGGTGCGCCAGCTGTCGAGCTTCATCGGCGTGTCGGTGGTGAAGCAGGACGACAACAGCCTCAACCTCTTCATCGGCACCGGCCAGCCGCTGGTGGTCGGTGGTACGGTCAGCCGCCTGGACATCGTCAATGGCACCGGCGACCCGACCCGCTTCGAGGTGGAACTGGTCAATGGCGGAACCCGGCAGAACGTCACCAGCCAGGTCAGCGGCGGCCAACTGGGCGGCCTGATCCGCTACCGCAATGAAGTGCTCGACTCCTCGCTCAACGCGCTGGGGCGCCTGGCGATGGCAGTGACCGAGCAGGTCAACGGCCAGCTGGGCCAGGGGCTCGACCTCAAGGGACGCGTCGGTTCGATGCTGTTCGGCGACTACAACACCCCCGAACTGGCGGACCTGCGGGGCCGTGCCTTCGCCGACAATGCCTCGGGCGTGGATGCCTCAGTGACCATCGACGACACCAGTCGGCTCGGCACCAGTGACTATCGCCTGGAGTTCGACGGCACCTCCTACCAGGCGCGGCGCCTGAGCGACGGGGCGCCCATGACCGTCACCGTCGACCCGGCCAACCCGCTGAAGCTGACCCTGAAGGACGCCTCCGGACGCGACCAGGGCTTCAGCGTGACCCTGACCGGCACGCCGGCCGCCGGCGACCGCTTCATGCTCGAACCGACCCGCACCGGCGCCTCGTCCATCTCGGTGGAACTGGACCAGGCCGACCAACTGGCCTTCGCCGCGCCCCTGCGCAGCGAGGCCAACCTGCAGAATCGCGGCAACGCGGTGATCGGCGCGCCGGAGATCACCCAGGTGATCGACCCGGCCAACCTGGCCAGCATGCAGGCACTACGCTCCGACCCGCTGCAGCAGGGTGTGATCAGCGGTTTCCCCAGCCTGACCCTGACCTACGATTCCGCAAGCGGCCAGCTGCAGTTCCCGTCGCCGCTGCCGCCGGGTGTCCGCATCACCACGGTGCCGCAGCTGCCGCCGGCCCCCGCGCCGACCGACATCACCGGCCTCGCCGTGACCCCGGGGCAGTCCAACAGCCTGTCCTTCGCGGTGGAAGTCACTGTGGGCGGGGTGACCCAGAGCTACAGCATCCAACAGAGCTTCAGCGGCCAGCCGCAGAATGGCGATACCTTCACCCTGGGCTTCAACAAGGGCGGCGTCTCCGACAACCGCAACGCCCAGAAGCTGGTGGACCTGCAGAACAAATCCACGGTGGGAGTCGATTCCACTCTGGGCAGCAAGAACTCCGGCGTCAGCTTTTCCGACGGCTACGGCCAGCTGGTGGAGCGTGTCGGCACCCTGACCGCCCAGGCCCGCCAGGACAGCGAGGCCTCCGGCGCCATCCTCAAGCAGGCCAGCGACAACCGCGACTCGTTGTCAGGCGTCAACCTCGACGAAGAAGCCGCCAACCTGATCAAGTTCGAGCAGTACTACAACGCCTCGGCCCAGATCATTCAAGTTGCGCGCTCCTTGTTCGATACCCTGATCAGCAGCTTCCGCTAACGGGCCATCGCCATGCGAATCTCCACTCTCCAAGCCTTCAACAACGGTGTATCGGGCCTGCAGCGCAACTTCTCCGATGTTGCCCGCACCCAGGAGCAGATCAGCACCGGCAAGCGCATCCTCACCCCGGCCGACGACCCGGTGGCCTCGGTGCGCCTCCTGCAGCTGGACCAGCAGCAGGCCGTGCTCGAGCAGTACCAGGGCAACCTCACCGCGGCGCAGAACAGCCTGAGCCAGGAAGAGGCCACCCTGAACTCGGTGAACAATCTGCTGCAGCGCGTGCGCGAACTGGCAGGGCAGGCGGGCAACGGCGCCTTGACCCAGGCCGACCGCAAGGCCATCGCCACCGAACTGGGCGAGCGCGAGGACGAACTCCTCGGCCTGATGAATACCCGCAACGCCCGCGGCGAATACCTCTTTGCCGGCTACCAGGGCAAGACCCAGCCGTTCGTGCGCAACCCGGACGGCAGCTACAGCTACCAGGGCGACGAAGGCCAGCGCCAGCTGCAGATCGCCAGCTCCCTGCAGGTGCCCATCAGCGACAACGGCCGGGCCCTGTTCGAGAACGCCATCAATGCAGGGCGCCTATCGGTCACCGGTAACCCGGCGGCGCCGGCCGGCCCCTATGTCAGCGGCGCCCTGGTAGATGACGAGGTGAGCTTCGCCGACTTCCCGGCGGGCGGCATCCAGCTGGACTTCAACGACCCGGCCGATCCGTTCAAGTACAGCCTCATTCCCTTGCCGCAGCCCGCGGCGGGGCCGGTGGTCAACGGCACCCTGACGGCGGGCAAGGACACCAAGGTCAGCTATGGCGGCGTCACCTTCCACGTGAACGGCACGCCGCCCAATGGTGCGAGTGTCACCATCGCCCCGCCTGATGATGACCCCACCACCGCGCCGGCGAACAAGGTCGGGCTGCTCGATACCATCGCCGGCCTGCGCAAATCCCTGGAGTCGAGCGTCGATTCTCCCCAGGGCACCCGCCAAGCCCGCGACTCGGTGGCGCTGGCCCTGACCAACCTGGACAACGGCATGACCACCCTCGACACCGTGCGTGGCCAGATAGGCGCGCGGCTGAACATAGTCGAGTCCACCCAGACCTCCCACGAGGAAGTCGGCCTGGTGAACAAGAGCGTGCAGGCCGAACTGCGCGACCTGGATTACGCCGAAGCCATCTCCAGGCTGTCCATGCAATCGATCATCCTCGAAGCAGCGCAGCAGAGTTACGTGAAGATCAGCGGGCTGAACCTGTTCAACCAGTTGCGTTGATGGCCATGTGGGGGCAGGAGGGCAGGACTGCGTCCCGCTTCAGATGCTCACCTTGGCTCGAGGCCCTGCCGTGGCGCGGACGGCCCCCTCTCCCTTCAGGGAGAGGGCGGGGGGAGAGGGTGACCAGGCCCGCGCAAAGGTTGGATCGCATCCTCTGCCCATCGAGCCTCACCGTCTCGCCGGACCATCTCCAAGGCCGCGTCCATTCATTTCAACTTGGGACGTCCTTTGGGCGTCATGAGTAATCGGCTCTGCCTGTTACAACTCAAGTTGTCTGGCTAAAGCGACGGAGCTGACCAGGTAGGGTGCGCCGTGTGTTCAGCCGGGATAGATGGGTAACGCCTGTCGGGAGACATGGGTAACGGGTTGATGATCATGTCACGCGTTGCCTCAAGTCGAGTTGGCGCAGGGTCTTGTGGATGAACACCACATCGTAGACGCCCTCGACGGCGGTGGGGCGGATCGCGACGCGCTCCCCGTACAACCCCCCGCCGACGAACACGCGGCGGCCCTGGAAATTGATCTGTCCGATGCGCCCGACCTTGAGCACCCGGTCGCTCGCTTCGTAGTCCAGTTCCGGCAGTTGCTCCGGGTAGCTGCGCCGACTGGGCTGGTAGCGCGTGATCGGCGGCAACTGGCCCAGCGCCTCATGCGGGCGATCGTGGTTGTACTGCTCCCGCCAGTGCGCCATCGCCTGCTGGCAGTGCGCCAAGTCGCGAAACGCGCGGTGCAGCACTTCACGCTTGAGCGTCTGGTGGAAGCGCTCCAGCTTGCCCTGGGTCTGCGGATGGTGGGGGCGGCTGTGGCTGACCTCAATGCCGAGGCGCATCAGCCAGACCTCCAGGGCGGACAGTCCGCCGGCGATGTTCGAGCCCCAGGGCGGGCCGTTGTCGGCGGTGATCCGGCGTGGCAGGCCATAGCGGCGAAAGACCTGGATCAGGTGCGGCCGCACCAGTTCGAGGCGTTCGCCCTCGCAGGCTTCCAGGCAGAGGGCAAAGCGCGAGTGATCATCCAACAGCGTCAAGGGGTGGCAGCGCGGCGAGCCACCTGCGTTGAGATGGAAGTGGCCCTTGAAGTCCATCTGCCAGAGCTCGTTCGGCTGAGCGTGCTCGAACCGCTGCGTCGCCGGGACCTCGGCCGTCTCGGCGTGGTAGCGCACCTGGCAGCCCTGGCGGCGGAGGATGGCGTCGATGGTGCTGTGGTGGGGCCGCGCGAACTCGGCCGGCAGCAGGCTGCGCAGCTTGCGGGCGCCCCAGAACGGGAACCGGCGGTGCAGCTGCACCACCGCCTCCTCCAAGCGGGGGTCGCTGCGCCCCGGACTGTGCTGCGGCCGCCGCGAGCGGTCCTGCAACCCCGCCTCACCGTGCTCGCGGTGGCGCTGCAGCCATTTGTAGGCGGTTTTCGGGCTGATGCCGTAGCGCCGGCACAGCTCGCGCACGTTGCTCTGCGGCTGCTCGGCCAACCGCACGAACTCGCGTCGAATCGACATGGTGCTGCACTCCTGCCACGGCATCGCTCGAACTCCAATTCGAAGGATTCCGCAAGCCTAGAAGCGTTACCTATGTCTCCCGACACCCGTTACCTATGTCCCCCGGCTGAACAC
>NZ_SSOJ01000045.1 GCF_029871205.1 Pseudomonas sp. BN417 | reverse complement strand
TCCCATCCTGAGAGCTCGACTCTGTTTCGTAGATTGTGCTCCCGGCCCTCTTCTCCAACTCCTGAATGGTATCCAAGCCCCTCCACCGGAGTGAGGCTGCATGAACAAGGCAAGGATCGAGAGATGGCGGTTATTGGAATCGATGTCAGCAAGCAAAAGCTCGACTGTCTGTGGTTACGCGACCCGGACAGTCTGAAGGTCAAGACCAAGGTATTTACCAATCAAGTAGACGGCTTTGCCGCCTTGATCGAGTGGTGCTGCACCCACAGTGGCGTTGCCGCCGGGGAACTGAAGGTGTTCCTTGAGGCCACCGGGGTCTACCACGAATCCTTGGCGTATTACCTGCACGACCGTGGCGTTCAGGTCTTCGTCCTGAACCCGGCGCAAGTCCGCGAATATGCGCGCAGCCTGGGTATTCGCGGTAAGACGGACAAGCAGGACAGCCTGGTGCTCGCCCGTTTTGGCGCGACCCAAAAGGCCCGACGCTGGTTGCCGGAGGCGCGGGAGATCCGCGAGCTGAAAGCGATGATCGTGCGGTATGAGGCGTTGCAGGAGGACCTCCAGCGCGAACTGAACCGGCGGGAAAAAGCCGAGGTCAGTCAGGCCAGCCTCAGCGTAGTGGCCTCCATCGATACGATGCTCAGTGCCCTGCGTCAGGAGGCCGAACGCCTGAAGCAGGAGATCGACGACCACATCGACCGGCACGACCAGCTCAAACGCAACCGGGAGCTGCTGCGGAGCATCCAGGGCATCGGGGATGTCCTTTCCCGCCACCTGCTGGCGTTTCTGCACAGCCGCGACTTTGGCTGTGCCCGACAATGCGCGGCCTATGCGGGCCTGGTTCCACGCCCCTGGGACTCGGGGACGTCGGTAAAAGGCAAACCACGCTTGACCAAAGCGGGGCAGCCTCGGCTGCGGGCCAAGCTCTACATGGGGGCCATTGTGGCCAAACAGCACAATCCCACGGTCAAAGCGCTTTACCAGCGTCTGCTGGCACGCGGGAAAGCCAAGATGAGCGCCCTGGGCGCGGCCATGCGCAAGCTGCTGCAGATTGCCTATGGTGTGCTCAAGACGCAGACACCCTATCAGCCGCAACCGACCTGAAAGGGTCGGTTGCATCTGATCGGAGAGATGGTATCTACGAACCTGTGCTTGGGATCGTTGGGCTTCGCGGAGCTCTGCCCAACCTACGAGGTCGCTTCGCGGCCCTTGGCGAATGAATTCGCCCCCAAAGAAAAGCTCAGCGTTTGCCGCCCTCCTCCTTGCTGACTTCCTTGTACCAGGCGCCGTGGTGCTTGCGTGCCCAGCCCCTGCTGACCCAGCCATGGAGCATGGCGCTGACGGAGCCCTTGACCCAGATGCCGGCGTAGATGTGGACGATGATGCTGCAGATCAGCACCCAGGCGGCGAAGGCGTGCAGCAGGGACGAGATGCGGATCAGCTCGATGCCGAATAGGTGGCTGAAGTACTCCCGCCAGATCACCGCGCCGGTCAGCAGCAGCACCAGCATGCAGAGCAGCAGCACCCAGAACAGCAGCTTCTGTCCGGCGTTGTAGCGGCCGACTTCGGGCAGATTGTCCTCGCGGTTGTTCACCACGTCCTTCCACTGTTTCAGCCACTGGCTGTCGTTCTTTTCCCAGCGGTTGTGGTGGGCAAAGCGCATGGCCAGCCAGATGAAGAAGAGGAACATGGCGACGCCCAGGAAGGGGTGCAGGATGCGCGTCCAGGGCCCGCCGCCGAAGAAGTTGCTCAACCAGAACAGGGACGGGTGGAACAGCGCCAGGCCGGAGAGCCCGGCGAGCACGAAGAGGATGGCCACCGCCCAGTGGTTGCTGCGTTCGGAGGGGGTGTAGCGTTCGATGTCTTTGTTCATGTCGGGCTCCATACCGGGGTGGTCTTCCCTCACCCCAGCCCCGCTCTGCGCCCCGGCCTGAACGCTTCGCGTTCAGTTGCTCATAGGCACAGGAAGCGGTGCTTCCAAATACATGCCTATTCGCCCCAGAGGGAGAGGGGGCGGTCTTGTGTCTACGTCAACTCGGCGCCTTGGGATCGAACTTGTTCGCCGAGGGGTCAACTTTCTGGACGGTCACGTCGCCCTGAGGCGCTTCGTCTTCCTCCACGCGGTTGGGGCCGACCCGCACGTAGTGGAAGAAGCCGAACAGCGCCACCACGCCCATCGCCAGCAGGCCCAACGGCTTGGTCACGCCCTTCCACAGGCTGACCATGGGGCTGATGGTCGGGTCGTCCGGCAGGCCGGCGTAGAGCGAGGGCTTGTCGGCGTGGTGCAGCACATACATCACGTGGGTGCCGCCAACGCCCGGCGGGTCGTAGAGGCCGGCATGCTCGAAGCCACGGGACTTGAGGTCGACGATCCGCTCGGCGGCGTGCTCCTTCATGTCTTCCTTGGTGCCGAAAACGATGGCGCCGGTCGGGCAGGTCTTCACGCAGGCCGGCTCCAGCCCGACCGAAACCCGGTCGGAGCAGAGGGTGCACTTGTAGGCCTTGTGGTCCTTCTGCGAGATGCGCGGGATATTGAAGGGGCAGCCGGTGATGCAGTAGCCGCAGCCGATGCACTTGTCCTGGTTGAAGTCGACGATGCCGTTGGCGTATTTGACGATGGCGCCGGGGCTCGGGCAGGCCGCCAGGCAGCCCGGGTCGTCGCAGTGCATGCAGCCGTCCTTGCGGATCAGCCACTCCAGCTTACCCGCCTCCGGTTCGTACTCGGTGAAGCGCATGAGCGTCCAGGTATTGGCCGTGAGGTCTGCTGGGTTGTCGTAGGTGCCGTGGTTGTGGCCGACCTCGTCACGCAGGTCGTTCCATTCCGAGCACGCCACCTGGCAGGCCTTGCAGCCGATGCACTTGGACACGTCTATGAGTTTTGCCACTTCATCCATCTCGCGCACCGAGGGCATCGGCGTGGTGGTGGCGGAGCGGGCGATGATGTCTTGTGATGCCATGGCTCAGCTCCTCATGCCTTTTCCACCTTGACCAGGAACGACTTGAACTCCGGCGTCTGCGTATTACCGTCGCCAACGAAAGGAGTCAGGGTGTTGATCAGGTAGCCGTTGCGCGCCACGCCGGAGAAGCCCCAGTGCAGCGGGATGCCGACCTGATGGACAGTCTTGCCGTCCACGGTCAGCGGTGACAGGCGCTTGGTCACCACCGCCACCGCCTTGATGAAGCCGCGGTTGGAGGTGACCTTGACCCGCTCGCCGGCGGCGACGCCCAGTTCCTTGGCCAGGGCTTCGCCTATCTCGACGAACTGCTCGGGCTGGGTGATCGCGGCCAGCCGGCAGTGCTTGGTCCAGTAGTGGAAGTGCTCGGTGAGGCGGTAGGTCGTGGCCACATGGGGGAACTGGTCCGCCTTGCCGAACATTTCCAGGTCGCCCTTGAACACCCGCGCCGCCGGGCTGCTGGTGACGTTGGGGCTCTCCGGATGCAGCAGGTTGCGCCCGACAGGCGTCTCGAAGGGTTCGTAGTGCTCGGGGAACGGCCCCTCGTTCATCTTGTCCACGGCGAAGAAGCGCGCTACGCCCTCGGGGTTCATGATGAAGGGGCTCAGGCCCGCCTCGGGCGCCGCGTCGACCTTGTAGTCCGGCACGTCGGTGCCGGTCCAGGCCTTGCCGTTCCACCACACCAGGCGTTTCTTCTCTGCATCCCACGGCTTGCCGGAAGGGTCGGCCGAGGCGCGGTTGTAGAGGATGCGCCGGTTCGCCGGCCAGGCCCAGGCCCAGCCGAGGGTCTGGCCCATGGCGTAGGGGTCGGCGTTGTCGCGGCGGGCCATCTGGTTGCCGGCGGCCGTCCAGCAGCCGGCGAAGATCCAGCAGCCGCTGGCGGTGCTGCCGTCGTCGCGCAGCACGCCGAAACCGGGAATCTGCTCGCCGGCCTTGAGCAGCACGGCACCGGTGGCCGGGTCGGTGAGGTCGGCCAGGGCCTTGCCGTTGAACTCGCGGGCCAGCTCGTCGGGCCATGGATCATGGGGACGCTGGTAGCCCCAGTCGAGGCCGAGGATCGGGTCCGGGAAGGCCCCGCCCTCTTTCGCGTAGAGATTGCGCAGGCGATGGAACAGGCCGCCCATGATGGCAATGTCCGTGCGCGCCTGGCCGGGCGGCTCGGCGCCCTTCCAGTGCCATTGCAGCACGCGCCCACTGTTGACCAGGGAGCCGTCCTCCTCGGCGAAGCAGCTGGTGGGCAGGCGGAACACCGTAGTCTGGATGCTGGCGGTGTCGACGTCGTTGAACTCCCCGGCATTGCGCCAGAACTCCGAGGTGTCGGTGGCCAACGGGTCCATGATCACCAGGTACTTGAGCGAGGCCAGGCTGGCAGTGACCTTGGCCTTGTTGGGGAAGGCGGCGATGGGGTTGAAGCCCTGGCAGAAGTAACCGTTCACCTTGCCCTGGGACATCAGGTCGAAGTAGCGCAGCACGTCATAGGCCGGTACATCGAGCTTGGGCAGCCAGTCATAGCACCAGTTGTTCTCGGCGGTTGCCGACTTGCCGAACCAGGCCTTCATCAGGCTGACGTGGAACTTGCCGTAGTTCTGCCAGTAGGACATCTGCCCCGGCCGAATGGGCTTGCTGGCGCGCTTGTCGATGTAAGCCGCGTAGTCCTGCTCGGCTTCGGCCGGCAGGGTCAGGTAGCCCGGCAGGGAGCTGGAGAGCAGACCCAGGTCGGTCAGCCCCTGGATGTTGGAGTGGCCGCGCAGGGCGTTCATCCCTCCGCCGGGCATGCCGATGTTGCCCAGCAGCAGCTGCACCATGGCGCCGGTGCGGATCATCTGCGAGCCCACCGAGTGCTGGGTCCAGCCCAGGGCGTACATGATGGTCATGACCTTGGTCGGGTCGGACGTTTCGGCGACCAGGCCCCAGACCTGCTCCAGCAACGCCTTCGGCGTACCGCAGATGCTGCTGACCAGTTCCGGGGTGTAGCGGCTGTAGTGCTGCTTCATCAGCTGGAACACACAGCGCGGGTCCTGCAGGGTCGGGTCGGACAGCACGTAGCCGTCGTCTCCCTTGGCATAGCTCCAGGTGGACTTGTCGGGGTAGGAGCGCTTGGCTTCGTCGTAACCGCTGAACAGGCCGTCCTTGAAGCTGAAGCCTTCGTTCACGATGAAGGGCGCGTCGGTGTAATTGCGCACGTACTCGTGCTGGATCTTGTCGTGGCTGATCAGATGGTTGATCAGGCCGCCGAGGAAGGCGATATCGGTACCGGTGCGAATGGGCGCGTAGTAGTCCGCCACAGAGGCCGATCGGGTGAAGCGCGGATCGACCACGATCAGGCGGGCCTTGTTGTGCGCCTTGGCTTCGGTGACCCACTTGAAGCCGCAGGGGTGGGCTTCGGCGGCGTTGCCGCCCATTATCAGCACCAGATCGGCATTCTTGATGTCGACCCAGTGGTTGGTCATGGCGCCACGGCCAAACGTCGGAGCAAGACCTGCTACCGTCGGGGCGTGTCAGACACGAGCCTGGTTATCGAACCCCAGCATGCCGAGGGAACGCACCACCTTGTGGGTGATGTAGCCGGACTCGTTCGACGATGCCGATGCCGCGAGGAAGCCGGTGGTGAGCCAGCGGTTTACCGTCTGGCCCTGGGCATTCCTCTCGACGAAGTTGGCATCGCGGTCGGTCTTCATCAGCTTGGCGATGCGGTCGAGGGCGTCATCCCACTCGATGCGCTTCCACTCGCTGGAGCCGGGCTCGCGTATTTCGGGGTACTTGAGTCGGTTGGGGCTGTGGATGAAGTCCAACAGGCCCGCGCCTTTCGGGCAGAGGGTGCCGCGGTTGACCGGGTGGTCCGCATCGCCCTCGATATGGATGATGTTCTGCGCGACGTTCTTCGCCGCATCGCCCTGGCTGTACATGATCAGGCCGCAGCCGACCGAGCAGTACGGGCAGGTGTTGCGCGTCTCGATGGTACGCGCCAGCTTGAAGTGCCGGACCTGGTCGGCGAAGGCTTCCGGGGGTGCCACCCCCAGAGCCGCCAGGCTTGATCCTCCAAGGCCCACGGCACAGACCTTGAAGAATTGTCGACGGTTCATGTCCATCGTGCTTTCCCACCTCATCAGGCAGACCCGGCCCGGTACATTGCCGGGCACATATCTCTTAGAAGGTTAGCCAGCTTCGGGGGTAATGCCAGAAGGAGCCAGCAGCGCGGGTGCTCCTGTAGGAGCCGTCCCATGGTGTCGGATTCAAACCGCGGGTTTTCCCTCCAGCCCAGCCAAGGGCAGTCGAGCCGCCTTTGGCGGATGAAGTCGCCCACAGAGTGTTGAGCCACCAGACACAGCTCACATCTCCCAATCCGCAAAGTCCTTCAGACGCTTCGCCAGATGATCCAGGCCCATCGATGGCGCCAGGGGCAAATGCTGACAGCTGCTGACGGGCCATGCCCGCCCCCCTGGCTCTGCGGTGATGATTTTCCCCGGCACAGACGCCTCGGGCATACTGTGTGCCCCTCGATTTCCGGAGATCGCCATGCCCAAGGCCTGGTGGCTGCTCGCCCTGCCCTTCGTCGCCGGCGCCTTCCTGCCCCTGCAGGCCGGCATCAACGGCCAACTGGCGAAACAGATTTCCAGCGTGATGTGCGCGGCCCTGGTGTCCTTCGCGGTCGGTACCGTCGCCCTGCTCGCGGTCGTGCTGGTGCAGCGCGAGCTACCGACCCTGGACGCACTCAAGGGCCTGAGCTGGTGGCAATGGGGCGGCGGCCTCCTGGGCGCGGTGTTCATCGCCACCGCTGCCTTCGCCGCGCCACGCATCGGCGCATTGCTGTTCATGACGCTGGTGCTCGCCGGTCAGCTGAGCATGGCGCTGATGCTGGACCATTTCGGCTGGGCCGGCTTCCGCGAAGCGCCCATCAGCGCTGGCAAGCTGGCCGGTCTGGCGTTGATCATCGGCGGCGTCTGGCTCATTCGTCGGGGCTGATCAGCGGCAATATCATTCTGATGTTATTGCCAGGACAGAAGGACTAAGCTCAGCCGACCTCTGCTGTATCTGTGATCACAGAAAGATGAGCGACGCCGATCTCACGCAGTCTCCGGCACATTTCAGCCTCTGGCGCGAAGTGCAGGACACCAGTACGCGCACGCGGCTGGGCGGCATCTACTACCTCCTCGCCTGGCTGCTGTGCTGGCAGTTCAGCGCCGAGCCGGCGCAGCAACTGGTGGTGGGGCTGGGCGGCAGCGCGTTCTTCGGCCTGCTGCTGGCCGCGCGCCTGCTCCACCTC
Organism: Pseudomonas sp. BN417; assembly: GCF_029871205.1. Lineage (GTDB taxonomy): Bacteria > Pseudomonadota > Gammaproteobacteria > Pseudomonadales > Pseudomonadaceae > Metapseudomonas. Next base: position 3,388 of record NZ_SSOJ01000045.1, on the reverse strand, counting down.
CCACCGGAAGCGGGCAACGAACTGGAGCTGAAGCTCTGGCTGGACCGGCACTGGGGCGTGATTCTGCTGTCGTCCCTGGGTTGGGGCCTGGCCCACGCCTGGGTGCTGATGGCGCCATCCTTCCAGCCATCCAGCCTGATCGCCACCCTGGCCACCATCGCCTTCAGCACGGCGATGACCTTCAACTTCGCCATGCGCCGACGCCGCGCGGCACTGGCCATCCTGCTGCTCTACGTGCCGGGCCTTGTGACCCTGGGCCTCGATCCCGAGGGCTCCCGCGCCGAGCTGATCACCCTGGTGTTCTACCTCAGCTACCTGCTGCTGGCGCTCAACCGCAGCCACCGCGAATACGGCGCCATGCTCGAGCTGGAACTGCAGCTGCTGGAGCAGCGCCAACGGCTGGACACCCTGAGCCGCACCGACGGCCTGACCCAACTGGGCAACCGCTACCAGTTCAACAACCTGTTCCCGGCCATGTGCGCCAGCTCCCAGCGCCATGGCAGCGAGCTGTCGCTGCTGCTGGTGGACATCGACTTCTTCGAGCGCATCAACGACGAGCATGGCCACAGCATGGGCGACGCCTGCCTGCGCGCCTTCGGCGAGCGCATGCGCGAGGTGTTCCGCCGCGACAGCGATGCCCTGCTGCGCCTGGGTGGCGAGGAGTTCGGCGTGCTGATGCCGGACACCGGCATGGAGCAGGCCCGGCAGCTGGCCGAGCAGTTCCGCGAGGACCTGGCCAACCGCGGCTTCCAGCTCGGCGACCAGCACCTGCCGATCACCGCCAGCCTCGGCTTGGGCTGCTTCGACGAGCGCGATGGTGGCAGCGCCGAGGCCTTCTTCAAGCGCGTGGACGATGCCCTGTACCGGGCCAAGGCGCTGGGGCGCGACAGGTTGGAGTTGGCCGTCGACTGAGGCTGCGCCGCCCTGCCCCGGCATCGCCCTTTGTGGGGGCGAATTCATTCGCGAAGCAGGACGCAGTCCTGCCAAGACGGGGCGACCCAGAAATGTTGGGCTTCGCTTCGCTCAGCCACAACCTACGGGAACGCTCCCTGTCCGTCCCGCCCCGTCCTGCTTACAACCTGAACCTGCTCATCTGCTGCGCCAGGTCGCCGGCCAGGCGGCTGAGGGTCTGACATTCCTCGCGGCAGCCGCGCACTTCGCTGGCGGTGGCGTGGGCCAGGTCGGCAATGCCCTGGACGTTGCGGTTGATTTCCTCGGTCACCGAGGACTGCTCCTCGGTCGCCGCCGCCACCTGGTGGTTCATGTCACTGATGCGCTCTACCTGGTCGGTGATGGCGCCCAGGGAAGTGCCGGTGCGCTGGCTCGCCTCGACGCCGGTACCGGTGGCGGACTGGCCGGCGTGCATGGAATACACGGCCGTCTCGGCGCCGTGCTTGAGGCGCTGGATCATCTGCTGGATTTCGTCGGTGGAAGCCTGGGTGCGGCTGGCCAGGGTGCGGACTTCATCTGCGACCACCGCGAAGCCGCGGCCCATCTCGCCAGCGCGTGCGGCTTCGATGGCGGCGTTCAGCGCCAGCAGGTTGGTCTGTTCGGAGATGCCGCGGATTACCGCCAGCACCTGGTCGATGGACGCCACCTGGCTGGCCAGTTCGCTCACCGCCGAGGCGGCGAGGCCGATCTCGCTGGACATCTTTTCGATGTGGTCGACCGACTCGCCCACCACCCGGCGTGCCTGCAGGGATTCGTCGCGGGCGTGTTGTGACGCCTGGGCGGCGGCGCCGGCATTTCGGGCGATCTCCTGCACGGTGAGGCCCATCTCGTGCACGGCGGTGGCCACCATATCGGTCATTTCCTGCTGCTGGCCGGCGCGGCCGGCGGTGTTGTCCACCACCTGGGCCACCTGGCCGACCACCTTGTGCAGCCGCTCGCTGGTGTCCAGCACTTCGCCGATCAGGCTGCGCTGGCTTCCCAGGAAGCGGTTGAAGCCACGGGCCAGATCGCCCAGTTCGTCGGCGCGGGATTCGTCCAGGCGACAGGTCAGGTCGCCGCCACCACCGCCAATTTCCACCAGCGCGGAGGTGACCTGGCGGATCGGCCGAACCAGCCCACGAGCCAGCAGCACCACCAGCAGCAGGCAAAGCGCGAGCACGCCGAAACCGGCCAGGCTGCTGGTCCACATGGCCTGGCGCGCCTCGGCGTAGATTTCCGCCTCCGGCACTTCGCTCACCAGCAGCCAGCCGAGGCTTTCCAGCGGCCGGGCCAGGGCGAGGAAGTCCTCGCCATCGCGGCTGAAGCGGATGGCCTTGCTGCCAGCGCCCAGCAGTTCGGCGGCCGGGCCGGCGCCGAAGACCTCGGCCAGGCGGCCGCTGCCGTTCAGGGCGGCGTCGGGGTGGACCTTGATGCTGCCCTCGCGGTCCATCAGGAACACCCGGCCGCGCTCGCCAAAGCGGAAGTCGCGGATCATCTCGGACATGGACTGCAAGCTGTAGCCCAGGCCCGACACGCCCAGCGTCTTGCCGTTGCGGATGATGCGCTGGTTGATGAACAGGGTCGGCTGGCGGGTGCCCTTGTCGATGTCGATTTCCAGCACCCGGTTCCGGTCGCTGTCCGCCAGCCTGTAGAACCACTGGTTCTCCGGCTGGCTGCGGTCGATCGTGCGCGCCAGGCCCGTGCTGGTGTAGTAGTGGCCGCTGTCCAGCACGGCGATGGAGGTGGTCATGGCGTTCTGTTGGGCGCGCACGCCTTCCAGGTAGCGGGCGAAGGCCTCGGCGCGGGCCGGGTCCTCGCCTTCGGCCAGCCAGTCCTGCACCAGGGCGTTCTCGGCGATGCCGGCGTTGGCGGTGATGGGCGCGGCCAGGGTGCGCTCAAGGGCATTGCCGATGGCCTGTACGCGGGCGGGCAAGGCTTCATCCAGCAGGAAACGTTCGGTCAGGCGGTTCATCAGAACCGAGTAGATACCGATGACGATCAGGATGCCGGCGAGCAGGGCCGCGCCCATGCTGAAGATCAGCTGCCACTGAATGCTGCGTTGCCAGAGGCGCATGGAGTTGTCTCCTTGGATTCTTGTTAGAGGCGATCTGCCGGTCACGGGGGAAGGATTGTATACAGGATGATCAACAACTTTTCCTGACTTTGCAGACAAACTTTATCGGCAGCTAACGCAAGGGACTTGATGCCCCATCACTCGACGATGGCGAACTCCAGACGAGCGGTCTGACCGGCTTCGTCGAGCACGCTCAACTGGTGCCGGCCACTGCGCCTGAATACCTGGTTGAAGCTTTCATCCGCGGCAATTGCCGTGATCGGCGCGCCGTCCAGGAACCACCAGAGCCGGCCGCTGCCCCCCAGGGCGGAGAGCTTCAGGCGCAGGGGTTCAGCGCTGCCGGAGGGGCGGCGCAGCTGGTCGCCCTCGCGCACTCCGACGATG
>NZ_SSOJ01000044.1 GCF_029871205.1 Pseudomonas sp. BN417 | reverse complement strand
ATGCCGCGAGAGGCGTGCGGGGCCAGGGATGGCCCCTCACGCCGGGCCCCCGGAGCGACGATGGAGCAAGGGAACCCGGCGTAGCCGGGCCGGATGCAGGGGCAAGCCTTCTTGGTTACTTCTGGGGCGACTGCCAGAAGTGACTCGCCGGGAGGCGAAACAGGGACTCGCAGCCCGCTCGATAGGCAGTTTGGCTCAGGATGTTCTAGCACCACTTAATGCAGACCTAGCCAATTCATTCGCCAAGCAGACCGCAGGTCTGCCCTGCGATGCTTCCATGGGGGCCGCTGCGCGGCCCTTAGCGAATGAATTCGCCCCCACAGGTTATCCCCTTGCAAGAATCACCGCCGCTCCGTCCTCTCCCCACCCCAACGCTTGACAGCCCCGCCCCAAACGCCCAAATTACGCAAAGTGTAAATTGATTACGAAAATAACAATGCCGGCTACCGGGTTCCCGGACCGCCTGCCGCCTGCGTGAGTGCTTGTATGGACCTCTACACCTATTACCGCTCCACCTCCTCCTACCGGGTGCGCATCGCCCTGGCGCTGAAGGGGCTGGAAGCCCGGCAGATCCCGGTGAACCTGATCCAGGACGGAGGCCAGCAACACAAGCCCGACTACAAGGCGATCAATCCCCAGGGCCGCGTGCCCAGCCTGCGTACCGACGCGGGCCAGGTGCTGACCCAGTCCCCCGCCATCATCGAATACCTCGAAGAACGTTATCCCCAGCCCGCCCTCCTGCCCCAGGGCCTCGAGGAACGTGCCCGCCAGCGCGCCGTGGCCGCCATCATCGGCTGCGACATCCACCCGCTGCACAACGTCGCCGTGCTCAATCGCCTGCGTGGCCTGGAGATCGGCGAAGCGGAAGTGATGGGTTGGATACGCCACTGGATCACGGAGGGCTTCAACGCTGTCGAAGCCTTGATAGGCGATGAGGGCTTCTGCTTCGGCGAGCCGGGCCTGGCCGATGTCTACCTGCTACCGCAGGTCTACGCCGCCCGCCGCTTCGAACTGGACCTGTCACACTATCCGAAGATCGCCCGGGTCGAACGCCTCGCCCTGCAGCATCCGGCGTTCATCCAGGCACACCCCGACCAGCAAGCCGACAAACCGGCCTGAGGCAACCCATATGCAGAGCCTCGGATTCAAGGTCACCATTGGCGACCACCTCGCCCGCAGCGTGCGCGGCATCTCCTGCGCGCCGCCTGTTGCCACCTCGCATTGACCTATAACTTCCAATACATGCTTGAGGTGCAAAAAATGGCTGACATCTACGAAAACCCCATGGGCCTGATGGGCTTCGAATTCATCGAATTCGCTTCCCCCACCCCGAATACCCTGGAACCCATCTTCGCGATGATGGGCTTCACCAAGGTCGCCACCCACCGCTCCAAGGACGTGCACCTGTATCGCCAGGGCGAGATCAACCTGATCCTGAACAACGAGCCCAAGAGCCTGGCCGCCTATTTCGCCGCCGAGCACGGCCCGTCCGTCTGCGGCATGGCCTTCCGCGTGAAGAACGCCCACCAGGCCTACGCCCGCGCCCTGGAACTGGGCGCCCAGCCCATCGAGATCCCCACCGGCCCGATGGAACTGCGCCTGCCGGCGATCAAGGGCATCGGCGGCGCTCCGCTGTACCTGATCGACCGTTTCGGCGAGGGCTCCTCGATCTACGACATCGACTTCGAGTTCATCGAAGGCGTGGACCGCAACCCCCAGGGGGCCGGCCTGAAGATCATCGACCACCTGACCCACAACGTGTACCGCGGCCGCATGGCCTACTGGGCGGACTTCTACGAGAAGCTGTTCAACTTCCGCGAGATCCGCTACTTCGACATCAAGGGCGAGTACACTGGCCTGACCTCCAAGGCCATGACCGCGCCGGACGGCATGATCCGCATCCCGCTGAACGAGGAATCCTCCAAGGGCTCGGGACAGATCGAAGAGTTCCTGATGCAGTTCAACGGCGAAGGCATCCAGCACGTGGCGTTCTTCACCGACGACCTGCTCAAGACCTGGGATGACCTTAAGGCTCGTGGCATGCGCTTCATGACCGCGCCGCCGGAAACCTACTACGAGATGCTCCAGGGCCGCCTGCCGGACCACGGCGAGCCGGAAGAGGAGCTGAAGGCCCGTGGCATCCTGCTGGACGGCACCTCGGAAGGCGGCAACAGACGCCTGCTGCTGCAGATCTTCTCGGAAACCCTGATGGGCCCGGTGTTCTTCGAGTTCATCCAGCGCAAGGGCGATGACGGCTTCGGCGAGGGCAACTTCAAGGCCCTGTTCGAATCCATCGAACGCGACCAGATCCGTCGTGGTGTGTTGAGCACCGACGAATAAGGCGCGATCGTCCAGGAAAGACCCGGCTTCTGCCGGGTTTTTCTTTTCTGCCGAGCACCAGGACGACATCGGGTAGGGTGCGCTGCGCGCACCGAAACTGCCGTGCGAGATGGCGGTGCGCACGGCGCACCCTGCGGAAATGCCCCACTCCGAGGCTCCGGACTCCTGACTATGCTTTCCATGGGGGGTGGAGGCGCTTCACATGCAACTCGTCAGCGTGACCATCGACAAGCCGGACGACATCAACTTCATCTTCGGCCAGACCCACTTCATCAAGTCCGTGGAAGACATCCACGAAGCCCTGGTTGGCGCAGTGCCCGGTATCCGCTTCGGGCTGGCCTTCTGCGAGGCCTCGGGCAAGTGCCTGGTGCGCTGCTCCGGCACCGACGACGCCCTGCTCGAACTCGCCCGCCGCAACGCCCTGGCGATTGCCGCCGGTCACAGTTTCATCGTCTTCCTCGGCGAAGGTTTCTACCCGGTCAATGTGCTCAACAGCCTCAAGCTGGTGCCGGAGGTCTGCCGGATCTTCTGCGCCACGGCCAATCCCACGGAGGTGATACTCGCCGAAACCGGCCAGGGCCGTGGTGTGCTCGGGGTGGTGGACGGCTTCCCGCCGAAAGGGGCGGAAGGCGAGGACGACATCGCCTGGCGCAAGGGCCTGCTGCGGCAGATCGGCTACAAGCTCTGAGGCGCGGGCGGCAGTTCGGATCCTTGATATTGGAACTGCCTTTGCCCCTGTATCCGACAAGTTTTCGTTAGTAGAGACGAGGACTTTCAGCAGCCCGCCATCGTTGCGACTCAACCCATGCGCCTATCGGAATCCCAGCGTTTTTTTCCATTGCCGGAGTATTCGAAATTCCGACTTCCACTGCGACTTCCACAAACTACCGGGGAAAAGGGTACCGATCGAACAGGCAGGATTCGGTGACGACCTGACGAGGAACTCCGAAGTACGTGTCGGGATTTCGCCGCTCCCCTCTGGTCAGATAACGAGATTTATGCTCAGAAAACGAGCATACTCGCCGAGTTCAGGAAGCAAATATCAAGATCAGGGCAACCGAAGTATTGAAGTGCGCCCCGCAAAGGAAAGAGCCATGTCCAACCCGTTGATCGATAAATCCAGGTCAGTTCTCGAATTACAGGTGGAGTCGTTCCTCACCAATGGTGGCGAAATCCAGCAGATTCCCACCGGGACCACCGGCATGAAACCCAAGGAGTCCTGGAAGAAAAGCGCTGCGAAGAGCCAGCCCCAGTCCCCCCTTCCCGCAGTAGCCACGGCCGAAGCCGACGAGTGATCCCCTCCATGTTGGCGTCCTCGCCGGACAGAGGCGACGACGCCAACACGGACAATGAGCGCTTCAGGAGCGCCCAGGCAAAAAAAAGCTGCCATCGCCGGCAGCTTCAATTTGCACCCTGGCACGTCCTGTGCCCTTTCTGTTCCTGAATCTAGAATGCCCCCTCCGGATGACAACGCCGTGGCGCTGGCGTGACCGCAAGGCGACAGTCGCGCTGTCCGTCTTCAGGGTCCCTTAAGACTTCCCCCGGATACTGCTCTCCATACGCTTCCCGCCTGGAGGGCACCGATGAACAGCACCGAGTGGAACGCCCTGTTCCCATTCCGTTTCGGCCACAAATCGCAGCAACACTACCTGTCCCTGCTGCTGGCGAGCGATCCAGGGCGCAGCCAGGCCGAGGCCTTCGTCCACCGGCGCTTCCTCAGCGTCCACGGTGCCGACGTCCGCCAGTTCATGCCCGAGCTGCTCTCCATGCGTAATCACCATGGCGCGCTCAGCGCCGTGGCCGGACTGCGCCTGGCCAGCCAGGGTCAGCTGTTCCTCGAGCAGTACCTCGAGGCTCCGGCCGAAACCATGATCGCCCAACAGGCCGCACGCCCGGTGGCGCGGGACCAGATAGTCGAAGTGGGCAACCTGGCCTCGATCAACTCCGGCAATGCGCGGCTGATCATCGTCGCCGTCACCTGGCTGCTGTACCTGCGGGGCCTGGACTGGGTGGTGTTCACCGGAGCGTCAACACTGATCAACAGCTTTCGACGCCTGGGCCTGGAACCCTTGCTGCTCGGCGATGCCGTCCCTGGCCGGCTGGGGGATGCCCAACAGCAATGGGGCACCTACTACGAGCAGAAGCCGCAGGTATTCTGCGGCAGCATCCGCTTCGGCTTCGAACAGCTGCAACACAACGGAGTCATAGACCGGCTGGGTTTTCCCGAGGCCGACAGGGTGGCCCACGATGCAGCCTGAGGGCCTGCGCGCCATCCTCCGCCAGCACGCCGGCCGCCTGCCGCAACCCCTGGCCCTGCGTGGCGACACCCGCCGCTACACCTACACCCAATTCCTGGACGAAGTGGAGCGGCGCGAAGCCTTGCTGCGCGCCGAACCTGAAGCTGTGCTCGCCCTGGCCCTGGAGAACGGCCCCGACGCCCTGCTCTGGGACCTGGCCGCCCTTCTCGCCGGACGCCCCTGCCTCCCGCTGCCGCCGTTCTTCAGCCCGCAACAGCGCGCTCATTGCCTGGCGCAATGCCGCGTCAACCTGGCAGTGGCCGACAGCGGGTTCTCAGCCGAACTGGAGGCCGCGGGCTTCCAGCCCGATGGCCATTTCTGGCGCAGGACCGTCAATGGCGGCGCCATCCTGCCGGCAGGTACCGCCAAGGTCACCTACACCTCCGGCACGACCGCACAACCCAAGGGCGTCTGCCTGAGTGCCGAGTCCCTGTTGCAGGTGGCTGGCGAACTGGAAGCCGCCAGCCGCTCCAGCGCACCCGCGCATTACCTGGCCGTGCTGCCGCTGGCGGTGCTGCTGGAGAACCTCGGGACCTATGCCGCCTTGCTGGCTGGGGCCTGCGTCACCCTGCTGCCCCAGCGCCAGCTGGGTATTCAGGGCGCCAGCGGGGTGGACTGGCCGAAGCTGCTGGCCAGCGTCGTCCTCAGTGGCGCCCAGAGCCTGATCCTGGTGCCGCAGCTGCTGCTCGGCCTGGTCACCGCCATCGAGCGCGGGCACCTGGGCCCCGGGCAGTTCCGCTTCGTCGCCGTGGGCGGCGCGCGCGTGTCGCCGGACCTGCTGGCTCGTGCGGCAAGGGTCGGGCTGCCGGTGTTCGAGGGCTACGGCCTCTCCGAATGCGCGTCCGTGGTCTGCCTCAACCGGCCGGGAGCCAATCGCCCCGGCAGTGTCGGCCAGCCCCTGCCCCATGTGCGGGTGCGCCTGGCCGAGGATGGCGAGGTGCTGGTCAGCGGCCCGGTCCTGCTCGGCTACCTGGGCGAGCCGCCCTTCACCGGGCCATGGTGGCCGACCGGCGACCTCGGCGAGTTCGATGCCGATGGCTACCTCCACCTCCGGGGCCGCAAGAAGCACCAGTTCATCACCAGCTTCGGGCGCAATGTGAACCCGGACTGGGTCGAGGCCGAACTGACCCAGCGCGGCACGATCGCCCAGGCCTTCGTCCATGGCGAAGGGCTGCCGGGCAATCTCGCCCTGCTCTGGCCACTGGACCCGGCCTGCACGGACCAGGTCCTGGCCGATGCCGTCGCCAGCGCCAATGCCGCCCTCCCGGATTACGCCCGGGTCCGGGCCTGGCGCCGCCTGGAAGTCCCCTTCAGCACGGCCGATGGCCTGCTCACCGCCAACGGCCGCCCGCGCCGCGAGGCCATCCTCGCGCGTTATCGCAGCACCCTGCTCGAGCTCGAACACGAGGTAGAACCATGAGTTTCTTCGACCAGTTGCAAGCCGCCACCGCCAGCGAACGGGAGGCGCTGTTCAGCGTCCCGGTGATACGCGAGGCCCTGGCTGGCCAGGTCAGCCTGGAGGGCTACCGCGCCTTCCTCGGCCAGGCTTACCACCATGTTCGGCATACCGTGCCGCTGATGATGGCCTGCGGCGCGCGCCTGCCGCCGCGCCTCGAATGGCTGCGAGGCGCGGTCTGCGAATACATCGAGGAAGAGTACGGCCACGAGCGCTGGATACTCGACGACATTGCCGCCTGTGGCGGCGACCCCGAAGCCGTCAGCCGCAGCCGCCCCTCGCTGCCCATCGAGCTGATGGTGGCCTACCTCTACGACCTGATCGCCCGCGGCAACCCGGTGGGACTGTTCGGCATGGTCAAGGTGCTGGAGGGCACCAGCATCGCCCTGGCCACCCAGGCCGCCGGGACAATCCGCGAGACTCTGCAGCTGCCGGCCGAAGCCTTCAGCTACCTGTCCTCCCACGGCGCCCTGGACCAGGGCCACATGGCCACTTACCGCCAGTTGATGAACCAGCTGGACGACGAGGACGACCGCCAGGCCGTCCTCCACGCCGCCAAGGTGGTCTACCAGCTCTATGCCGAAATGTTCCGCGGGCTGCCCCGTGCCGGTGAGGTGCAACATGCGCCTCTCTGACTGTCGTGCCCTGCTTACCGGCGCCAGCGGCGGCATTGGCCTGGCCCTGGCCGAACAGCTCTGCGCCCGCGGTGCCCAGGTGCTGGTGGTGAGCCGCACGCGGGAGACCCTGGCCGCGCTGCTGCGACGTTATCCACAGCAGCTCGCCTGGATCGGTGCCGATCTGCGCCAGGCCCAGGACCGCCAGCGAGTGCTGGACGCCGCACGCGGCATGGGCGGCGTCAACCTGCTGGTGAATGCCGCCGGGGTGAACCGCTTCGCCATGCTCGAACAGGTGGACGACGGCCAGATAGAGGACATGCTCGCCCTCAACGTCACCGCCACCCTGCAACTGACCCGCGCGCTGCTGCCGCTGCTGCGCCAGCAGAGCCATGGGCTGGTGGTCAATGTCGGCTCCACCTACGGTTCCATCGGCTACCCCGGATACACCGTCTACTGCGCCAGCAAGTTCGCCCTGCGCGGTTTCTCCGAGGCCCTGCGTCGGGAGCTGGCGGACACCCCGGTGAATGTCCTCTACGTCGCCCCGCGCGCCACCCGCACCGGTATGAACAGCCAGGCGGCCATGGCCCTCAACGCCGAGCTCAAGGTGGGTGTGGACGAGCCCGAGCAGGTGGCCGGAGCCGTGATCGCGGCCATCGAGAAAGACCTTCGCGAGCTCTACCTCGGCTGGCCGGAAAAGCTCTTCGTCCGCCTCAACGGCATGCTGCCGCGTCTGGTGGACCGCGCCCTGCACAAGCAGCTGCCGATCATCCGTCGCTTCAGTGCCGCCCCCCACCGCAAGGACCACCCATGATGAACAAGCTCATCTGCGCCTTCGGCCTGCTGCTGATCCTCAGCATTCCGGCCTGGGCGCTGGACGCCGGCGACAGCCAGCGCCTCGCCGCCATCCAGCAGCGCTGGGCGGAAATCCAGTATCAGGTCCCGGAGAAACAACGCGCCGCCGAGTTCGAGAAACTCGCCGCCCAGAGTGCCGCCTTCACCCACGACGCGCCGCAAGCCGCCGAGGCCTGGATCTGGCATGGCATCGTCACCAGCAGCTGGGCCGGTGCCGAAGGCGGACTGGGCGCCCTGGGCAAGGTCAAGGACGCCCGCGCCTCACTGGAGCACGCCATCCAGCTCGACCCCAGCGCCCTGCAGGGCTCGGCCTACACCAGCCTGGGTGCGCTCTACGACCGGGTGCCCGGCTGGCCCATCAGCTTCGGTGACGAGGCGGAAGCGGAGAAACTGCTGCGCAAGGCCCTGCAGATCAATCCCAGGGGCATCGACAGCCTGTACTTCTGGGGTGACCACCTGCACCGCGCGGGCCGCAAGATGGAAGCCCGCGCGGTGCTGCTCAAGGCGCGGGAGGCCGCCCCACGCCCGGGACGCGAGCTGGCCGACCAGGGCCGGCGCCGGGAAATCGATGCTTTACTGCAGGAAATCCAGAAACCCTAAGGCCGCCCATGCGACTCCTACTCGTCGAAGACGACAACGCCCTCGGCGCGGGGGTGCGCAGCGGCCTGCGCCAGGAGGGGTACACCATCGACTGGCTGACCGATGGCGCCAGCGCCCTGCACGCCCTGCAGAACGAGGATTTCGACCTGGCGATCCTCGACCTCGGCCTGCCGCGCCTGGACGGTATCCAGGTGCTCCAGCAGCTGCGCGCCAGGGGCTCGACCTTGCCGGTGCTGGTGCTCACCGCCCGCGACGCCACCGAGGATCGCATCCGCGGCCTGGATGCCGGCGCAGACGACTACCTGGTCAAGCCCTTCGACCTCAACGAGCTGAAAGCGCGCCTGCGTGCCCTCCTGCGGCGCAGCGCCGGCCGGCCGCAGACGCTGATCGAGCACGCCGGGGTGGTCCTCGATCCGGTCAACCAGCAGGTCAGCTACCTGGGCAATCCGGTGGCCCTCACGCCCAAGGAGTACCAGCTGCTCCATGAACTGCTCTCGCAAGCGGGCAAGGTGCTGACCCGCGAGCGCCTGCTGCAGACCCTCTACGGCTGGGACGAGGAAGCTGAAAGCAACACCCTGGAGGTTCACATCCATCACCTGCGCAAGAAGCTTTCCAGCGAACTCATCCGCACCGTGCGCGGCATCGGCTACCTGGTGGACGGCCGGCCATGACCTCATTGCGCCGCCGCACCCTGTGGCTGGTGATGGTCCTGCTGCTGCTCGGCACCCTGCTCATCGTCTACCTCAACTACCGCGACAGCAGTCATGAAATCGAGGAGATCTACGACGCCCAGCTGGCGCAGAACGCGCGCCTGCTGCTGGGGGTGATGCGCATGCCGCTGGCCAGCAATGAGCGCGACGCGCTCTATCGGGCCTTCAACGACGCGCTGAGCAAAGCCGAGCCGCGCAAGGTCGGGCATCCCTACGAGAGCAAGCTGGCCTTCCATGTCTGGAACAGCGACGGCGGGAGTCTGGTGCAATCAGCCAGCGCACCATTCTTCAAGGACGCGCCGCAACAGCCCGGCTTCCACGACTTCAAGCTGGACGACCACCACTGGCGCGGCTTCGTGCTGCCGGACCCGGAACAGGGATTGCTGATCTGGGTGGGCGAGCGTGACGACGTGCGCCAGGACCTGGTGCAACGCATAGTCCGCCACACCCTCGTGCCGAACCTGGTGGGGATACTCATCCTCGCCACCCTGGTCTGGCTGGCCATCGGTTGGGGCCTGCTGCCGCTGCAGAACATGGCCCGGTTGATCCGCAGCCGCCATGCCGACTCCCTGGCGCCCCTGCAGATAGAGCCACTGCCCAAGGAGCTGGAACCCATGCAAGCCGCGATCAACCGCCTGCTGGCGCAGATCGAACAGATGCTCCAGCGCGAGCGCCGCTTCATCGGCGACGCTGCCCACGAAATGCGCACCCCGCTGGCGGTGCTGCGGCTCCACGCGCAGAACGCGCTGGAGGCCACCAGCGACGAATCCCGCGCCGAAGCCCTGGGCTTTCTCACCCTGGGCGTCGACCGGCTGACCCGGGTGGTGCACCAATTGCTGACCATGGCCCGGGTGGAACCGGAACTGGCACGACAGAAATGGCAGCGGCTGGACCTGGAATCCCTGGTCCGCGAACACCTCGCCGAACTCACCCCGCTGCTGCTGGACAAGGGCCTGGAACTGGCCCTGGAGGTGGCCGAGGGGGATTTCCACGTCACCAGTGACGCCGCCGCCATCGGTATCGCCCTGCAGAACCTGGTGACCAACGCGGCGAACTTTTCGCCACCCGAAGGCGAAGTCAAGGTCAGTCTGGACAACCATGACCGGAAGTACCTGGTGCTGCGCGTCGAAGACCGCGGCCCGGGGATAGACGAAGCCAGGCTGGAACGCCTCTTCGAGCGTTTCTACAGCCAGGACAATCCCCAGGGCGCCGGCCTCGGCCTGGCCATAGTGCAGATGATCGCCAACCGCCTGGGCGGCATGATCACGCTGCAGAACCGTGAAGGCGGCGGCCTCTGTGCCGAGCTGAAGTTGCCGCGAGCGGCGCCGGCACTCGATCCATAAGGTGCGCTGCGCGCAGCAGGACCTCTGCGCAGGGCTTCCGGTGCGCATGGCGCACCCTACGTGGATGTCCGTGCCACCCCGGGCCTCAGGCGATCACCCTTTCCCGCAACCGCGCCAGCATCCCCAGCAGGCTGCCGACCCGCTGGCTCTCGCCAGCCTCTTTCGGCACCTCGGCGATCCGCGGCAGGCTTTCCAACGGCTGGGCACGCCAGAGGAATGCCTGCTCGGCCGCGGCCTTCAGCCCCTTCTCGAACAGGCCGCGGCGGATCGGCTTGGGCAGGTAACGGAAGATCTGCGCCTCGTTGATCAGCTTGAGCAGGGCCTGGGTGTCGCGGAAGGGCGTCACCACCAGGCTGAGCAGGCGCGGATGGGCCTGGGCCAGGGATTTGAGCAGCGGTGCCGTGTCTTCGCTGCCGATCCGCAAGTCGCTGACCAGCAGGTCCACCGGTTCCAGGTTCAGGGTCACCAGCGCCTCGCTCAGGCTGTGGGCGCGCAGCAGGCGGTGGCCGCCGGCCTGGCAGAAGGCCTGGACGCACTGCAGGGTTTCCAGGTCGTCGTCCAGCAACAGCAGCGAGAGCGGTGCGGCCAGTTCGCTGGTGGCCGCGGTGACCGGCGCAGTGGTCTGGCGCGCGGCGATTTCCGCCGCCTGGCGCAGGGTGAAGGCCATCTCCTGCGGGTCCCAGGGTTTGGTCAGGTAGCGGAAGATGCCGCCGTTGTTCAAGGCCTCCACCGCGGCGTCCAGGTCGGAATAGCCGGTGAGCAGGATGCGCAGGCATTCCGGGGCGATCTCCCGCGAGCGCGCCAGCAGTTCGGCGCCACTCATGCCCGGCATGCGCTGGTCGCTGACGATGATCTGCACCGACTCCTCCTTCAGGCGCTCCAGCGCCCGCAGCGGGTCGCTCTCGGTGATCACCTCGTACTGGCGGCGAAACTGCAGCGCGAGGCTGCGCAGGATGCGCTCCTCGTCATCGACGAAGAGGATGCGGACGGGAGTAGTCATGGGCTCAGGCGCTCCGTTTAAGTTCGACGGCCTGGCTGCGCGGCAGGCTGATGAGGAAGCACGTGCCGCGCCCCGGTTCCGAGGCCACGCGGATGCTGCCGCCATGGTCGCGAATGATCTTGTAGCTGATGGACAGCCCAAGCCCCGTGCCCTCGCCCACCGGCTTGGTGGTGAAGAACGGGTCGAAGATGCGCTGCATGACCTCGGGCGGCATCCCGCGGCCACTGTCCTGCACCGAGATGAACAGGCTGTCGGCGTCGGCCCAGCTCTTCACCTGGATGCGGCCCGGGCCGTCCATGGCCTGGGCGGCGTTGGTAAAGAGGTTCAGCAGCACCTGATTGATCTGCGAGGGCGCGCAGGCGATGCGCGGCAACTCGCCGAGCATCTGGAGCACCTCGGCCTTGTCCTTGATATGGTTGCGGGCGATCAGCAGGGCGCTGCGGATGCAGTCGTTGAGGTCGACTTCCTCGCTCATGGCGCGGTCCAGGCGGGCGAAGTCCTTGAGCCCGGAAACCAGCTCGGCGATCTGGCCGAGGCCGTAGAGGGTGTCGTCGAACAGCTGGCGCAGGTCCCCGGCCAGCAGCTCGGGGGTGGCCTGCGCACGCGCGGCGGCGGCGCGCTCCAGGGCATCGGCCAGGCGCTGCTCGTCACAGGCCGGGTCGTCCAGGCAATCGGCCAGGCCGGCCTGGCTCTCGGCGAGGGCGAAGAGCGGCGCGGTCAGCTCGTCCAGCAGCTGGACGTTGTTCTTCACGTAGCCCAGCGGCGTGTTCAGCTCGTGGGCGACGCCCGCGACCATCTGGCCGAGGGACGCCATCTTTTCCGATTGCACCAGCTGGGCCTGGGACTCCTTCAGGTCCACCAGTGCCTTGCGCAGCACCTGGTTGCGCTGGGCGATGCGCAGCTCCATGGCTTTCAGCAGGTCGAGCACTGTCCCCAGCCCCAGGTAGCGTCCCTGGTCGTCCACCAGGATGAAATCTTCGGTAATGGGGTACTGCAGTTGCCCGGTCACCTGTTTGGCCGCCAGTTCCAGGCCGGATGCCAGGGCGACCGTGAGCGGCGCCGGGTTCATCACGTCGGCCACCGGGCGGCGGCCCCAGAGGTCGCGTCCGAAACGCTGCATGAAGATGTCCTGCAACGCATAGCGACTGACCAGCCCCAACGGCAGGCCCTGCTCGTCCACCACTGGCAGGGAGAGGAAAACCTTGTGTTCAGGGGTCAGCAGGCGATCGGCGACATCACTGATGCTCATGTCCGGGGCCAGCGGCTCCACGGTCTTGAGCAGGCGAGCCAGACTGCTTTCGGCTGCCATGATCGGTACTCCGGCGACTGATGGGTGCCGGGCATTCAAGCAGTGCCAGGTTGCCATCATGTGACAGGGGTCTCATCCCCGAGGCGGATCGCGGCGGCGTCGATCACCCGGTGGCGAAGCGGCAGGGAAGGTACAACACTGAAGGGCGACACCATCCGGAACCCGCCACCATGCCCGCAAAAACCACCGCCCCGAGACCCCGCAAGGGCCTGCTGCTCCGCCTGCTGCGCGGGCTGGCCTGGGTGCTGATCGTCGTGACGCTGGTCGGCGTGGCGCTCTACCTCGGCTTTGGCCCGGCGCACCTGATCGATCGGCTCAAGCCCGCTCCGCCCGCGTTTCCGGAACAGGTCACCGCAGAACCTGAGCCTCCCGCGGCTGCAGCGGTGGCGCCGGCCCCGGTGAACGCGCCGGGCGACTCGCGGGAGTTGGTGAAGGCGCTGCTGGAAAGCAACGAGGACATCTGGGGCGAGTTCCTCGCCCGAGGCGACTACGCCTACAAGAAACCCAAGGTGGTGCTCTACGAGGGCCGGGTCGAGTCCCCCTGCAAACCGACCGGCGCCGCCAGCGGCGCCTTCTACTGTGCGAAGGGCATGACGCTCTACCTCGACCTGGCCTATCTCGACGAGCTGCAGAAACGTGCCCCCGAAGTGGGTGACTTCGCCCGCAGCTATGTGGTGGCCCATGCGGTCGCCCACCATGTGCAGAACCTGGTGGGCGCCGTGGGCTGGATCAAGGAATACCGCGCGAAGGACAGCCAGGCTGAAGGCGCCGAGAGCCTGGAGGAGACCGAGGAGTTGCTCGCCGATTGCCTGGTGGGGAGCTGGGCCAGCTATGCCCAGCGCAAATACCCCTGGATCAGGCCCCAGGACATGGACAAGGCGCTACAGACGGTGGTCGCCCTCGGCCGGGAGCGCGCCAAGGCCCAGGACCAACCGGCCATGCCCCACCCGCTGACCGAAGGTGACATCGCCAAGCGTGCGGAATGGTTCCACATGGGTGTGGAATCCGGCGACCCGCGGGAATGCAACCAGTTGTTCGGCGGGGTGGAGCCGTAGCAGGGGCTTGGCCGACCCCGCAGAGCGGCTCACTCGGGCTGCTGCCCGCCCATTCGCAGGCTGATGGCGCGGGCCGCCTGATGCAGGCGTTCGGCGGCCGAGCCCTGGGTGTCGGCGTGGAACACGCTGGCGGCGCCGACCACGGTAATCACGCCCGCGAGCTTGTTGCCGATGGCGAAGAGCGGCGCCGACAGGGCGTTCACCCCCGGCATCAGCAGGCCATGTACCGGGTGCAGGCCGGTGGCGCGGATCTGCGCCATCTGCTCCTGGAGTTCGGCGGCGCTGGGTGCCTCGGGTAGTGCCAGCTCTTCGTCGCGCAGGAAGGCGGTCTCGGCCTCGGGCAGGTAGGTGTTGAACACCAGGCCGGTGGACGAGCCCAGCAGCGGCAGCACCGAACCCACCTGGGTCACCAGGGTGACGGCACGCAGGGCCTGCTCCACGTGGACCACAGTAGGCCCCTTGTTGCCCCAGACGGCGAGGAAACAGGTTTCGTTCAGCGCGTCGCGCAGCTCCACCAGGTGCGGCATGGAGACCTTCACCACATCCAGCCGGCCGATGGCGGCCAGGCCCACCAGCAGCGCCTCGCGGCCCAGGCCATAGTGGTTGGTGGTGGCGTCCTGCTCGGCGAAGCCGCTGGCGATCAGCGCCTGCAGGTAGCGGTGCACCTTGCTCGCCGGCATGCCGACGTGCTCGGCCAGCTTCGACAGCGAAGTGGCCGGCGCCAGCTCCGCCAATCCCTTGAGGATGTCGGTGCCCACTTCCGCGGCCTGGACCTTCTGTCGCCGCGGTGCGCTCGCGCTGTCGTTTTCGCTCGTCATGTCCTGGCCTTGGTTGGAGAGGGAGGGCGCTGTTATAGCTTGACCCTTTGAGGCTTTCAAATTACGTTATGCGTAATCAAATTACAAAAACAGCGAGGTCGCCATGGTCTCCCCTACACCGCTCAACTACCAGTCCGGTTTCGATAACGAGTTCAGCAGCGAGTCGCTGCCGGGCGCCCTGCCCGTCGGGCGGAACTCCCCGCAGCAAGTGCCCTACGGGCTCTACACCGAACTGCTCTCCGGCACCGCCTTCACCGTGCCGCGCAGCGAAGCCCGGCGCACCTGGATGTACCGCATCAAGCCCTCGGCCAATCATCCGACGTACCAGCGCCTGGAGCGCCAGATCGCCGGCAACCGCCTGGGTCCGGTCACGCCCAACCGCCTGCGCTGGAACCCGCACGACATCCCCGCCGAGCGCACCGACTTCATCGACGGCCTGGTGACCATCGCCGCCACCACCGACGCCGAGCAGGCCTCGGGCGTCAGCGTGCATCTGTTCCGCGCCAACGCCTCGATGCAACGGGTGTTCTTCAATGCCGACGGCGAACTGCTGATCGTTCCCGAGCAAGGCCGCCTGCGCATCGCCACCGAACTGGGCCTGCTGGATGTGGAGCCGCTGGAGATCGCGGTGATCCCCCGTGGCATGAAGTTCCGCGTCGAACTGCTGGACGCCAGCGCCCGCGGCTACATCTGCGAGAACCACGGCGCTGCCCTGCGCCTGCCCGACCTCGGCCCCATCGGCAGCAACGGCCTGGCCAACCCGCGGGACTTCCTCGCCCCGGTGGCCCATTACGAGGATGTGGATGCGCCGGTCGAGCTGGTGCAGAAGTTCCTCGGCGAACTCTGGGCCACCGAACTGGACCACTCGCCCCTGGACGTGGTCGCCTGGCACGGCAACAACGTGCCCTACAAGTACGACCTGCGCCGCTTCAACACCATCGGCACCGTGAGCTACGACCACCCGGACCCGTCGATCTTCACCGTGCTCACCTCGCCCAGCGAAACCTTTGGTCAGGCCAACGTCGACTTCGTGATCTTCCCGCCGCGCTGGATGGTGGCCGAGAACACCTTCCGTCCGCCGTGGTTCCACCGCAACCTGATGAACGAGTTCATGGGCCTGATCCAGGGTGCCTACGACGCCAAGGCCGAAGGCTTCGCCCCCGGCGGCGCCTCGCTGCACAACTGCATGAGCGCCCACGGGCCGGACAACGCCACCACCACCGCCGCCATCGCCGCCGACCTCAAGCCGCACAAGATCGACAACACCATGGCCTTCATGTTCGAGACCAGCCGGGTGCTGCGCCCCAGCCAGTACGCGCTGGAGTGCCCGCAGCTGCAGAACGACTACGATGCTTGCTGGGCCGGCATGGCCAAGACATTCGACAAGGGCAGGATCTGACATGACCCAGATAGACAACCGCCGTAGCTGGATCGACTCCGCCAACGGCCACCCCGACTTCCCCCTGCAGAACCTGCCGCTGGGCATCTTCAGCCCGAGCGGCGCCTCGCCGCGCGGCGGCGTGGCCATAGGCGACGTCATCTTCGACCTGAAGGCGGCCTGCGACGCCGGCCTGTTCAGCGGTGAAGCCGCCGAAGCCGCCCAGTCCGCCTGCGGCGACAACCTGAACGCCTTCTTCGCCCTCGGCACCTCCGCCCGCCGCGCCCTGCGCGCCCAGCTGCAGGAACTCCTGGCCGAAGGCAGCGCCGCCCAGGAGCGCCTGGAAGCCATGGGCCAGGCCCTGCTGCCGGCCGCGACCACCTGCCAGCTGCACCTACCTGCGCATGTTGGCGACTACACCGACTTCTATGTGGGCATCCACCACGCCAACAACGTCGGCCGCCTGTTCCGCCCGGACAACCCGCTGCTGCCCAACTACAAGCACGTGCCCATCGGCTACCACGGCCGCGCCTCCACCGTCTGCGTCTCCGGTACCCCGGTACGCCGGCCCAATGGCCAGACCTTGCCGCCGGGCCAGGAGGCCCCGAGCTTCGGCCCCAGCAAGCGCCTGGACTACGAGCTGGAACTAGGCATCTGGATCGGCCAGGGCAACGAGATGGGCGACTCCATCGCCATCGCCGACGCCCAGCAGCACATCGCCGGCTACTGCCTGCTCAACGACTGGTCCGCGCGTGACGTGCAGGCCTGGGAATACCAGCCGCTGGGCCCCTTCCTGGCGAAGAACTTCGGCACCACGGTGTCCCCCTGGGTGATCACCGCCGAGGCCCTGGAGCCCTTCCGCAGCGCCCAGCCGGCGCGCCCGGAAGGCGACCCGCAGCCCCTGCCCTACCTGCTGGACGAAGCCGACCAGGCCAAGGGTGCCTTCGAGATCGAACTGGAAGTGCTGCTGCTCACGGCCGCCATGCGCGAACAGGGCCTGCCGCCCCACCGCCTGGCGCTGAGCAACACCCTGAACATGTACTGGACCGTGGCACAGATGGTCGCCCACCACAGCGTCGGCGGCTGCAAGCTGCAACCTGGCGACCTGTTCGGCTCCGGCACCCTCTCCGGGCCGCAACCGGAAGCCTTCGGCAGCCTGCTGGAGAGCACCGTCGGCGGCAAACAGCCGATCAGCCTGCCCAGCGGCGAGCAGCGCACTTTCCTGGAAGACGGGGATGAAGTGATCCTGCGTGCCCGTTGCCAGCGGGAGGGCTACCCCAGCATCGGCTTCGGCGAATGCCGTGGGATATTGCTGGCGGCACGCTGAGTGAAGAGTGGGGGCAACCAGCTGGTTGCCCCCAGTCGTTTCTAGCGGTCGTTCTTGCTGTCGTTCTTACTCGAGGAAGATTCGGCCTGGGAGCGCCCATGGGCGTTGTGATCACCGGGCGTCGTCTCGGACACGGCGCGGGCATTGGCCAGGCCACGGCTGTCCTTGTCGCGGGCGACAGCGGAGGTGGCGGTCCCATGACCCTTGTCGTCGTTGCGCAGGCTACCGTAGCGGTTGCCCTTGTCCTCGCCATTGCGGGTGGCCTTGCCGGCGTGGTCGGCGTCTTGGCCGTACTTGTTGCCCCTGCCGGTGTGGTCGGCGTCTTGACCGTACTTGTTGCCCCTGCCGGTGTGGTCGGCGTCTTGACCGTACTTGTTGCCCCTGCCGGTGTGGTCGGCGTCTTGGCCGTAGCTATTGCCCCTGCCGGCATGGTCGCCGTCACGGCCGTAGCCATTGCCCTTGCCGTCGTGGCTGCCAGCATGGCCACCGCCGACACCACCGCCAAAGCCGCCACCGTGGCCGCCACCATGACCACCGCCATGGCCGCCACCGCCGCCGGCACCACCGCCACCGCCACCGCCACCGCCACCGCCGTTGCCGCGGGCATAGGCGGAGTCGACCAGGGATGCACCGCCCGGAAGGACGGTTCCCGCCGCGAAGACCATCGCACAGGTGGCCACGGCCAACAGGGTTTTCTTATTGATCAATTTGGAGCCTCCAGAGGCTTGTTTCACGGTTAGCCGTGAGACTCTCGCCGCAGGCGCCGGTTCACATCCGGGAGACGAGTGGCCTATCCCGACGACGCCTGGTTCGGCAGATTTTGAACGCGGTCATGTTTCGATCCCCTCCGATTTGTTTTTTTTCTGCGATAGTTGCCGCACTCCCCCGCTTTTCGCAGTCCATCAGCCGGGGAAAACCGTCCCTCACGGAGGCCAAGGACATGACCACAACCCGTACCCTCATCGCGGCATTCACCAGCCTCGCCCTCGTCGCCGGCTCCCCGGCGCTGCTGGCCGACCCCGGCAAGAACAAGGGCCACGACAAGGGCCACGCCAGTGCCCAGAACAGCACTTGGTCCGGCGGGCCGCAGGTGGATATCGGCGGCATCCGCATCATCCTCGACGACAACCGCGAATACTGGGGCAATGCCGATGCCCTGCCGCCGGGCATCCAGAAAAACCTGGCACGCGGCAAGCCGCTGCCGCCGGGGATCGCCAAGAAACTCGACGGCCGCCTGGTCAACCGCCTGCCCCACTACGACGGCTATGACTGGGTCCGCGCCGGGACCGACCTGATCCTGGTGGCGGTCGCCACCGGGATCATCTACGAAGTGCTGCAGGACGTGATGGATTGAATCCCTCCGCACAAAGACCCGTAGGTTGTGGCTGAGCCAAGCGAAGCCCAACGTTTCCCGGCTCGGCTCCGCTGTTGGGCTTCGCTGCGCTCGCGGAACGCCGCCCGGCCCAACCTACAGGTTGCTCACTTCACACCCGCTTGTTCAACACCCGCGCCAACCTGTCCCCGCCGAACTGGATCAGGCTCACCAGCACCACCAGCAGGATGATCACGGTCAGCATGATCTGGGTATCGAAGCGCTGGTAGCCGTAGCGGTAGGCCAGGTCGCCCAGGCCGCCGGCACCGATGGCGCCGGCCATGGCCGAGGAGTTGATCATGGTCACCAGAGTGATGGTGAAGCCGCCGACTATTCCCGGCCGCGCCTCCGGCAGCAGCACGTTGCAGATGATGTGTCGGCGCTGGCAGCCCATGGCCTGGGCCGCCTCCACCAAGCCGAAATCCACCTCCCTCAGGCTCACCTCGGCGATGCGCGCGAAGAACGGCGTGGCGGCTATGGTCAGCGGCACCACCGCCGCCCAGACGCCGTAGCTGGTGCCCACGATCAGGCGGGTGAAGGGGATCAGCGCCACCATCAGGATCAGGAAGGGAATCGAGCGCAGCACGTTCACCACGCTGCCGAGGCTGCGGTTCAGCAGACGCGCCTCGAAGATACCGCCGGGACCGGTGGTGACCAGCACCAGGGCCAGGGGAATGCCCACGAGGAGCACGATCAGCGACGAGGCGCCGATCATCAGCAGCGTGTCGAGGATGCCCTGCAGCAGGCGATCAAGCATGGGCGACATAGCCGAGCACCTCCGCCTTGTCCGCCAGGGGCCGTGCCCGCTCCAGCAGCTCCAGGCCACCCCGCCCAGCCAACGCGGCGCTGAGCAGCAGATGGCCCTGGGCGCGGCCCTGGATGCGATCGATGCCGCCGTGCACCAGGCTCACCCGCGTGTCCAGGGCCCGGGCGATGGCCAGCAGGTCCGGCTCGCGGCCGCTGGCGCCGGTGAAATGCAGGTCCAGCAGCAACTGGTCGGCGCCTTCCCGGGGTTGGCTGACCAGCCGTGCCAGCAGATCGTCCGGCAAGTCGTGGCGCAGGGTACCGAGCAAGGTACGGGTGACCTCGTGCTGCGGGTCACCGAATACCTGCCAGACCGCGCCCTGCTCCACCACCCGGCCGCGCTCCAGCACCACGACCCGGTCGCAGATCTCGCGGATCACCGCCATCTCGTGGGTGATCAGGACGATGGTCAAGCCGAGGCGCCGGTTGATGTCGCGTAGCAACGCAAGGATCTGTTGGGTGCTTTCCGGGTCCAGCGCCGAGGTGGCCTCGTCGCACAGCAGTATCTGCGGCTGGTGCACCAGCGCCCGGGCGATGCCGACGCGCTGCTTCTGCCCACCGGACAACTGCGCCGGATAGGCGTCGCGCTTGTCCGCCAGGCCCACCAGCTGCAGCAGTTCGCTGACCTTGCGATCGATGTCCGCCTTGGCCACGCCGGCCACCTTCAGCGGCAGGGCGACGTTCTGCCAGACGGTCTTGGCCGACATCAGGTTGAAGTGCTGGAAGATCATGCCCACTCGGCGGCGCAACAACACCAGTTGCTGTTCGTCGAAGCGGCCGATGTCTTCTTCGTCTATCACCACCTGCCCGGCACTGGGCCGCTCCAGGCGGTTCAAGGTGCGGATCAGCGACGACTTGCCGGCACCGCTGCGGCCGATGATGCCGAACACCTCGCCACGGCGAATTTCCAGGTCGATGCCCTGCAAAGCCTGCACCGGCCCCTTGCTGCCCTGGTAGGCCTTGCCCAGCCCCTGCAGGCGGATGTGCGGGAGGTCCAGGCGGATGTTGCGATTGAAACTGACCATATGGGGCCTCTCTGTTCCGTGTATCAGAGGAGCCGCCTTTGCTTTTCTGTGGGGGCGAATTCATTCGCAAAGGGCCGCGCAGCGGCCCCCTGGATGTCCGAAGGGCGAACCTTCGGTCCGCTTAGCGATTGAAATCGCCCCCACAAAGACAGGCGAACTCTTCCTGCGTGGTTATTCCCAACCCGGCTGGTAGAGCTTGCCGTGGGCCTTGTCGAGTGCAGCGCGGACCTGCGGGGAGTGCTGGTAGATATCGATGAACTGGCCCAGGCGGCCGTCGTCCTTGAAGTCCGCACGGGTGACGAACTGGATGATGTATTCCTTGTTCTCGATGCCGTCGAACAGCAGCGCGCTGTTGGGATCGAGGGTGTCGGCCAGGCGGATGTAGTGCGGATAGCCCTGGGCCAGGTCGACGTCATCCAGGGCGCGCACCAGCTGCACGGCTTCCAGCTCGATGATGTCGATCCTCTTCGGGTTCTCCACTATGTCGTCCAGTGTGGCCTTGTAGCCGACGCCGTCCTTGAGCTTGAGCAGCCCGGCCTTCTGCAGCAGTTGCAGGCCACGGCCGCCGTTGATGGGGTCGTTGGCGATGGCCACCTTGGCGCCTTCCGGCAGCTCGGCTAGGCCCGCGTACTTCTTCGAGTAGAGGCCGACGTTGTTGATCACGCCGGGGGCGAAGGGCTTGAGCTGGAAGTTGCCCTCCTTGCTGGCGTTCTCCAGAAAGGGCCTGTGCTGGAAGTAGTTCACGTCGATATCGCCGGCGGCCAGGGTGATGTTCGGCGAGTTCCAGTCGGTGAATTCCACCAGCTCGACCTCGAGGCCCGCCTTGGCGGCTTCCTCCACCGCCACTTCCAGCGGCGGGGCGAAGGCGGCGGTGGTGCCGACCTTGAGTACCTTGGAGTCGGCGCCATGGGCGAGGCCGCTGGCCAGGAGCAGGCCGAGGGTGAGGGATTTCAGAGTGTGCTTGGGCATGGGTGTGGTCCTTGAGCAAAGGGGAATGGGTTGGCATTTACCTTGTGGGGGCGAATTCATTCGCTAAGCGGGCCGAAGGCCTGCCTATGGAGCTTTCAGGGAGCACTGCGCGCTCCTCAGCGAATGAATTCGCCCCCACAGAAAAGCGCGCCCCGGGATGCGTCCGAGGCAACCGGTCCCCGGCGCCAAACAGCTTGTGGCGCAGGCTGCCCTCCGCATACGCGGTCTTGTAAGCACCGCGCGCCTGCAGTTCCGGCACCACCAGGTCGATGAAGTCGGCGTAGCTTTCCGGGGCGACGATGCGGGTGAGGTTGAAGCCGTCCAGGCCGGTTTCGTCGACCCAGCTCAGCAACTCGTCGGCCACCTGGGTAGGCGAGCCCACCAGCAGGATGTAGCGCCCGCCCAGGGCGTGCTGCTCCAGCAACTGGCGCCGGGTCAGGCTGTTGTCCTTGAGCTTGCTGGCGGCTGATTCGATGGCGTTGGTCTTCACGTAGGGAATCGGCTCGTCCAGGGCGAAACGGGCGAAATCGATGCCGGTTGAGCTGGCGAAGTGGGCCACGCCGGCCTCGGCGCTGGCGTAGGCCAGGTACTCGGCATGCCTGGCGCGGGCCTCGGCCTCGGTGGGCGCGACTATCACGCTGATACCCATGAACACTTTCACCCCATGGGGATCACGACCGGCGGCCAACGCTGCGGCGCGGACCTTGTCCACCTGAGCGCGGGTGGCGGCCTTGTTGTTGCCGCTGATGAACACGCACTCGGCATGCTCGCCGGCAAAACGCAGGCCCCGCGTCGATGAGCCGGCCTGGAACAGCACCGGGGTGCGCTGGGGCGAAGGCTCGCAGAGGTGGTAGCCCTCGACGTTGAAGAACTCGCCACGGTGGCTCACCTTGTGCACCTTGTCCGGCCGGGCGTAGATGCGCCGCTGGCGGTCAGTGATCACCGCGTCCTCCTCCCAGCTGCCCTCCCAGAGCTTGTAGAGCACCTCCAGGTACTCGTCGGCCTGGTCGTAGCGGCGGTCGTGCTCCACCTGCTGCTGCAGGCCCATGGCGCGGGCGGCGCTTTCCAGGTAGCCGGTGACGATGTTCCAGCCCACCCGGCCTTCGCTGAGGTGATCCAGGGTCGACATGCGCCGGGCGAACAGATAGGGCGCGTCGTAGCTCAGGTTGGCCGTTACGCCGAAGCCCAGATGGCGGGTCACCCCGGCCATGGCGGAAACCAGTAGCAGCGGATCGTTGACCGGCAGCTGGATGCTCTCCTTCAGGGTCAGGTCGGCACCGCCCTGGTAGACGTCGTAGACGCCCACTATGTCCGCCAGGAACAGCCCGTCGAACAGGCCGCGCTCCAGCAGTTGGGCCAGTTCGGTCCAGTAGGAAAGCTTGCGGTAGTCGGTCGAGCAATCCCGCGGGTGGGTCCAGAGACCGTGGTTGATATGCCCCACGCAGTTCATGTTGAAGGCATTGAGGAGTATCGGCTTGCGCGCCATCAGATGGTCCCCCGGCGTGGCGGCAATTGGCCGTTGAGGTAGTAATTGCCCACCGCGTGGTACTTCCAGCGCACCGGGTCGTGCAGGGTGTGCACGCGGGCGTTGCGCCAGTGGCGGTCGAGGTTGTGCTCGGCCAGGCTGGCGCGGGTGCCGGAGAGTTCGAACAGCTTGCTGCCGGCGGCCAGGGACACCTCGGTGGTCAGGGCGCGGGCCTCGGCCACGCCTATGGAGGCTGCAGCCACGGTCTCGGCGTTCGGTTCGGCGGTGGCGGCATCCAGCAGGCGCCCGGCGCGGTCGAGGATGGCTTCGGCGGCATGCAGGCGGATGGCCAGGCGGCCGAACTCCTGGATGGCCAGCGGATCGTCGCTGGCCTTCTCCACCCCCGCGTCGATCCAGGGCCGCGAGCGGGTGCGGACGAACTCCAGGGCATCCTCATAGGCGGCGCGGGCGATGCCGGCGTCGATGGCGGCATGCAGGATCTGGGCGAAGGGGCCGACCGTGGTGGGCCGTTCGAAGGCGGCCTGGAAGGACACCAGGTCCTCGGTCCTGACCGGCACATTGTCGAAGACCACCGAACCGCTGCCGGTGGTGCGCTGGCCGAAGCCGGACCAGTCGTCGATCACCGTCAGCCCCGGGGCGCTGCGGGCCACGAAGGCCAGGTACTGGTGGCCGTCCTCGGCCACCACCAGGGTGGGCACGCGGTGGGCGTAGAGGGCGCCGGTGCAATAGAACTTGCGGCCATGGATGCGGTAGCCGGCGCCTTCCTTGATCAGCCGGGTGTTGCGGTCATTGGCGGTACGGGTACCGATCTCGGCCAGGGCGTTACCGAAGCGTTCACCCGCCAGGGCGGCGGCGAACAGGCGCCGCTGCTGGGTCTTGCCGCCATTCACCCGCAGGACTTCCAGGGCATAGAAATGGTTCTGCGGGATCTGCCCGAGGGAGGCATCCGCGGCGCTGATGATGGCGATGACCCGCGCCAGGGTGACGCGGGACACCCCGGCGCCACCGTATTCGCGTGGCACGCTGATACCCCACAGGCCGGAGCGGCTGAAGGCTTCCAGCTCTTCATGGGGCAGACGCCGGTCACGGTCGCGCTCGGCGGCGCCGGGCTTGAATTCGGCGGCGATACGGCGTGCCACCTCGAGGGCTTCGGCATCGTCACGAATGATCGCGACGCTGGCCTTGGGGGCTGCTTGCAGTGAAGTCATGGCGGGCTCCTCAGATCCAGGAATGACGGGCCGGCCTGGCCCCGTTGAGGTGGTAGGCACCGACTGCCTGGACCTTCCAGCGCACCGGGTCGTGCAGGGTGTGGACGCGGGCGTTGCGCCAGTGGCGGTCGAGGTTGAACTCGGCCAGGGTGGCGCGGCTGCCGGCCAGCTCGAACAGCTTCTCGCTGGCGGCGAGGGCGATCTCGGTGGTCAGCACCTTGGCCTCGGCCACGGCGATGGAGGCGCGGGCGGCGGACTCGTCGTCGATGGGCGCGGCGGCCACTTCGTCGAGCACCTGCCCGGCCCGCTCCAGCAAGGCATTGGCGGCATTCAGCTCGACCTTGAGGCGGCCGATCTCGGCGATGCTGTAGAGCTCCTCGCTGGCCCGTTCGACGCCGGCGTCCACCCAGGGACGCGAGCGCTCGCGGATGAAGGCGATGGCGTCGTCGATGGCAGCCTCGGCAATACCGGCATCGATGGCGGCCTGGATCAGCTGCGACAGGGCGCCCTGGATACTCGGCTCCTTGGCCAGTCGGCTGTTGAGGAAGACCAGGTCGTCGGCCACCGGTGCGTTGTCCAGCAGCACGCTGCCACTGGCGGTAGTGCGCTGACCGAAACCGGACCAGTCATCGACTATGCGCAAGCCCGGCACGCCGCGCTCAACCAGGCCGAGCACGCCGACGCCGTCGTCATCGACGGCCTTGACCGCCACCCAGTGTGCGAAGAGCGCGCCGGTGGAATAGAACTTCTCGCCGCTGACCGCCAGGCCCTGCTCGCCACGGCGGATGCGCGCATTGATCTCCAGCGTGTGCTTCGTATTGCGCTCGGGACCGGCATTGGCCAGCCGACGCCCGTCGATGATGCCGGCGTAGACCTTGCGCTTCTGCGCCTCGCTGCCGACGCTGTCGATCACACTGAGCAGGCCGAACTGGTTCTGCGGGATCTGCCCCAGGGCCGGGTCTGCGGCGCAGATGATGCGGAACACCTCGGCCAGGGTGACGTGGGACACCTCCGCCCCGCCGTATTGCCGGGGAATGCGGATGGCGCCCAGACCCAGGTGGGTGAAGAGCTCCAGTTCGCGCCAGGGCAGAAGGCGCTCACGGTCGCGTTTCGCGGCGTCGATCCTCGCCTGCTTCGCCACCTCGTGCGCGGCGCGCAGGGCCTGTGCGTCGTTCTCGATCAGCGCCGCTGGGAGCAAGGGCGGGGCTTCGTCACGCAATACCTTGGGTGCGGTTTCGATTGTCATGGGGTAAGGCTCTCTTCCCTGGATGTCTCGCCGCGGACAGTCGCGGCCTTGCATGCAGAGGGATAAAGCACAACCCATGCCTGAATTATTTATCCTTTAAATTCAATTAGTTAT
Source organism: Pseudomonas sp. BN417 (assembly GCF_029871205.1). Classification (GTDB taxonomy): domain Bacteria; phylum Pseudomonadota; class Gammaproteobacteria; order Pseudomonadales; family Pseudomonadaceae; genus Metapseudomonas. Next base: position 30,341 of record NZ_SSOJ01000044.1, on the reverse strand, counting down.
AAAAAACACTCAACAACGCCGAGCGAATTAAGCAGGCAACTTGCTGGCCAGGTGTTGCTGGCGCAACACCTGGCCGCATGACGTTTAATGCAAAATTTCCGCACTCAAACTCCAATAACATTCATTGGCCCGCTACCCAGCCCGCCCCTTAGCATGCTCGACATCCCGACGCCCGGCCCGGCCGGGGCTTGCACAAGCAAGCCTCCCGAGGAACCGCGCGCGAGAAAAAGACGTTTCCATATCCAAGGATGGAGCCCCCACCCCGGTGGGATTGAGGGGCCTCAGGGGCCTCTCCCTTTATCAACTGCCCAGTACCGTCACATGCCCAAGAACCCTCTGCGCCTCTGGCTGCAGCGCCTGCTGCCGGATGCGAACAACGCCCCTCCGCGGGAGTGGCTGCGTGCCGCCCTGGGCGGCTGCATCGCCGTCGCCCTGGCCGCCTTCGTCTGCTCCCGGCTATACGGTGCGGACCTGGCTTTACGCCTGGCCGCCCCCTTCGCCGCTTCATCCTTGCTGCTCTTCGCCGTGACCTCGAGCCCCGTGGCCCAACCCTGGCCCGTGGTTGCGGGCAATGTGCTGGCCGCAGCCATCGGCCTGCTCGTAGGCCACTGGGGCCTGCCGCCGTTGCCGACCGCCGCGCTGGCCTTCGGCCTGACCCTGGTGGGTATGCAGGCCCTGCGCTGCCTGCATCCGCCGAGCTGCGCGGTAGCCCTGGGCACAGCCCTGGGTGGCCCGCTCTTCGCCGAGCAGGGGTGGCATCTGCTTCTGCCCGTGCTGCTGGGTTCGCTGCTGCTGGTGGGCACCGCGCTGGTGTTCAATAACCTCAGCGGCACGCCTTACCCGCGCAAGCCGGCGCAACTGGCCAGTGGCCCGCACCTGACCGCCGACCCGCTACCGGGTGAGCGCAATGGCTTCGCCGAAGTCGACCTGGACCGTGCCCTGGCCGAGTTCGGCGGCTTCGTCGATGTCACCCGCGACGACCTCCAGCGCTTGCTCCAGCTCACCGAGAAACATGCCCTGCGGCGCGCCATGGGCGACCTGCGGGCGGCGCGGATCATGTCCCGCGACCTGCGCACCATCACGCCGGAGGCACCGATCAGCGACGCCTGGCGGCTGCTCGATCGCCATCACCTGAAGGCCTTGCCGGTGCTCGACGACAAGCAGCGGCTGGTGGGCATCCTGACCCTGTCCGACCTGCTCGGGCATGCCGCCGGCACGGCGCCCCGCACCCTGGCCGAGCGCTTCCTAGCCCGTCGCGAAGCGCCGGTATCCAGGTTGATGACCCGCCCGGTGCGTTGCGTAACCGTGGATACACCGGTGGTGGAACTGGTCTCGCTGCTGTCCGACCAGGGCCTGCACTGCCTGCCGGTGCTGGATGACGGCGGCCGCGTGGTGGGTATCGTCAGCCAGAGCGACCTGATCGCCGCGCTCTACCGTAACTGGCTCAAGGACCTGCACCAGCAGCCGGCCGCGCTGAAACTGGCGAGCTAGCGAGTAGGGTGCGCTGTGCGCACCAGAGGCTCGGCACGGGATTTGCGGTGCGCGTGGCGCACCCTACCCCCAGCATGTCGGGTGGATAGCGCTCTTCTATCCACCCTACGGCTCGGCACCGGGCTACGGATGATGGGTTTCGTTCCTCAACCCATCCTGCAGTCCTGGCGAGTTAAACAGTAGGGTGCGCTGTGCGCACCAGCGACTCGGCACGGATATTCCGGTGCGCGCGGCGCACCCTACCCGCAGGGACCGTCGCTAGATCGGGTCCCAGCGCCGCGACCAGTCGATGTCCTCGGCCACCACCTCGCGCAACACCTCGATGGCCTGGCGCAGGGCTGGGGAATCCTTCTCGCGGGAATAGACCAGGTAGGTGGGATAGGTGAATTCCGGCGCCTTCTCCACCCGCTCCAGTTCGCCGCTGTCCAGGTGCCCCTGTACCACGCGAGTACGGAAATAGCCGGAGCCGCCGCATTGCAGGATGTAGTGCAGCGCCAGCGGGCCGAGGTTGGTGGCCAGGACGGCGCTGGCCTTCTCGGGTAGCGCGGCGTCGTGGCGCTGGCGGAACTCGGGGCCCCAGTCGTTGTAGATGTAGGGCTCGGGGTTGGTCGCCGAACGGACCTGGATAAGCTTCTCCTCCATCAGGAGTTCCACTTGCAGGCCCGGCCAGTAGTCGGGCCGGTAGACCAGCGCCGCATCCAGCACGCCGCTCTGCAGTTGCTGCTGCAGGTGACCTGCCTCGCCGACCTCGGCGCGCACCGCATGGGCCGGCATGCGTTCGCGCAGGCGGATCACCCAGTTGAGCACCAGCGGGCTGCACAGGCTCATCTCACCGCCCAGGTTGAGCACGTCGCGATAACCCTCGGGCAAGGGCAGGTCACGCCGCGCGGCCTCCCAGGTCTGCAACAGCTGGTTGGCGTAGGCGACGAACACCTCACCATCGGCGGTCAGCCGCGCACCAGCGCGGTTGCGCACGAAGAGCCGGCAATCCAGCTGCTGCTCCAGGTTCTGCACCCGCGCGGTGATGGTGGTCTGGGTGACGTGCAGGCGCTCGGCAGCGGCGACGAAGCTGCCGGAACGAACGATTTCCAGGAAGGTGCGTGCCAGGTCGATATCCATGGACTAGCTCGGGGCAGGGCGGGAAGGCGGGAGTTTAGCCGGTGGGCCCGGCCTTGGATTCCTGTGGGGGCGAATTCATTCGCGAAAGAGGGCCGCAGGCCTGCCCATGGGAGCGAGCTTGCTCGCGAACGGCCATTCGCGAGCAAGCTCACTCCTGCGATTTTTCCATGCCGATCAGGGCTGCAGGTCGAACAGGGCCTTGCCGCTTTCCATATCGAAAGGCGCGGAGAAGTGCTCGTGGACGATCTTCCACTGCCCATCGCGCCTGACATAGCACTGGGTGCCGCGCATCCAGCTGGTCTTTACCTCGCCGTCCTGCTCGCCGCCGCAGCGCACGAGACAGTGGAGGAAGGCCAGGTTGGCATCAGCGTGGATGCTCGGCTCGGCCGGCTCGAAGATGCCGTCGCCGCCGCACATCTCCATGCAGTAGCGCCAGTGCGGGCCGTACTCCTGGAGCCCCTTGAACTGCAGCTTGAGGACGGCGTCGTAGGCGATCACCTCGTCGGCGTAGCAGGCGAGGATGCCGTCCACGTCCTTGACGCGGGCGGCCTTCAGCCACTGGTTGAAGACTTCGTGCACTTCCAGTTCGGCGGTGGCCTTGAGGGTTTCGCTGCTCATGGTGCATCTCCTGAGGTTCCGGGAAGGGGTTCCGCCGGCGCGGGCCGGAGGGGTTCATCCCTGGTCGTGGACGGGGGCCCGGCTTCGACACCGCTCGGGCCGCGAGCGACGAACGGCGCGTTCAGTCTTCCAGTTCGCGCAGGCGCTTCTCGATGAAACGCCGCTCGGGTTCCTGGCGAATCAGAGCCAGGGCATTGCGATAGGCAACACGCGCCTCCGCCTTGCGCCCCAGCCGCCGACAGAAGTCGGCACGGGCCGCATGGGCCAGGTGGTAGTCACGCAGGTCGCCGGCCTCCAGCAGCGCATCCACTTCCGCCAGGCCCGCTTCCGGGCCGTCACGCATGGCGATGGCCACGGCGCGGTTGAGGGCGACCACTGGCGATTGCACCAGGCGTTGCAGCACGTCGTACAGGCCGACTATCTGGCCCCAGTCGGTACGCGTCGAATCCGGTGCCTGAGCATGCACCGCGGCGATGGCGGCCTGCAGTACATAGGCGCCGATGCGCCGGCTGGCCAGGGCCTGGCCTACCAGCGCGAGGCCTTCGGCGATCTGCGCGCGGTCCCACAGGGAGCGGTCCTGGTGGTCAAGCAGCACCAGCTCGCCGTCCGCGGTGGCGCGCGCGGCACGGCGCGAATCGTGCAGCAGCATCAGCGCCAGCAGGCCCATGACTTCCGGGTCGGGCAGCAGTTCGAGAAGCAGCCGGGCCAGGCGGATGGCCTCGGCCGAGAGATCGGTGCGCGTCAGCGAGTCGCCGGACGATGCCGAGTAACCCTCGTTGAACACCAGGTAGATGACCCGCAGCACGTTATCCAGGCGCTCCGGCAACTCGGCCAGGGCCGGCACCTGGTAGGGGATGCCCGCGTCACGGATCTTCGACTTGGCGCGGACGATGCGCTGGGCGATGGTCGAAGGGCTGCTGAGGAACGCCCGGGCGATTTCCTCGGTCTTCAGGTCGCAGACCTCGCGCAGGGTCAGGGGCACCTGGGCGTCCGCCGGCAACGCCGGGTGGCAGCAGGTGAAGATCAGCCGCAGGCGATCGTCCTCCACGTCTTCACCCTCGTCGAAGGCGCTGGCGGTCTCTTCCAGCTCCGCCACCAGGTGGCGCTTGGAAGCGTCGAAACGGGCACGCCGACGCAGGCTGTCAATGGCCTTGAAACGCCCCGCCGACACCAGCCAGGCTCGCGGGTTGGCGGGTATGCCGTCCCGCGGCCATTGCTGCACGGCGGCGATGAACGCGTCGTGCAGGGCTTCCTCGGCCAGATCGAAGTCCCCCAGCAGACGGATCAGGGTGGCAAGCACGCGCCGCGAGTCGCTGCGGTAGATCGACTCGACCCGTTCGCGCAGTTCGACCTCTTCCATCAGCCGTCCCCGGGTCCTGTCACGAGGCGGTCACCAGGGGCTGGATGTTCGGCCGCACCTCGGGCTCGCGAATCGGTCGCACCTCGATGCAGCCGAGGCGTCCCGGCGGGATCTTCGAGGCGATCTGGATGGCTTCGTTGAGGTCGCGGGCCTCGATCATGTAGAAGCCGCCGAGTTGCTCCTTGGTTTCCGCGAAGGGACCGTCGGTCATGGAGATGCGCCCGCCCTGCATGCGCAGCGTAGTGGCGCTCTGCACCGACTCCAGGGCGTTGGACGCCAGGTAGTGACCACTGGCGGTGAGCTGCTCGGTGTAGTCCAGGCATTCGCCGGCGATGGCCTGGTAGTCGGCATCGGTCAGGCCGGCCAGCTTGGCTTCGTCGATATAGATCAGGCAGAGGTATTTCATGATGGGTTCCTCGGGTGGCGTTCGGGGTACTGACACCCATTGGTCGTTCGGCCGCGCCAGGAATCGACAGGGCCGCTGGAATTTCCTTTCCCGCAGCGGGTTGACCTCCACCTGTGGGAGGGATTGCGCTGGAGGATCAAGGATAGACCCTCGCTTCCACCCGGCCCAACCAGCGGCCGAGCGGTCAGGTCGGCTTACTTCTCTGCGGCGGTCTTGAGGCTGTTCAGGCCCTGTTCGAACTTGCCGCCGACCATGTCGTCCATGTCGAAGACCAGCTGCATCAACCGGTGGGTATAGGGCGAAGGACCGTACATGGCCCAGGTGACCTGGGTGCTGCCGCCGTTCTGCGGATGGAGGGTGAATTCTGCGGTGTTGTGGGCCTCGAAGGGCATCTGGAAGTCCAGCTTGATCTCCACGCGCGCGTTCGGATCGCTTTCGGTGATCTGCATGCGTCCGACGCCCACCTCGTTGTTGCCCTGCCAGGAGTAGGCAGCCCCCACGCCCTCCTTCGGTCCGCTATAGCTGCGCTTCAGCGCCGGGTCGATCTTTTCCCAGGGCGACCAGGCGGTCCATTGGCGCAGGTCGTTGATCAGCGGGAAGATCTTTTCCGGCGGCGCGGCGATGGTGGCGGTGCGCTCCACGCGGAAGTGGTCCGGGCTGATCGCGGCGTATCCCAGAGCACCGAGGATGGCGATGACGATGATGGCGATGATGGCTTTCAACATGGCGCCCTCCAGGGGCTTGCAGGCGGGTTGGCTGGCACTTCGGCAGTACGGCCTGGATAAGGTTAGCCGCTCTGCGAAGCGCCGCCCGGCAAGCGGATATACGTGCCGAGCTCCTCGAACAGGGTGGTGACCGAACGCAGCGCGCGGCAGTCCGGGCGGGTCAGCAGCCAGAGGGCGCTGGCGCAACCGGGCAGGTCGGCTTCCAGCACCTCGATTCCCTCCTCCGCCTTCACCAGGAAGGCCGGCAATACCGCCACACCGAGTCCGGCACGGACCAGTTGCGCCACCGACAGCGTGCTGTTGCAGCGGTAGACCGGTTGCACCTCGGGGTAGAGCTGGCGTCGCCAGGCCACGCTGGGATGGTTGGGCAGGAAGTCGTCCGGGGCGATCCAGGCCATCTGCGCCGGGTCGCGCCCCGGATGGCGGGCCAGGTAGCCCTGCGCCGCGCAAAGCACATAGGGCACCGGGCCAAGGCAGCGCCCCACCAGATGGCCCGGCGGTGCAGTGGTCAGGCGCAGGGCGACGTCGGCGTCGCGACGGCTGAGGTTGGCGAAATCGTTGGAGGTGGTGAGTTCCAGCTCCAGTGCCGGATAGGCCGGCATGAAGCGCGCCAGTGCAGGCAACAACAGGCCGTGGAGTACCGCGTCGGTACAGGTCAGGCGCAGGGTGCCGCTGACCGCTTCGCGGCCCTGCTCCAGCCCGAGCCGCGCGGCTTCCAGGGCCTTCTCCGCCAGTTCCGCCTGCTGTGCCAGCAACTGCGCCGCCATGTTCGGCAGATAGCCGGAGCGGCTCTTTTCGAACAGCAGGCAGCCCAGGGCCTGCTCGAGACGACGCAGGGAACGGAAAACGGTGGAGACGTCCACCCTGAGCCGTTCGGCGGCTCGCGCCAGGGTACCGCCACGAACCAGGGCGAGCACCAGGGCGAGGTCGGCGTGGTCGATCTTGTATTGCGTCATTGCAATCCAACCTTGCTGAATCGCCAATATTGATTGCCAGGACGCAACTATATAGTCCTCCTGAACGGGTGCAATCCGCGCCCACTTGGGAGGACAGCTGATGAAGGAACCCCGGCACAACGGCCAGCCGCTGCGAATCGGTCTGGTAGGCGATCAGGACGATCGGATCACCGCGCACCGCGCCATTCCCCGCGCCCTGGAACTGGCCGCCGAAGCCACGGGCCAGGCGCTGGAACCGGTCTGGCTGGCGACCGAGCGCATGGACCAGCAACGGCTGGAGGGCTTCGACGGGCTCTGGTGCATACCCGGCAGCCCCTACCGCGACACCGAAGGCGCGCTCCGGGCCATCGCCTACGCGCGGGTCAACGCCCTGCCCTTTCTCGGCACCTGCGGCGGCTTCCAGCATGCCCTGCTGGAACATGCGCACAATGTGCTCGGCTGGAGCGACGCGGAACACGCCGAAACCGCCCCGGACGCACCACGCGCCGTGATCAGCCCCCTGCCCTGCGCCCTGCGGGAAACCCTGGAGCGGGTGCAGCTGAACGCCGATTCGCGCCTGGTCAGGGCCTACGGCACAACAGAAGCCTTCGAGGGTTACCTCTGCGGCTACGGCCTCAACCCCGCCTTTCGCGAACAACTCACCCAGGGGCCGCTGCGCGTGGCCGCCCTTGATGCCAGCGGCGCAGTGCGGGCGGTGGAGCGGGACGACCATCCCTTCTTCATCGCCACTCTGTTCCAGCCGGAACGCGCCGCCCTGATCGGCCGCTTGCCGCCGCTGGTGGCGGCCTTCGTCAGGGCCTGCCGAGGAGAAGCGCGATGATCGCCCGCACCCCCGAGCCGCCTTATTACGCGGTGATCTTCACCTCCCTGCGCAGCGAAACCGAGCAGGACTACGCCGCCACCGCCGAACGCATGCTGGAACTGGCGCAGAACCAGCCTGGCTTCCTCGGTGTAGAGTCGGCGCGCGGAGCCGATGGGCAGGGGATCACCGTCTCCTACTGGGCCAGCGAGGAGGCCATCCGCGCCTGGCGTGTCCAGGCCGAGCACAGGGTGGCGCAGCAGCGCGGGCGTGAGGAGTGGTATCGGGCTTTTCGTACCCGGGTGGCTTTTGTGGGGCGGGAGTATGGACAGGCCTGAGAGGTAGTGCGGTGAGCATCCGGCACGGCGTATGCCGGTGCGCATGAATCGTGTGGGGGCAAATTTGCCAAATGCCCCATAGGGTGCGCCGTGCGCACTGGCAATCCCGCGCGGCAGTCCCGGTGCGCGAAGCGCCCCCTACGCGGATGTTCTCACCGGGTTGGCTCTTGCGAAGCAGTAAAAGCGTTGGGACGTCAGCACAGCCAAAGGCCTTCGCAAAAACCACAATTCTCACCCGTGGAACCCAGATCTCAGGGCTTGCTCGCCAACGCCTGCTCTACCGCCTTGAGCAAATCCGGGTCGTCCGGCTTGGTCCGGCTCGAGAACTGGGCGATCACCTTGCCCTGGCGATCCACCACGTACTTGTAGAAATTCCAACGCGGGGCCTGGCCGGACTGGACCATCAGCTCCTTGTAGAGCGGAATCGCATCGTCTCCGGTGACGTGCTGGGGCTGGGTCATGGCGAAGGTGACGCCGTAGTTGACGTAGCAGACCTTGGCGGTCTCCTCGGTGCTGGCGGCTTCCTGCTTGAAGTCGTCCGAGGGCACGCCCAACACTTCGAACCCTTGATCCTTATAGCGTTTGTAGAGCGCCTCCAGCCCCTTGAACTGCGGGGTGAAGCCGCAGTGGCTGGCGGTATTGACGATCAGCAGGGGTTTGCCGGCGAAGCGCTGGCAGAGGTCGATGGTTTCCTTGGAGCGCAGTTGCGGCAGCTGATACTGCAGGAGCGAGGGACATTCGGCAGCCATGGCCTGGCTGCCGAACAGGGCGAGCGACAGGAGCAGGACGGGCAAGGCTTTCATGGTGGACTCCGGCGCGATCTGGCGATCCGCCTACGCTAACCCCCTCGCCCTGCGCCGGCAATCAACAAAGGCTCATGCCCAGCTGCATCAGCGCCAGGCCGCCCTGCTGCCAGCCCCACCAGCCCAAGGCCAGAAGCAGGCCGATCAACAGGGCACCCAGGGCCCAGCCGAGGCGCAGGCTCATGCGGCCCCGGCGGGTTGCAGTCGCGCCACCGGCTCTTCGCGCACCGGCCAGTTGAGGACGGCGGCCGCCAGACTGAGGAAGATGGAAATCTGCCATACCAGTTCGTAACTACCCGTGCGGTCATAGAGGTAGCCCCCCAGCCAGCCACCCAGGAAGGCGCCCAGCTGGTGGAACAGGAAGACGATACCACCGAGCATGGACAGGTTGCGTACACCGAACAGGGTGGCGACCGTGCCGTTGGTCAGGGGAACGGTGGACAGCCAGAGCAGCCCCATGGCCATGCCGAAGGCGTAGGCGCTCCAGATGCTCAGCGGCGAATAGACGAAGGCCACTATCACCACTGCACGCAGCAGATAGAGGGCGGTCAGCAGCCTGGGCTTGGAGTGACGGCCGCCCAGCCAGCCGGCGATGTAGGTGCCGAACACATTGAACAGCCCCACCAGCGCCAGCACGGTGGTCCCGACCATGGCCGGCAGGTGCTGGTCCACCAGGTAGGCCGGCAGGTGCACGCCAATGAACACCACCTGGAAACCGCAGACGAAGAAGCCCAGCGCCAGCAGCCAGAAGCCGGAATGCCCCACGGCCTCGCGCAGCGCATCGCCCAGGCTCTGCTCATGGGCCTGGGGCGGCGGCGGGTTGTCCTTGAGCAGGCCCACCAGGGGTACGATCAGCGCCACCAGCAGGCCCAACGTCAGCAGGGCCGAAGACCAGCCCAGCCAGCCGATCAGACCGAGGGTTCCGGGCAGCATGGCGAACTGGCCGAAGGAGCCGGCAGCCGCGGCGATACCCATGGCCATGCTGCGCTTCTCCACCGGCACCGCGCGGCCCACCACACCGAGGATCACCGAGAAGGACGTGCCCGACAGGCCGATGCCAATCAGCAGGCCGGCGCTGAACGACAGCGACAGGGCCGAATCGGAATATCCCATCAGCACCAGGCCCAGGGCATAGAGCACGCCACCGACGACCACAGTCTTCGCCGCGCCGAAGCGGTCGGCCAGTGCGCCGGTGAAGGGCTGCGCCAGCCCCCAGATCAGGTTCTGCAGGGCGATGGCGAAGGCGAACACCTCCCGGCCCCAGCCGAACTCGGCGCTCATGGGCGCCAGGAACAGACCGAATCCATGTCGGATGCCCAGCGATAGCGCCAGGATCAACGACGCCCCAAGAAGAATCCAGCCGCTTGTACGCCATACCGAAGTCATAGAGAAATCCTTTACGGGTAGATACCCGCTTTTCTGCGAAAAATTCAGCCGAGATGTTCCAGGTCATCCAGCAGCGCCATCAGCGCCGCTCGCTTTTCCAGCCCCATGCGTTGCCCCATCTGTATCTGTACATCCTCCCAGGCCAGCTTCGCCTCATCGAGACTGGCGCGACCTGCCGGTGTCAGGGCCACCAGGCGGTTGCGCTGGTCCTCGCCGTCCTCGAACTGCACCAGCCCCTTGGCCTCCAGCACCTTGAGGTTGCGTCCCAGGGTGCTGCGGTCCAGCCCCATGGCCTCGGCCACGCTGGTGATACTCGGCTGGTCCAGCCACGACAGATTCTTCAGCAGCGAATACTGGGCGACGTTCAACCCGACACCGGCGAGGGCATCGTCGTAGAGCCGGGTCACGTTACGGGTGGCACGGCGCAATTTGGTACAGAGGCAATGAGTCGGCAACATGGATGCGTGTATATACCCGCATTATCCCGAGCGTCAATTGATTTCCCCGCCACAACGGATGGCCGGTACCGCTGCAATTGTCCCAACTGCCAGAAGCCGCCGTTACCGCTGCCAAGGCCGGGACCTGCTGAAACTCTCGGCGCAGTGGAACTGGCTGACCCTGCGCATCGCCCTGCGCGCCCGCAAGGATCGCGACCTGGTCAGCACCGCCAGCCACGACTTCCTGATGTATTCCGGCTATGTCGCCCTGGCCTACGCCTGGGCCTGGGCCTGGGCCTGGCGGGAGAGCATTTCGTGTTTGAGTGAGATCGGCGATTTCGACGGGCTTTCCGGACCAATCCGAATGACCATTGCCAGGAGAATCATGGCTTTCCAAGGAAAGGACGAAGGCCATGAGAAAAACTGGATTCGCCAAACAGCTCAGGACAGAGCAAACGGACGCCGAGCAGCACCTTTGGCAATATCTACGCGCCAAGCGACTGCAGGGATTGAAGTTCCGGCGGCAGAAGCCGCTGGGGCCGTACATTGTCGACTTCATCTGCCAAGGACGGATGCTGGTGGTTGAACTGGATGGCGGGCAGCACCTGGAGAGCGAGGCTGACCGGGTGCGTGATGCCTGGCTGGCCAGACGGGGTTTCAAGGTGCTGAGGTTCTGGAACCATGAGGTACTTCAGCAGACGGAGGCGGTACTGGAAACGATCCGATTGGCGGCAGAGGAGGTGTTTCCCGGCAACGCCCTCTCCCCCGGCCCCTCTCCCTGAAGAGGAGAGGGGTGACTCGCGCTTGATGCGTTTGCGGTGGCCGGAAACTCGGAGCAGCGCTGTACGCGGTAATTAACCTGCGCTCGGACTGGCTCCCCTCTCCCTTCAGGGAGAGGGGTTGGGGGAGAGGGCAACGGCAACCGCCACCAGCACCACCACCTCCACCACCTCCACCAACGCCCCCGCCGTATCCCCCGTAGTCCCACCCAGCCGCCGCACGTACTGCCAGCGCATCCAGGCAAAGACCACCAATGCCACCGCCAGCGACAACCAGGCGACCCAACCGAAGACCAGCATCACCGCCGCCTGTATCGCCAGCCACCAAGGCATTTCCCGGCGCGGCAGGTGGTCTGCCAGGGCTTGCCCCAGCCCGCCGGCGCGCACATAGGGCGTCGTAAGGAAGAGCAAGGGCAGCAGCCCCCGTGCAAGCCAGGGCGTCAGCAGCAGTGGCAGGAGCTGGCCGGCCTCGAGCAGCGCCACCAGGGCTGCGAATTTCAGCAGCAGGACCAGGACCAGTACCACCACGGCAATGGGTCCGCTGCGCGGGTCTTTCATGATCACCAGGGTGCGCTCGCGGTCCCCGTAGCCACCGACCCAGGCATCCGCCGTGTCGGCCAGGCCGTCCAGGTGCAGGCCGCCGGAGAGGCCCACCCAGAGGGCCAGCAACAGCGCCGCCTGCAGCAGCGCCGGGCGACCTTCCAGAAGGAAGGCCGCGCCCATCAGCAACAGGCCGAGCAGCAGCCCGACCATGGGATACCAGAGCAGCGACTGGCCGACCTGCCGCGGCTCGGGCATGCCGGGTAGGCGCACGGGCAGGCGGGTGAGGAACTGCAGGGCGATCAGTAACGGCGTCATGGCCGCTCCCGCAGGCCGAGCGCGTCGAACTCCAGGCGGAACATCTGGCCATGGGCCGCTTCCACCTGCATCAGCTGGGCGCGTGGCAGCTGGCGGGCGCGGGCAACGAGGAGGCGAATCACCCCACCGTGGGTGACCAGCAGCACCCGCTGGCCGGCGTAGCGCTGGTGCAGTCGCTCGGCGGCGGCGAGCACCCGCGCCTCGAAGTCCAGCAGGGTTTCGCCTTCCGGCGGGGTGAAGGCGTAGGGATCGTTCCAGAACAGGCCCAGGCCTTCGGCGTGGGTCTCCATCAACTCGGCGGCACTACGCCCTTCCCACTGGCCGAAATGCAGTTCGCGCAGGTCGGCGTCGAACTGCAAAGGCAACGCTGAGCGCTCGGAGAGCTCGCGGGCGAAGGCCGCGCAACGTTGCAGCGGCGAGCTCACCAGCTGGTCCCAAGGTCCAGCACCTTCGATCCCGGCGTGCATCTGCGCCCAGCCGGTGTCGGTCAGCGCATCGTCCAGGCTGCCGCGAAAGCCACCGCCCCGTTCCGTTTCGCCATGGCGCAGCAGGTCGAGCTTCATGCCGGGCGATCCGAAACCGCAGCCTCGGCGAAGGTGGCCATGCCATCGTGCAGCTCGCAGGCCAGGCGCAGCAGCGGCAACGCAATAGCCGCGCCGCTGCCCTCGCCCAGGCGCAGGCCCAGGTCCAGCAACGGCTCGGCTTCCAGCGCGGCGAGCACGGCGAGGTGACCGGGTTCGGCGGAACGATGGGAGAACAGCAGCCATTCGCGGCACGCAGGATTGAGGCGCACGGCGCAGAGCGCCGCCACGCCGCAGATGAAACCGTCCACCAGGGCCGGTATCCCGAGCTGGGCGCAGGCCAGGTAGGCGCCGGTCAGCGCCGCCACCTCGAAGCCGCCGAGACGGCGCAGGGTTTCCTGCGGGCTGTCGCAGCCCTCGCGATGCAGGGCCAGAGCCTGTTCGATCACCCGGACCTTGTGCGCCACGCCATTGCCGTCCAGCCCGGTGCCGGGACCGGCCAGCGCGCTGGCCGGCAGCTCCAGCAGGGCACAGGCCAGGGCGCTGGCGGTGGTGGTGTTGCCGATGCCCATTTCGCCACCGACGTAGAGATCGGCCCGGGCCGCCAGGGCGCGCTCGACGCTGGCGCGCCCCGCTTGCAGGGCGATCAGGCACTGGGCGGCGGTCATCGCCGGTTCGCGGGCGAAGTTCGCCGTACCCGCCCCGACCTGCAGGTGCAACACACCTGGGAGCGGCTCCAGCGGCACGGCGGTGCCCAGGTCCACCAGTTCCAGGGTGGCGCCCAGGCTGCGCGCCAATACGCTGATGGCGGCGCCACCGCGGACGAAGTTACGCAGCATCTCGCCGGTCACTGCCTGTGGATAAGCCGAAACGCCCTCCTCCACCACGCCATGGTCGCCGGCGAACACGGCGAACCAGGGGCGATCGACGCGCGGCCGTTCGCGGCCCTGCTGAGCGGCGAGGCTAATGGCGAGGCCTTCCAGTTGGCCGAGCGCGCCGCGCGGCTTGGTCAGTTGGTCCTGGCGGGCCTGGGCCTTGGCGCGTGCCACCGGATCGAGCGGTTGGCAGGGTGCCTGCCACCATTGCAGGGTCATAGGGTTTCTCCCTTGAGGATCATGGGCAGGCCGGCAACGGTGAAGGTCACCCGCTCGCAGCGTTCGGCCAGGGCCTGGTGCAGCCAGCCGGCTTCGTCGACATAGCGGCGGGTCAGCTCCCCCAGGGGCACGACGCCGAGCCCGGTTTCATTGCTCACCAGCAGCACCCGCCCCGGCAGCTCGGTGATGCAGCCGAGCAGGGCCTCGCGCTCTTCGTCCAGCCGCGCCGGGTCGTCGAGCATCAGCAGGTTGGTCAGCCAGAGGGTCAGGCAATCCACCAGCAGGCAGGTATCGGCAGCGGCGTTCTCGCGCAGGGCTCGGGCGAGCTGCAGCGGCTCTTCCACCAGGCCCCAGTGGTCCGGACGACGGGCGCGATGATGGGCGACCCGCTCGCTCATCTCGCCATCCAGCGGCTGGCTGGTGGCGATGTAGATGACCTTGAAGCCGCTTTCGCTGGCCAGCTTCTCCGCCAGCCGGCTCTTGCCGGAGCGGGCGCCGCCGAGGATGAGTTCAGGCATGGGCTTTCACCGTGTCGCCGAGGCCGCAGAGTTCCGCCAGCAGGCGGGTATCCAGATGCTGTTCCACCTGATCCGCCAGGCGCTCGATATCGCGCTCGCGCAGGGCCTGGTAGTCCACTGCCTGCACCGCTTCGAGGCCGGCCCAGCGCAGGATGGCGGAGCTGGCAGCGGACGACTCGAACAGGCCGTGCAGGTAGGTGCCCATGACCTGGCCGTCCGAGCTGCAGGCGCCGTCGGCGCGGCCATCGTCCAGAGTCACGACAGGGTGTTCGAGCCCGGCACCGCTGCTGATGCCGGCATGGATTTCATAGCCGCCGACCGGCGCGTCCTCCAGCAGCAGGCGGCCGCTGACGTTGCGCAGCTGCTTTTCCGGCTCCAGCAGGGTGTCGATCTCCAGCAGGCCGAGGCCGGCGCTCTCCCCCGCCGGGCCTTCCAGGCCGTGGGGGTCTTTGACGCTGCGGCCGAGCATCTGATACCCGCCGCATATGCCGAGCACCTTGCCGCCGTAGCGCAGGTGGCGCTGCAGGGCCTGGTCCCAACCGTGCTCACGCAGGCGCGCAAGGTCGGCGCGCACACTCTTGGAGCCAGGGAGGATGACCAGGTCCGCCGGCGGCATGGCTTGGCCGGGCCCGACGAAGGTCAGCTGCACCTGGGGATGCAGGCGCAGGGGATCGAAGTCGGTGTGATTGCTGATGCGCGGCAGCACAGGCACCGCCACCCGCAGCAGCTTGCCGGTCTTGTCCGCCTGGCGCAGGTCGATGGCGTCCTCGGCTTCCAGGTGGAAGTCGCTGAGGTATGGCAGCACGCCCAGAACCGGCTTGCCGGTACGCTGCTCCAGCCAGTCGAGGCCGGGCTCGAGCAGGGCGATATCGCCACGAAAACGGTTGATCACGAAGCCCTTGACCCGTGCCTGCTCGCTTGCCGAGAGCAGCTCCAGAGTGCCCACCAGATGGGCGAAGACGCCGCCGCGGTCGATATCGGCGGCCAGTATCACCGGGCAATCCACCGCCTCGGCGAAGCCCATGTTGGCGATGTCGTTGGCGCGCAGATTGATCTCCGCCGGCGAGCCGGCCCCCTCCACCAGCACCACGGGGTAGCGGGCGCAGAGACGCTGGTGGGACTCCAGCACCGCGGCCATGGCGACCTTCTTGTAGTCGTGGTAGGCGGCGGCATTCATGCTGGTGACGGCGCGACCGTGGATGATCACCTGGGCGCCTATGTCGGTATTGGGCTTGAGCAGTACCGGATTCATATCGGTGTGGGGCGGCAGGCCGCAGGCCTGGGCCTGCACCGCCTGGGCGCGGCCGATCTCGCCGCCGTCAGCGGTCACCGCACTGTTCAGCGCCATGTTCTGCGGCTTGAAGGGCGCCACTGCCACGCCCTGGCGCCTGAGCCAGCGGCACAGGGCGGTCACCAGGGTGCTCTTGCCGGCGTCGGAAGTGGTGCCCTGCACCATCAGGGTGGTCATGGGTATTCCTTGGCATAGTGGTTCAGGGCGTCCCGCAACCGCGTCCAGCCGGCTTCGTCCGGCGGCAGGCCGAAGCGCAGAGCGGGCGGCGCAGTGAACAGCCGGGAGAGGATGCCGCGTGCGGCGAGGAATTCGTGCAGAAGCGGGGCATCATCGCGAACGAGCCGCTGGAACAGCGCGGCGCCACCGCTGGGAGCGAGGCCACAGTCCCGCAGCAGGTTCTCCAGGCGCAGACCGTCGCGAAGCAAGGACTGCCGTTGCCGGGCCTGCCCGGCCTCGTCCTCCAGCAGGGCCCTGGCCAGGACCCGCGCCGGTCCGCTCACGGCCCAGGGGCCAAGCAGTTCTTCCAGGCGCTCCAGCAGCGCCGCTTCCGCCAGCACGAAGCCGAGCCGGAGGCCCGCCAGGCCGAAGAACTTGCCGAAGGAGCGCAGCACCAGCAACCCCGGCAGCGGGCAATGGCGCGCCAGGCTCAGCTCCGGCGTGCAGTCCATGAAGGCTTCGTCCACCAGCAGCCAGCCGCCCCGCTGCACCAGGCGTTCGCGCCAGCGAAGCAGCGTTTCCGGCGCCAGGTGCTGCCCTGTGGGGTTATTGGGGTTGACCACCAGCAGCACATCGAACCGCTCCAGCTCCCGTTCGACGGAGTCGCTGTCCAGCTCTTCCAGTTCGTGGCCTTCCCGGCGCCAGGCGTGGGCGTGCTCGGCGTAACAGGGGGAGAGGACGCCGACCCGGCTCCGTCCGCGCAGCCGCGGCAGGGCCTGGATCGCCGCCTGGGAGCCGGCCACCGGCAGCAGCGAACTGCAGCCGTAGTAGCGCTGGGCGGCCGTTTCCAGGCCGTCATCCCGCTCCGGCAGGCGCGCCCAGGCGGATGCCGGAATGGCCGGCAGTTCCCAGCCATAGGGGGCGATGCCGGTGGAGAGGTCGAGCCAGTCGGCCTCGGCTATACCGTAGCGCTGCGCCGCCGCGCGCAGCCGTCCGCCATGTTCAAGCAAGGAGCCAGCCTCCGATGATCAGCAGCGCCAGCCAGAGCAGCACGCCCTGGCGCACCAGGTCCATGGCCCGGCCTATGTCCTCGGCGCGCGCTGCAGGGCCTTCGCCCAGTACCGGGCGTTCATGCAGCTCGCCGTGGTAGACGGCCGGGCCGCCCAGGGCCACGCCCAGCGCGCCGGCGCCGGCCGCCATCACCGGGCCGGCGTTGGGGCTGTCCCATTGCGGCGCCTGCCGGCGCCAGCAACGCAAGGCCACGCCGGTCTTGCCGAGCAGCGCATAGGTCAGGGCCACCAGCCGGGCCGGGATGTAGTTGAGGACGTCATCGATGCGCGCGGCGGCCCAGCCGAAGCGCTCGAAGCGCGCGTTGCGGTAGCCCCACATGGCGTCCAGGGTGTTGGAAAGACGATAGAGCACCACGCCCGGCGCACCGGCGACCGCAAACCAGAACAGCGCGGCGAACACCGCGTCGCTGCCGTTCTCCAGCACCGACTCGGTGGCGGCGCGAGCCACGGCCGGCTCATCCAGTTCGCGGGTTTCGCGGCTGACCATGTAGCCGACACGCTTGCGCGCCTCGGCAAGGTCGCCCGCCTGCAGGGCGTTGGCCACGGGCTCGGCATGTTCGTTGAGGCTACGCAGGCCGATGGCTGCGTAGAGGGCGATCACCCCCACCAGAGCGCCGACATAGGGCAGTTCCGACAGCAGCCAGGCACCGAAGGTAAGCGGCAGCACCGCCAGGACCCAGGCAGTCACGCCATGGCTGCGCCAGCCACGACCACCCGGGTTGAAGCGCTGTTCCAGGCGGTTGGCCAGCTTGCCGAAGGCCACCAGCGGGTGCCAGCCCCTGGGCTCGCCGAACAGGGCGTCCAGCGCCACGGCGCCGAAGGTGAGGAAGCCAAGGCTCATGCTTGCTGCCCCCAGTGATTCTCGAACACCAGCTCGGCCAACGGCCGCGGCTGCGCCCAGCCTTCCAGGGCCAGCATGGGCGCCGAGTAGAACTCGGTCACCGGCCCCAGGCAGAGCACCGCCAGGGGTTTGCTGCCCTCCGGCATGCCGAGCAGTTCGGCCAGGGCCCCGGGCTCGAAGAGCGACACCCAGCCCATCCCCAGGCCTTCGGCACGGGCCGCCAGCCAGAGGTTCTGGATGGCGCAGGACAATGAGGCCAGATCCATCTCCGGCAGGGTGCGGCGGCCGAACACATGAGCCTCGCGGCCGTCCATCAGGGCGGCCACCAGCAGCTCGGCGCAGTCACGGATGCCTTCCACCTTGAGCTTCATGAACTCGTCCGAGCGTTCGCCCAGCGCCTCGGCGGTGCGCACCCGCTCAGCCTCCACCAGGGCGTGGATGTCCTGACGCAGTTCGGCAGAACTGATGCGGATAAAGCGCCAGGGCTGCATCAGCCCGACGCTGGGCGCCTGGTGGGCGGCCTCAAGCAGCCGTGCCAACAGCTCGGGCGGCACCTCGCCGCCGCTGAAGTGGCGCATGTCGCGTCGTTCGGCGATGGCGCGATAGACCGCCGCGCGCTCATCAGGGCTGAAGGCGTGTTCACTCATGGTCGGAACAGCTCCGCAGCCGCCCGCGGGTTGGACGGCAGATAGAAGTGGATATAGGAGGCGGTCAGGCGGCCGATGCGGAAAACCGCCTCGGCCACCGGTTTGTCGTTCGGGCACAGGCCACGGGCGATGGGCGCCAGGGGCGAATCCAGCAACGAATGGTGGAAGGTGTGCCCGCGCAGATTGCCCTCCGGCAGCGGCGCTTCCTGCAGGGCCAGGGCCGCCAGGCGCTTCTGCATGGTGGCGCGGCCGGGCAGCAGGCCGAGCAGCTCGGCGGACTCGCCGGCCACCTCGGTCAGGCCTTCCAGCAGATAGAGCATGCCGCCGCACTCGGCGAGGATCGGCTTGCCCGCGGCATGGTGGGCGCGGATGGCCTGGGCCATGGCACGGTTACCGTGCAACTGGCGCAGGTGCAACTCGGGGTAGCCGCCGGGCAGGTAGAGGCTGTCCACGGCCGGCAGCTGCGTATCGGTCAGCGGCGAGAAGAATGCCAGCTCGGCCCCCAGGCGCTGCAGCAGGTCGAGGTTGGCCTGATAGAGGAAGGCAAAGGAGGTATCGCGAGCGACGCCGATGCGCACTCCCGCCAGCCAGTCGCCAACCACCTGGTCTTCCGGCGCGGCGAACTCGACCGCCGGGGGCAAGGCCACTTCAGCGCTGGCGGCCAACGCATCGGCAGCGGCGTCCAGGCGCGCATCCAGGTCCGCCAGTTCTTCGGCCTGGACCAGCCCCAGGTGGCGGCTCGGCAGCTCCACCTCGGCGCTGCGCGGCAGGGCGCCGTACCAGCGGATCCAGTCCGGCAGGCTGTCGCGGATCAGGTCGCTGTGGCGCTGGCTGCCGACGCGGTTGCCGAGCACGCCAGCGAAAGGCAGGTCCGGCTGATAGGTGGCCAGGCCCACGGCCAGGGCGCCGAAGGTCTGGGCCATGGCGGCGCCGTTGATCACGCCGAGCACCGGCACACCGAAACGCCGCGCCAGGTCGGCGGCCGAGGGCGAACCGTCGAACAGGCCCATCACGCCTTCGATGAGGATCAGGTCGGCCTCCGCCGCCGCCTCCCAGAGCAGGCGGCGGCTTTCCGCCTCGCCCACCATCCACAGATCCAATTGATAGACCGGCGCGCCGGAGGCGCGGGCGAGGATCATCGGGTCGAGGAAGTCCGGCCCGCACTTGAATACCCGCACCCGCTTGCCCTGGCGGGCGTGCAGGCGAGCGAGCGCGGCGGTGACGGTGGTCTTGCCCTGGCCGGAGGCCGGGGCGGCGATGAGCAGGGCGGGACAATGTCTCCCCTCTCCCTCTGGAAGAGGGGTGGGGGTGAGGGGTATTCGCTCAGACATGGGATGCCCTCTCCCCGGCCCTCTCCCTGAAGGGAGAGGGAGTTGGAAGCGCCCTCTCCCTGAACGGAGAGGGGGTAAAAGCAGCGGCGGTGCCAGGCATCAGAACTCCACGCCCTTCTGGGCCTTCACGCCGGCCTTGAAGGCATGCTTGACCAGGGTCATCTCGGTAACGGTGTCCGCGGCGTCGATCAGCCCTTGCGGCGCGCCGCGGCCGGTGGCGACCACGTGCTGCTGCTCGGGACGGGACTCGATGTCCTTGAGCACGGTATCCAGCTCCAGGTAGCCGTGCTTGAGGGCGATATTCAACTCGTCCAGCACCACCAGGCCCACCTGCGGGTCGTCCAGCAAGGTGCGCGCCACGGCCCAGGCCTGCTGGGCCTTCTCGATATCGCGCTGGCGGTCCTGGGTGTCCCAGGTGTAGCCCTCGCCCATCACGTGGTAGCTGACCTCCTCCGGGAAGCGGCGGAAGAAGTTCTCCTCACCGGTGGACATGCCGCCCTTGATGAACTGCACCACCCCCACCTTGAGGCCGTGGCCCAGGGCTCTGGCCACCATGCCGAAGGCCGAGCTGCTCTTGCCCTTGCCGTTGCCGGTATGCACCAACAGCAGGCCGTACTCGTCCCGGGCCTGGGCGATCTTCTCGTCAACGACGGCCTTCTTGCGTTGCATGCGCGCCTTGTGGCGGGCGTCGCGGTCGGCGGATTCGGTCATGGGGTCACCTCGGGTCAGAGCGCCTGGTAGCGGACGGTGAAAAACACTGCCTGCCCCGGCTGGTTGAAGTCCAGTGCGGTTTCGTAATCGGCGTCCAACAAGTTGGTCACCTTGGCCTGCAGGCGCCACTCCTCGCTCAGCCAGTACTCGCCGCGTAAATCCACTGTGGCATAGCCGGCCAGGCGCTTGTCATTGGCCACATCGTCGAAGCGCCGGCCCTCGGCGTGCAGGGTGGCGCCCAGGCCGAAGCTGCCGATGCGCCGGTCGACGTCGAGGTTGAAAGTCTGGCGGGCACGACGCGGGAGCTCGTTGCCGGCATTGGCGCCCGACTCGCGGTTCTCGGTGTCGAGGAAGCTGGCGTTGGCGTTCCAGTCCCAGCCCAGCCACTGGCTGCCGATGACCAGTTCCAGGCCATCGATACGCGCCTTGCCGATGTTGTTCGGGCTGCCGAACGGACCAACGCCCGAATTGGCGTCGTGAACGATCAGGTCATCCACGCGGGTGCGGAAGGCGTTCACCGACCAGCGTCCCCAGTCATGCTGCCCGGCAAGCCCCGCCTCGAGGGTTTCGGACGTTTCCGCATCCAGGTTCGGGTTGCCGTAGTCGGGGAAGTACAACTCGTTGAAGGTCGGCGCCTTGAAGGCGGTGCCGTAACTCAGGCTGAAGCGCACGGCATCCGTAAGGGCATACCCCCAGGCAGCACTGCCGGTGTCGTGAGTGCCGAACTGCTCGTTGTCATCGCGGCGCAGGCTGAGCTGCCAGTCCTGGCGCCCGTGCTCTCCCAGGTACTGGGCGAACCAGCCCTTGTTCAGGCGCGAATCCTTGTCGAAGGCCGTGGAGCCACTGACTTCGTCCTGTTGCCAGTCGTAGCCCAGGGTCAGCACATGGCCTTCGGCCAGCGTCACGTCGTTCAGCCAGGAAGCCGAACTCCGCTGGGAATCGAAGCGCGAGGAGAAGAGCCCACCCGTCTCTTCGCGGGAAAGGTCTTCACTCCGGCCGGCTTGCAAGGTCACATCCCAGGGCTCCAGCGGGCTGAACCGGGCACGACCGCCGATGAGCCATTGCTCGTTGTCGGCGTTCGCGTTCAGCCCTCCTCCGGGATTGAACGAGCTGACGAGGTCATAGTCGTTGTGGCCGCGGGCACGCATCAGGGTGCCATCGAGTTCCAGGCCATTGTCGAAGCGATAGCCGCCCCGCAGGTTGCCGGACAGGTTTCGGTAGCCGTCGGCGTCGGGCTCGTGATAGCTGCTGCGCGCATCGAGCGTGTCGATACCGTCCGTGTCCTGGCTGCTGACGCCGAGGCTGTACCAGGCCTTGCCATCGCCACCGGAAATGCCGGCGCCGCCTTCATAGCTGTCGTGGGTACCGTAGCCCGCCGAGAACCAGGGCTTGGCGCCTTCCCCACCACCCTTGCGGGTGAAGATCTGGATCACGCCGCCAATGGCTTCCGAGCCATAGAGGCTCGACCTGGGGCCGCGAACGACCTCGATACGCTCGATCAGCTCCACCGGCAGGTCCTGGAAGGCGGTGAGGCCGTTACTGACCGACCCCACCTTGATGCCGTCGATCAACACCAGCACATGATCGGACTCGGTACCACGCATGAACACGGCGGTCTGCTTGCCCGGCCCGCCGTTGTTGCTGAGGGTCACGCCCGGCACCTTGCGCAGCAGCTCGGGCACCGAACGCGCCTGGCTGCGCTCGATCTCCTCGCGGTCGATCACGGTGGTCGCGGCCAGGCTGGCGCGCACCGGTCGCTCGCTGCGGGTAGCGGTGACCACCTGCTCGTCCAGCGTCATGGGCGCTGCGGCCAGCAGGGGGGAAATAGAGCTACTGCCGAGCAGCGCGAACGCCGCCGGCCTGATGAAAGGCTTGCGAATCAAGGTCTGGATCTCCGTCGTGCCACCCGCGCGACATCTACAAGGGGTACTGCATGCGGAACAGCTCCGCGATGCCCTGCTTGCACCAGGCCGGTCTCCGGGCTTGCGAGTGGAGCTCGAGCTCCCGTGCCGCGCCTTCCCATGCTTCTGCACAGTGGCCGATTGCGGCTTTCTACTCGCCTACCGTTGCGGGGGCAGCGCCGGATTCTTCGAAGGAATGGACCGGCTTCCCTGTTTCACCCCTTAGGCCAAAGCCAAGGGGCACCTGAGGCAGCGGCGAAGGTTAGAGGGTTGGGGGATGAGCGTCAAACCTGGCGGACTAGTCAGCCAATTCGGGCGTGATCAGGTCGAGTGTCGGGAAATAGGTGCAATACCGCCGGCTGTCCCGCGTCAGAAGTGCCAGCCCCTCCACTGCGGCGTGGGCACCGATGAAGAAGTCAGCCAGCACATTCTGCTTGCTGCCACCGGCCTTGCGGTAGCGGGCAAACGCCTTGCCGGCCAGGAACAGCGCCGGGCGCGGAAGCTCCAGAAACTCCAACTGCATCTCCCCGACCACGTCGTCCAGGGCCTCGAAGCTGGAAAAGGTCAGGGCCAGCTCCGCATAAATGATCGGATTGATCGCCAGCACATGCACCAGCGACTGGGCCCGGAGTTGCCGGATTGACCAGTCCGCCCATTCCGGATCGTCCGCAAGCACGTCGATCAGGATATTGGTATCCACCAGCAGCATCAGTCTTCGCCGCGCAGCAGGTTCATCAATTCGTCGGTGCGCCACTGGCGGCCGGCCCTGCCGCGAACCGCGTCGAAGCGATCGCTTGAGACCGGCTGCGGCTCGACTCGCTGCAGCACGACTTCACCCTGGGCATTGACCCTGAACTCGACAGACATGCCGGGAAGCAAGTGCAAGGCATCGCGAATGGGCTTGGGAATGGTGACCTGGCCTTTGCTGGTCAAGGTGGTAGGCATTTTCTTCCCCTCGGGTATTACCTGAACAGAGACGGTAATACCTAGCAATGTGAAGCTCAAGCCCAGCTCCCAACAAGACCATCAATGCCTGGGAGTGAACCCCGCCGGCTTGCCGGCCAGCCAGTCGACGAAGCTGCGCAGGCGCTCATCACCCAGCAGGGCTTCGCGGCTGTTGAAGGTCAGCGCCAGTTCCTTTTCGCTGAATAGTCGATGGATCTGGTTATGGCAGGGACGGCAGACCCAGAGGGTGGCGGTGATGCGCTCGCTCTTCACGAAGCGTTTCTGCACATAGGGCTTGTCGTGCAGGGCCTTGGGGATCAGGTGATGGCGGGTCAGCGCAGCGGCGCGGCCGCAGAGTTCGCAGGCATCGGGTTGGGGTGGTAGTCGTATGGGTTCAGGCATGGTCGCGGGGCGCTGCCGCCCTCTCCCACTGGTCAGCGTTTGCGGCAGAGAGTCAGGCCATCGCCCAGTGGCAGCAGCGAAAGATCGACCCGCACATCGATCTTCAGCGCCCGGTTCAGCGCCTGGATGGCGCGGGTGTCGTCGCTGTCCGGCTCGGCTTCGAGCACGCGGCCGCTCCAGAGCACATTGTCGAAGAGGATCAGCCCGCCTTGGCGCACCAGACGCAAGGCCTCCTCCAGATAGGCCGGGTAATTGGCCTTGTCGGCGTCGATGAAGGCCAGGTCGAAGCTGCCCGCTTCCATCCCGGCCAGGGTGTCCAGCGCGGGGGCCAGGCGCAGCTCGATGCGCTCGGCCAGCCCCGCCTCCTGCCAATAGCGGCGGGCGACGGCGTTGTAGTCGCCGGGCAGGTCGCAGCAGACCAGTTGGCCGTCGTCAGGTAGTTCGGCCGCCATGCACAGGGCGCTGTAGCCGGTGAAAGTACCCACCTCGAGGATGCGTCGGGCGCCAATGAGCCTGACCAGCAGCGCCATGAACTGCCCCTGCTCCGGGGCGATCTGCCAGCGCGCCATGGGCATGGCCGCGGTTTCCGCACGCAGCCGCTGCAGCAGCGGCGTCTCCCGCAGCGAGACATCGAGGAGGTAGCCGTAGAGGGCGTCGTCGAGGTTCAGCGTGCGGTTGGTCATGGGGACCTCAGGGCGTGCGGGCCAGGCGTGGATCGAAGATTACCCGCTTGGCGCTCAGGTAGCTTCTCTGCCAGTAGCTGTTCGACAGGCTGTCCAGGCGCACCGTTCCGCCGGTGCGCGGCGCGTGGACGAAGCGCCCTTCGCCCACGTAGATGCCGGCATGGCTGACCTGGCCGCCGCCATTGGTGGCGAAGAACACCAGGTCGCCGCTCTGCAGCGCGCTGATGCCGACGCTGGGCGCGCGCATGGCGATCAGCTCGCGGGTGGAGCGTGGAAGGCTGATGCCGGCGGCGTCGCGGTAGACGTAACCGATCAGGCCGCTGCAGTCGAAACCGCTGTCCGGGGTATTGCCGCCCCAGCGGTAGGGCGTGCCGACCAGGCCCAACGCGCGGAACAACACGTCGTCGGCAACAGGCGAGAACTGCGGAGCCGGCGAGGTGATGACGGGAGGGGGCGGAGGCGCCTTGCTCGCGCAAGCGGTGAGCAGCGCAGCCAGGGCAAGAATGGCGAGGCGGTCCGGTGCGAGCATGGCAAGTCAGTCCTGACTTGAGGAATGCACGCTAATTTGCTGATCTCACAATGATATTGCAAGAGGAAGCTGCGTGGTTGAGCAGAAAAAGTTCCTCCCCGGACAGAAAAAAGCCGAGGCGGCCACTCGGGCCGCCTCGGCTTGTCGTCTCGCAATCCGCTGGATCAGCGCTGCAGCGAGTGCCGGGTCGGGCTGTTCATCGCCAGGACGCGCTTGGCTTCCATGTAGCTGGTCTTCCAGTAGCGGTCATCGAGGCTATCGACACGCACGCCACCACTGCGGCTGCTGCTGGAATGGATGAACTGGTCGTCACCTATATAGATGCCGGCATGGCTGACGCGGCCACGGCCACGGTTGTTGAAGAACACGATATCGCCGGGCTGCAGTTCGCTGCGGGCGATCACCGGGGCATCCAGGTTGATCAGCTCGCGAGTGGAGCGCGGCAGCTGGATACCAGCCTCTTCCTTGAACAGGTAGCCGACGAAGCCGCTGCAGTCGAAGCCAGTCTTCAGCGAACGGCCGCCGAAGCGGTAAGGGGTGCCCACCAGTTCGTAACCGCGCTCGAGCAGGCCATCGGCCAGGGACGGCATCCGGTAGGGCTCGTCGTCGGTGAGGTCAGCCAAGTCCTTCACGCCGGGCTCGTTCAGCAGCGAGTCGGGCGCACCATCGGCCACCGGGGCCTGGGATTGGAACTGGGGTTGCTGCTGCACATTACCTGTGCAAGCGGCGAGAAACAGGGCGAAAGTCAGGGGCACGAGGGGTGCGAAGCGCTTCAGCATGGGCACGACCGTGTCGGGTGTCTTTTGATGAAGGCGCGACTATGCCTTCTATCGCCCTGATATGCAAATTTAATCGCCTGAAATGTGACTTATCAGTCCTTGCAGAACTTCTAAGGCCTTTCCTTGCAGGTGAACATCGACCACCGGGCTGAGATCGGTGCGAGCCGGGTTGATTTCCACGGTGAAACCGCCTGCCTGGCGGGTGCGGACAACGGGCTCGATGATGTAGGGAAAGCTCGCCGTGGTTCCCACCGAGATCACCGCATCGAATCCCTTGCGTAGCTCGGCGTAGAGGCTGTCGATGGCCTGCTCTGGGAGCATTTCCTCGAACAGCACCACGGGCGGACGGAGAATACCACCACATTCAGGGCATTTGGGAGGCATTTCTCCTGCCAGATGTCGGGCAAGGTCGGGACTTTCCGCCCCGCAGGACTGGCAGTAGAGCGGCGACAGTTCGCCGTGGATCTCGATCAGCCGTTCCGGCGGCGAACCCGCCTGGCGGTGATAGCCGTCGATGTTCTGCGTCAGGACCCAGCAGTCGGGCTTGCGCCGCTGCAGTTCGGCGATGGCTTCATGCCCGGCATTCGGCCCGGCGCCCAGGCAAGCGCGGCCGAGTTGGGCGAGATACTTCCAGCAGAGCGCCGGATTGCGCTGCAGCATGGGGCCCGAGAGCGCTGCCTCGATGGGCAACCCCTCCTCCGTCATGCCGTTGTAGAGGCCGCCCAGGCCACGGTAGGTGGGCAGGCCCGAATCGGCCGAAAGCCCCGCCCCGGTGATCACCAGGATTCTCTTCGCCGCCTTCAAGGCCGCCGCGACGCGCTGGATATCCGACATGTCTCGCCCCTGTTTCCGACCGGCGCCCAGTGTCCATCCGGGACGCCGCACAGCGCAAGGCGAACTCAGTGATTGACGGTGTGCGCCAGCATCACCGAAAGCTGGCACAGCGGCCGGCCGCTCTCGGCATGCCACTGGTTGAAGGCGGCCTGGACTTGCGCCAGGTCCTTCTGGCTGGTGGGCGCCTTGTCGATGATGTCCTGGGCCTTGAGGGCGGCGACCATGTCATCGGTGGGAATGAAGGTGTCCTTGCCGACCATGCGCAAGAAGCGCGGCGCCGACAGCCCGCCCAACTGGTGGCCGTGTTTGGCCAGGTACTTCCACAGGCCGACGATCTCGGTCACCGGCCAGTCGGCGATCAGCGCGCCGAAGCTGCCCTTCTCCTTCGCCACGTCCAGCACCAACTGGGCGTTGCGCGGCACGCTCTTGAGCTTGCCCAGGTGACGGATCAGGCGCGTGTCGTGCATCAACCGCTCGAGGTGCTCGGCGCCCATCAGCACCACCTTCTCCGGGTCGAAGCCGAAGAACGCCTCTTCGAACGCCGGCCATTTGGCGTCCACCAGGCTGTGCTTGAGCCCGGCGCGGAACACCCGCAGGGCGATCAGCGACAGGTAACGGTCATCAGGGAGTGCCCGCAGCTCGGCATCGCTGCGTGGCTGCGGCAGGCGCGCTTCCAGGGCTTCGGCCGAGCCGAAGCGGTTCAGGCAGTATTCGTGAAGCCAGCGGTAATCGCGCATGCAGTGTCCTTTCGATGCGGAAACGATTCCCTGTAGGAGCCAGCTTGCTGGCGAACCTTCGCGAGCCAGCTCGCCCCTACACGGGCATGGATCAGATATTGACCACGTCCAGCGTGCGCGGCGCCGCGGTTTCGTCTATGCGCAGGCTGGCGAAGTCGAAGAGGTTGCGGTCGGCCAGCTGCGAGGGCACCACGTTCTGCAGGGCGCGGAACATGATCTCGGTACGGCCTGGCGACTTGCGCTCCCAGTCCTGGAGCATCTCCTTGACCACCTGGCGCTGCAGGTTCTCCTGGGAGCCGCAGAGGTTGCACGGGATGATCGGGAACTCCTTGAGGATGGAATACGCCTCGATGTCGGCCTCGTTGCAGTAGGCCAGCGGGCGGATGACCACGTTGCGGCCGTCGTCGGCGCGCAGCTTCGGCGGCATGGCCTTGAGGGTGCCGCCGTAGAACATGTTGAGGAAGAAGGTTTCCAGGATGTCGTCGCGGTGGTGCCCCAGGGCCATCTTGGTCGCGCCGATCTCGTCGGCGAAGGTGTAGAGCGTGCCACGGCGCAGGCGCGAGCAGAGCGAGCAGGTGGTCTTGCCTTCCGGGATCTTCTCCTTCACCACCGAGTAGGTGTCCTTCTCGATGATGTGGTACGCCACGCCGATGGACTCCAGGTAGGCCGGCAGCACGTGTTCGGGGAAGCCCGGCTGCTTCTGGTCCATGTTCACGGCGACGATCTCGAACTTGATCGGCGCGACTTTCTGCAGGTACAGCAGCACGTCCAGCATGGTGTAGCTGTCCTTGCCGCCGGACAGGCAGACCATGACCTTGTCGCCATCCTCGATCATGTTGAAGTCGGCGATGGCCTCGCCGGCCAGGCGGCGGATGCGTTTCTGCAGTTTGTTCTGGTTGACCGAAAGGGTGCCCATGGTGCTCTGGAATCCGGGGGGAGATGCGAAAAGCTGGCTATTTTACGCACAAAGCGCGCGCGGCCCCAGCCCCATCGACAGCCTGTGCTAGGCTCCCGCCGATGAACAGCGACCTCGACCCCGCCCTGGACCTCAGCGACCAGCTCCACGAACTCTTGCGCGGGGCGCCCGAAGGCTTGAGCGAATACCAACTGATCCAGGCGCTCAAGGCCCGTCACTCCACCCACATCCCCCACCTCGAACTCACCGACAGACTGGTGCTGTTCCGCACCCACTTCCTGGTGTTCAACGCCCTCTACCTCCTTCGCGACCGGCTGAACGGCGAGGGCCTCGCCCAGCTCGCCATCAGCCCCCTGTGCGTCCAGTTGCTGCCTTACGAAGCCGGGGCGACGGCCGCCCTCAGCGAACTGGACCCGCTGCGGGACTACTATCTGGACCTGAAGAACCTGCGGGAAACCACCGAGGAGGATGTGGAACGGCTGCTGGCCAGCTTCTGGACGCGCATGCAGGGCAGCGAAGAAAAGCTCGCGGCCCTGGAACTCTTTGGCCTGCATGACGGCAGCCAGCCGCTCAGCCTGGCCCTGATCAAGCAGCGCTACCGCCAGTTGGTGAGCCTGCACCACCCCGATCGCGGCGGCAGCACTTCGCGGCTGCAATCGATCAACAAAGCCATGGAAATACTTCAACGCTATTACAGCTGAAGCTGAATCTTCGATTCGCTCTAAGGCGGCGGCAACTTGCCTGCCTATACTGCGACATAAGGTCGCATAGGTCGGCCGGGCACCGGGTGGCGCTGGCTACGCGCCCCCGGCGCTTCGCTGGGGGGCGACCTCATAATAATGAGGAGGTGTTCAGCATGATCCACCACGTTTGGGGGCTCTTCACCCATCCCGATCAAGAGTGGCAGGAGATTCGTGGCGAAGAGGAAAGCGTTAGCCACATGTATCTCACCCACGTCCTGATCCTTGCTGCAATTCCCGTGATCTCCGCTTATATCGGCACTACCCAGGTGGGCTGGGTCCTGGGCAAGGGCGATCCCGTCATGCTCACCCAGGCCAGTGCAATGCAGATGTCCATCATGTCGTACCTGGCGATGCTGGCCGGCGTGGCGGTGATGGGTGGCTTCATCCACTGGATGGCGCGCACCTACGACGCCAACCCGAGCGTCACCGAGTGCATCGTCTTCGCCGCCTACTGCGCAACCCCGCTGTTCATCGGCGGCCTGGCGGCGCTCTACCCACACCTGTGGTTCGGCGCGACGGTGGGCACCCTGGCCATCTGTTACACGGTGTACCTGCTCTACGTGGGCATTCCCACCTTCATGAACATTCCCAAGGACGAAGGCTTCCTGTTCTCCAGCTCGGTGCTGGCGGTGGGTCTGGTGGTGCTGGTGGCGATGATCGCGTCGGCCGTGATCCTCTGGGGCTTCGGCCTGGGGCCGGTGTACACCAGTTGATGATCTCCTTCTGAGAACGAGGCCGCCTGCGGGCGGCCTTTTCCGTTTGGTCGAGGATGACCGCTCGGCGTCATCGCCTCCGGAAGGGTCCGGGTTTGCGGCATAATTCCGCGCCAACGGAGTGCCCTATGCCCGAGCAGTTACTTGCCCGCGTCGAAACCTGCTACCAGCAGGCCGAAGACTTTTTCAAATGCCGATTCCCCCGCCCCGAAGTGAGCTTCAAGCTGCGCGGGCAGAAAGCTGGCGTCGCCCATCTGGACGAGAACAAGCTGCGCTTCAACCCGCAGCTCTACCGCGAGAACCAGGAAGACTTCCTCCGCCAGACCGTGGCCCACGAAGTGGCGCACCTGGTGGCCCACCAGCTGTTCGGATCGCGCATCCAGCCCCATGGCGAGGAATGGCAGCTGATCATGCGCGGCGTTTACGAGCTACCGCCCAACCGCTGCCACAACTATGAAGTGAAGCGGCGCAAGGTCACCCGCTACCTCTACCGCTGCGCCTGCCCCGACGGCCATCCCTTCTCCTCCCAGCGCCATGCCCTGGTGGCCCGCGGCCGCCGCTACTACTGCCGGCGCTGCCGGGTGACGCTGGTGTTCAGTGGGGAACAGAGCCAGGTGTGAGATCTGCGCCGAAGCTGCCGCTTTTCTGTGGGGGCGAATTCATTCGCTGAGGACCGCGTAGCGGTCCCAGTGGCTCGGAGCAACGGGCAGACCTTCGGCCTGCTTGGCGAATGAATTCGCCCCCACAAGGTTTGCCACGATCAAGCCCCAGCCCTACCCCACCACCTTCGCCGCCTTCAGTCCGGATCGATGGGTATCGCAGGCTCGCGGAACGCCGCCCGACCCATCCTTGTATCTCTCCAGGGCAATGAGGTTAGCTACCTCACTGCCCAGGGCCGGGAAAG
>NZ_SSOJ01000043.1 GCF_029871205.1 Pseudomonas sp. BN417 | reverse complement strand
CGACTGGGCATCAGAATTGCTGCGCCCTATCAGGCGCGAGTCACCCCTCTACCGCTTGCGGGAGAGGGGCTGGGGGAGAGGGTTGCGTCAGGTTGGCGCGGAGTTCTGAAAGGCCTGTACTAGAGGCTTCTATTCAGTACTGCAACAGCTAATGTGGACATAGCCTTTTTCTATCCAAGACGGCGGTGGAAATCCGATTCGCGGATTTCCACCCTACGGTCAGTTCACGGCGCGGCGCCAGGGGGGCTTCAAGGGAGATAGAGCGTCAGCGTCTGGCCCGGCTTCAGGTCACCCGCGCTGCGGGGGTTCCAACGCTGCAGGTGCTTCATTTCCACATTGAAGCGCTTGGCAATCAGATAGAGTGAGTCGCCGCGCTTGACCTTGTAATAGGTCACCGACTCGCGGTCCTTGCCTTTCGACTTGCCGCTGGCAGCGCTGGCGACCTGGGTGGCGCCACCCTTCAGCTTCAGCACCTGGCCGGCCTTCAGGCTGTTGCCCTTGAGGTCGTTCCAGCGCTTGATGTCCTGGACGTCTACCTTGTGCTGGCGGGCGATGGTCCAGAGATTATCGCCACTTTTCACCTTGTGGTTACTAACCGGCGTCGGTGCCGGGGCACTGGCGCTGGCGACGTTCTGGAACAGCGGCTGATCGGGCTTGAGCCCCGGCTCCACCGGAATGTTCAACGACTGGCCGACCCGCAGGTGGTTGCCGGGCAGCCCGTTGATCTCCTTCAGGGTCTTGACCGTCACGTGATAGCGGTTGGCGATGCCGTGCAGGCTGTCGCCGGTGCGTACGCGGTATTGCTGCCAGTCCACCAGTGCCTGGGGCTTCATCAGCGCGAGGTTGGCGGTCAGCAGTTCGGCTTTCTCGGCGGGCACCAGCAGGTGCTGCGGGCCGTCCATGGTGATGCGCTTCTTGAAGGCCGGATTGAGCTGGTACATCTCGTCGGCGTCCATGTCGGCCATGCGGGCGACGCGGGACAGGTCCAGGCGCTGCTGCTTGACCTCCACCACCTCGAAGTAGGGTTCGTTGGCGATGGGGCTGAGGTTCACGCCATAGGCTTCGGGCGCCATTACCAGTTGTGACAGGGCCAGCAGCTTGGGCACGTAGTCCTGGGTCTCTTGCGGCAGCGGCAGGTTCCAGTAGTCGGTCGGCAGGCCTAGCTTCTGGTTGCGCTCGATGGCGCGGCTGACGGTGCCTTCCCCGGCGTTGTACGCGGCCAGGGCCAGCAGCCAGTCGCCGTTGAACATCTCGTGCAGGCGGTCGAGGTAGTTCAGTGCGGCGTTGGTGGAAGCGGTGATGTCGCGGCGGCCGTCGTACCAGCTGGTCTGGCGCAGGTTGAAATGGCGGCCGGTGGACGGGATGAACTGCCAGATGCCGACGGCATGGCTGCGGGAGTAGGCGAAGGGGTTGTAGGCGCTTTCCACTACCGGCAGCAGGGCCAGTTCCAGGGGCATGTTGCGCTCTTCCAGGCGCTCCACCACATAGTGGATATAGAGGCTGCCATTCTCGCTGGCGCTCTCCAGGAAGGAAGGCTTGCTGACGTACCAGAGGCGCTGGCGCTCGATACGCGGGTTGACGCCGATTTCGTCCTGCAGCTTGAAGCCCTTGCGCATGCGCTCCCAGATGTCCTGGGGTTCACGCTCGGTTTCGGCTTCCTCCAGCCACTGGGCCTGCTGGCTCATGTCCAGCGCGCGGTCGGTGTCGCGGCCCTGGTCTTCGTCTTTCTGGCCAGTGCCCGCACAGCCGGCGAGGGTGGCGGCGAACACCACCACAAGCGCTCGCGCGGCTCGTGCCAATGCATCCATGTCGAAGGTTCGGATCGGCGAAGACAACATTGGCTGAGAGGTTTTTCCGGCGAAAAAAGTTCGGCGATTCTAGGAACCGACCTGGGGGTGGTCAAGTTTTCACCAGTCCGCGTCGGGCCTCCGGCCTCTCAGAACTGGTCTTTCCAGGCCCTCAGAGTGGCGAAGACCTCGGCAGGCGTAGGGTTTTCCCGGCCGGCCCGCTCGTCGGCCATTTGTTTAACGGATGTTTCAGTTACCCGCAGGAAGGGGTTGGTGGCCAGTTCCAGGGCAATGGTCGATGGCAGGCTGATGTCACCCTGCTCGCGCAGGCGGCTGACGCTGGCGAAACGCTCGGCTGTGTGCCGGTTCGCCGGTTCCACCGCCTTGGCGAAGCGCAGGTTGCTCAGGGTGTACTCGTGGGTGCAGTAGACCTGGGTGGCCGCTGGCAGGGCCGCCAGGCGGCTGAGGGAGCGGTGCATCTGCTCCGGTGTGCCTTCGAACAGCCGCCCGCAACCGGCGGCGAACAGGGTGTCGCCGCAGAACAGCAGCGGCTGGCCGGTATCCTCGTGGTAGTAGGCGATATGGCCGAGGGTATGGCCGGGCACTTCGAATATCTGGAACTCCAGTCCCAGCACTTGCACCCGATCACCTTCGCCAAGGGCCTGGTCGCGGGCCGGGATGCGTTCCTGGGCCGGGCCGAGTACGCGGGAGCCGCAGGCGTCCTTCAACCGGGCCACGCCGCCGACGTGGTCGGCATGGTGGTGGGTGACCAGGATATCGGTCAGCCGCCAGCCGGGATGAGCTTCGAGCCAGGCCAGCACCGGTGCGGCGTCGCCAGGGTCGACCACTGCGCAGCAGCGGCTTTCGGCATCCTGCAGCAGCCAGAGATAGTTGTCGGAAAAGGCGGGGAGGGCGTCGATCTTGATCATGAAGGGAGTCGCCAAGCAGAGAGCAATGGAGCATCTTAGGGCTCTGACGCAGGAGATTGCCATGACCGAGAAAGCATTTGCCCAAGCCGATGCCGACTGGCTGGAGCTGATCGCCGGGGCCCGTTCCTGGTTCGCCGGCCCGTTGGGCGGCCTGCTGCTGTTCGAAGAGCAGCGCCTGCTGGAGGACGAACTGGCGCGTTACTTCGGCGGCTACCTGGTGCACTACGGCCCGCGTGCCGAACTGCCGCCCGGCGCCAAGCAGATCCAGCGCAGCGTGCACCTGGGAGCGCCTTTGCCGGGCGTGGAGATCGCCTGTGAAGAGTCCGCCTGGCCTCTCAGTGAGCACGCGGCGGACGTGGTGGTGCTGCAGCACGGCCTGGATTTCTGCCTCTCGCCCCACAGCCTGCTGCGCGAGGCCGCGCGCAGCGTGCGCCCGGGCGGGCACCTGATGATCATCGGGGTCAATCCCTGGAGTGCCTGGGGCGTGCGCCATTACTTCGCCGGCGACGCCCTGGGCCAGGCGCGCTGCATTTCGCCGGTGCGGGTCAGCGACTGGCTCAACCTGCTGGGCTTCGCGCTGGAGAAACGCCGCTTCGGGTGCTATCGTCCGCCGCTCGCTTCACCCACCTGGCAAACTCGCCTGGCCTGGTTGGAGCGCAGGGGCACCGCCGGGCAGGGACTCGGCGCGGGCTTCTATCTATTGGTGGCGCGCAAGCTGGTGGTCGGCCTGCGCCCGCTGCGTCAGGCCCGGCGCGAGCCGATGGGCAAGCTGGTGCCCATGCCGGTGGCGAAGGTCAGCCGGTGCGATTCAAAACATGAGGCTTAAGTGAGCGAACTGGTAGAGATCTATACCGACGGCGCCTGCAAGGGCAATCCCGGCCCGGGCGGCTGGGGCGCATTGCTGGTCTACAAGGGCGCCGAGCGTGAGCTCTGGGGTGGGGAGCGCGATACCACCAACAACCGCATGGAACTGATGGCCGCCATCCAGGGCCTGGCCGCGCTCAAGCGCTCCTGCGAAGTGACCCTGGTGACCGACTCGCAGTACGTGATGAAAGGCATCACCGAGTGGATGCCCAACTGGAAGAAGCGCGGCTGGAAGACTGCCGCCAAGGAGCCGGTGAAGAACGCCGACCTCTGGCAGATGCTCGATGAGCAGGTGAACCGCCACAAGGTGACCTGGCAATGGGTGCGCGGGCATATCGGCCATCATGGCAACGAACGCGCCGACCAGCTGGCGAATAGGGGTGTCAGCGAGCTCAACGCCCGTTAGGTTCAGCACGAAAGGTGCCTGCGCATCGGTGATGCGTCGTTAAAAATCGGTTCGGAAAGCTCATTAACAGCTCGTTAACTCGCGTGCGAGCCCAGTCCGCTTCCTCACCGATTTTTGCCTAGCCTGACCTTCGCTCGACGACCTTTCATGCAGACCCTAGAATCCCGCCGCTGCGGCAATCTTCTTCATAGGCCTAGAACATGCGTTACGTCGTACTGGATACAGAAACCACCGGCATGCCGGTCACCGATGGTCACCGGATCATCGAGATCGGCTGCGTCGAACTGGAAGGCCGGCGCCTGACCGGGCGTCATTTCCATGTCTACCTGCAGCCCGACCGCGAAGTGGATGAAGGCGCCATCGCGGTGCACGGTATCACCAACGAGTACCTGGTGGGCAAGCCGCGCTTCAAGGACGTCGCCGACGAGTTCTTCGAATTCATCAAGGGCGCCGAGCTGATCATCCACAACGCGGCGTTCGACGTTGGCTTCATCAACAACGAGTTCGCCCTGCTGGGGCAGTCCGAGCGCAGTGACGTCAGCGACTACTGCACGGTGCTCGACACCCTGATGATGGCCCGCGAGCGCCACCCGGGCCAGCGCAACAGCCTGGACGCCCTGTGCAAGCGCTACGACGTCGACAACTCCAACCGAGAGCTGCACGGCGCACTGCTCGACGCCGAGATCCTCGCCGACGTCTACCTGGCGATGACCGGTGGCCAGACCAACCTGTCCCTGGCCGGTGAGGGTGGCGACGACGGCAGCGGCCGCGCCCATGTCAGCCCGGTCCGTCGCCTGGCGGCCGAGCGCCCGCGCGGCCGGGTGATCCGTGCCAGCGATGAAGAGCTGGCCGCCCATGCCACGCGCCTCGCGGCCATCGAGAAGTCCGCCGGCGCGCCGGCGCTCTGGGTACAGATGGACGCGCCGCCGGCTTCCTGATTGCGACCTTTACGTACAGCCTGTGGCTGCGGGGGTACCGCCCCCGCGATCAAGCTTCTACCCTGAGGGCATAGGTGGGCCGGGCCCGTCTCCTCAGGGAGCCACAATGTATAAAGAGCTCAAGTTCCCGATCCTCATCGTCCATCGTGATATCAAGGCCGACACGGTTGCCGGCGAGCGGGTGCGCGGCATCGCCCGCGAACTGGAGCAGGACGGCTTCACCATCCTTTCCACCGCCAGCTCCGCCGAAGGGCGCATAGTCGCCTCCACCCACCATGGCCTCGCCTGCATCCTGGTCGCCGCCGAAGGCGCCGGGGAGAACCAGCTGCTGTTGCAGGATATGGTGGAGCTGATCAGGGTCGCTCGGGTGCGGGCGCCGCAGTTGCCGATCTTCGCCCTGGGCGAGCAGGTGACCATCGAGAACGCGCCGGCCGAGGCCATGGCCGACCTCAACCAGCTACGTGGGCTGCTTTACCTCTACGAAGACACGGTGCCCTTCCTCGCCCGCCAGGTGGCCCGGGCCGCGCGCAGTTACCTGGAAGGGTTGCTGCCGCCATTCTTCCGCGCCCTGGTGGAGCACACCGCGCAGTCCAACTACTCCTGGCACACGCCGGGCCACGGCGGCGGCGTGGCCTATCGCAAGAGTCCGGTGGGGCAGGCGTTCCACCAGTTCTTCGGGGAGAACACCTTGCGCTCGGACCTGTCGGTGTCGGTGCCTGAACTGGGTTCGCTGCTGGACCATACCGGCCCGCTGGCGGAGGCCGAGGCCAGGGCCGCGCAGAACTTCGGCGCCGACCACACCTTCTTCGTGATCAACGGCACCTCCACCGCGAACAAGATCGTCTGGCACTCCATGGTCGGTCGCGACGACCTGGTGCTGGTGGACCGCAACTGCCACAAGTCCATCGTCCATTCGATCATCATGACCGGCGCCATTCCCCTCTACCTGACGCCGGAGCGCAACGAGCTGGGCATCATCGGGCCCATCCCGCTGAGCGAATTCAGCCCCGCGTCGATCCAGGCCAAGATAGATGCCAGCCCCTTGGCCAAGGGTCGTGCGCCCAAGGTCAAGCTGGCGGTGGTGACCAACTCCACCTACGACGGCCTCTGCTACAACGCCGAGTTGATCAAGCAGGCCCTGGGCGATTCGGTGGAGGTCCTGCACTTCGACGAGGCCTGGTACGCCTACGCTGCCTTCCATGAGTTCTATGCCGGGCGTTACGGCATGTGCACTCGCCGCGAGGAACGCTCGCCCCTGGTGTTCACCACGCACTCCACCCACAAGCTGCTGGCGGCCTTCAGCCAGGCCTCGATGATCCATGTGCAGGATGGCGGCGCCCGCCAGCTCGACCGGCACCGCTTCAACGAAGCCTTCATGATGCACATCTCCACCTCGCCCCAGTACGGCATCATCGCCTCCCTCGACGTGGCCTCCGCGATGATGGAAGGGCCGGCCGGGCGCTCGCTGATCCAGGAGACCTTCGACGAGGCGCTGCGCTTCCGCCGGGCCATGGCCAACGTGCGGAAGAACCAGGCGGCGGACGACTGGTGGTTCAGCATCTGGCAGCCGCCGCTGGCGGAGGGCGCCGCGGCCGTCGCCACCTCGGACTGGCTGCTGCGCGGGGATGCCGACTGGCACGGCTTCGGCAATGTCGCGGACGACTATGTGCTGCTCGACCCGATCAAGGTCACCCTGATCACTCCCGGCCTGAGCGCCGACGGCAAGCTGGGCGAGCAGGGCATTCCCGCTGCGGTGGTCAGCAAGTTCCTCTGGGAACACGGCCTGGTAGTGGAGAAGACTGGCCTCTATTCCTTCCTGGTGCTCTTCTCCATGGGCATCACCAAGGGCAAATGGAGCACGCTGCTCACCGAACTGCTGGAGTTCAAGCGCGGCTATGACGCCAACCAGCCCCTGGCCCAGGCCCTGCCGTCGATTGCCGCGGCCCATGGGTCGCGCTACGCCGGCATGGGCCTGCGCGACCTCTGCGATGCGTTGCACACCTGCTACCGCAACAGCGCCACGCCGAAGGCGCTCAAGAGCATGTACACCAAGCTGCCGGAACTGGCCATGAAGCCGGCCGAGGCCTATGACAAGCTGGTGCGCGGCGAGGTGGAGCCGGTGCCCCTGGACCTGCTGCCGGGACGCATCGCCGCGGTGATGCTGGTGCCCTATCCGCCGGGCATTCCGCTGATCATGCCGGGCGAGCGTTTCACCCGGGAGACCCGCGCGATCATCGACTACCTGGAGTTCGCCCGCACCTTCGACCTGAGCTTCCCGGGCTTCGATGTCGACGTGCACGGCCTGCACTATCAGGACAGCCCCACGGGGCGCTGCTATACCGTGGATTGCATCAAGGAATAGCCAAGCGGGGGATATCGATGGCGCAAGGAGAAGCGGTGAAGCAGCGCGGCAGCATGGGGTTCTGGACCTGCACCGCGCTGGTGGTGGGCAACATGATCGGCTCGGGGGTGTTCCTGTTGCCGTCCAGCCTGGCCGCCTATGGTGGGTTGAGCCTGTTCGGCTGGCTGATCTCCAGCACCGGGGCGGTGATACTGGCCCTGACCTTCGCCCGCCTGGCCCGGCTCAATCCCTCGGCCGGCGGCCCCTACGCCTATACCCGCGACGGTTTCGGCAGCTTTGCCGGCTACCTCTGCGCCTGGACCTACTGGAAGGCCGCCTGGATCGGCAATGCGGCCATCTCGGTGACCCTGGTGGGTTACCTGCAGGTATTCATCCCGGCCCTGCGCGACCCGGTGCTGATGGTGGCGACCGCCATCGGCGCCATCTGGCTCTGCACCCTGATCAACCTGCGCGGCATAGGCGCCTTCGGCCTGGCGCAGAACCTGTTGACCGTGCTCAAGCTGGTGCCACTGCTGCTGGTCGGTGTGCTTGGCTGGTTCTCCTTCAACCCCGAGTACCTGCGCATTCCCGAACCGAGCGAACTGCCGGGCGGTGTCGGCTATGCCCAGGCCATCGCCACCACGGCGGCCCTGACGCTCTGGTCCTTCATCGGCCTGGAGTCGGCCACTGTTCCGGCGGACCACGTCGACAATCCCAGGCGCACTATCCCGCGTGCCACCGTGTTCGGCACCCTGGTGGCGGCCGGCGTCTACATGCTCTCCATCACTGCTGTACAAGGCGTGCTGCCGCCCGAGGTGCTGATGCGCTCCACCGCGCCCTTCGCCGATGCCGCGCGGGTGCTGGTGGGGGAGTGGGGCTACCACCTGGTGGCGGCTGGCGCGGTGATCGCCTGCCTCGGCGCGCTGAACGGTTGGGTGCTGCTGCAGGGGCAGATCCCCATGGCCACCGCCCGTGACGGCCTGCTGCCGGAATCCCTGGCGCGAACCAACAAGTACGACGTGCCGGCCAACGGCCTGCTGGTGTCCGGGGTCCTGGTCACCGCGCTGGTGCTGGTGGACGGTCAGGGCGACCTGGTGGATGTGTTCAACGTGATCATCCTGCTCGGCACCATGACCGGTGTCGTGCCCTACGCCTTCTGCACCGCGGCCCTGCTGCAGCAACTGGCGGTAAAGCCCGGCGATTTCTCCGACCGCGAACGCGGCCGGCTGGTATCCATCGGCGTGCTGGGTTTCATCTATTCCATCTGGGCGCTTTACGGCACCGGCGAGCAGGCCATCTTCTGGGGCTTCCTGGTGCTGATGGCGGGCATTCCGCTCTACACCTGGCGCCAGTGGCGCAACCGGGTGCAGGCGGACGCAGCCGTTAGAGCCAATGGCTGACCGCCCTCCAGCCGAACACCAGCGCAGAGCCATCCAGACCATCCCGCAGGGCAGCGCACCACAGGTCCCGCCCCGCCGCACCGGACCAGGCGCTTAGGCCGGGTCTTTGAGGCGAAGTGGCAATTTCATGGCGTGGCCTGCGTCACAGTGGGCGGCATCGACTTTTACTTCGCGCTTGTTATAGTTGCCGGGCTTCCTGAATGACCCTTCATCTATGGCGCCCGCCGAGGATCGACCCGTGCCCGACTACAAAGCCTTCCGCGTAGAGTTGGCAGACAAGATCGCCCATGTGCAGATCAACCGTCCCGAAAAGATCAACGCGATGAATGCCGATTTCTGGAAGGAGATCGTCGAGATCTTCCGTGAGATCGAGGATAGCGACGAAGTGCGGGTCGTGGTGCTGTCCGGCGCCGGCAAGCATTTTTCCTCCGGCATCGACCTGATGTTGCTCGCTTCGGTCGGCGCCCAACTGGGCTCGGACGCCGGGCGCAACGCGCGTACCCTGCGGCGCAAGATCCTCGAACTGCAGGAGTCCTTCAACGTCGTCGACAACTGCAGCAAGCCGGTCATCGCCGCCATCCAGGGTTACTGCCTGGGCGGCGCCATCGACCTGATCTCGGCCTGCGACATGCGCTACTCCACGGTCGACGCGCAATTCTCCATCAAGGAAATCGACATCGGCATGGCCGCCGACGTCGGTACCCTGCAGCGCCTGCCGCGCATCATCGGCGACGGCATGATGCGCGAACTGGCCTACACCGGCCGCAGCATCGACGGTGAAGAGGCGCAGCGCCTGGGCCTGGTCAACCGCACCTACGCCGACCAGGACGCCCTGCTCGACGGCGTCTTCGGCATCGCCCACCAGATCGCCGCCAAGTCGCCCATCGCCGTGCGCGGCACCAAGGAAATGATCCGCTACATGCGCGACCACCGGGTCGACGACGGCCTCGAATACGTCGCCACCTGGAACGCAGCCATGCTGCAATCCGCCGACCTGCGTGTGGCCATGACGGCCCACATGAGCAAACAGAAGCCAGAGTTCGCTGACTGATGCTGTACCGCACCCACGCGCGGGAGGCGCATTAAGGCATGGTCACCGGAGTCACATCATTGGGCCTGGTGCGCGACGAGTTGTTCGCCACCATGGAACAGGCCGAGCAGAGCCTCGAGCACTTCATCGCCGAACGACAGAACGGCAGCCTGCTGCAGCAGGCCGTGGAAGCCATGCACCAGGTGCGCGGCACCCTCAACCTGATCGAGCTGACCGGGGCCGAGTTGCTGGCCCAGGAACTGCTGGACCAGGCCACCGACATTCCTACCGGTGCCGGCGAAGAGCGCGATGTGCAGCTGTCGGCCCTGAGCAATGCGCTGTATGTGTTGCGCCGCTACCTGGAAAACCTCGACCTGCATCGCCAGGAAATGCCCGAACTGCTGTTGCCGGCGATCAACGACCTGCGCCAGGCTGGCGGCCAGCCCCCTCTGCCGGAGAGCTACTTCTTCAGCGTGCGCCTGGACCAGGCGCGCCAGGACGTCGTGGCGGCCCGCCTGCAGGAGGGTGTCGACCCGGCAGCCCTGGCCCGGCGCTTCCGTCAGATCTACCAGCAGGGGCTGCTCGGCTTCCTGCGTGGCGACAAGGCGCCCAGCGCACTGCGCGTGATGGAGCGCGCCCTCGGCGGTCTGGAGCGTATTTATGCGAGCCAGCCCCGTGGCCGCCTCTGCTGGATCGGCGCCGCCGCCATCGAGTCGCAGCTGGAGGGCCAGCTGCTGGCGCGCAAGTCGCGCAAGCAACTGTTCTCCCGCCTGGATCGCGAACTGAAGCTGCTGCTGGCCAACGAGACCTATGAAGCGCCGCGCAGCCTGCTGAAAGAGCTGCTCTACCTGGTGGCCCTGGCCGACAGCCGGGGGCCGCGTGCCCGCGCTGTCTGCGAGGTCTTCGGCATGACCGCGCTGCCCTTCACCGACCAGCTCCTCGAGCAGGAGTACCAGCGCCTCTCCGGCCCCGGGCAGGCGGTGATGCGTTCGCTGTCCTCGGCCATCTTCGAGGAGCTCAACAGCGTCAAGGACATGATCGACCTGATCGAGCGCGGCACTGCGCCGGTCGAGTCCTTCGGCAGCCTGCATGCCCTGCTCGGCAAGCTGGCCAAGACCCTGGTCATGGTCGGCCTGAACTCTCCGGGCAACGCCCTGCAGGGGCAGCTCTCCATGGTCGCTGCCTGGAGCGCCGACGCTCCGGTGGAGCCCATCGAATTGCTCAAGCTGGCCGATGCCGTGCTCTATGTCGAAAGCATGGTGGCCGGCCTAGACAGCGGGGAGCGTCGTGGTCCGCGTCCTCTGGTCGAACCGGGGCACGAGGCGGAATCCTTCGCCAACCACCAGCTGGCCGAGGCCCGCATCGTGGTGCTGGACGAGGCCCAGGCAGGCCTGGCCCTGGCCAAGCGCGCCATTACCTCCTATCTGGAATCCAACGGCGACAGGCCGCACCTGGCCAATGTGCCGATCAGCCTGCAGGCGGTTCGCGGCGGCCTCTGGTTCCTCGGCCAGGAGCGCGCCGCGTTCCTCGTGGGCGCCTGCGGCGAATACATCCAGCAGCAGATGCTGGAGTCTTCCCTCATGCCCTCGGAGCAGATGCTGGAAACCCTGGCCGATGCCCTGACCAGCCTCGAGTACTACCTGGAAGGCGGTGCCGGCATGCGCCGTGGCTTCCAGGACGACGTACTGGACCTGGCGGCAAACAGCGTGCGGGCCCTGGGCCTGCCGGTGGCGGCCTGAGATGGCTGGCGAGCGCTGGCAGTCCGGACTGCTCGATGCCTCCCAGCCCGGGGGGTGGGCGGTTGCCCATTGCCGCCAGCAGTTCCTCGCCGACAGCAATGGCGTGCTCTTCCCGCGGGAATGGTTGAAACGCCAGGAGCTGCCGGTACTCAGCGAGCACGGCATCGGCCATTTCGATGGCGACCCCATCTACCTGCTGGAGCTGGCCCACCCGGCCGAGGTGGACGGCTGCTTCTGGCAGGGCCTGCGCCAGGTCATGCTGCAGGGCGATGCGGATATCTTCCGCCTGCTCGGCTTCGCCAGCCAGATCGGCACCTGGGCCGAACAGCACCGCTTCTGCGGCAGCTGCGGCTCGCGCATGGAACAGGTGGCGGGTGAGCGCGCGATGCGCTGCCCGAGTTGCGAAGTCCACCATTACCCACGCCTGTCGCCGAGCATGATAGTGCTGGTCACGCGCGGTGATGAGCTGTTGCTGGCGCGCTCGCCGCGCTTCGTCAGCGGTGTTTACAGCACCCTGGCCGGCTTCGTCGAACCGGGTGAGTCGGTTGAGGACTGCGTGGCGCGCGAGGTGCGGGAAGAGGTCGGCGTGGAGATCGGCAACATCCAGTACATTGGCAGTCAGAACTGGCCTTTCCCGCATTCGCTGATGCTTGGCTTCCACGCCGAGTACCGCAGTGGCGAGATAGTCCCGCAGCCGGGCGAGATCGAAGACGCCCAGTGGTTCTCCATCGACGCGCTGCCACCGTTGCCGGCGTCGCGCTCCATCGCCCGTTACCTCATCGACCTTTATGTGGCGCGGCGCCGCGGCCTAGCCGATCCAGTGCTGCCACACTAGGCGCGCGGTCAGCGCCAAGACCACCAGGATGAACACCGGGCGGATGAACTTGGCGCCGCCCTGGATGGCCGTGCGCGCGCCGAGGAAGGCACCGGCCATCAGGGCGATCCCCATGCTGAGGCCCAGCGCCCAGGCCACCTGGCCGGCAGCGATGAACACCGCCAGGGCCATGGCGTTGCTGACGAAGTTCATGCTGCGGGCAACGCCGCTGGCGCGCACCAGGTCCAGGGGATACATCAGCAGGCTGCTGACGGTCCAGAAGGCGCCGGTGCCGGGGCCGGCCACGCCGTCGTAGAAACCGAGGCCCAGGCCCTGGGGCCACTGGCGGCGGCGAGGGATGGTCGCATCCTGGCTGTGCGCGACGTCCGGCGTCTTGCCGAACAGCAGGTAGAGTCCGCAGCCGAACACCACCACGGGCAGCATCTGGTTGAGCCAGGCAGCCGGCAGCCAGTGGGCGATCACCGCGCCCAGGGTCGCGCCGATCGCGGTGGCGATCAGGGCGTTGCGCCATTTCGACGGATCGAACAGCTTGCGTCGGTAGAAGGTGTAGCTGGCGGTGGCCGAGCCGAAGGTGGCGCAGAGCTTGTTGGTGCCCAGCACCAGGTGCGGCGGCAGGCCGGCGGTGAGCAGGGCGGGGATGGTCAGCAGGCCGCCGCCGCCGGCGATGGCGTCGATGAATCCGGCAAGAAAGGCAACGGCGGCGAGAATCGCCAGGGTGGCGGGATCGACCGCCAGCTCGAAGGGGAATGGCATGGAAAACGAGGTCCGTGTCTACAACTGCCGCGTGGCTTGTGGCTGCGGCTTGGGGAGTTGCGCATAATGCCGGCATTTTCACGCATAAGGAATGGGCTCCATGCAGTATGACGGCCTGGCCTGGGCAACCGCCCTCCTGGCATTGCTGGTCACGGTGGTGGCGGGACGTATCCTCTGGGACCGCAGCTGGTTCCTTGGCTGGCTTCGCGGCACCTGTGGCCTGGCATTCCTCGCCCTGGCGCTGCTGGTGGCGTTGGTGGCCAAGGACCTCTGGAGCTACGACGCATTGCCCGAAGACAAGCCCCTGGTGACCCTGAGCTTCAAGGCCCTGGCGCCGCAGAGCTACCAGGTCACCCTGCTGGAAGGCGGCAACGAGCGCGAGCTGTTGCTGGATGGCGACCTCTGGCAACTGGATGCACGCCTCTTCAAGTGGACGGGCCTGGGCGAACTGCTCGGCCTGGAGCCGGGCTATCGCCTGGAGCGGCTGTCGGGGCGCTTC
Organism: Pseudomonas sp. BN417; assembly: GCF_029871205.1. Classification (GTDB taxonomy): domain Bacteria; phylum Pseudomonadota; class Gammaproteobacteria; order Pseudomonadales; family Pseudomonadaceae; genus Metapseudomonas. The sequence goes on along the minus strand of NZ_SSOJ01000043.1, from coordinate 6,239 downwards.
CTGGCCATCGAACAGCAGGCCCTGGCCCAGCATCCCCGGGCCCAATTGGCCTCGAGCCCCTATGGCGTCGACCTCTGGCGCTGGCTGCGCCTGGCCCAGCGCGATTTCTTCCTCTTCGCGCCCGAAGCGCAGCGCGTGACCTACCTGCCCATGGCCGATGGCGCGGTCTATTCCGTGAGCCTGTCGCCCACCGGCCTGCTGGCCCAGCCGCTGAACCAGGTGGCCAAGGAGTCGTTGAAGGATTGGCGGTAGGTTGCGGCTGCGCTCCGCGAAGCCCGACGTGCGGACTGGTGCTTGGTAATGTTGGGCTTCGCTCAGCGCCAACCTACGGGCATTCGTGGGGAATTGAAAAAGGGAGCCATCAGGCTCCCTTTTTCATGGCCGCCAATCCTCAGGAGAGGAAGCCGCCGTCGACGTTCAGCGCAACGCCGGTGGTGTAGCTGGAGGCATCGCTGGCCAGGTAGAGCACGGTGCCGGCCATCTCGCTCGGGTCGGCGACGCGCTTGAGCGGGATGCGCTGCAGGGCGACGTTGAGGATGGAGTCGTTCTTCACCAGCGCGGAGGCGAACTTGGTGTCGGTCAGGCCCGGCAGCAGGGCGTTGCAACGGATGCCGAACTGGGCGCATTCCTTGGCGAAGACCTTGGTCATGTTGATCACCGCGGCCTTGGTCACCGAATAGATGCCCTGGAATTCGCCCGGCGAAACGCCGTTGATGGAGGCGACGTTGATGATGCTGCCGCTACCGTTCTTGCGCATCAGCTTGCCGGCTTCGATGGACATGAAGAAGTAGCCACGGATGTTGACGTCCACGGTTTTCTGGAAGGCCGACAGGTCGGTGTCCAGCACATTGCAGAACTGCGGGTTGGTGGCGGCGTTGTTGACCAGGATGTCGAGGCGGCCGAACTGCTCGCTGATCTGCGCGAAGACGCTCTGGATCTGTTCCATTTCGCCGATATGGCAGGCGATCGCGGTGGCCTTGCCGCCGTCGGCAATGATGGCGTCGGCAACGGCCTGGCAGCCTTCGATCTTGCGGCTGGAAACGATCACATGGGCGCCTTGCTGGGCCAGCAGCTTGGCGATGGCTTCACCGATGCCGCGGCTGGCGCCGGAAACGAAGGCGATCTTGCCGTCGAGGTCGAACAGGTTGGTCTTGGACATGGGGTTCCCCTTGTTGTGATCCGGTTTACAGCCGTGATTGGTTGATGACCTGCAGACTCATCTGCTCCAGCAGCTTGTTCATGCTGATGAACTGGGCGAAGCGCTTGTCCTGGGTCTGGCCATGGAAGTAGCGGTAGTAGATCTGCTGGACGATGCCGGCCAGGCGGAACAGGCCATAGGTGTAATAGAAATCGAGGTTGTCGATGCGCGGCAGGCCGGCGCGTTCGGCGTAGTAGTCGGCGAATTCCTGGCGGGTCAGCATGCCCGGCAGGTGGCTCGGCTGGCGGCGCATCAGCTGCACGGGCGCCGGGTCCTTGGCCTCGATCCAGTAGGCCAGCGTGTTGCCCAGGTCCATCAGCGGGTCGCCGATGGTGGTCAGCTCCCAGTCCAGCACGCCGATGATCTGCAGCGGGTTGGCCGGGTCGAGGATGACGTTGTCGAAGCGGTAGTCGTTATGGACGATGGCGCTCTTGTGATGGTCGGCCGGCATCTTGTCCTTGAGCCAGGCCTTGACCGGTTCCCAGGTCGGTGCGTCCGGGGTCAGGGCTTTTTCGTAGCGGTCGCTCCAGCCGGCGATCTGGCGTTGCACGTAGCCTTCCGGCTTGCCCAGGTCACCCAGGCCGCAGGCCTGGTAGTCGACGTTGTGCAGCTCCACCAGCTTGTCGATGAAGCTCAGGCACAGTTCGCGGGTCTGTCCTTCGTCGAGCTGCATGTCAGCCGGCAGGTCGGCGCGCAGGATCACGCCCTTGACCCGTTCCATCACATAGAACTCGGCACCGATCACCGAGTCGTCGGTGCAGTGCACGTAGGCCTTGGGGCAGTAGGGGAAGCCGGCGTTGAGCTGGTTGAGGATGCGGAATTCGCGGCCCATGTCATGGGCGGACTTGGCCTTGTGGCCGAAGGGCGGCCGGCGCAGGACGAATTCCTGGCTGGGGTATTCCAGCAGGTAGGTCAGGTTGGAGGCGCCGCCGGGGAACTGGCTGATACGCGGGGTGCCTTCCAGGCCGGGGATATGCGCCTTGAGGTATGGGTCGATGACGGCGGCGTCGAGCTCTTCGCCTTCGCGGATACGGGTGGACTGATCAGTAAGCGTCATGCTTATCCCTTCTGTTTATGATGGGGGCCCGAGACTATTCGCTAATCTAATGCCGCCTTGGGGGCGCCACAAGCCGAACGAGCCGTTATAGACAAAGGTGTTGCAGCACAATCAGGCTGCCTGATTCGCCCGTACCGCCTGCATCGGGCGAAAAAAAACCGGAGTCCTGGGACTCCGGTTTTGTTGGTGCATGGCCTTTCGTGAGAAAAGCTTAGACCGGGAAGAGTTCGCCGAGCTTCATCGCCAGCATCATGTCGCCTTCGGCGCGCAGCTTGCCGGCCATGAAAGCCTGCATGCCGTCGGTTTCGCCGGTCGTGATGCCAACCAGGGTGGCGCTGTCCATGATCAGGGTGACGTTCGGGTTCGGGGCGTCGCCTTGCTGTACGTCGCAGGTACCGTCCTTGACCACCAGGTAGTGGTTGTCGCCGTCTTCGATGTTGAACTGGAATACCAGGTCCAGGCCAGCGGCGGCACCGGCATTGAACTTGGACTGCATGGTTTTGACGATGTCAGCAACGTTGGTCATGGTGTTTTCCTTTTTCTAGGGTTTTTTTCTGGCGGCCTTTCCAGCCGCAGTGGGCCGGGCTCAGCGGTAGGTGATGAGCTCCGGCGCCTTCAACAGTTCCAGGTGCACATGACTGTTGAAGGAAGCCAGGGTCACCTCGTTTCCGCGGAACTTCAGGCGGTTGAGCGAGGTGTTGACGATCTGCCAGTTGAGCCCGAAGGCGCTCTCGGCCGGGATGCCGGCAACCAGGTGGAGCAGGGCGGTGATGGTGCCGCCGGAGGTGAACACGGCGATGTTCTGCTTGCTGTCCGCCTGGGCCAGAACCCGTTCGAGGCCACCGTGCACCTGTTCGACGAAAGCCTTCCAGCTCTGCAGGCCGGGCTTGTCGTGCGCGCCCGAGACCCAGCGCAGCACCAGCTTGGAGAACAGCCGCTGGAACTCCGCGCGGTTCTGCGCGGCGTTGCGCAGCACGTGCAGGGCTTCGGGTTCTTCCGGAAGCAGGTCGGGGAGAAGGGCGCGGATCACCGCGTCGGCATCGAATTCATTGAACGCCGGATCGATCTCGACCGCGGGCGTTGCCACGCCTGCGGCGTTGAACTGCGCAAGGGCGGCCTGGGCGGTATGCTGCTGGCGGCGCAGGTCGCCGCTGTAGCAACGATCCAGGCGCAGGCCCAGTTGTGCGAGGTGCGCACCGAGTACCTCGGCCTGGCGAATGCCGATGGGTGACAGCACATCGTAGTCGTCTGCGCCGAAGGAAGCCTGGCCATGCCGAATCAGGTAGATACTGCCCACGTACTGGCGTCCCGCGAGGTTGAAAGTTCCGCGAGGGTATGAGGAAGCCTTGGGCCTGTCAACGAAAAAACATACGCTTGTTTGAATGCATTCCCGCGGCTTATGGAGCGCTTTCCGGCCGCTGGCGGGGCGGGGGTGGCGCCGTTATGCTTGCTCGTTATCCGCGCCGCTGGAAGGCTGGCGTCCGTAGGCGAGACAAGGGGGATACAAGTGGAGTTTTTTGCCGAGTACGCAGGCTTTCTGGCCAAGACCGTGACCCTGGTGGTGGCCATCCTGGTGGTGCTGGCGGCCATCGCCACGCTGCGCGGCCGCAACCGGCGCGTGGCGAGCGGTCATCTGGACGTGCGCAAGCTCAATGATTTCTACAAGGACCTGCGCGAGCGCCTGGAGCACTCGGTGCTGGACAAGGCGCACCTGAAAGCGGCGCGCAAGGTCGAGGCCAAGGCGGCAAAGCGGGCGAAGAAATCCGCCGAGCACAAGCCACGGGTGTTTGTGCTGGATTTCGATGGCGACATCAAGGCCTCGGCCACCGACCACCTGCGCCATGAGGTCACCGCGCTGCTGAGCATGGCCACGGCCAAGGACGAAGTGGTCGTGCGCCTCGAGAGCGGCGGCGGCATGGTGCACAGCTACGGCCTGGCGTCGTCGCAGCTGGCGCGCATCCGCGATGCCGGCGTGCCGCTCACCGTTTGCGTGGACAAGGTGGCGGCCAGCGGCGGCTACATGATGGCCTGCATCGGCGACAAGATCCTCGCCGCGCCGTTCTCCATCATCGGCTCCATCGGCGTCGTGGCGCAGCTGCCCAACGTCCATCGGCTGCTGAAGAAGCACGACATCGACTTTGAAGTGCTCACCGCCGGCGAGTACAAGCGCACCCTCACCGTATTCGGCGAGAACACCGAGAAGGGCCGGCAGAAGTTCCAGGAAGACCTGGAAACCACCCATGTGCTGTTCAAGAACTTCGTCGGCCGCTACCGCCCGCAGCTGAACATGGAGGAGGTCGCCACCGGTGAAATCTGGCTGGGCATGGCGGCGCAGGAGAAGCTGCTGGTGGACGAACTGCGTACCAGTGACGAATACCTGGCCGAGCGGGCCAAGGAGGCGGAGCTGTTCCATCTGCACTTCGCCGCGCGCAAGAGCTTGCAGGAGCGCGTCGGCCTCGCCGCCAGCGTGGCGCTGGACCGGGTGCTGCTGAACTGGTGGAGCCGCCTCAGCCAGCAACGATTCTGGCAGTAAGGCAGCGATGCGAGGCCCGGTAGAAACCGGGCCTCGCCATTTTCAGGCCTTGCTCAGGTACATGGTGATCTCGGCGCGCAGTACCGCGGTATCCCCCACATAGGCCGTGACCGGGACCTTGATGTCGCCCAGGGCGGACCAATCCAGCGCGCTGCCGTCCGCCACCGCACGCACGTCGCCCGAGGCCTTGGCCAGGTATTCGACCGTCATGCCGCGGGGGATCCAGCGTACGCCGGCTGGGATGGAGGCGTCGGTCATGGTCCCGGCGACCAGCTCCGCGGCGTTGCACAGGGCGATGGCGTGCACGGTGCCGATATGGTTGAGCACCTCGCGGCGCTTGGGGAAGGTGACCTCGGCGTAGCCCGGGCGCAGTTCGACGAAGCGCGGGGCGATGCTGGCGAAGTAGGGGGCGACCTGGCCGATCATGGCGCTGAACTGCTCCGTGCCGGCCTGCTTGAACATCTGCAACATCTGGCTCATGGATTTCGACTCTCTCGTGAGTGTGGATTGAAGATGAGCGCGCGCTGCTGCAGTATACGAACATTAGAAAACAATTCTAGAAAATTATTCTAATACCCTTCCCAAGGAGTTCCATGGCCCGTTCCTCCCGTAAAGACGAGATCCTCCAGGCCGCTCTGGCGTGTTTCACCGAAGTGGGCGTGGATGCCACTACCATCGAGATGATCCGCGATCGTTCCGGCGCCAGCATCGGCAGCCTCTACCACCACTTCGGCAACAAGGAACGCATCATCGGCGCGCTCTACCTGGCCGGGGTTGGCCAGTACGCGCAATTGCTCCAGGAGGGCTTCGCCAAGGCCACCTGTGCCGAGGCCTGCGTCAAGCTGCTGGTCAGCGCCTATGTCGACTGGGTAGTGGTCAATCCGGATTGGGCGCGTTTCGTCCTGCACAGTCGCGGGCGTGTGGAGGCGGGGGAGGTGGGCGAACAATTGCGCGAGGCCAATCGTGATCACCATGCGCGCATTTTCGAGGCCCTGCAGGAATATCGCCAGGCCGGGGCCTTCAGGGACATGCCGGCGGACTGCTTCGCCTCGGTGGTCATAGGCCCGTCCCAGGACTTCGCCCGCAACTGGCTGGCCGGACGCACACACACCAGCCTGGCGGAGTGCCGCGAGCTGTTCATGCAGGTGGCCTGGGATGCCGTTCGCGCGCCGTGAGGTGGGCAGCGGGCGACTGTAGGGGCGAATTCATTCGCCAAGGGCGGCGCAGCTGCCCCGTTTCATTCACGGCCGAACCTGCGGTCCGGTTGGCGAATGAATTGGCTATGTCTGCATTAAGTGTTGCTAGAGCGTCCTGAGCCGAGCTGCTTATCGAGTGGGCTGCGAGTCCCTGTTTCGCCTCCCGGCGAGTCACTTCTTTCAAACGCCAAAGAAGTAACCAAGAACGCTCGCCCCTGCATCCGGCCCGACTGCGTCGGGTTCCCTCGCTCCATC
>NZ_SSOJ01000042.1 GCF_029871205.1 Pseudomonas sp. BN417 | reverse complement strand
CGCGTTCGGAAGCACCGCTTCCGGTGCCGATGAGCGCCTGAGCGCGAAGCGATCAGGCCGGGGGCCGGGGGAGAGGGCCGCATCCGGCTGCACGGCGCCAATCAATGGCTATCCGACAATCTTGCCCATCCAGCGCGAATCCAATGCCTCCCCGAAAATCCGCGAAGAACCTTTTGTTTTGGGCTTCCTGGAGGTTTGGACTCAGACAACTTACGAGGTGCGGCCGGCTACAGTTCCGCTCGACGGTGCGGTTTTCGTCCCGTCCGCCTAGCCATACAACCCATCCAGCAGCGCGGCGAAGCGACGCTCCACCACCGGCCGCTTGAGCTTTTGCGTAGGTGTCAGTTCGTCCTCTTCCTGGCTCAGCAATCGTGGCAGCAGTGCCCAGGCCTTGATCCGCTCCACCTGGGACAACTCGGCGTTCAGGCTGTCAATGTGGGCCTGCAGGTCCGCCAGCAGGACCGGCGCGTGCAGCCAATCGGCCGGTTCACCGGAGAGGCCGTGACGCTGGGCCCAGGCTTCCAGGCGTTGCGGGTCGAGGGCGAGCAGGGCGCTGAGATGCTTGCGCCGGTCGCCATGCACCAGGGCCTGCTCCACCAGCGGGTGCTGCTTGAGGCGCGCCTCGATGGGCGTCGGCGCGATGTTCTTGCCGCCAGCGGTGATGATCAGTTCCTTCTTGCGCCCGGTGAGCCAGAGGTAGCCCTCGTCATCCAGTCGCCCCAGGTCGCCGGAGCGTAACCAGCCGTCGGCCGTGAAGGTCTCGCGGGTTTTCTCCGGTTGTTGGAAGTAGCCCCGGAACACCAGCGGGCCACGCACCAGCACCTCGCCGTCAGCATCGATGCGCAGCTCCACGCCCGGCAGGGCGCGGCCGACCGAGCCGGCCTTGCGCAGCCCCGCCTCGTTGCTGGTGAGGAAGGCGGTGGATTCGGACATGCCCCAGCCTTCGCAGAGCGGCAGGCCAAGAGCGGAGAAGAAGGCCACCAGTTTCGCGTCCAGGGGCGCGCCGCCGCTCACCAGCACCCGGATGCGCGCGCCGAACAGGCGCTCGCGCAGCTTGTCCAGCACCAGGCGCCGGGCCAGCAGCATTGGCAGGCCTCCGCCTTGGCCCCGGGCATGGCGGAGGCCGGTGCGCAGTGCCCAGTCCAGCAGGCGCCGCTTGCCGGCCGGCATGGCGTCGCGCTTGGCCATGACCGCGCCATGCAGTTTCTCGAAGAGGCGCGGCACGCTGCCGAAGTAGTCCGGCTGTATCTCGTGCAGAGCCTTGGGTACCTCGTTTATGTCCGGCACGTAGGCGGCCTGGGCGCCACACCAGAGGCGCTGATACTGGCCGATCACCCGCTCGCCGACGTGGGCCATCGGCAGGAAGGCCAGGCCGGTGTAGCCGGACGGCGGCAGGCGGTAGGCGCTGACCGAAGCCAGCAGGTTGCCGTGGCTGAGCATCGCCGCCTTGGGCTCGCCGGTGGTGCCGGAGGTGAACACCAGATTGGCCAGGGCGTCGCGGTCCAGCGCCTGCCAGCGCTGCCTGACCCGCTCGGCGGGTATGTCGGCGGCGCGGGCGAGGAAGCTCCCGTAGTCCAGGTGGCCGCTGTCCACTGTGGGCTGGTCGAGGCTCACCACCTGCAGGTCGGCACGCTCCAGTGGCAGGGCCTGGGCCGAGTACTCGACGAACAGCAGCCGGCAGTCGGCGCGCTGTAGCTGCTGGGTAGCCTGGGCGGGGGTGAGGCTCGGGTAGAGCCCGACGCTGACGGCGCCGACGCTGAGCACGGCGAAGTCCAGCAGGCTCCATTCCAGGCGGGTGCGGCTCCAGATCGCTACGCGATCGCCGGGCTGCACCCCTGCTGCGATCAGGGCCCTGGCCAGTGTCTCGCTGCGGCGGGCGATTTCGCCCCAGTCCAGGGTTTGCCAGCCGCCGGCGTCACGCACCTGGGCAGCGGGCCAGTCCGGCGTGTGGCTGGCCCGCCAGGCGAGCAGGGCGGGGATGCTGGGCAGATCGGCCGGCGGTTGCTGAATCGTCATCGAACACCTCCTGTACTCGGTTGGACGGGGTGCGCCGCGATCAGGGAATGGGTTGGCCCGAGTCGCGCTCCTTGACCGCCTGGGCGAAGCCCACTTCCTCGCAGCGCGCCTTGAAGCGCACACCTTCCGGGCTGTGGCGGGTGATGCCGTCGAACAGGGTGGCGAACATCTGGGTGGTTTCCAGGCCCATGTTGTGGAAGGCCTGGTTGATCATCAGCTTCTGCATCATCAGCTGGTTTTTCGGGATGCCCTGCATGCGGGCGGTGAGTGCCTCGACGGCGGCGTCCAGTTCGGCCAGTGGCACGCTCTGGTAGACCAGGCCCAGGCGCTGGGCCTCGCGGCCATCGATCAGGTCTCCGGTGAGGAGCATGCGCTTGGCCTTCTCCGGGCCCAGACGGTAGACCCACATGGCCGTGGTAGGGCAGCCCCAGACTCGCGCTGGCGGATAGCCGATCACTGCCTCGTCGGCCATCAGGATCAGATCGCAGCACAGGGCGATGTCGCTGCCGCCGGCCACCGCCGGTCCGTGGACCTTGGCGATCACCGGCTTGTAGCTGCGGAACAGGCTCATGAAGTGTTCGGTGTTCTTCTTCATCAGCGCGTAGTCGACCATCGGGTCCCAGGGCATTTCCTGGCTGCCGTAGATGCCGCGCGGGTTCTCGGCGAAGAACTTGAGGTCGTAGCCGCTGCAGAATCCCCGCCCGGCGCCGGTGAGCACTATGACGTGGACAGCGTCGTCGGCGTTGGCCCGTTGCACGGCGGCCTCGAGGTCGGCCGGCATGCGGTCGTCGATGGCATTCAGGCGATCCGGGCGGTTCAGGGTGAGGGTGGCGATGCGGCCGTCGACCGCGTAGTGGACGGTGGAATCGGTCATGGAAAGCGCTCCGTTGTTTTTTATTGGTCGGGGCTTGGCGTGTTGGGATAAATAAGTAAACTGAATTCACTTTTATTGTCTATCGTTTTATCGAGTGCTCCCATGTCCGATCTGTCCGCCAAAGCCCTGCGAACCCGTACCAGCCTGCTGGATGCTGCCCGCGAGGAGCTGCTGGAACTGGGCGGCGGCTTGGAAGTAGGGCGTGTGGCAGAGCGGGCCGGCGTCTCGGTCGGTTTGATCTATCGCTACTTCAACTCCCGCGCGGGTCTGCTGGCGGCGGTGGCCGAGGACTTTCACGACCGCTACCAGGCCGAGGTGATGGCAGCGGACCCGCTGCCGGGCGCCGAGGACTGGTGCAGTCGCGAGGAGCAACGGGTGCGCCGCGCGGTGCAGTTCGTCTACGCCGAACCCCTGGCGCCCTTGCTGCTGGTGAGCTTGGCGCGGGAGCCGGAAGTGGCCGCCCTAGAGGCCCAGCGCATCGCTGAGAACGTGCGCCAGGGGGCGGACAACATCCGCCGTGGCCAGGCCGCCGGCCAGCTGAATGCCAGCCTCGACCCGGAGCTGGTGTCGGCGATGATCCTCGGCGGCATGCACCAGGCGCTGCTGGAAGCCCTCGGCCGCTCACCACGGCCGGCGGCGGAACAACTGTCGCGCCAGCTCTGGCATTTCATCCGTGGCGCCCTGGCGCCACTCCAGCCGACCTGACAACAAGCAGAGGTGTCCATGCAGCACGCGACCCAGGTGGAATTGCTCAAGCGAACCCTGGCCCTGGTGGAGCAGGGCATCACCGACTGCGTCGAAGTGCCCTCGGCCCTGCCGGTGGAGGCTTACCTGGACGAACAGCGTTACCGCCGTGAACGGGACGAGGTGCTGCGCCGCGAGCCGCTGTTGGTGGCGCGTTCCAACGAAGTCGCCGCTGGGCATTTCATCACCCGCGACCTGCTGGCGCCGCTGCTGCTGACCCGCGATGAACAGGGTCGTCTGCGCGGCTTCCTGAATGTCTGCAAGCATCGCGGCACCCAGCTCGTGGGCGATGCGGCCGGGCGCAACCGGGTGTTCGTCTGCCCTTACCATGCCTGGGCCTACAACCCGGACGGCCAGTTGCGCGGCATTCCCCATGGCTACGGCTTCGACGGCGTTGACCGTGCCTGCCTGAACCTCACCGAGGTGCCAGTGGCCGAACGCTTCGGCGCCGTCTGGGCGCGGCATACGCCGGGGCCGGCGCTGGACATGGAGGCGTTCTTCGGTGAGCAGATCCTCGCCGACTTCGACAGCTTCGCCCTGGACGATCATGTGGTCTTCGACCCGCGGGACATCCGCCGGCCGGTGAACTGGAAGCTGACCATCGACACCTTCCTGGAGAACTACCACGTCGCCAAGGCGCACCAAGCCACCATCGACCATCTGTTCTGGCCCAACCTGGGCCTGTTCGAGCGTTTCGGTCGGCATATCCGTAACTACTACGTGAAGCGCAACCTGCGCGAGATACTCGACCAGCCCGAGCAGGACTGGGACCTGCGCCGCCACGGCAATCTGCTGTACTTCCTCTGGCCCAACACCCTGGTGCTGGTGGAGCCGGACCATATCGACTTCTCCTCCGTGTTCCCTGATGGCCCGCTGGCCACCCGGGTGCTCGGCCATACCCTGCTGGTGGAGGAACCGGCCACCGACAAGGCGCGGCGCTACTTCGAGAAGAACAACGAGATTCTCTACTCGGCCCTGGAGGAGGATTTCGCCATGGCGGCGCGGGTGCAGGCGGGTATCCAGGCCGGCGCTGCCGACCGGCTCTGGCATGGGCGCTTCGAGCAGGCGCTGCGGTGGTTCCATCAGGGGTTGGATGAGGCGTTGGGGGATCGAAGGGTGGAGGTTGTGGAGGGGTAGCGGAGCACCGGGTCGGCAACTCCGTATGAGTGCCTTTGCTTGGATTCCCTGCCTGCGGAATATGCCCTCTCCCCCGGCCCCCGCCCTGCGCCCCGGCCTGATCGCTTCGCGCTCAGTCGCTCATCAGCACCGGAAGCGGTGCTTCCGAAAGCGTGCCTCTTCGCCCCGCAAGCGGTAGAGGGGTGATTCGCGCCTGATAGGGCGCAGCAATTCTGATGCCCAGTCGTTGCCTGGACCTGTGCGAAAGAGGTGAGGCAAGGACCCCGCCCCGTCAGAAGGCCGAGCGGAATCGTTGCA
>NZ_SSOJ01000041.1 GCF_029871205.1 Pseudomonas sp. BN417 | reverse complement strand
TTGAGCACTTCACCCACCAGCTCGGGGTCCAGGGCCGAAGTGGGCTCGTCGAAGAGCATCACTTCCGGCTCCACGGCCAGGGCACGGGCGATGGCCACGCGCTGCTGCTCGCCGCCGGACATGTGCGACGGATAGGCGTCCTTGCGGTGCGCCACGCCGACCTTGGCCAGGTAGTGCTCGGCCTTTTCGATGGCTTCCTTTTTTGCCACGCCGAGGACATGGACCGGTGCTTCGATGACGTTCTCCAGGGCGCTCATGTGCGACCAGAGGTTGAAGTGCTGGAACACCATCGCCAGGCGCGAGCGCATGCGCTGCAGCTGCTTGGCGTCGGCGGCCTTGAGGCCGCCGTCCCTGTTGGCCACCAGCTTCAGCTCCTCGCCATTGAGGAGGATCTTGCCGCCGTGGGGCTGCTCCAGCATGTTGATGCAGCGCAGGAAGGTACTCTTCCCCGAGCCGCTCGAGCCGATGATGCTGATGACGTCGCCCGCCTTGGCCGCCAGGGACACGCCCTTGAGCACTTCGTGGCTGCCATAGCGCTTGTGCAGGTCTTGGACTTCCAGTTTGTACATGGTCTAGGTCTCGTTTGGCTCAGTCGCTCAGCAGGCGTCCCTGACGAATGGGTTCACGGCCGGCCACCTTGGCCAGCCACAGTCCAGGTTGCGCGAAACGCGTACGTTCGCGCGCGAACAGCACTCCATCCACCGACGCGCGCACCACGGCGTGGCGGTCATCCAGCGGATCGATCACCTCGAACAGCGGGTCGCCCGCCTTGACCCTGGCCCCGGCGGGTTGCAGGAAGCTCACCACCCCGGCATGGGGCGCGTAGAGGTATTCGGCGCCCTCGAAGGGCGTTGGCTCGCAGCTCTCTTGCGGCGCAGCCGGCCACTCGCCAGCGATCAGCCCCTGCTCGGCAAGGTAGGCCAGGATGGCTTCGGCACGCGCCTCGGCGAGCGGCTTGTCGGTGTCCGCCATGCCGCCCAGCTCGACCGTGGTCGCCATGCAGGCCGGGGGAATCGCGGCCTGGGCAAAACGTTGCGCCAGGCGCAGCCAGGGCAACGAGCAGGATTCGTCGAAGGAGTTGCCGCCGGAGTCTTCGGCGGTCAGCACGGCGCCCGCGTGCAGGCGTGCCGCCAGTGAACGCAGCGCAGCCCCGTGCTGCGGCAGGCAATAGAGGTGCACGGCGGCCTCGAAGTCGCAATGCAGGTCCAGCACCAGGTCGGCGTCGCAGGCGTGCTGCAGCAGCAGTCGCTGCAGGCCGCTCAGCTCGGAACCCGCCGGCGGCAGCGCGGCGAAGGCTTCCTGCATCGCCTGGCGGATCAGCGCAACGTTGGCCTCGGCATCGGTGCCCAGGCGCGCATCCACTCGGGGCGCCACCAGGCTGGCCAGATCAGGGAAGTCGCGGTTGAAGTTCTTGCCGCTGCCGAACTCGAAGCGGCCCTGCTGGGTCGCCTGGAGCAGTTGGCCGAGGCCGATGGGGTTGGCCACCGGCGCCAGTTCGATCAGGCCGGTCAGGCGGCCCTGCTCTTCCAGTTCGCGCAGGCGGCACTTGAGCTCCACCGCCACACGCATCCCCGGCAGCTCATCGGCGTGCAACGAGGCCTGGATATAGGCCTTGCGCCCACCGCTGCCGAAACGGAAGACCGTCAGCTGACGGCGGGTCCCCAGGCAACCCCAGGGCAGTTCATGATCGATACGTTGCATGGCATCAGGCCCTGCGCGGGGCCAGGTAGGCCAGGTAGCGACGCTCGGCGGCCTTGAACAGGCGCACCAGGATGAAGGTCAGGCACAGGTAGAACGCGCCGGCGGTGATGAAGGCCTCGAACGGCAGGTAGTACTGCGAGTTCACGGTGCGCGCGGCGCCGGTGATGTCGATCAGGGTGACGATGGACGCCAGGCTGGTGGTGTGCAGCATCATGATGACTTCGTTGCTGTACTGCGGCAGTGCGCGACGCAGGGCCGACGGCAGCAGGATGCGGCGGTACAGCTTGGCGCGAGACATGCCCATGGCCTTGGCCGCCTCGATCTCGCCATGGGGCGTGGCCTTGATGCTGCCGGCGAGGATTTCCGCGGTGTAGGCGCTGGTGTTGACGGCAAACGCCAGGCAGGCGCAGAAGGTGGCGTTGGACAGGTAGGGCCAGAACGCGCTTTCGCGCACCGCCTCGAACTGGGCCAGGCCGTAATAGATGAGGAACAGCTGCACCAGCATGGGGGTGCCGCGGATCACGTAGGTGTAGAGCCAGGCCGGGAGGTTCACCCAGGGCTGCTTGGACACCCGCATCAGCGCCAGCGGTACGGCGGCGGCCAGGCCCAGGGCCAGGGAGATCGCCAGGAGCTTGAGGGTCACCAGCACGCCGCCGAAGTAGAGCGGCAGGCTCTCCCAGATCACGTTGTAGTCGAAGATCATAGTTCAGCCGCCTTGATGCCTGCCGAGTAGCGCCTTTCCATGTAGCGCAGGGCCAGCAGGGAAACGCTGGTCAGCACCAGGTAGAGCGCCGCTACCGCGAGATAGAAGGTGAAGGGTTCACGGGTCGCGTCCGCTGCGCTCTTGGCCTTGAACATCATGTCCTGCAGGCCGACCACCGAGATCAGCGCGGTGGCCTTGGTCATCACCAGCCAGTTGTTGGTGAAGCCGGGAATCGCCAGGCGGATCATCTGCGGCACCAGGATGCGGAAGAACACCTTGGTCCCGCTCATGCCATAGGCCAGGCCGGCCTCGCCCTGCCCTTTGGGGATCGCCATGAAGGCACCGCGGAAGGTTTCCGAGAGGTAGGCACCGAAGATGAAGCCGAGGGTGAAGACGCCGGACCAGAAGGGGTCCAGGTCGATGTAATCCTCATAGCCGACCATGGGCGCCACGATGTTCACCACCTGCTGGCCGCCGTAGAAGATCAGCAGGATCAGCACCAGGTCCGGGATGCCGCGGATCACGGTGGCATAGGTCTCGCCCAGGATGGACAGCCACCTGATCGGAGAGAGTCGGAAAGCCGCACCGATCAGACCGAGCACCACCGCCATGGTGATGGACGACAAGGCCAGCAACAGGGTGAGCCAGGCACCATCGAGAATGGTCGAGCCGTAGCCGTTGAGCATGATTCAGATCCTCATGCAGCGCGCCGGACCGAGCCGGACGGCACCGCTACAACGAAAAAGTGGCACAAACCGCTATCTGAAGTTTGTGCCACTTTCTGGGAAAAGCGATTACTCGCCGTAGACGTCGAACTTGAAGTACTTGTCCTGTACTTCCTTGTACTTGCCGTTGGCGCGGATGGCGGCGATGGCAGCGGTGATCTTGTCGGCCAGGGCCTTGTCACCCTTGCGCACGGCGATGCCGGCGCCCTCACCGAAGTACTTCTGCTCGGTGTAGTCCGGACCCACCAGGGCGAATCCCTTGCCGGCGTCGGTCTTGAGGAAGCCGTCGTCGATGTTCACCGCATCCGCCAGGGTCGCGTCGAGGCGGCCGGCGGTCATGTCGAGGAAGATTTCGTTCTGCGAGCTGTAGCGCACCACTTCGATACCGGCCGGTGCGTAGACCTCGGTGGCGTAGCGGTCGTAGACCGAGGCGCGCTGCACGCCGACCTTCTTGCCCTTCAGATCAGCCAGCGGATCGTTGATCACGGTGCCGGCCTTCATCGCCAGCTTGACCGGGGTCTGGTAGTACTTGCCGGTGAAGTCCACGGACTTCTTGCGCTCTTCGGTGATGGTCATGGACGACAGCACGGCGTCGAACTTGCGCACCTTCAGGGCCGGGATCAGGCCATCGAATTCCTGCTCGATCCACTGGCACTTGACCTTCATCTCTTCGCACAGGGCGTTGCCGATGTCGTAGTCGAAGCCGGTGATCTTGCCGTCCGGAGTCTTGTAGGCGAAGGGCGGGTAGGCGGCTTCGATACCGATACGCAGAGGCTTGGCATCATCGGCAATGGCGGCCAGCGGCGACAACAGGGACAGCGCCATGGCGCCGAGAAGTACAATCTTCTTCATCTTATGACTCCTTCAAAGGGGTATGGCTTCTGTCGGCAGCGTGAGAATTCGCCCAGACGGTCCACGAAATTGTAGAAAGAGTCGTCGTCTTTGCCGGCTGAAGTCTGTGGGCAAAAGGCTCCGACTGGGTGTGCGGCATTCTAGCCACAGCCCTTAAGTCGATATTTCTTCAATGCGACAACAAATTACAGAAGCGCTGGAGAGGGGGAGGAAGAGGATTGACAGGCGCGAGGAAAAGTGCCGGAAACAGATGTTATAGAACCTGGTACTTCAGCAATTATCAGGCCAAAAAATAGAGAAGCCTTAGTTTCTGGCGTCTCCAGGATTTCGACTTGTTCCGAACAAGCTGGAGAATGCCCCGGAACGATCCATTGCGTTCCCGAAGGAATCGAATGGGCGCACGGCGTAACGCGAGATGTTACCTGGAGCGACTCCCCTTCCCCGCCATGCCGAAAAACCGATATTAAGTCGGTATTTAGCGCGAGCGGCGCACCAGCCGGACTTGTGGGAGCGAGGGGGACGCCGAGTTCTTGCTCGCGAACAGCCCGAGCGCCACCTTTCGCGAGCAAGCTCGCTCCTACACCAAGCACAGTTCACCCTGATACCTCGCCCACAAATGCAAAACCCCGCCCCGGCTTGTGGCCGGGGCGGGGTTTTGCGGCAGGGCCGGGTCAGGCTGCCTGCATGGTGCGGTGGGTATCGATGAGGTGTTGCACCACGCCGGGATCAGCCAGGGTGGATATGTCGCCGAGGGCATCGTATTCGGCGACGGCGATCTTGCGCAGGATACGGCGCATGATCTTGCCCGAGCGGGTCTTCGGAAGGCCCGGAGCCCACTGGATCACATCGGGGGTGGCGATCGGACCGATTTCCTTGCGCACCCAGTTTCTCAGCTCCTGGCGCAGTTGCTCGGTGGACTCCTCGCCGGCATTCAGGGTCACGTAGACGTAGATGCCCTGGCCCTTGATGTCGTGCGGTACGCCAACCACTGCGGCCTCGGCGACTTTCGGGTGGGCGACCATGGCGCTTTCGATCTCGGCGGTGCCCATGCGGTGCCCGGAGACGTTGAGCACGTCGTCCACGCGGCCGGTGATCCACCAGTAGCCGTCTTCGTCGCGACGGGCGCCGTCGCCGGTGAAGTACATGCCCTTGAAGGTCTTGAAGTAGGTGTCGACGAAGCGATCGTGGTCGCCGTACAGGGTCCGCGCCTGGCCCGGCCAGGAATCGATTATCACCAGGTTGCCTTCCGCGGCCCCCTCGATGATGTTGCCCAGGTTATCCACCAGCGCCGGCTGCACGCCGAAGAACGGCCGCGCGGCGGAACCCGGCTTCAGCGCATGCGCGCCCGGCAGCGGGGTCATCAGGCAGGCGCCGGTCTCGGTCTGCCACCAGGTGTCGACGATCGGGCAACGGCCCTGGCCGACGTTCTCGTAGTACCAGTGCCAGGCCTCGGGGTTGATCGGTTCGCCCACCGAACCCAGCAGGCGCAAGCTGGAGCCGTCGGCGCCTTCGACCGCGGCCTTGCCTTCGGCCATCATGGCGCGGATGGCTGTCGGGGCGGTGTAGAGGATGTTGACCTTGTGCTTGTCGACGATCTTGGCGACACGGGTCATGTCCGGGTAGTTCGGCACACCCTCGAACATGACGGTGGTGGCGCCGTTGGCCAGCGGGCCATAGACCAGGTAGGTGTGGCCGGTGACCCAGCCGATGTCGGCGGTGCACCAGAAGACTTCGCCCGGACGGTAGTCGAACACGCGCTCATGGGTCAGCGAGGCGTAGGTCAGGTAGCCGCCGGTGGTATGCAGCACGCCCTTGGGTTTGCCGGTGGAGCCGGAGGTGTAGAGGATGAACAGCGGGTCCTCGGCACCCATTTCCTTCGGCGCGCAGGTGCTGCCCGCCACTTTCATCAGGTCCTCGTACCAGACGTCGCGGTGCTGGTTCCACTTGATCTCGCCACCGGTGCGCTTGACCACGATGATCTTCTGCACGCTGCTGGTCTCGGGGTTGGTCAGCGCGTCGTCGACATTGGCCTTCAGCGGGGTCTTCTTGCCGCCACGCAGACCCTCGTCAGCGGTGATCACCACCTTGGAGCGGCAATCGATGATACGGCCGGCCAGCGCCTCGGGGGAGAAGCCGCCGAACACCACGGAGTGGATCGCGCCGATGCGGGTACAGGCCAGCATGGCGACCACGGCTTCCGGGATCATCGGCATGTAGATGGTCACTACGTCGCCACGGTGCACGTCCTGGCCGCGCAGGGCGTTGGCGAACTTGCAGACGCGCTCGTGGAGGTCGCGGTAGGTGATGTGCTCGTGCTCGGCAGGGTCGTCGCCTTCCCAGATGATCGCGACCTGGTCGCCACGCTCGGCGAGGTGACGGTCCAGGCAGTTGGCGGAGACGTTGAGGGTGCCGTCGGCGAACCACTTGATGTCGACGTGGTGGTCGTCGAAAGAGGTCTGCTTCACCTTGGTGAAAGGCTTGATCCAGTCGATGCGCTTGGCCTGCTCACGCCAGAAGCCATCGGGATTGATCACGGACTGCTGGTACATGGCTTTGTAGGTCGCCTCGTCCGTCAGGGACTGGGCGGCCACTTCAGGGCGGACCGGATACAGAGAAGCAGCACTCATGGGTCATACCTCGGTGGGTAGTTGTTTTTGTATGGCGCCTTTTGTATCCCCCGGCCCTCTGTAGGGCCATTCGACCATGGTCTTACCAAATACGGACTATGGTCGAAGCCCCTGGAACCGCATTCTCGTCGACAAACCTGGCGATGATTCGTAGGAGCGAGCTCTGCTCGCGAACGGGCGGCGTGCAAGAGCGTCGCGAGCAACGCTCTTGCACGCCGCCCAGAACGAGCCGAGGAACCATCCAGGCAAAAAAAACCGGCCCATGTCCGAAGACATGGGCCGGCGAAGCACTATCGGGTCGTTGGTGAGAGCCCGGGCATCGAGCCCGGCTGACGGCACGCGGACGACCGGCCGCGCGCCGTACAGAGTCAGACGTGGGCGTCCTGGTATTCCTTCTCGGCTTCGTCGAAGCGCTGGACCATCGCGGCGGACGGGCCGTTGCCGATGCGGCTGAAGATCAGGATGCCGAGGGTGCAGAGGATGAAGCCCGGAATGATCTCGTACAGGCCGGTCCAGCCGAAGAAGTTCTTCCAGACCACCACGCTTACAGCACCGAGAATCATGCCGGCCAGGGCGCCGTTGCGGGTCATGCCTTTCCAGACCAGGGACAGGATCACCACCGGACCGAAGGCGGCACCGAAGCCGGCCCAGGCGTAGGACACCAGGCCCAGCACCTTGCTCTCCGGGTCAGCGGCAATAACGATGGAAATCACGGCCACCAGCAGCACCATGGCGCGACCGACCCAGACCAGTTCGGCCTGGCTGGCGTTCTTGCGGAAGAAGGCCTTGTAGAAGTCTTCGGTCAGGGCGCTGGAGCACACCAGCAGCTGGCAGCTCAGGGTGGACATCACCGCAGCCAGGATGGCGGACAGCAGCACGCCGGCGATCCAGGGGTTGAAGAGGATCTTGGCCAGTTCGATGAACACGCGCTCATGGTTCTGGGTCACGGCACCCGCCTGGTCCGGATGGGCGGAGAAGTAGGCGATGCCGAAGAAGCCGACGGCTACCGCGCCACCCAGGCAGAGGATCATCCAGGTCATGGAGATGCGGCGGGCGTTCGGAATGGACTTGACCGAATCGGCAGCCATGAAGCGCGCCAGGATGTGCGGCTGGCCGAAGTAGCCCAGGCCCCAGGCGAGCAGCGAGATCACGCCGACGAAGCTGGCGCCCTTGAGCATGTCGAAATTGGCGGCATCCTTCATTTCGATGGCCACGAAGGTGGTGTCCATGCCGCCGGTGGCGATCATTACGATGACCGGGGTGAGGATCAGGGCGAAGATCATCAGGCTGGCCTGGACGGTATCGGTCCAGCTGACTGCCAGGAAACCACCGACGAAGGTGTAGCAGATGGTGGCCGCGGCACCGGCCCAGAGGGCGGTTTCGTAGGAGATGCCGAAGGTGCTCTCGAACAGGCGGGCACCGGCGACGACGCCGGAAGCGCAGTAGATGGTGAAGAACACCAGGATCACCACGGCGGAGAAGATGCGCAGGATGCGGCTGTTGTCTTCGAAGCGGTTGGTGAAGTAGTCCGGCAGGGTCAGGGCGTTGCCATTGTGCTCGGTCTGCACGCGCAGACGGCCGGCGACCAGCAGCCAGTTGAGGTAGGCGCCAATGATCAGGCCAATGGCGATCCAGCTTTCGGAGAGACCGGAGAGGTAGACGGCACCCGGCAGGCCCATCAGCAGCCAGCCGCTCATGTCGGAGGCGCCGGCGGACAGCGCGGTAACGAAGCTGCCGAGGCTGCGGCCACCCAGGATGTAGTCGGAAAGGTTGTTGGTGGAGCGATAGGCGGCGAAGCCGATCAGCACCATGGCCGCGATATAGATCACGAAGGTGATCAGCATCGGGTTGCTCATACTCATGGGGGTCTCCCCTGCTCGTTTGTTTTTATTCGGGGCGGCGGGTTGTCCGCTCCCGTGGTTGCTATTTGGCAGACGCTTGTGACGGCTACCGGTTTGATCCTCGACCACGTCGGCGACAGGGGCCGGACAATCCTCGTCGAGCAATGCTTGCAGGGCATCCGGCCCTGCCAATGCAATAGAGAACCAAGCCCCGGGAGGCTCAGTCCGCCATGCGAATCAGTGGAATTCCCGAGATACCCCGCAAAAGCCGCGGATCACGCGGAAATCAGGAGGCATGAGGGTCAACAGGCCGCATACGACATCGGAAGGGAAGGTGGCAATGCGGGCCTGGATGGATTCACCCCGCACGACGTGACTTGCTGCCGACATCACGCCCCCTCCTCTATGTGGAAAACAATTCTATTGGGTCTAGTACAACCTCACCGGCCCGCAAGAACGCTTCTCGTTCCCGGCACCCCGTAAGGCGAGTGCGGAATTTAGAGATATGGCACTCCGCCTTTCTTGTCGGATTCTCTGATTCCTTTATCGAATACTCTGATTCAGGGAACTTTCCGCCAAAAGGTGCAACCTGCCGCCCGTCAGAAGTGTCGGACATTTCGCCCAAAAATCCGGATTGGCCGGGAAGCCGGGTTGCGCCATCAAGTACAACCGCACATCAGGAATGTAAATTCAGGTTGCGATAGCCGACAACCAACGGGTTGCTCCCACACGAGCAATACCGATGACTGGCCTGCCCAGGCGACAACTCGGGAGGGGGTGGTTGGGCTTATTCGGCGCCGCGCAGGCGTTTGGGAGTCAGGCCGAGATAACGGCGCATGGCCGTGGTCAGGGCGCTCTGGCTGGAGAACCCGCATTCCTCGGCAATGCGCACCAGGGGCTGGTCGCTCTCACGCAGCAGGCGGGCCGCTCGGTCGAGGCGGGTTTTCAGGAGGTACTGGTGGGGCGTGAGGCCCACGCAGTCCTTGAACTGGGCGTGGAAGTGGCTGGGGCTGAGGCAGGCGACCTGGGCCAGTTCGGCGACGCTGATGCGCCGGGCCAGGTTGCCCTGGATGTAGCCGTCCAGGCGTTCGATATCGAGGCTGCCGGCCGGACGCCGCTTCACTTCACCGAACAGCCGCAGGTAGAGGGCGCGCAGCAGGATGCCGCCCAGGGAACGCGCCAGCAGCGGATCGCTGCCGTAGCGGGCGAGTTCCGCGCCGGCATAGCTCAGCAGGTTCTGGAAATCCGCATCCAGCTCGGGATAGCGCGGGGTCTCGAAGAGGCGGCCGAGCAGGTCGAGATCCTCGGCCGAGGTGCCCTGCTCATCCAGGTCGAGGATCAGCATGCGGTTCTCGCCCATGCCGGCGAACTGGTGCCCGGCATCGCCCGGCACCAGGCAGGCGCGCATGCGGCAGACCTCGCCACCACGGCCATCCACCTCGAATTCGGCGCGGCCGGCAAGGGACAGCACCAACTGGTGATGATCGTGGGCGTGGTGGTGAGCCTGGTCGTCCAGGCGCAGGAGGCGGGCTTCGAGCATGGGGCGGCTTGATCAAAATTTGCGCATTCTAGCGATGGCGCCGCCAATTGCCCAGCGCCGCCAGACGGAGCACCAGCCGCTCGGCCGGTTGAAATGCCAGTTGCCCTGCCCCATCTACGCTAAACGAGCCAACTGCCAGGTGCCCCCATGAGCGATCAGGACATCAACGCCGACATCGTCGAAGAAGCCACTTCCAGCCAGCGGACAGGCCTGGCGCTGCCTGGCCAGTCGCTGCCGGACAAGGTCTACATCATCCCCATCCACAACCGCCCGTTCTTCCCGGCCCAGGTGCTGCCGGTGATCGTCAATGAAGAGCCCTGGGCGGAAACCCTGGAGCTGGTGGCCAAGACCGACCACCACTGCCTGGCGCTGTTCTTCATGGAGAACCCGCCGGAAGACCCGCGCCACTTCGACACCAGCACCCTGCCCGAGCACGGCACCCTGGTGCGGGTGCACCATGCCAGCCGCGACGGCGGCAAGCTGCAGTTCGTCGCCCAGGGCCTGTCGCGGGTACGCATCCGCGGCTGGCTGAAGCGCCATCGCCCGCCCTACCTGGTGGAGGTGGATTATCCGCAAAGCCCCCTGGACCCGCGTGACGAGGTCAAGGCCTACGGCATGGCGCTGATCAACGCGATCAAGGAACTGCTGCCGCTGAACCCCTTGTACAGCGAGGAGTTGAAGAACTACCTGAATCGCTTCAGCCCCAACGACCCTTCGCCGCTCACTGACTTCGCCGCCGCCCTGACCACCGCCCCCGCCCGTGAGCTGCAGGAAGTGCTGGATACGGTGCCGGTGCTCAAGCGCATGGAAAGAGTCCTGCCAATGCTGCGCAAGGAGGTGGAGGTCGCTCGACTGCAGAGCGAGTTGTCCGCCGAGGTGAACCGCAAGATCGGCCAGCACCAGCGCGAATTCTTCCTCAAGGAACAGCTGAAGATCATCCAGCAGGAACTGGGCATCACCAAGGACGACAAGAGTGCCGACGCCGACGGCTTCCGCGCCCGCCTGGACGGCAAGGTCCTGCCCGATCAGGCGCGCAAACGCATCGACGAAGAGCTGAACAAGCTGTCGATCCTGGAAACCGGCTCGCCGGAATACGCCGTCACTCGCAACTACCTGGACTGGGCAACCGCTGTGCCCTGGGGCGTCTACGGCAAGGACCGCCTCGACCTGAAACACGCCCGCAAGGTGCTGGACAGACACCACGCCGGCCTGGACGACGTGAAGAACCGCATCCTCGAATTCCTCGCGGTGGGCGCCTTCAAGGGCGAGATCTCCGGCTCCATCGTGCTGCTGGTGGGCCCGCCCGGCGTCGGCAAGACCAGCATCGGCAAGTCCATCGCCGAATCCCTGGGCCGCCCCTTCTACCGCTTCAGCGTCGGCGGCATGCGCGACGAGGCGGAGATCAAGGGCCACCGCCGCACTTATATCGGCGCCCTGCCCGGCAAGCTGGTCCAGGCGCTGAAGGAAGTGGAGGTGATGAACCCGGTCATCATGCTCGACGAGATCGACAAGCTCGGTGCCAGCTACCAGGGCGACCCGGCCTCGGCCCTGCTGGAGACCCTGGATCCGGAACAGAACGTCGAATTCCTCGACCATTACCTGGACCTGCGCCTGGACCTGTCCAAGGTGCTCTTCGTCTGCACGGCCAACACCCTGGACGCCATCCCCGGCCCGCTGCTGGACCGCATGGAGACCATCCGCCTCTCCGGCTACATCACCGAAGAGAAGCACGCCATCGCCAAGCGCCATCTCTGGCCGCGCCTGCTGGAACGCACCGGCGTGCCGAAGGAGCGCCTGGCCATCACCGACAGCGCGCTGACCTCGGTGATCGAGGGCTATGCCCGCGAGGCCGGCGTGCGCCAACTGGAAAAGCAGCTGGGCAAGATCATCCGCAAGTCGGTGGTGCGTCTCCTGGAAGAGCCCGAGGCGAAGATCAAGGTCGGGCAGAAGGACCTGGAGCACTACCTCGGCCTGGCGCCCTTCCGCAAGGAACAGCTGCTGGCGGGCATTGGCGTGATTACCGGCCTGGCCTGGACCAGCCTGGGCGGCGCCACCCTGCCGATCGAGGCGACGCGCATCCACACCCTCAACCGCGGTTTCAAGCTCACCGGCCAGCTGGGTGAAGTGATGAAGGAGTCGGCGGAGATCGCCCACAGCTACATCAGCTCGCACCTGAAGCAGTACGGCGGCGACCCGACTTTCTTCGACCAGGCCTTCGTCCACCTCCACGTGCCGGAAGGCGCCACTCCCAAGGACGGTCCCAGCGCCGGCGTCACCATGGCCAGCGCCCTGCTCTCCCTGGCCCGCAACCAGGCACCGAAGAAAGGGGTGGCCATGACCGGCGAGTTGACCCTCACCGGTCAGGTGCTGCCCATTGGCGGCGTGCGCGAGAAGGTCATCGCCGCGCGCCGGCAGAAGATCTTCGAGCTGATCCTGCCCGAGGCCAACCGCGGCGCCTTCGAGGAGCTGCCGGACTACCTAAAGGAAGGCGTGACCGTGCATTTCGCCCGCCGCTTCAGCGATGTGGCCAGGGTGCTGTTCGACTGAGCCGGCCCTTGTAGGAGCGAATTCATTCGCGATTGAAATCGCTCCCACAGCCTCCGCGCGAATCTCCCGGTGCGCACGGCGCACCCTACGACCCCAGTCCCAACACTCGGCGCAGTCTCTTTTCGATCCGAGCCTACGCAAGGGCGGAGCCAGCCGGTATGCTGGCTCCGCCCTTGATGACGGAGCCGCCGATGTCACTCGCCCCCGCCCCTCGCCTGCTGTTGCCCCTGGGCTTCGCCCTGCTCGCCGGCTGCGCTCAGCAGCCGACCGGTCCCGTGGTGATCCAGGACCAGCAGAGCGATTGCCCGCTTGATCTCAGCCAGGGCCAACCCCTGGTGCTGACCCTGCCCAGCAACCCCACCACCGGCTTCCGCTGGGTGGTGCGCGATGCCGCCACCAACGTGCTGCAGAGCCTCGGCCCGGAGGTCTACTCGACGCCGGAAGACGCGGGCCTCGTGGGCAGCGCCGGCCAATCCACCTGGCGCTTCAAGGCGAGCCAACCTGGTGAAGGCCGCCTGCACCTGGATTACCAGCGCCCCTGGGAGACCGACGTGGCGCCGGCCGAGTCCTTCGACTGCCAGGTCAGCGTCAAATGACCGCTTCGCTGGCGTCCGCCGCCTGGCGGGCGCAACGGCGTACTTCCATAGTCGTGCCCTGACGAACTCGCGGGGCGCCTATGGGCACCTTGATCTTCGGGCTGGCCGGCGTGCTGGCCTTCCTCACCGGCCGTACGCTGGAACTGGACGGGTTGTGTTTCTGGAGCAAACCGCTGCCCATCCTGGCGCTGCTGTTCTGGTTGCGCGGTGCCCCGGTGGGCCCCTACCGACACTGGATCGCCGTCGGACTGTCGCTGTCGATGCTCGGCGACATCCTGCTGGAGTGGCCCACCGACCTTTTCGTCTTCGGCCTTGGCGCCTTCCTGCTTGCCCACCTGGCCTACCTGCGCGCCTACCTGCTGGCCAGCCGCCAGCTCGCACCGCTGCCGCTGCTGGCGGCTGCCGCCGCCGGCGGAGCCATATTCGCCCTGCTCGCCACTGGCGGTCTGGGCAACCTCCTGCTACCCGTGGCCTGCTACGCACTGGCCATCAGCGCCATGCTCTGGCGTGCCCTTGCCCGCCTGGGTGCGGGTCTGGACCGCCAGTCGGCGCTCCTGGCTGCCGGGGGCGCGACGCTCTTCGTGATTTCCGACAGCCTGATCGGCATCAATCGTTTCGTATCCCCTTTCGCCAGCGCGAGTTACCTCATCATCCTCAGTTACTGGCTCGGTCAATGGGGAATAGCCGCCTCGGCGATGACTCGCGAACCCACTCTCCACCGCTCGGAAAAACCGTCGGCAGCTGAGTCGGAAATCGGCTATAGGAATTAGGCGGACACTCAAATACGGAGCGTGCGATGGGCGGTCTGATGCGACTGTGGGGTTTGCTGTGCTGGACAGTTCTTCTCGCAGGTTGCGGAAGTCTGCTGCCCAGCGAGCGCGCCGAAGTACTGTCGCCGTTTCGGGATTACACCGATGCGGAGATCCGCTACTCCCAGGCGCAGCCGGGTATAACGACGCGGACCGAGCTGTTCTCCCTGGGTTTCGACCCGCTCATCCAGGGCAACGGCAAGATGCTCTCCTTCATCGACGTGCGCCTGATGTTCGTACAACCCAACGTCCCCATCAACTACCTGCCCGACGGCCTGATGAAGTGCCTGGAAGCCAAGGACCGCTGCATCGGCTATGCCTTCGAGTTCACCAAGACCGACACCCAGCGGGTGGGCAGCTTCTGGGCCGACATCTTCAACTTCCGCAAAAACCGCGAGCTGCAGGGCTGGGTGTTCCGCGCGGTGTTCGTGCTGGTGGACGATGTGGTCGTGCACAAGGTGAGCAATGGCGAGCCGAACATCCGCCGCTTCGAGGTCAAGCGCAACCCGCTGGGCCCCCTGCAGGGCGCGGGCGAGTTCTTTTCCGACCAGTTGAAGTAGGGGTGGTTTGGCCGCGCCGCGCAGTCCGCTAGAATGCCGGCCTTTTCCGCTGCTGGTACCGGCCCGTGACCAAAAGTCCCGATCGCATCTACGCCACCCCCCAGGCACAAGTCACCGACTTCGCTTTCAACGAGGACGTGGTCCGCGTCTTCCCGGACATGATCAAGCGCTCGGTACCGGGCTACCCGACGATTGTCGAGAACATCGGCGTGCTGGCCGCCCAGTTCGCCCAGGCCGGCACTCCGCTCTACGACCTGGGCAGCTCGCTCGGCGCCGTGACCCAGGCACTGCGCCGACACGTGAAAGCCGAAGGTTGCCGGGTCATCGCTGTGGATAACTCCAACGCCATGGTGGAGCGTTGCCGTGAATACCTGCACGCCCAGGACTCCATGTTCCAGGAACTGCTGCCGGTGGAGGTGCTGGAAGCGGACATCCTCACCCTGGACCTCCAGCCCTGCTCCCTGGTGGCGATGAACTTCACCCTGCAGTTCGTGCCCCGCGAGCAGCGCCAGGAACTCCTCGCCCGCATCCGCCAGGCGCTGCTGCCCGGCGGCGCGCTGATCCTCTCGGAGAAGCTGCGCTTCGAGGACGCCGACGAACACCAGTTGCTCACCGACCTGCATATCGCCTTCAAGCGCGCCAACGGCTACAGCGAGCTGGAAATCGCCCAGAAACGCAGCGCCCTGGAGAATGTCATGCACCCCGACAGCTTCGAGGAGCACCGTGCACGTCTACTGGCGGCCGGCTTTTCCAAGGTCGTGCCCTGGTTCCAGTGCCTCAACTTCGCCTCGCTGATCGCCCTGCCATGATTCGTACGCTGGACCTCGACGCCCTGCAGCAACAGCTGGCGGGCACTCTCCTGCAAGACTGGGCAGCCGACCTGCCCGGGCAACTCGATGCCAAGCTGGCGGTCGGCCATGGCGACCTGGAGCGCTGGAGCGCCGCGGTCAATGCCCTGCCCCCACTGCAGCCGGCAGAGATCGAACTGGCGCAGCGCTTCCTGCTGGACGGTCCCTGCGACGAGGCGACTCGCGCCGCATTGAAAACTGCGCTGCAGG
The DNA here is from genome assembly GCF_029871205.1 of Pseudomonas sp. BN417. Taxonomy (GTDB): domain Bacteria; phylum Pseudomonadota; class Gammaproteobacteria; order Pseudomonadales; family Pseudomonadaceae; genus Metapseudomonas. Next base: position 73,430 of record NZ_SSOJ01000041.1, on the reverse strand, counting down.
GGCTGATCCCCTGGCGCAAGGGGCCCTTCGAACTGTTCGGCGTGCACGTCGATACGGAATGGCGCTCGGACTGGAAATGGTCACGAGTGGCGCCCCATCTCGACCTGCGCGGCCGCCGCGTGCTGGATGTCGGCTGCGGCAATGGCTACTACCAGTGGCGCATGCTCGGCGCCGGTGCCGACAGCGTGGTGGGCATCGACCCGAACTGGCTGTTCTTCTGCCAGTTCCTCGCCATGAAGCGCTTCCTTCCCGAGCTGCCGGCCTGGCACCTGCCGCTGGCGCTGGAAGAGTTGCCGCCGCGGCTGGAAGGCTTCGACACGGTGTTCTCCATGGGCGTGCTTTACCACCGCCGTTCGCCCATCGACCATCTCTTCGACCTGAAAGACTGCCTGCGCCGGGGCGGCGAACTGGTGCTGGAAACCCTGGTGGTGGAAGGCGATGCCCAGCAGGTGCTGATGCCCGAGGACCGCTACGCGCAGATGCGCAACGTCTGGTTCCTGCCGTCGGTGCCCGCCCTGGAGCTCTGGCTGCGCCGCGCGGGCTTCGTCGACGTACGCTGCGTGGATGTCAGCTATACCAGCGTCGAGGAACAGCGCAGCACCGAGTGGATGCGCTTCCAGTCGCTACCCGAATTCCTCGACCCCGCCGACCACAGCCGCACCATCGAAGGCCTGCCGGCCCCGGCACGCGCCGTGCTGATCGCGCGCAAGCCCTGATCGGCCGAGGCCGCTTCGCCGCCTTTCGCGCATCAGAACCGAACCCGGCCCGCCGAATCCAGCGGGCCTCGGTTTCCCTTACCCCAGTCCTGTCCGCCGGAAGAGGGAGCCGCTCCTTACAGCGGATCGATTTCTTCTATTCATTCGCTGCACCGGGCTGACTGTCACCCCTGAAAGGCGCTGGCGCGATATTCCCTGGGCGACTGCTCGAAGTGCTTCTTGAAGGTCCGGCTGAAATGCGCCGAGTCGGTGAAGCCCCAGCGAAATGCGATGTCGGTGATGGACTCGTTGCGCAAGCGCGGGTTGGAAAGGTCCGCGGCGCTGCGTTTCAGGCGCGACCGCTGGATGAAGCGGCAGACGCTGTCGCCCTGCTCCTCGAACAGGCGGTAGAGCTGGCGCACCGAGATGTTCAGCTGTTTGGCCAGGGACAAGGGCGTCAGGCCGGGCTCGGAAAGGGACTGGTCGATCAGCTGCCGGGCCATGCTGCGCAGGCCGGCGATGTGAGAGCCGTCGCTTTCGCTGCCAGGGTGGCCCTGCTGCTGCCTCAAGGTCGGCGCCAGCAGTGCGATCAACGCTTCCTGCAGGGCATCGCCCTCCTCCAGGCCGGCGCAGTCGTCCAGTTCGCCGCCGCAGATCTGCTCCACCAGGGTACGCAGTACGCGGCCGCTGGCGCAGTGCTGGGAGAGCTTGCCGAACTTGGGCCGGCTCTCCGGCATGTGGCGGCAGACTTCCTCGCGGGACAGGTGGAAGGACGCATGCTCGATCAGGCCGTGGGGGACTATTTCGCAGGCCCTGGCCGAGTCCATCAGGGCCATGTCGCCGGGTGCCAGTTCGATGCTCTCCCCGCCCTGGCGCAACTGGGCGCGACCGCTGCGCTGGACGATGAGGAAGCAGTGGCGGTCGTCTTCATGGTCGATGGACGTGCGCTGGCGGCTGATCACGCCGGCATTGGTGCGAATCTGCGCCACCTCCAGCCCGGACAGGTCCTGGCGAGCGATTTCGCCGATGAACAGACCGTGGTTGAGGGTGGGACGCGACTCGAAGCGGCCGCAGACGCCCTGCAGGGCGCGGAGCCAGGAATCGAAATCTTGGGGGCGGGCGGCTTGGTCGACCACAGGACACCTCCGAAGCGGGCAAATGCCACGGTTGTTTTTATGGCGACATTATTAACATGTTATCTATTTGCCCGACAAGGAACCTGCCCGGCACGGCTTAGATTGTTGTCACCTAAGCCAGGTGTGTGCCTGAGCAAACGAAAAGGGGGTGGAAGCTCCCCCTCAGTGGCTGCCGAGAATGCCCTGCAAGGCGCGGAAGGCCTGCAGCAGGTGCTGGCGCTGTACGGGTGCGAGGCGGATGTAGCGGCGAAAGCTCGGCATGCGGCTGACCACCTCGCTCGCCCCCATGTGTTCGAGGCGGACGACCCAGTGCCGCCCCTCCCACTCGATCCACAGGCGCTTGAAGTCCAGCGGCATCAGCGCTGCGAGCAGCCCGGCATCGCCCTGCAGGCGGGCGAGCAGCCCGTCCAGCTCCTGGGCATCCCCCGCGCGGACCTTGCAGGCGAGGCCCTGGCGGCGAATCGCCCCGTGGTGGTTCACCTTGATCCTGGCGCTACCGGACGTGGCGGCCGGCACCCGGAGGACGAATTCGGTCACCACCAGGTGCATGAGGAACTGCGCCTGGACGACTTCCCGCACCTCGAAGTCCAGTTCCCCATCGGCGCTGGTGAAGCGCGCCGTTGCCGCGTCCAGCGGCTCGGCGCGCAAGGGCGAAAGGTCGCGCTGCACCTGCATGAGCGTGGCCCCCGGCCGGTAGCCGGAGGGCGGCCGCCGCCAATACTCAGACAGGCTTGGAAACATGGCCGAAATGCTCATCGGATTGGATGCCGGGCTCGCTGCGAAACTCCTTCTCCAGTACCTCCTCCACCGGCACCGGGGTGAACGGATTGACCTTCTGTACCACCAGCGTCCAGAACAGCGCGTAGGCGGCGGTGAGGCCGAGCATCACGCCAAAGGGGATGTAGATGTCGCTCGGGTTCATGCCCGGCGGTGTGATGTACCAGAGGCCAATGAGGATGCCGATGCTGGAGACGATCTGCGGCAGCGGGAACCAGGGCGAGCGATAGGCGCGCGGCAGGTCGGGGCGACGGATGCGCAGCATCACCACCGAGACGGTCACCAGCAGGTAGGCCGTGCTCCAGGCGCAGACCGCGGCCAGCACCAGGTTGAAGATCTTGTCGGTATTACCGCCCAGCCACCAGGCGTGCACGCAGGGAATCAGCATGGCCACGGCGATGCACACCAGCGGCGTCTTGAAGCGCGGGTGCAGGTAGGTGAATACCTTGGGAAGCGCACCGTCCACCGCCATGCCGTACATGATGCGCGGCAGGCCGGCCATCAGCGTGTTGATGGTAGCGGCGCCGGCGAACAGGAAGCCGATGCCCAGCCAGATCGGGCCGATATCCCCCATCACCTGCTGGGCGAACTGCGGGATCGCCATGGGCGTATCCAGCAAGTGCACGCCAGTGGCTTCGTCGAGCAGCGCGTTCTCCACCTGACGCTTCATCGCCGCGCCGTAGATGAACATGCAGGACGCCACGCCCAGCAGCCCCAGGGCCATGGCCCGTGGCAGGGTCCAGGCGGAACGGCGCACTTCGGGGGCCAGCGGCGTGACGAACTCGCAGCCGACGAACATGAACATGGCCATGCCCACCAGGGACAGGATGGTGGTCAGGTCAGTGCCGATCAGGGACACCCCGAACCAGCCATCCAGCTCCACATGGGGGGCAGAGAGCAGACCGGCGAGGCCGAAGATCATCAGCGTGGTCCACATGCCGAAGGTGAGAATCACCTCGGCCTTGCTGAACACGGTGATGCCGAAGGCGTTGAGGATACCGAAGGCGACCACGAAGCCAACCCCCAGCAACCAGGCGCCGCCAGCCGACTCGGCCAGGGTGTTGAGGTGCTCGAAGTTCACCAGCGCCATGACCCCGGAGAGGATGGTTTCGGCGGTGCCGGCGAAAACGTGGACGATGAGGTAGGCCGAGATGGTTCCGGTGATGGCGAAGAAACGGCCCATGCCGCAAGAGATGTAGTCGTACACCGAGCCGGTGGTTGGCAGGATCGATGCCGCCTCGGCGAAGGTGGTGGATTGCGCCAGCATCATTACGGCAGCAATCAGCATGGCCACGGCGAAAGCGCTGCCGCCGATGCCGAAGCCCATGGTGGCGGTGAGGATCACCGGGCTGGCCATGATCAGGCCGACGGTACTGGCGAGCGCGGTGGGGAACCCGACCGTGCCGCGCTCCAGGTGTGCTGCGAGTCTTGCGTTGATGGACATGGTGCTGGACCTCGAAGACGGATGTTGTCGTTGTTAGGGTTCAAGGCATGTGAAAGGCCGGGCCCCCACGCGGGCCCGGCGAAAGGTCATCGGAGGCGGCTGCCTCCTGCGGTGCGGCTCAGTACGCGATGCACACCGACTTGTTCTCGGTGAAGGCTTCGATGGCGGCGTGGCCCATCTCGCGGCCGATGCCGGACTGCTTGAAGCCGCCGAAAGGCATGGACGGGTCGAGCAGGTTGTGGGCGTTGACCCAGACGGTGCCGGCCTTCAAACGCGGGATCAGGCCCATCACCTGCTTCAGGTCGTTGGACCAGATGCTGGCGGCCAGGCCATAGGGGCTGTCGTTGGCCAGCTTCACCACCTCGTCGATCTCGTCGAAAGCAGTGGCCACCAGCACCGGTCCGAAGATTTCCTCGCGCACCACCTGCATGTCCGGCCGCACATTGGCGATCACCGTCGGCTTGACGAAGAAGCCCTGCTCGCCGAAAGCCTCCCCGCCGCAGATGACGCTGGCGCCCTGTGCTCGAGCGCCGTCGACCATGCCCAGCACGCGGCGTTGCTGCTTCGCGGAAATCAGCGGGTTGATCTGCGCGCTCGGGTCCATGCCCGGGCCGATGCTGAGTCCATTGGCAATGCCGTGCAGGCGTTCCAGCACCTGGTCGAAGGACTTGCGCTGCACATAGAGGCGCGAACCGGCGGTGCAGACCTGGCCGTTGTTGAAGAAGATGGCCCCGGCGGCGCCAGCGGCGGCGTTGTCCAGGGCGGTGTCGTCAAGCACGATCACCGGCGACTTGCCGCCCAGCTCCAGGGTGAAGCGGGTCATGTTTTCCACAGCGGCATGGCCGATCAGCTTGCCCACCGGAGTCGAGCCGGTGAAGGCCAGCTTGTCGATGCCCGGATGCGCCGCCAGCGCCGCGCCAGCCTCGGCGCCGACACCAGTGACTATGTTCACCACCCCCGCGGGAATCCCCGCCTCCAGGCACAGTTGGCCCAGACGCAGGGCGGTGAGCGGGGTTTCGTCCGCCGGCTTGAGCACCACGGTGCAGCCGCAGGCCAGGGCCGGGACGACTTTCCACAGCGCCATCATCAGCGGAAAGTTCCAGGGCACGATGGCGCCCACCACGCCCACCGGCTCCGGCACCGTGTAGGCGCGAAACTTGCCGCCGGGAATGGCGCCGATGGAGACATCCAGGCTCCTGCCCTCGATCTTGGTCGCCCAGCCGGCCATGTAGCGCACGTACTCGACGCCCGCGCCCACCTCGATGGCCCGCGACAGGTTGATCGACTTGCCGTTGTTCAGGGTCTCCAGTTGCGCCAGCTCTTCGCCGTGGGCTTCCAGCAGATCGGCGAGCCTGAGCAGCAGACGCTCGCGGTCCGCCGGGCGCTGTTGCGCCCAGCTGCCCTCGAAGGCGCGGCGGGCGGCGGCGACCGCCAGGTCCACATCCTTGGCGCCGGCGACAGCGACGCGGGCCAGCTCTTCGCCGGTGGCGGGGTTGAATACGGGCATCTCGGCACCGGACAGGGCCGGGCGCGATTCCCCGTCGATCAGCAGGCCGTGGCGAGCCCGCACGAAGGCGGCGACTTGGGGTTCCAGGGCAAGGGTCATCTCGAATCCTCTGTTGCGCTCGGCCGTGTCAGCCGGGATTTGCGGAAGGTCGAGAGCACTCTGCGACAAACCCGGCCGGCGTTCTTGACCCTGCCTGCCGGGGGATTTGCCATTGTCTGCCAGTGCACCGGCAGACAGAGACAACCGCCTGGGCAGGGAAAGACAAGCGTCATTTCCCACTATGGCGGACAAGAGGGCCGAGGCAGTCTGGAACCACCGCCTCGCGTCCCCCACAAGAATAAGGACCGTTGCCATGCTCAAGACCTCACGCCCGCTGCTGTTCGGCCTCGCCCTGCTCCTCGGCGCGCCGTTCGCGCAAGCCGACCCGGCCGCCCTCTACCCGCCCTACCTAGCGGCGACGCGCCTGCAACTGGCCGACTATCTGCCGCCGCCTCCCGCCGCCGACTCGCCCATCGCCCAAGCCGACCTCCAGGCCGTGCTCGACGCCCAGGCCGCGCGCAATACCGCACAGGTGAACAAGGTGCGGGCCGACGACCAGTGGGAGGACGGCGTCTTCCCCTTTGCCGCCGACCTGCTCGGCAAGGGTTTCGCGGTGGAGCGATTGCCGCTGACCCGCGCGTTCTTCCGCCGCACCCAGGAGGACCTGGTGCAGGTGCTGATGCCGGCCAAGCAGCATTTCGACCGTCCCCGCCCCTACGAGGCGGATGCGCGGATCAAGCCCGTGCTGCCGCCGCCGGAAGGCGACTCCTACCCCAGCGGCCACAGCATGAACGCTTACCTCAACGCCACGCTGCTGGGCATGGCGGTGCCGGAGAAACGCGCCGAGTTGTTCGACCGCGCACAGGAGCACGCAGGCAGCCGGGTGATCGCCGGGGTGCACTACCCCAGCGACCTGCGGGGCGGGCAAATCGCCGCCGCGGCGCTGGTGGCCAACCTGCTGTCGGACCCGCAGGCCGCCGCCGACTTCGCACTGGTGCGGCAGGAGATACGCGCGGCAGTGGAACCAACCGAGGATTAGGCAGGGTGAGGCAACCCCACTGGCAGGGACAGACAAGACGTCTCCGGCCGATTGCGGCACAAATGGCCCACACAGCCGCACCGCTGCACGAAAGGAGAATTCATTGTGAGCACCAAAGACACCGCCTTCTGGCACCCCATGCTGCACCCCAACGAAATGAAGCAGCGCGAACCCATCCGCATCCTCCGTGGAGAGGGCTGCTTCGTCTTCGACGACAAGGGCAATCGCCTTGTGGATGGCGTGGCCGGCCTGTGGAACGTCAACGTCGGCCACGGCCGTCCGGAGATCAAGGCGGCCATCAGCGCCCAGCTGGACGAACTGGAATACTTCCAGCTGTTCGACGGCGTCAGCCACCCGCGAGCAGAGGAACTCTCGCGCCTGGTGATCGACATGCTGGAGCCGGAAGGCATGCGCCGCGTAGCCTTCAGCTCCGGCGGCTCGGACGCCGTGGAAACCGCGCTGAAGCTGGCTCGCCAGTACTGGAAGCTGCAGGGCCAGGCCGACCGCACCAAGTTCATTTCCCTGCGCCAGGGCTACCACGGCACCCACTTCGGCGGGGCCTCGGTGAACGGCAACACAGTATTCCGCCGCAACTACGAGCCGCTGCTGCCGGGTTGCTTCCACGTCGACACGCCCTGGCTGTACCGCAACCCCTACAGCCAGGACCCGGAAGAGCTGGGGCAGATCTGCGCCGACATCCTCGAGCGCGAGATCCAGTTCCAGAGCCCGGACACCGTGGCCGCCTTCATCGCCGAGCCGATCCAGGGCGCGGGCGGCGTGATCGTTCCGCCGGAGAACTACTGGCCGCTGATCCGCAAGGTCTGCGACAAGTACGGCGTGCTGCTGATCGCCGACGAGATCGTCACCGGCTTCGGCCGTTCCGGCTCCATGTTCGGCAGCCGCCTGTGGGGCGTGAAGCCGGACATCATGTGCCTGGCCAAGGGCATTTCCTCGGGCTACATCCCGTTGGGCGCCACGGTGGTCAACGAACGCATCGAGCAGGCCTTCGCCGGCAACGGCAACTTCACCGGCGCCATCATGCACGGCTACACCTACTCGGGGCACCCAGTGGCCTGCGCCGCTGCCCTGGCCAACCTGGACATCGTGCAGAAGGAAAACCTGCCGGCCAATGCCGCCAGGCAGGGTGATTACCTGCTGAAGAGCCTGGCGTCCTTCCCCGAGCGCTTCGCCGCAGTGGGCGAAGTGCGCGGCAAGGGCCTGATGGTGGCCCTGGACCTGGTCGCCGACAAGACCACCCGCGAGCCCATCGATCCCATGGGCGGCTACGCCAACCGCGTCGCCGAGATCGCCCGCGCCAATGGCGTGATGGTGCGCCCGGTGGGCACCAAGATCATCCTCTCGCCGCCCCTGGTGATCGAGCAGGAACAGATCGACACCATCGTCAATGCGCTCGCCATCGGCTTCCAGGAAGCCCATCTGTGACCCACCTGGAGCGCGGCCAAGGCCGCGCTCCTTCGTTCGGGAGCAGCGCCATGCACGACGACTTCGGCCTGCACTGCCTGCAGGCCTTCGGCCAGGTGGTCCCGGCCTCCTGCTTCGCCTTCTACCGGGTCGACGCGCAGCTGCGTGCCCGGGACTTCCAGTTGCTGCGCATGGACGCCCGCACCCACCGCGACTACCTCGACCACTACCGCGACTTCGATCCGCTGCAGCCGGCCCTCTGCCGCGACGAACGACGTGCCGTGGTGCCCCTGCGGGAAGCCATGGCGCGCCAGGCGGGGGATTCGCAGCGCATCTACCAGGGCTTCCTCGCCCGCCACGGCATCCGCGATGTAGTGGAAGTGATCGCCCATGATCGCCAGCGGCCGGTAGTGGGCATCTCCCTGCTGCGCACCGGCAACCTCTCGCCTTTCGACGCCGAAGAACTGCAGCGCCTCGACGGCCTGCGCGGCCTGCTGGACCTGGCCGTGCGCCAGTTGCCGGAGGCGCCGCCGGAGAGCGGAGCCCTCGCCGCCTTCACCCCACGGGAACAGGAAATCGCCCTGCTCTTGCGCGAAGGTTTGTGCAACAAGGACCTCGCCCGCCAACTGGACCTGGGCCTGGCGACGGTGAAGACCCACCTCATCCACCTGTTCCGCAAGACCGGCGCGCGCAGCCGGACCGAGTTGGTGAGAAAGCTCTTCCCGTAGGATGGGTGGAGCCTGCGATACCCATCAGCCCGTCACGCTGAATGATGGGTATCGCTCCGCTCCACCCATCCTACGGAAACGATCCGTGCCTCAGGGGAACAACCTGCGCAGCGGGCACGTAGGATGAGCCGGGCGGCGCTCCGCAAGCGGAGCGATACCCATCGCTTTGGCGCCTCAGACGGAGGAGAAGCAGTTATCCACAAAGAGGTGCGCCCCGCTGACGAAGGACGCCTCGTCCGACGCCAGGAACAGCGCTGCCCGCGCCACCTCCTCCGGCTCGCAGAGGCGCCCCTGCTGCAGGGAAATGGCCGCTTCGCTGGCCTCCACGCCCATGGCCTGCAGCTCCTTCATCTCGCGAATGCCGTGGGCCGTGCGGATGAAGCCCGGCGCCACGGCGTTGCAGCGGATGCCGCGGTCGCGGAACTCCACCGCGATGGCCCGGGCGAACATCTGGCAGGCGCCCTTGGTGGCGTTGTAGACCACCTCGCCTGGCGTGGCGTACTCGGCCGAGATGGACGAGGTGCAGACGATGCTGCCCTTGCCCTTGGCCAGCATCTGCGGCAGCACGGCGCGGGTCATCAGATACATGCTCTTGACGTTGACCGCCATCAGCCAGTCCCACTCGTCCTCCTCGACATCGAGGAAAGGCTTCACGATCAGGGTGCCGGCGTGATTGAACAGCACATCCGCGCCACCGAACGCGGCCTCCCCCGCCGCCACCGCGGCCTTCACCTCATCGGCACGGGAGACATCGGCGCCCACACCTATCGCCTCACCGCCGGCGGCCTTGATCTGCCTGGCCAGCTCCCGGGCGGCATCGCCATTGCGGTCGACTATCACCACCTTGGCCCCCTCAGCGGCGAACAGGCGGCTGGCGGCCTCGCCGCAACCGCCAGCGCCACCACTGATAATGGCGACCTTGTCGAGCAACCGTGGTCTTGCTGCGTGCATGGCGCGCACCTCGCTGAAAGGGGGACGGTCAGACCAGCGTAGTCCAGGCAGGCTCCTCAACCTTCCGGTTGATACCGGCGGCGAGACGTGGAGGCGAACATCTCCCACACCACCACCCAAACGGAGATGCCCCATGACCACCCAACCCGAATGGATCACCGTCGGCGCCCTGGCCGACGGCTTTGCACCCGAAGCCTTCATCCTGCCGAACCTGGCGGACCTCGCCGGCAGGACCTTCACCCTGCACTTCGCCAACGGCTGGCAAATCGAGCATCGCTTCGGCGCCGAACAGTTGGACTGGACCCTGCTCGATGGCAGTGCCAGCGGCGAGGCGACCTACCGCGCGACCTCGGTGCGCGAAGGCCTGTACCTGGTGGACTTCCTCAAGGAAGAGGACGGCCGCAGCGTCTCCGTCAGCCTGGTGCTGGATATCGCCCATGCCGCCTTCACCGCCGTGATCGGGCAGATGCCCAGCGAGGCGGAGTGCCGTGGCGACCTGTTCAGCAAGGCCCTCTCCGGCCGCGAGCTGACCTGCGTGAAAGCCGAGTTCCTGCACGGCAGCCTCGACCACCCCTACCAGGAAGACTGCTGCCCCCATGCCCCGACCCGTGAGCTGGTGGGCCTGCGCAACCTCTACCGCTACAGCCCCAGCGAGGTCTACGAGCACATCTACCTCAACGAGAACTTCTACAGCTGGCAATGCCTCAAGGGCGTCGAGCAGGGGCTCGCGGACACTGATCGCTGCCACACGTACAAGATCGCCGAGGAGCTGTACCTGTTCGTCTGGCGCGAGAAGATCATCCCTACCCTCGGTGTGGTGCTGATCGACCTGAGGAACCACCGCAGCGACGGCAAGATCTGCGGCTATGCCGGCGGCGACTTCGGCCAGTTGTCGAACTTCCCGGTGAGCTCCCACTGCAGCGTGCTCAACCGCACGGAGTACCCGTTGTGAAGGGCCGCACCATAGTCGTCACCGGCGCCGGCACCGGCATAGGCGCGGCCTGCGCCCGGCGCCTGGCCGCCGACGGCGCCAACCTGGTGCTCATCGGCCGCCGCCGCGAACCGCTGGAACAGGTCGCCGCGGAAACCGGCGGCCTCGTACTGACCGGGGATGCCGCCAGTAGCGCCGGCTGGCAGGGCTTCATCGGGCAGATCCTCGACCGCTTCGGCGGCATCGACGGCCTGGTCGCCAATGCCGGCGGCCATGGCCTGGGCAGCGCTACGGAAACCTCCGACGATGCCTGGCAGGCCGCCCTGCACAGCAACCTCGACAGCGCCTTCCACAGCGCCAGGGCTTGCCTGCCGGCACTGGTCGAACGTCGCGGCGCCATTGTGCTGATGGCCTCCATCGCCTCCCTGGCGGCGGGTGCCGGCGTCTGCGGCTACACCACCGCCAAGCACGCCCTGCTCGGCCTGACCCGCTCCCTCGCGCGGGACTATGGCCCGCAGGGGGTACGGGTGAACGCCGTCTGCCCCGGCTGGGTGCGCACGCCCATGGCCGACGCGGAAATGCAGCCGCTGATGGCGCATTACGGCGAAAGCCTGGACGCAGCCTATGCCCGAGTCACGGCCGAGGTGCCATTGCGCCGGCCAGCCACCGCCGAGGAGATCGCCAGTGCCTGCCGCTTCCTGCTCTCGGACGAGGCCTCGATCATCACCGGCGCTACCCTGGTGGCCGATGGCGGTTCGAGCATCGTCGACGTGCCGACATTGGCGTTCGGGCGAGTGTGATCCTGTGGGTTCGAATTCATTCGAAAAGGGCCGCAACACGGCCCCGAAGGTCACGACACAGGCAGGCCCTCAGCCTTTCCCCCAAAAGGCAAGGGTCTGGCGGCGGCCCTATCCTTTCGGGCTCTTGCTGAAGTACACCACCCCGGGGAGCCCTTTGAAATGCGCATCGCAGGTCAGCAGTTCCGCCCCTGACTGCCGCGCGGTCGCATAAACCACCGCGTCGGCCGTCGCCAGGCGGTGCTGGCGGTGCAGGTCCGCAGCCAACAGCGCAATACGGGTATCCAGTGCCGCCACCTGGCATTTTTCCGTGTAGGCGATCACACGGTCGGCCTCGTCTTCGCCCACTTCGCGCACCAGCCATTTGGCAAGTTCCAACTGCACCATGGTCGGCACGATGCACTTGTCCCGCTCGGGAAACTCCTGGCGCAATCGCCGCCCCAGATCACTACCCAGCAGCCACTCGATCCAGGCGGAGGTATCCACCACCCTCAACGCTTCCGCCATCAGAAGCGATCCTCCCTGTCGCGGTACTCCTCCGCGCGGGCGCCCTTGGCAATCCCCATGAGCTCGTCGAGTTCAGGCACCGGCATCACCAGCACCCCCTTGCCCTTGGGAATGAAGACGAACTCCTGCCCGGCTTCCCAGTGCAGCTCTTCGCGCACGGCCTTGGGGATGGATATCTGGAACTTGCTGGAAAGGGTGGCGGTAGCGGGCATGTCATACCTCTTTCGCATCGACTGGAAAAACGTAAGAGTCACTATATCCCCCAGGCTTTCACCTGCGGTACTCCCTGATCACGAATTGCCCAAGCGCTCCCCCAACAGGCATCCTGATCCACTCCCAAGCGTCGGCACATCACCGTGAACACCCCAAGCCAACTGGCCGCCATCCCCATCCTCGACCTCGGCCGCGACTACGACCAGCGCTACGCCGACGCCGACCTGCACTACGACGCCCACGGCCACCTGTCCGCCGTATTCGGCCGCAGCGTCGCGGTGCATCGGCACGACCGCTTCTTCCAGGTGCACTACATGGTCCGCGGCCAGGTGCACGTCTACCTGGACGACACGCCCTACCGCCTGCAGGGCCCCATGCTGTTCTTCACCCCGCCGGGGATTCCCCATGCCTTCGTCACCGACGCCGAGTGCGAAGGCCATGTGATCACGGTGCGCCAGCAACTGGTCTGGCAGCTGTTCGGCGGCGGGCAGAACGCCGCCGGGCTGGACCCGCGCCTGGAACGTCCGCTGTGCGTCGACCTGGGCAATCGCGACGGCGAACTGGCGGACGACGCGCGACAGCTGGATAGCCTGTTCCACTTGCTGCAACGGGAGTTCGCCACCGACCGTCCGGGCCGCGAGCTCAACCTGCATGCCCTGGTGCGCCTGATCCTGGTGACCCTGCTGCGCTTCTCCGACAGCGCCCAGCCCGACTGGCCGGTGCACCGCCCGGACCTGCTGCTGTTCCATCGCTTCAACCAGCTGGTAGAGCAGCACTTCCACGAGCACTGGCCCCTGCCCCGCTATGCCGAGAAGTTGGGACTGACGACCGCGCGTCTCAACCTGGTCTGCCGGCGCCTGGCCGACATGTCCGCCAAGCGCCTGGTGTTCGAGCGGCAGACCCAGGAAGCCCGGCGCCTGCTGCTGCACAGCGGCCTGTCGATCAACGAGATCTGCTTCGCCCTGGGCTTCAAGGACCCGGGCTATTTCTCGCGCTTCTTCACCCAGCAGGTGGGCCTGAACCCCCGTGATTATCGGGCTCGCGGCCTGGAAGACGGCCTTGCGAAAAATACAAGTTTTACGACCTAAGCTTCATTCAGCCCGGAAGGCCTGGACGCCATGATTCTCCGCAGCCGATCCGGCATTCCATAACTACAAGTAGCGGAGATAACGCATGAACCCCGAAGACCTGCGCGCGGCCGGCGACCGTCCCTTTACCGGCGAGGAATACCTGGCCAGCCTGCGCGACGATCGCGAGATCTACATCTACGGCGACCGGGTGAAGGACGTCACCACCCACCCCGCCTTCCGCAATTCCGCCGCTTCCATCGCCCGCCTCTACGACGCCCTGCACGACCCGGAGACGAAGGACAAGCTGTGCTGGCCTACCGATACCGGCAACAGCGGCTACACCCACAAGTTCTTCCGCATCGCGAAAACCGCGGATGAGCTGCGCGAGCAGCGCGACGCCATCGCCGACTGGGCACGCCTGTCCTACGGCTGGATGGGCCGCACGCCGGACTACAAGGCCGCCTTCGGCGCCGTGCTCGGCGCCAACCCGGAGTTCTACGGCGACTTCGCCGGCAACGCGCGGGCCTGGTACAAGCGCATCCAGGAGTCCTGCCTGTACCTGAACCACGCCATCGTCAACCCGCCCATCGACCGCGACAAACCCAGCGACGAGGTGAAGGACGTGTTCATCCGCGTGGTGCGTGAGGTTGAAGGCGGCATCATCGTGAAGGGCGCCAAGGTGGTGGCCACCAACTCGGCCCTGACCCACTACAACTTCATCGGCTTCGGCTCCGCCCAGGTGATGGGCGACGACCCGGACTTCGCCCTGATGTTCATCGCCGCCATGAACAGCCCGGGTCTCAAGCTGATCTGCCGGCCGTCCTACGAGCTGCAGGCCGGCCTCACCGGCTCGCCCTTCGACTACCCGCTGTCCAGCCGCTTCGACGAGAACGACGCCATCCTCATCCTCGACGACGTCTTCGTGCCCTGGGAGAACGTGCTGGTCTACCGCGACTACGACCGCTGCCGCCGCTTCGCCAGCGCCGGGGGCTTCGGCCGCCTCTACCCGATGCAAGGCTGCACCCGCCTGGCGGTGAAGCTGGACTTCATCGCCGGCCTGTTGACCAAGGCGCTGGAATGCACCGGCTCCCTGGAATTCCGTGGCGTCTCGGCGCAGGTCGGCGAGGTCATCGCCTGGCGCAACCTGTTCTGGTCGCTGACCGACGCCATGTGCGGCGCGCCGGAGCTACAGAGTGGCTGGAGCACGCCGGCGCTGCTGCCGAGCAACCAGGCCCAGCAGGTCTACCGGGTGATGGCGCCCACCGCCTACCCGGCGATCAAGAAGATCATCGAGCAGACCGTGGCCAGCGGCCTGATCTACCTGCCCAGCGGCGTGCGCGACTTCGCCAATCCGGAGCTGGACCGTTACCTGGCCACCTACTGCCGGGGTTCCGGCGGCATGGACCACCATGCGCGAGTGAAGGTGCTCAAACTGCTCTGGGACGCCATCGGCAGCGAGTTCGGCGGCCGCCACGAACTCTATGAGATCAACTATGCCGGCAATCAGGACGACATCCGCCTGCAGACCCTCGCCTACGCCCGCGCCTCCGGTGCCCTGGCCGGCATGCAGGGCCTGGTGGACCGCTGCATGGCCGACTACGACGAACAGGGCTGGACGGTACCGCACCTGACCAACCCCGACGACATCAACGCCCTCGACCGCATCCGCCAGTGACCCGGAGGACCTCGCCATGAACCGACTCGATCCCCGCCAGCAGGCCTTCCGCGAAGCCATGGCGCACCTCTGTGCCGCCGTCAGCGTAGTCACCAGCGACGGCCCCGCCGGGCGCTGCGGCATCACCGCCACGGCGGTCTGCTCGGTCACCGACACGCCGCCGACGCTGATGCTCTGCATCAACCGCAGCAGCGCGCTGAACCCGGTGTTCAAGGCCAACGGCCGGCTCTGCGTAAACGTGCTGGCCAGCGAGCACGAGGACGTGGCCAAGCACTTCGCCGGCATGACCCGGGTGGAGATGGAGCAGCGCTTCGGCCTCCACGACTGGCAACTGGAACCGGACGCCCAACCGCGCCTGGCCGGCGCCCTGGCCAATCTCCAGGGCCGCGTGGCGGAAGTGCGGGAAGTGGGCACCCACTCGGTGCTGCTGGTGGAACTGGACGATATCCGGGTGCGCGACCGGGGCGACGGCCTGGTCTACTTCAGCCGCGCCTTCCACCACCTGCAACGGCCGAGCGTCGCGGCCTGAGGCCTGTGGGGGCACACTCTGTGGGAGCGATTTCAATCGCGATGCAGGTCAACGAGCTGCCCTATCTCCCTAGGACGGCCTCGCCGTCCTTTCGCGAATGAATTCGCTCCTACAGGGCCGCTTCGAGGCCCTTTTCGAATGAATTCGAACCCACAGAAAAACCAGGCCCGAGGCCACACCTTGTGGGGGCGAATTCATTCGCGAAGCGGGACGAAGTCCCGCCTATGGAAACTCCCCTGGGGGCCACTTCGCGACCCTTTTTCGAATGAATTCGAACCCACAGGAAGGCACGTGACGTTAAGATATTAACCTTCTCCTCCCGCCCAGCCCGTAGTCGCCCCGATGTCCGAACCCCGTCCCTGGCCCGCCGCCATCCGCGCCCTGCGCCACCGCAACTTCCGCCTGTACTTCGCCGGCCAGGCCGTCTCCACCCTGGGCAGTTGGCTGCAGCAGGTGGCGCTGGCCTGGCTGGTCTACCGCCTCACCGGCTCGGCGGCGCTGCTCGGCATCACCACCTTCGCCTCGTTGCTGCCACAACTGCTGGTGGGCCCGCTAGCCGGCGCGTGGATCGACCGGCATGACAAGCGCCGCCTGCTGATCGGCGTGCAGGGCCTGCTCGGCCTGCAGGCCGTGGCCCTGGCGGGGCTGACGGCGAGCGGGCTGATCGGCCCGACACTGATCGTCGCCATGGCCACCCTGCTCGGCGTGCTCAACGCCTTCGACACGCCCCTGCGCCAGTCCCTGCTCAGCCAGTTCGTCAGCGGAAAGGAGGACCTGCCCAACGCCCTGGCGCTGAACGCCATGCTGTTCAACAGTTCGCGCTTCATCGGCCCGCCGCTGGCCGGCCTGCTGCTGGGCTTCACCAGCGAGGCGACCTGCTTCGCCCTCAACGCCCTCTCCTACCTGGGCCTGGCCGCCGGGCTGCTGGTGATCCGCATGGCCCCCACGCCACGCGCCCAGGGCTCCACCGGCGATGTGTTCCGCGAAGGCCTGCGCTACATCGCCGGCCGCCCACCGATCCGCCTGATGATGACCAGCGTGCTGGTGGTCAACCTCACCGCCTCCAGCTATGCAGTGCTGCTGCCGGTGTTCGCCAAGGACATCTTCGCCGGCGACGCGCGCACCCTCGGCTGGCTCTGGGGCGCCGCCGGCCTGGGCTCGCTGCTGGGCACCGCGTTCCTCGCCAATCGCCATGCCCTGCCGGGGCTGGTGACCAGCATCATGGCCTGCGCCCTGGCCGGTGGCGCCGGGTTGCTGGCCTTCGCCGCCAGCGAACAGCTCGCCCTCTCGCTGCTGGCTATGGCGGTGCTCGGTTTCGCCATCACCAATTGCAACGTGGGCACCAACATCCTCCTGCAGAGCCTGGCGCCGGAACACCTGCGTGGCCGGGTGGTGGCGCTCTATACCTCGACGCGCTTCGGCTTCGACGCCATCGGCGGCCTGCTGGTGGGCGTGCTCGCCGAACAGGTCGGCGCGCCCTGGGCCATGGCCAGCGCCGGCGCGCTGCTGCTCGGCTATTGCGCCTGGCTACTGCCGCGCCAGCGCTGGCTGGGCCGGGAGATCGCGGCGGCACCGAAGGAGGATGGCTGAGCAACTGGGCTGATGATTCCAATGGTGGACAGAAAAGCGCTGTCCACCCGACGCGAGAAGCCACTCGTAGGGTGCGCTGCGCGCACCGGAATCCCGTGCCGAGGTCCTGGTGCGCACAGCGCACCCTACCAACATGCTAAAGCGTGGCTCCCCGCCGCAAACCACCATGGTGGACAGCAAGGAGTCGCCCAGCGGTGGAAATCGCGAAACGATTTCCACCGCTGGGAGCCAAGGCTCAACGCCGAACTCAGGCCACCGCAGGCTCGGCGCACAGAGCCAGGCGAAGGGCGGCGAAGGAGCCCGCACCGCAGAGCGCGACGATCAGGCACATGGGCAGTGGCGAGCCGTCATGCATGGCCCCCACCAGGGCGCTGGCCAGGGCGCCGAGGCCGAACTGTCCGGCCACCGCCAGCGCCGCAGCGGCGCCGGCACGCTGAGGGAACAGCGCCATCAGGCTGGCGATGGCGTTGGCGCCGAGCATGCCGGTGACGCTGACGTACAGCAGCAGGCCGACGGCGATCCCCATCCAACCTGGGGCCGGCTGGCTGGCGGCGACAAGCAGCCACAGCCCGGCCAGGGCAGAAACGGCCGAACCCCGGCGCAGCAGGGTCTCCGGCCCCAGGCGCCCCACCAGGCGGGCATTGAGGGAGGTGGCGACTATCACCCCGGCGATATTGGAACTGAACAGCAGCGCGTACTGGTTCGGGCTGAAGCCGAAGTGCTCGATGAAGACGAAGGGCGAGCCGGTGATGTAGGCGAACATGCCGGCGAAGGACAGCTCCATGCACAGCATCAACCCCACCGCACGCGGGTTGCGGAGGATCGCAAGGTAGGCGGCGAAGGCGCTGCCCAGGGAATGCCCGCGCGCTTCGCCCCGGTGGGTTTCCGGCACCCGCAGCCAGACCGCCAGGCCACACAGGGTGGCGAAACCCAGCAGGCCCACGAAAATCGCGCGCCAACCGGCCAGCTGCATCAGCCAGCTGCCCAGCAGCGGCGCCACCAGGGTGGCGAGCATGGTCACCAGGTGCATCAGCGACAGCACCCGCGCCGACTGCTGCAGGGGGAACAGGTCGCGCACCATGGCCCGCGCCAGCACCGAGGCCGCCGCGCCGCCGAGGGCCTGCAGGCCGCGCCAGAGCAGGAGCTGGTCGGCGCTGGTGGCCAGGGAGCAGCCGAGGCTGGCGGCGACATAGAGGGCGATTCCGCCGAGCAGCAGCGGGCGCCGGCCGAAGCGGTCCGACAGTGGCCCGTAGAAGAGCATGCCGAGGCACAGCCCCACCAGGAACACACTGATGCTGTGCTGCACTTGCGCCTCACTGGCGGCGAGGTCGCGCGCCAGGGTGGGCAGGCTCGGCAGGTACATGTCGATGGACAGGGGCGCGAAGGCCACTAACGCGGCCAGCAGGACGATCAATCCACGGCCGGCCGGGAGGGGCTGGTTCATCGGGAGTCTCCGCGACGGCGGTGAGAAGGCGGGCCGCCGCACGGCCCGCATCGGGTCACAGGCTGAGCAGCCACAGGCAGATACCGGGGAAGGCCACCAGCAGGACAATGCGCAGCAGGTCGGAGGCGAGGAACGGCAGCACGCCCTTGGCGGTTTCCAGGTAGGGCACGTCGCGAGCCACCTTGTTGACGATGAACAGGTTCATCCCCAGGGGCGGGTGGATCAGGCCGATCTCCACCACCATCAAGGCGAGGATGCCGAACCAGATGGACTTATCCACTTCGCTCATGCCGAAGAATTCCAGCCCCATGATCACCGGGTAGAAGATCGGGATGGTCAGCAGGATCATCGCCAGCGAGTCCATCACGCAGCCCAGCAACAGGTAGAGCAGGAGGATGGCGCTGAGCACCAGGATTGGCGCGAGGCCACTCTGTTTGACCCACTCGGCCAGCTCGGTGGGCATCTGGGTCAGGGCGAGGCCCGCGTTGAGCAGGTCGGCACCAAGCAGCACGAGAAAGATCATCCCGCTGGTTTCGGCGGTGCCCAGCAGGCAGCGCTGCAGGCCCTCCCAGCGCAGGCCGCCCTGGATGAGCGCCAGCAGACCGCAGGCGGCCGCGCCGATGGAAGCGGCCTCGGTGGGGTTGGTCCAGCCGCCGTAGATGCCGACGATCACCACCAGGAACACCCCGAGCACCGGCAGCACCTGCAGCAGCGCCTTGATCCGCTCGGTCGCGCTGGCCGGTTCGCTGCGGTGATGGCCTTCGGGCTCGCGGGACACCATCAGGCGCACGACCAGGATGTAGCCCAGCGCCGCCAGCAGGCCCGGCACCACGGCGGCGACGAACAGCTTGGCGATGGATTCCTGGGTCAGCACCGCATAGATGATCAACGGCACCGAGGGCGGGATGAGGATGCCCAGGGTGCCGCCCGCCGCGACGGTGGCGGTGGCCAGGCGGCCGGAGTAGTTGTGCCGGCGCAGCTCCGGCAGCGCCACCTGGCTCATGGTCGCCGAGGTGGCCAGCGACGAGCCGCAGATGGCACCGAAGCCAGCGCAGGCGCCGATGGCCGACATGCCCAGGCCTCCGCGCAGGTGCCCCACGAACGCCGCCGCGCAGCGGAAGATGGCCTTGGACAGGCCGCCGTGGGTGGCGAACTGGCCCATCAGCACGAACAGCGGGATCACCGCCAGGTCGTAGTTGGACAGGCGCGACCAGGCCAGGTTGTTCAGGCTGAAGAGCAGCGCCGACAGGTCGCCCTGGTTCACCGCCAGGAAGCACAGGGCGCCGCCCACCATCATGGTCAGGCCGATGTGCACGCGCAGCACCAGCAGGGTAAAGGTGGCGGCCAGCGCCAGCAGGCCGAGACTGAGTCCGCTCATGGGCGTTGCTCCCGCGCAAGGCAATGGAAGGTTCGGGCACCGGCAGTCACGGCCAGCAACAGCAAGCTCGGCACGATCAGCAGCAAGGGTATCCACAGGGGCACCGAGAGCAGCGTCGAGACCTCGCCGTACTCACGGCTCTCCAGCACCTGCAGGCTGGTGCGCCAAGCCAGCACCAGCGCGGCCACCAGGCAGAGGAAATGGGCGCAGGCGTCCAGCCAGGCCTGGGCCCGCACCGGCAGTTTCAGGGTGAAGGCATCCACCTTGATGTGCTGGCCACGCAGCTCACAGAGCGGCAGGAAGGCGGCGATGGCCATGGCGGCGCCGATTTCCATCAGCTCGATATCGCCGTGCACCGGCGTGGCGAACAGCTTGCGGCCGATCACCGAGATCAGGGACATGCCCACCAGCACCAGCAGGATCAGCCCACCACCGAGGGCGAAGCCCTGGGTGACGCGGTACAGCAGGCGACCCGCCGTGCCGCGCCCTACCTCGGGCGCGGCGTCGAAGGAAAGGGACTCGTTCATCGTGGATCACCGGGCCTGTGCGGAGAGGTTGCGGGCGCCTTCCAGCAAGGCCTTGCCATCCAGTCCCTTGTCGCTCGCGTCAGCCGCCCAGGCATCGGCCACCGGCGCGGCGGCCTGGCGCATGCCGGCGTAGGCCGGTGCATCGATCGCCACCATCTGCTCGACCGGGGTGCCCGTGCGGGCTGCGTCCAGGGCCTTGTCCCAGGCGGTGGCGAAGCGCTCATTCAGGACCGGGCCGCTGTTGCGCTCGATGATGGCGCGCAGGTCATCCGGCAGGCTATCGAACTTGCGAGCGTTCATCAGCATGGCGAGCACGGTGTAGGAGAAGGCCGGTTCGCCGGCGGGGATGCTCGAATGGTGATCGGTGACTTCATCCAGTTTGGTCGGCGGCACCACTTCCCAGGAGGCCAGCGCACCATCCACCACCCCCTTGGAGATGGACTCGGTCATCTGCGCCGGGGGCATGCTCACCGGAGTGGCGCCCAGGGCTTCCACCAGCTTCGCCGCGGTGCGGCTGGAGGCGCGCAGCTTGAGGTTCTTCAGGTCGTCGAGGCTGGCCACGGCCTTGCCGCGGGTATGGATGTCCATGCCGCCATCGCCGTGGATCGACAGCACCTTGTAGCCCTTGAAGTCGTCCTTGGCGTACTGCTCGTAGTACTGCCAGATGATCGGGTTACTGGCCTTCGCCCCCGCCGGCAGCATGAAGGGCAGCTCCATGGCCTCGATGCGCGGGAACTTGCCCGCCGAGTAGGCCGGCGCGGTCCAGACGATATCGGCGACGCCGTTGCGCGCCATGTCGGCCAGCTTGGCCGGGGTTCCACCCAGTTGCATCGAGGGATAGAGCTGGCATTTCAGGCGGCCGGCGGACTCGTCACTGAGCCGCTGGCACCAGGGCTCGATGATGTTGCGCTGGGCGTTGGAGTTGGCAGGCAGGAAATGCGCGACCTTCAGGGTGTAGGTGGTTTCCGCGAGGGCCGCGCCTGAGGTGCAGGCGGCAGCGAAGAGGACGGCGAGCTTGGACATCTTCATGGGGGGTGAGCCTCGTTGTTCTTGTATTTGCGGGTGTGACAGCCAACCCCGCGCGGGAGCATCGGCGGTCCAGGATCTCGTTAACAGCCTCAAGATCTCGTTAACACATTAACTTTTAAAACAAGCATGTCAACCAGAGACAATTCCACTTGCCGCCTAACGGCTATTGCGAGAACCCAACAAATAAAAATAAATTCTTTAAAAACAATTATTTAAAAACTTTATCGCGCAAAAACAGCCATGCCATGCGCTCGGCGCTCTGGCAGGCATACACAAAAAACACATTGTTAAGATATTAATCAAGTGCTAGTAATCTGCCCCGCTCAGGATCGGCAAGACCGGTCGAGCCTCACCCAATTCGGCCTCCTGGAGAAAAGAACAATGATCAGGACCCTAGGGCAGCACTCGCTCGCACTTCCATCATTCGCCCTGCTGGCCCTGGCCTGCAGCGGCAACGCCGAGGCCGATCTGGTCGCGGACAGCAAGGCCAGCCTCGAGCTGCGTAACGTCTACATCAACCGCGACTTCCGCCAGGAAGGGGCACCGCAATCGAAGGCCGCCGAGTGGAGCCAGGGCTTCATCGCCCGCTTCGAGTCCGGCTTCACCGAAGGCAGCATCGGCGTCGGCCTGGACGCCCTGGGCGAGCTGGGCGTGAAACTGGATTCCAGCCGCGACCGACGCGGCACCGGCCTGCTGCCCTTCGGCCCCACCTCGAAAGAGCCGGTGGACGACTACAGCGAACTGGGACTGACCGCCAAGCTGCGCGCGTCGAAAAGCACCCTGCGGGTTGGCACCCTGCTGCCCACCCTGCCAGTGGCCATGTACAACGACACCCGTCTGCTGCCCTCGACCTTCAGCGGCGGCATGCTCACCAGCCAGGAGATCGACGGCCTGACCCTGAATGCCGGCCGCCTCACCGAAACCAACTTGCGCGACTCCTCCAGCCGCGACGACATCGGCTTCGCCGGGCAGACCAGCGACCACTTCGACTTCGCCGGCGGCACCTATGCACTGACGCCCAACCTCGCGCTGACCGCCTACAGCTCGGAGCTGCAGGACATCTACCGCCAGCACTTCGCCGGCCTCGTACACACCTTGCCCCTGGGCGAAGGCCTGAGCCTGAAGAGCGACCTGCGCTACTTCGACAGTAGCGACAGCGGCGCGGCCAAGGCCGGACGCGTCGACAACCGCAACTTCAACGGCATGCTCAGCCTGACCGCCGGCGCCCAGCGCTTCTCGGCGGCCTGGCAGCGGCTGTCCGGTGACAGCGCCTTCCCCTTCCTTACCGGGGGCGATCCCTTCGTGGTCAACCTGGTGACCTACAACACCTTCACCAAGGCCGAGGAAGACTCCTGGCAGCTGCGCTATGACTACGACTTCGCCAGCCTGGGGATTCCGGGGCTGAGTTTCATGACCCGCTACGTCAGCGGCGATGGGGTGAAACAGGGCGCGGTGCGCGATGGCCGCGAATGGGAGCGCGACAGCGACCTCGCCTACGTGGTGCAGAGCGGCCCCTTGCGCGGCTTCAATGTCCGCCTGCGCAACGTCACCTTCCGCTCCGGCGATGGGCTGACCCAGGATATCGACGAGAACCGGATCATCCTCGGCTATACCCTGGCGCTGTGGTAACCGGGGACACTCTTAGGGGCCGCTTCGCGGCCTTTTTCGAATGAATTCGAACCCACAGAAGTGTGCAGGTCTGCGCTTCTACTGTGGGGGCGAATTCATTCGCCAAGCAGGACACCGTCCTGCCAATGACGCTTATCGCCAGGCCTCTTCCTTGTCCCCCGCCCTGCGCTGGCGATACTCGCCCGGCGACATGCCGGCGTTGCGGGCGAAGAAGCGGCTGAAGTAGGCCGGGTCCTTGAAGCCCAGCAGGTAGCAGATCTCGTTGGACGAGCTGCCGGTGAACAGCAGCAACCGCTTGGCCTCCTGCATCACCCGGTCGTGGATCAGGCGCTTGGATGGCAGGTCGGCGATGCGCCGGCAGATATCGTTCAGCCGCGCCTCGGTCACGCCCATCTGGCTGGCGTACTGGCCGAGGGGCCAGTGCTCGCGGTAGTGCGCCTCGATCAGGGCGTTGAAGCGGTGGAACACCTGCAGGTCCTCGTGGCGCGCCGGCTGCGCCTTGAGCGAGCGGGCCGAGAGGCGCAGCAGGCTGATGAAGATCAGCCGGGTCAGCGCCGACAGGCTGGCGTCCCGCCCCGGGCGATTGGCGCTGAATTCGCTACGTAATTGGTCGAAGAGCAGGTCCAGGCGCTGCACCTCTTCGCGGTACTCCTCGCCCAGCTCGGAAAAGGCCACGCACACGGGCGCGATCTGCGGTCCGTCGGCCAGGCCCTGCTCGGCTTCGAGCAAGGGCCAGACCAGTTGCTGGCGCACGGTGAGCACATGGCCGTCGGCGTCCTGCTCGGTGACGAAGGCGTGGGGAATGGTCGGCGGCGTGAGGAAGAACAGCGGTCCCTGCTGCCGGTACTGCTGCTCGTCGAGGTAGACCCGCACCGCCCCGCTCTTCACGTAATGCACCTGGAAGAAGCGGTCGTGGCGGTGCACCGGCATGTTGCGGCCGAAGAAGTCCGCCAGCTTGCCGAGGGCCTCGTAGTGCACCTCGGCGTCGGCGTAGCGCTGGTCGTAGACCTGGCCGATGTTGATGTTGGGGATGGGTTGGCGCTCTTGCATGGCGACCTTTCTCCGCTGCCTTCGCACACCTTCGATGACGAAAGGCGACGACGCAAGACTTGACGATCATTAACATGTTAAATATAACGTTAACACATTAACGAAATCCTCGTTTACGGGTGGCGTTCCGTCACGACCCACCCGCCTTTTTTATCCACAGGAGACGACCCATGCGCCCCGCACTCGACCACGTCGCCACCGGCACCCTGTTCGGCGTTGCGCTGAACTACCGGGGCCTGCTGGAGAGCCGTCTGGACGAATTCCAGCAGCCTCCCTACCAGAAGCCTCCGGTCAAGCCGGTGCTGTTCATCAAGACCCCGAACACCCGCAACGGCCACGGCCAGCCGGTGGTCTACCCGCAAGGCGTCAAGCGCCTGCAACCGGGCCCGGCCCTCGGCGTGGTAATCGGCAAGAACGCCAGCCGCGTGCGCGCCGCAGACGCCCTGGACCATGTGGCCGGCTATGTGATCGTCAACGAGTTCAGCCTGCCGGAAGAGAGCTACTACCGCCCGGCGGTGAAAGCCAAGTGCCGCGACGGCTTCTGCCCCCTCGGCCCGGAATTCGTCCCCGCCGCCGATGTGCGGGACCCGCACGCCCTGACCCTGAAGCTCTTCGTCAACGGCGAACTGCGCCAGGAGAACAGCACCGCCAACCTGGTGCGCGGCATTCCGCAACTGATCGAGGAAATCAGCGAATTCATGACCCTGCACGAAGGTGACGTGCTGATCACCGGCACCCCGGAAGGCCGCGTCGACGTACAGCCCGGCGATGTCGTGGAAGTGGAAATCAGCGGCCTTGGCCGCCTCGCCAACACCGTGGTCGCGGAATAAGGAGCCCGAGATGAAACACGCACGCATCCGTTACCAGGGCGAGGTCCACGCCGTGACCGTGGACGCGGACAACGCCGTCCGCCTCGCCGATGGCCGCCTGCTGGCCGAAGACCAGGTCCAGTGGCTGCCGCCGGCCACCGGCAGCATGTTCGCCCTCGGCCTGAACTACGCCGACCATGCCGCCGAGCTGTCCTTCAAGGCGCCCACCGAGCCGCTGGCGTTCATCAAGTCGCCGGGCACCTACACCGGCCACAACCAGGTCACCTGGCGCCCGGACAACGTCGCCTACATGCACTACGAGTGCGAGCTGGTGGCGGTGATCGGCAAGCCGGCGCGCAACGTCAAGCGCGAAGACGCCCTCGCCTATCTCGCCGGCTACACCGTCTGCAACGACTACGCCATCCGCGACTACCTGGAGAACTACTACCGGCCCAACCTGCGGGTGAAGAACCGCGACGCCACCACCCCGGTGGGCCCCTGGATGGTCGACGCCGCCGACGTGGCCGATCCCTCCAACCTCAAGCTGCGCACCTGGGTCAACGGCGAGCTGAAACAGGAAGGCACCACCGCGGACATGATCTTCGACATCCCCTACCTGATCGAATACTTCTCCAGCTTCATGACCCTGCAGCCGGGCGACATGATCGCCACCGGCACGCCGGAGGGCCTGGCCGACGTGGTGCCGGGCGATGAGGTGGTGGTGGAAGTGGAAGGCGTCGGCCGCCTGGTCAACCGAATCGTCAGCGAAGGCGCGTTCTTCGAAAACAAAGAGTTCGCCCGCAAGCAAGAGGCATGAGCAACATGATCAAGCACTGGATCAACGGCCAGGAAGTCGAAAGCAAAGAGACCTTCGTCAACTACAACCCGGCCACCATGGAAGCCATCGGTGAAGTCGCCAGCGGCGGCGCCGAGGAAATCGCCGCCGCCGTGGCCGCCGCCAAGGAAGCCTTCCCCAAGTGGGCCAACACCCCAGCCAAGGAACGCGCCAAGCTGATGCGCAAACTGGGTGAGCTGATCGACGCGAACGTGCCGCACCTGGCCGAGCTGGAAACCCTGGACACCGGCCTGCCGATCCACCAGACCAAAAACGTGCTGATCCCCCGTGCCTCGCACAACTTCGAGTTCTTCGCCGAGGTCTGCACCCGCATGGACGGCCACAGCTACCCGGTGGACGACCAGATGCTCAACTACACCCTCTACCAGCCGGTGGGCGTGTGCGGTCTGGTGTCGCCGTGGAACGTGCCGTTCATGACCGCCACCTGGAAGACCGCGCCCTGCCTCGCCCTGGGCAACACCGCGGTGCTGAAGATGAGCGAGCTGTCGCCGCTGACCGCCAATGAACTGGGCCGCCTGGCCCTGGAAGCCGGCATCCCGAAAGGCGTGCTGAACGTGGTGCAGGGCTACGGCGCCAGCGCCGGCGACGCGCTGGTGCGCCACCCGGACGTGCGCGCCATTTCCTTCACCGGCGGCACCGCCACCGGGCGCAAGATCATGCAGACCGCCGGCCTGAAGAAGTACTCCATGGAACTGGGCGGCAAGTCGCCGGTGCTGATCTTCGATGACGCCGACCTCGACCGCGCCCTGGACGCCGCGCTGTTCACCATCTTCTCCCTGAACGGCGAGCGCTGCACCGCCGGCAGCCGGATCTTCATCCAGGAGTCGGTGTACGACCAGTTCGTCGCCGAATTCGCCGCCCGCGCCAAGCGCCTGATCGTCGGCGATCCGCAGGACCCGAAGACCCAGGTCGGCTCGATGATCACCCAGGCCCACTACGACAAGGTCACCGGCTACATCCGCATCGGCATCGAGGAAGGCGCCACCCTGCTGGCCGGCGGCCTGGAACGCCCGGCGGGCCTCCCGGCGCACCTGTCCCGCGGGCAGTTCATTCAGCCGACGGTGTTCGCCGATGTGGATAACCGCATGCGCATCGCCCAGGAAGAGATCTTCGGCCCGGTGGTCTGCCTGATGAAGTTCAAGGACGAAGCCGAAGCGCTGCGTCTGGCCAACGACACCGAATACGGCCTAGCCTCGTACATCTGGACCCAGGATATCGGCAAGGCCCACCGCCTGGCCCGCGGCATCGAGGCCGGCATGGTGTTCATCAACAGCCAGAACGTGCGCGACCTGCGCCAGCCGTTCGGCGGCGTGAAGGGCTCGGGCACCGGCCGCGAGGGCGGCCAGTACAGCTTCGAGGTGTTCGCCGAGATCAAGAACGTGTGCATTTCCATGGGCAGCCACCACATCCCGCGTTGGGGCGTGTAAGGCTCGTCCGCATAGAGCCGCTCCGCAGGCAAGCCCTGCGCGAGCGGCCACTTTCGCTGGCGTGCAAACACCACAACAACCAGGACGCCCCTTGAGAGAGGGCGCCCGCCGCTAGGAGAACCGTCATGGGCACACTTGCTCTGGCTGCCAAGATCACCCACGTCCCGTCCATGTACCTGTCCGAGCTGCCCGGCCCGCGCCAGGGCTTCCGCAAGCCGGCCATCGACGGGCACATCGAGATCGGCCGCCGCTGCCGCGAGCTGAACG
Organism: Pseudomonas sp. BN417; assembly: GCF_029871205.1. Taxonomy (GTDB): domain Bacteria; phylum Pseudomonadota; class Gammaproteobacteria; order Pseudomonadales; family Pseudomonadaceae; genus Metapseudomonas. The sequence continues at coordinate 45,964 of NZ_SSOJ01000041.1, read as the reverse complement.
TCGACACCATCGTCGTGTTCGACACCCACTGGCTGGTCAACGCCAACTACCACGTCAACTGCGGCCCGCACTTCCAGGGCCTGTACACCAGCAACGAGCTGCCGCACTTCATCAGCAACATGGAGTACGAGTTCCCCGGCAACCCCGAACTGGGTCGCCTGCTGGCCGAGGAATGCAACCGCTTCGGCGTGGAGACCATGGCCCACGACGCCACGACCCTGGCACCGGAGTACGGCACCCTGGTACCGATGCGCTACATGAACGCCGACCAGCACTTCAAGGTGATCTCGGTCTCGGCGCTGTGCACGTCCCACTACCTCAACGACAGCGCCCGCCTCGGCTGGGCCATGCGCAAGGCGGTGGAAGAACACTACGACGGCAACGTCGCCTTCCTCGCCAGCGGATCCCTGTCTCACCGTTTCGCCCAGAACGGCCAGGCACCGGAATTCGCGACCAAGGTCTGGAGCCCCTTCCTGGAAATCCTCGACCACCGCGTCGTGCAGATGTGGGAAGACGGCGAGTGGGACGACTTCTGCACCATGCTCCCGGAGTACGCGGTCAAGGGTCACGGCGAAGGCTTCATGCACGACACCGCGATGCTGCTGGGCGCCCTGGGCTGGTCGAAGTACGACGGCAAGGCGGAAGTGATCACCCCCTACTTCGGCTCCTCCGGCACCGGCCAGATCAACGCGGTATTCCCGGTCACCCCGCAGGACGGCTCCGCCATCCCCGCCGCCCAGGCCTCCAGCCCGGCCGGCGTCGGCTCCACCAGCCGCCTCTAAGGAGCGCCGCCATGCCTCATCTGGTCCTGCTCTACACACCTGACCTGGAACGCGAGGCGGATATCGGCGGCCTCTGCCGCGCCCTCGCCGACTGCATGCTCGAGCAGCGCGACGAAACCGGCCGCCAGGTGTTCCCCACCGGCGGCACCCGCGTGCTGGCCTACCCGGCCGCCCATGTCGCCGTGGCCGACGGCCAGGGCGACTACGGCTTCCTCTACGCCAACCTGCGCATGGGCGCCGGGCGCAGCCCGGTGGTGCACAAGCAGGTGGGCGACAGCCTGCTGGCAGTGCTGCGCCACCACCTCGACGGCCTGCTGGAGCAACGCCCGATCGGCATCACCCTGCAGATCGACGAAAGCCCCGGCCAGGTCTTTGATGCCAAGCACAGCAGCCTGCACCCCCTGTTCACCAAGAGTTCCTGAGGTTTCCATGCTCGACGCCAGCATCATCCAGCAAGCCGCCGCCCGCCTCGACGCCGCCGAGCGTTCCCGCGAACAGGTGCGCCAGTTCTCCCTGGACTACCCGTCCATCAGCATCGATGACGCCTACGCCATCCAGCGCGCCTGGGTGCAGCAGAAGATCAAGGGCGGCCGCAGGCTGGTGGGCCACAAGATCGGCCTCACCTCCCGCGCCATGCAGGTGTCATCCAACATCACGGAGCCGGACTACGGCGCGCTGCTGGACGACATGCTGTTCGACGAAGGCAGCGACATCCCCTTCGAGCGCTTCATCGTCCCGCGCGTGGAAGTGGAACTGGCCTTTATCCTCGGCAAGCCCCTGCGCGGGCCAAACTGCACGGTCTTCGACGTGCTGGACGCCACCGACTGGGTGATCCCGGCCCTGGAGATCATCGACGCGCGCATCCAGCAAGTGGACCCGGACACCAAGGTGACCCGCAAGGTCTTCGACACCATCTCCGACAACGCCGCCAACGCCGGTGTGGTGATGGGCGGCCGCGCCGTGCGCCCCACCGAGATCGACCTGCGCCGGGTGCCGGCGATCCTCTACCGCAATGGCGTGATCGAGGAATCCGGCGTCTCCGCCGCGGTGCTCAACCACCCGGCCAAAGGCGTGGCCTGGCTGGCCAACAAGCTGGCGCCCTACGACGTCACCCTGGAAGCCGGGCAGATCATCCTCGGCGGCTCCTTCACCCGTCCGGTGGCGGCCGCCCCCGGCGACACCTTCCACGTCGACTACGACCAGCTCGGCTCCATCGCCTGCCGCTTCGTCTGAGCCGCATTCGAACTTCACCCAGCCCTTGTAGGAGCGAGCTTGCTCGCGAAGCTCTTCGCCAGCGAGCTGGCTCCTACATCCGGAGCCCTCAAGGAGTCCTCCTGTGGACATGCCTATCAATACCTTCAAGGCCCGCCTGCATTCCGGCCAGCCGCAGATCGGCCTCTGGCTCGGCCTAGCCGACGCCTACTGTGCCGAGCTGGCGGCCAACGCCGGCTTCGACTGGCTGCTGCTGGACGGCGAGCACGCGCCCAACGACCTGCGCAGCCTGCTCGCCCAGCTCCAGGCCATCGCGCCCTACCCCGCCCAGCCGATCATTCGCCCGCCGATCGGCGACGCGGTGCTGATCAAGCAGTTGCTGGATATCGGCGCCCAGACTCTGCTGGTGCCCATGGTGGAATCCGCCGAACAGGCCGCCGAACTGGTGCGCGCCATGCGCTACCCGCCCTTCGGCATCCGTGGCGTCGGCAGCGCCCTGGCCCGCGCCTCGCGCTGGAACAGCATCCCCGGCTACCTGGACAACGCCGACGAGCAGATGTGCCTGCTGGTGCAGATCGAGAACCTCGACGGCCTGGCCAACCTGGATGTGATCGCTGCCGTCGACGGCGTGGACGGCGTGTTCATCGGCCCCGCCGACCTGTCCGCCGCCATGGGCCATCGCGGTAACCCCGGCCATCCCGAGGTCCAGGCGGCCATTGAGGATGCCATCCTGCGCATCCGCCATGCGGGCAAGGCCGCCGGCATCCTCTCCGCCGACCAGGCCCTGGCACGCCGCTACATCGAACTGGGCGCCGCCTTCGTCGCAGTGGGGGTGGATACCACGGTGCTGATGCGCGGACTGCAGAGCCTGGCGGGGGCGTTCAAGGAGACGCAGGCGCCGGTGAGTGGAGGTGGTGGGGTGTATTGATTACCCCGCGAGTGAAGGAAGCCGGCTCGGGTAGCCGGCTTTTTTGTGCCGTCCCGCCGGCATCGAGCGACCGGGAGAGGGGCTCTTGTAGGTTGGGCAGAGCGCAGCGAAGCCCAACGATTCCGGCATCGACTCCGCCTGTTGGGCTTCGCATAGCTCAGCCCAACCTACGGGACTTTCTTGGCATCGAGCGATCGCGAAGCCCCCTCACCCCAACCCTCTCCCAAAGGGTGAGGGGGCTGGCCGTGCAGCAGGTGGGATTTGGCACTTCGCCGCCGCCGCGAGTCCCCCCTCTCCCTCCGGGAGAGGGGCCGGGGGTGAGGGTTGTATCCGTCCGCTCGGTGCCTTGACTGAACACAGATCGCGAATAAATTCGCTCCCACAAGTTATCCCCACCCCTTCCCCGAAACGAAAATGGCGCCCACAGGGGGCGCCATTCATTGCGGCAACACCGATCACCCCAGCGCAATCACCGCCTTGAGCATCGTCTTGAAAGTCTCCACCTGCTCCTCGCTGAACTGTGCGAACACCTTGTCCTGTTGCTCGCGAGCGATGCGCCAGAGCGCCTCGGCCTGCTCCACGCCAGCCGGGGTCAGCAGGTAACGCTCACCGGCATCGGCCACCATTCCCTTGCGCTTGAGGATGGCCACCGCCTCCTCAATCTCGCGCCGGGGCATCGCCACTTCCCGTTGCAGGTCGCAGAGGTCGAGGCCGGCGTCGTTCTCCAGCACCATCAGCATGCGCGCCTCGCTGGTGCGCAGGCCGGTGGAGAGCTGCTTCGGCTGGTAATCGGCCTGGTAGCCGCGCACCGCCTGGGTCATCAGGTAGTAGAGGTTGTGCGACAGACGCCCCTGGAAGGCGCTGGAAGCCGGTTGGCCTTCACTCTTCTGCGTCATGCGGGTATGCGGCAGGACCATGGAATAGGCGCCCTGGTGGTAAAGCAGCGGCGAGCGGCCGAGATCGTCGAAAGCCAGCACCTTGCCGATGAGGATGACGTGGTCGCCGCCATCCACCTGCTGGTGCAGCTCGCACTGGAAGCGCGCCGCGCAGTCGGGGAATAGCGGCGCGCCGCCGATGCCGCTGTCGAAAGCCACGCCCTCGAACTTGTCGTCGCGCGGACGGGCGAACTGGTTGGACAGGTCGATCTGGTCGGCGGCCAGGATGTTCACAGCGAAATGGCTGGCCTGCTGGAACACAGCCAGGCTGCTGGAGCGCTTGTCGATGCTCCAGAGGACCAGCGGCGGTTCCAGGGAGACCGAGTTGAAGCTGTTGGCGGTGACACCGGCGCGGGTGCCGTCGGGCGCGGTGGCGGTGACTATGGTGACCCCGGTGGCGAAGTTGCCCAGGGCGCGGCGGAAGGCACGGGAATCGAAAACGCTTTCTTGGGAGGACATGACGCAGCTCCTGGCGGCCGCCTCATGGGATGGCCGCGCGATTGTTCGTCGGCGGGCGGATCAGCGCCGCCCGGCACGCAGGTGAGGGTTGCAGGCATCACACCATGCTGGGATCGGGCTCGAGCCCCATCAGCTCGCGCCCAAGTATCTGCGCGCAGACGTCGTAGTCGGTGTAGGCATGGGCGCCGGTCATGTGCGAGTCGCGGAACAGTCGCTGCATCTCGTTGTTCTCGAACCAGGCGGTGCCGCCGGCGGCCTCGAACAGGCGGTCCACCGCCTGGATGCACATTTTCACGGCATAGGCCTGGTTGGTGCGCCAGAAGGCCAGGGTCTCGCGGCTCGGGTACTGGTGGCGTTCGCCGTGCTCGGCGTGGTCCTGCCAGGTCCTCTCCAGGAAGGCGCGGGCGGCGGCCACCTGGTGGGTGGACTCGGCCAGGCGCATCAGCGCCGGGGTGGCGGTGCCGACGCTGACGCCGGTGTAGGCGCGCACGCGGTTCCTGGTCTTCTCCCTGAAGGCTTCGAGCATGCGCTCGGCGATGCCCAGGCTGATGGCCGCGAAACCGCTGGCGAAGTACGGCCGATAGGGGGAGTAGAAGATCTTGCTGTCCGGGTACAGGCCGAAGCCGGCGGACTTGCCTTCCATCATGTCCTTGGCCGCCTGGATGCGGTGGTTCGGCACGAAGGCATCCTTGATGACCAGGGTCTTGGTGCCGCTGCCCTTCATGCCGGCGGCGAACCAGTCGTCGCGGATCTCGTAGTCGCTGCGCGGCAGTACGGCGAAGCAGTAGATGAGCTCGCCTTCGGCGTTCTTCCGGCGGCAGCCGACTATGGCCCACTCGGCATGGTCGCTGCCGCTGCTCCAGCCCATCTCGCCATTGAAGCGCACGCCGCCTTCCACCTCCTCCACCTTGCCGAACGGTGCGATGGAGCTGCTGGCGGTGGCGTCGGAGTTCTCGCCCCAGACCTCTTCCTGCAACTGCGCGGAGAACATCGCCAACTGGTGGCTGTGGGTGCACAGCAGGCTGAAGGCCCAGGCCGTGCTGGCGCAGGCGCCGGCCAGGGCGACGACGCAGTCGGCGAACTCCGGCAGCGAGATCTCCATGCCGCCGTACTTCTTCGGCTGCAGCGCACGGTGCAGGCCGATGCCCTTGAGCATGGCGATGTTCTCATCCGGGACCTGGCGCAGCTGCTCGGCCTTCGCGGCATTGGCGGCGATGGCAGGCAGGATGGCCTGCAGGTCATCGAGAAGAGGGTTTGGCTTTTTCATGTCGGAGCCCTGCTTATTGTTAGAGGTGGCGCCGTCGGGTCGAAGCGGTCCTGATAGCCGGATCAGGCCGCTGCCGAAGGCGGTAACCCAAGTGGGTGCAGGGCGATTATGGGATGGGGTGCCGAGCCCCAAGAATGGACGTTACGGAGTCTAGATTGCACTTTTCATGGAGCGCAGAACCAATATGTAGGATGGGTCGGGCGGCGTTCCGCGAGCTCGGCGATACCCATCAGGGTCGAGTGATGGGTATCGCTCCGCTCCACCCATCCTACGGGAGCCTCTCAGGGCTTGATCTGCTTCAGCTCGTTGAGCAGTTCGAAGAGCTGCTTGAGCTTCTCCTCGCCGAACTGCTCCTGGATCTTCTGGTAGTTGCTCTCCATGCCTTCGCTCATGGAGACGAAGCATTGCTGGCCCTTTTCGGTCAGGTTCACCAGCACGCGGCGCTGGTCCTGCGGCGCCTTGCGGCGAACGACCATGCCGTCGCGCTCCAGGCGTGCCAGTACGCCGGTCATGCTCGGCTTGAGGATGCAGGCGAGGTCGGCGAGCTGGTAGCTCTCCAGCTCGCCGTGCTGGCGCAGCAGGCGGATCACCCGCCACTGCTGTTCGGTCAGGTCGTGCTGGTTCAGCAAGGGGCGGAAGAAGCTCATGGCCGCTTCGCGGGCTTGCAGGAGGGTGAGGGTCAGCGAGGGTCTTGGAATGGGCATGGCGGCTTGGGTCCGGGGAACATCGTGAAGATTTTAACGAAAAATCAACGGAATGCAGCAGCCGCGAGAAGAGGAAGGGACGAGCGCATGGCGCCCGCCCCGGTGCATCAAGCCTCTTCGAAACTCAGCTCCGGCGGTTGGCGGCGGAAGCCGCCGGTCAGCCAGCCAAGGTAGATCACCCCCAGCGCCAGCCAGGACAGGCCGAGGATGATCGCCAGGTGGTCCAGGCTGGCCATCAGCCAGAGGGTCGCCACCATCCCCACCAGCGGGAACAACAGAAACGCACCAGCTCGCGCGGGCCGCGGCGTTCGCCGTTCAGCCAGTAGTGGAAGATCACCGAGAGGTTCACCAGGGTGAAGGCCAGGAAGGCGCCGGGCAGAAGGTGGAAACCGCCCTCACCGCCCGCGAACTGGAGGTGGGCCGGCTGATGCTGAGCGGCTGCTCCAGCAAGGAGATCGCCCGCAAGCTGGAAATCTCCGCGGAGACGGTGAAGGTCCACTGCAAGCACATCTACAGCAAGCAGGGGATCAAGTCGCAGTCGGAGCTGTTCGGGCTGGTCCTGAAGGCGCAGGAGGGGTGACGGGGATTGGCTTTTCTGTGGGGGCGAATTCATTCGCCAAGGGCGGCGTAGCTGCCCCCTTGGAGATCGAAGGGCAGGCCTTCGGCCTGCTTCGCGAATGAATTCGCCCCCACAAGGTCTTGCCCAACGCTCCGCCACCTGAACAATACCGCGATAAATCCATCCCCCCAGAAACGACAACGCCCGACTTTCAACAGCCGGGCATTCCGTCAAAAGAATTACAACCGCAGAATCAACCGTTACTGCAACCCTGGCCGAACACCATATATTCCAGGCGATGAACTTTTCCCTGGTGATCTTCGTACGTCATATAGGCGGGGACTATTCCGCAAACATCGGGGATTTCGCTGCGGGAAATGACCCTGGCGATATCCAGCTCCATGCCGTAGTGGTACTGCTCGACGGCAGTTTCCGCCGGCTCCGCAGCCAGGGCGAAGGACGACATGCCGGTCAGCGCCAGCAAGGCAAAAGCTTTCATTGGATGTATTCCCGAGTGCTTTTAAGTTGAAACTTCGGCCAGCTCTCCACGAACTGGCCGAAGGTACAGCGCAACACCTGTCGGTGAAGTTTTACGGCAGCGTCGCCTCGTCGTGGGAGGCGGGACTATTTTATTGAGCGGGCAATTTTCTAAACAGCGCCAAACACCACAAGGACTATTTACTGGGCAAACAACAATCCGTTGAGAAAGCCGGAAGTTTCCGGTTCCGCGCCCTCTTCCCCTATCACCACGGTGCAGGTCATGCCGGCGGCCAGCAGTACGCCTTCGGGTACCTCGTCCAGGTGGATGCGCACCGGCACCCGCTGCGCCAGGCGCACCCAGTTGAAGGTGGGGTTCACATCGGCGATCAGCTCGCGGCTTTCCGGGTTGTCGCGGTCATAGATGCCGCGCGCGATGCTGTCCACCCGGCCGCGCAGGCGCTCACCACTCATCAGCCGCAGCTCGGCGTGATCGCCAACCTTGATGTGCGGCAGGCGGGTCTCCTCGAAATAGCCGTTGACGTAGAAGGAGCGGTCGTCCACCAGGGCCATGCTGGCTTCGCCCCTGGCGGCGTAATCGCCCTTGTAGACGTTGAGGTTGGTGATATGCCCGGCCACCGGCGCGCGCACTTCGGTACGCGCCAGGTTGAGCCTGGCCGCATCCAATGCGGCCTGGGCCTCCTGGTATTCGGCCAGGGCGGCGGCGGCCAGGTGGCCGGCGTCCTCGCGGCTCTCGCGGGAGACTACCAAGTCGTCCATGTCGGCGCGGCGGTCGGCATTGACCTTGCGCATTTCCAGCGCCGCCTTGCGTGCCGCTACCAGGGCCTCGGCCTGCTTCACCGCCACCTCGTAGTGGGATGGATCGATGCGCAACAGCAGGTCGCCGGCCTCGACCTTCTGGTTATCCTGCGCCGGCACCTCCACCACCAGTCCGGCCACATCCGGAGCGATGTTGATCACGTCGGCGCGCACCCGGCCGTCGCGGGTCCAGGGGGAGTCCATGTAGTGCAGCCAGAGGGCGCGCACCAGCAGTACCGCCAGGGCGAGGATGAACAGGGTCACGCCGACACTGAGGATTCGTTTCAGGGACATGGGGGCCTCAACGGTAGATGGTCAGCGCCAGGGCGCCATACAGGCAGGTGAACAGACCGACGCGCAGCAGCGCCGGGTGCCAGGCGTGGCGGTAAAGGCCGCACCAGGCGAACAGCCGGTCCAGCGCCCAGCCCAGCAGGAAGGCGACCAGGAACAGCAGGGTCAGGCTCGGCAGATAGACACCGTGCAGGGCGATCTCACGTGGCATGGGCGAATCCTTGCGCAGGGGCCGGTTCGTCAGCGACGGCCAGCGGCGTCTGCGGATCGAGCAGCGAGGTGCGGATGAAATGCAGGTAGCTCTGCAGACGACGCAGGGGCGAAGTCTCGAACTGTGGCGCACAGGGCTCGGCGGTGGTCCGTACGCTGTCGATGGCCTGCTCCACGGCGGCCAGTGCGCGCTGGCGGTTGGCCTCGGACGGCTGGATGAACAGCCGTATCAGGGCCCGGCCCATGGCGCGGATGGCGTTGCGCCAGGGCATGGACTCGGCGTAGCAGGACAGCGCCGGCAGGCGCGCCTGCTCCAGGCGCAACTCGATCACCGCATGGCCGACCTCCTGCACCAGGAACATCCAGCGCAGCAGCTGGCGCTGCACGTCGGGACGCCCGGCGGAATACAGGTAGGCCTGGTTCAGCAGGTCGCGGGTGCCGCTTTCGAAGCCGGATACCAGGCCCTTCATCCGCCCGCTCACGGCGTTCACCACGCACATGCGCAGATCGCGTTCCAGGCGCCGCCAGAGCCAGGGGCGGTTGGGCGGCAACAGCACGGCGGCCGCGGCGGTGGCGATGGCCATGGAGAGCACCGAGGCCAGGTATTCGTTGAGCACCCGATGGGGGTCGAACAGGGTCTGGTTGGCCGGCATGGAGGTCATGCTGAACCACACCAGCAGGCCCAGCCCGGCACCGGCCAGTTGCGGCCGCGAGAGCATGTAGGCGCCGAGGGCGACCACCGGCGCCAGGGCACAGCAAAGCAGCGCAAAACCATCCAGTTCGGGCAATACCCAGAAGGTCATCAGGATGCCGAGGCAGGCGCCGCCGAAGGCACCCAGGGTGAGTTGCAACGACAGACGCCTGGGGTTGGAGGACGACGACGCCAGGGCCGACACCATGCCCACGGTCATGGCGAAGGTGCCGCCGCTGGGCCAGGCGGTGGCCATCCAGAACAGGCTGAGCAGGAGGATCAGCAGGCTGCTGCGCAGCCCTGCCACCGCGGCGGCCACGGCGTTGGCGCGGGGCCGGAAGCTTTCCTTCCACTGCTCGCGGGCATGGTGGTCGTCCAGCAGCGAGGCATGGGTCTGGGCGTAGTTGTGCAGGTCGTCGGCGAAGCGATAGAGCAGCTCGGCGGCGGTATCGAAGTCCAGGCCCTGCGCCTCACTGGGCTGCTGCATGGCCAGTCGCGCGCGGCCGGCACGGATCAGCTCCATCAGCTCCTGCTTGCAGGCCTCCAGGCGTGTAGCCAGTTGTGCCGCGTCGGCCTCGCTGCTGAGGCGGTCGCGCAGTGGCGCCAGCAGGCCGGAGACTTCCGCGAGACAAGGCTGCAGCGCCTCCAGCACCACGCCACCACCGTAGGAGCCAGCTCTGCTGGCGAGCGAGCTTTCGCGAGCAGAGCTCGCTCCTACAGGTGGGGTCGGCGCGCCGGGCGACTCATTGGCCAGGCGCCGGAGCAACTGGTGCAGGCCATGAAAGCGGGTGGAAAGCACCATGAACTCGTTGTTCAACCGCGCCAGCCGGCCACTGCGCATGCGCATGTGCGGATCTTCGAAGGCGGTGGCGCTGCGCATGTTCTCGAGACTCACCGCGGCGGCGGCGAAGCGCGCGTTGTGGGCATCGAAGCGGGCGGTGTCGAGGCTGCCGGCCAGGCCCTCGCAGGCGAAGGCGGCGAAGTCGCGGAAGCGCCCGTGCAGGGTATTGCGCAGGTCGGTGCTGGTGCTCTGCGGCAGGATCAGGCCGTTGACCAGGCCGGTGCAGAGAATCCCCAGGGTGATCTCCAGTACCCGCCAGAGGGCGAGCATGAAGGCGTCGTCGGGGTGACTGGTGGCCGGCAGGCCGATCATCACCGCCGTGTAGCCGGCCAGCACGCAGGCGTAGCCGCGAAAGTCGCGATAGCGTGCGGCACCGGCGGTGCACAGGCCGATCCAGATGGCCAGGCAGAGCATGAACAGCACCCGTTCCTGGTTGAACAGGGCGATCAGCGCCACCATCACCGTCAGCCCCAGCAGGGTGCCTACGATGCGGTAGAAGCTCTTGGCCAGGACCTGGCCGCTCTGCGGCTGCATGACGATGAACACCGTCACCAGTACGGTACCCGGCTGCGGCAGTTCCAGGCGGTAGGCCAGCCAGAGGGCGAGGAAGGCGGTGAGCAGGGCCTTGAAGATGAAGGCCCAGGTCAGGCCGTCACTGCGCGCCCACTCGGCCAGCGCGCGGTTGAAGGTGTGCACCATGGAGATTCCTCAGGGCTTGGGGAGAAAGCGCAGGCGCGGTTCCTGCGGGGCCAGGCTCGTATCGGCCGGGCCGGCGGGCTCAGGCAGCACGCCACCGCCGAGGGCCAGCAACAGCTCGGCCTGGGCGCCGAGCAGCGCCGCGCGCACTTGCTGCTGTTGGAGCTGGCGCTGGAACAGGGTGGGCTGGGTTTCCAGCACCGCATCGAAATCGGTGAGCCCGCGCTGCTGGGCCAGCAGCGCGAGGTCGCAGGTCTTCTGCGCCGCTGCCACTGCCTCGGCAGCCAGCTCCTGCTGCTGGCGCAAGGACTTGATGCGCACCAGGGCATCGGCCACCTGTTGCAAGGCGCCAACCAGGGTCTGGTTGTACTGCTCCACCGCCAGGTCATAGCCGGCGGCGGCCGCACCCAGTTCGCCACGCCGCAGTCCGCCATCGAACACCGGCAGGCTGAGGGCGGGACCCAGGCCGTAGGTGAGCTTGTCGTAGCGGAGGAAATCCAGCATGCCGCCCTGGGTGGCGTTGGAACCCAGGCCGCCGAGCAGGTTGATGTTCGGGTAGAAGCCGGCCTTGGCGACTTCGATTCCGCGAGCCTGAGCGGCGACCTGCCAGCGGCTGGCCACCAGGTCCGGGCGGCGGCCGAGCAGTTCCAGCGGTAGATGCGCCGGCAGGCCGGGGAGATTCTGCAGGGCGAGCGTGGGCCGTTGCAGGCGTTCGCCCTCCCCCGGCCCCTTGCCGGCCAGTGCCGCCAGTTGGTTGCGCACCAGGGCGATGGACTCGCCCAGGGCATCCAGCTGGCGATGGGTTTCCGGCAGCGGCGCTTCGGCGCGGCTGACCTCCAGGCGGGTGCCTATGCCATCCCGCAGGCGCCGCTCGGCCAGGCGCAGGATTTGTTCCTGTTGTGCAAGGTTGGCCTGAGCGACATCGCGCTCGGCATGCAGCAGCGCCAGGCGGATGTAGTTGCGCACCAGGTTGCCCTGCAACTCCAGCGCCGCCATGCGCGCCTCGGCCACGGCCACCTGGGTCTGGTCCAGGGCCTGGTGGCTGCGGCTGCGCTCGCGGCCCCAGAGGTCGAGGTCATAGCTGAAGCCGAGCAGGCTGGTGTTGTTCCAGGTGGTGGTGCGGGCCAGGTCGCCGGGGCCGTAGAAGAAGTCGTCCGGCCAGCGCTTGTGCTGCAGGCTGGCGTCCAGGTTGACCTGGGGCTGCTCGGCGGACTCGACCACCCCGGCCAGGGCGCGGGCCTGGCGCACCCGCGCGGCGGCCATGGCCAGGCTGGGGCTGCCGGCCAGGGCCTGATCCATCCAGGCGTCCAGCTGCGGGTCGCCATAGGCGCGCCACCACTGGGCGCTGGGCCAGGCGGCATCGTGCTCGGCGCGGCGGATGGCCAAGCCGGGGTCAAGCTGGGCGGCGTCCAGGCGATTGGCCTGTGGCGCGATGCCCTGGCTGTCGATACAGGCGGAGAGGAGCGAAACAACGGCGAACAGACTGGCGCGGGCGACGCCGGGCCAAGGATTGCGGTGCACTGCGGCATATCCTGCGGGCTGGAAAACCAGGAACGAGGCCTGGAACGGCGGCGATTCTAGGGCCGGGCGGGAGCGAGGATAAGGCGACGGATAGATGAAGCATTGTGTACTGAATCAGCCATAATCCCGGACACACTTCGTGACAAAATTCGCATCCCTCCCGGGCCAGGACCCTCCATGGACATCCTCTTCAACATGCGCGCCTTCGTCTGCGTGGCGGAGACTGGCAGCTTCACCGCCGCCGCCCAGCGCATGGACCTCACCACCTCGTACATCTCCCGCGCGGTGGCCACCCTCGAAACCCACCTGCGTACCCGCCTGCTGCACCGCACCACCCGCCGCATCGCCCTGACCGAAGCCGGCCAGCGCTACCTGCTGCGCTGCGAGCAGATCCTCGGCTACATCGAGGAGGCCGAAGCCGAGGCCAGCGAGGCCCACGCGCGCCCGGTGGGCAACCTCAAGGTCCACGCCATGACCGGCATCGGCCAGCACTACCTGATCAAGGCCATCGCCCAGTACAGCGAGAAGTACCCGGACGTGAGCTTCGACCTGACCTTGGCCAACCGCACCACCGACATACTCGACGAGGGTTACGACATCTCCGTGGTCATCGCCCAGGAGCTGCCGGACTCGGGCTTCATTTCCAAGCAGCTGGGCACCACCTACAGCGTGCTCTGCGCCTCCCCCGGCTATATCGAGAAGCACGGCGCGCCGCGCCTGCCCTCGGAGCTCTCGAAGCACCGCTGCCTGCGCCTGGTGAACAATGTGATGTCGCTGGACAAGTGGCTGTTCGAAGGCCCGGACGGCCAGGAGATGGTCAGTGTCAACCAGACGCCCTTCCAGGTGAACACCGCCGACGCCATGACCGAGGCCATCAAGGCCGGCATCGGCGTCGGCGTGCTGCCGGTGTACTCGGCCATCAGCGGCCTCAAGGACGGCAGCCTGGTGCGCGTGCTGCCCCATTACAGCCTGTTCCCCCTGGGCATCTACGCGCTCTACCCGTCACGGCAGTTCCTCGATGCGAAGATCCGCACCTGGGTGGAGTTCCTCCGCGAATTCCTGCCGGAGCGCGTCGCGGCCGACGAGAAGGCCGTGGTCGAATACAGCCTGAGGTTGGGCATTCCCCGGAGCTGACTGATGACAGGCCTTGTGGGGGCGAATTCATTCGCTATGCAGACCGAAGGGCTGCCCTGCAAGATTCCAAAGGGGTAGCTGCGCTGCCCTTAGCGAATGAATTCGCCCCCACAGGAAAAGCAAAGCGCGCCCTGTTCCCCCACCTTGGCTAGCAAGTCGTAACCCGGATGCAATCCGGGAGCGGCGGTGGGATTTTCCTGGATTTCATCCAGGCTGCTGACTGCTTGGCGAATGAATTCGCCCCCACAGGAATAGCAAAGCCCCTGCGTTTCATTCCCCCGCCTTGTCCAGCATCTTCCGACTGCGCTCGAACCAACCCAGCAGGTAGTCCGCCAGCACCTGGGTGCGCCGGGGCAGGCCGGCCTGCCAGGGGTGCACCAGGAACACCGGCGTCTGCCGCGTCTGGTAGTCCCGCAGCAACCACACCAGCCGACCATCGGCCAGTTCGTCGTAGATCATGTAGGACGGCAGCCGCGCTATGCCGGCGCCGGTCAGCACCGCCTTCTTCAACAGGCTGTAGTGGTTGCTGGCCAGCGCCCCCGCCACCTGGACCCGCTCCACGTGATGCTGGCGGTGGTAGAGCCATTCCTCGAAGCCGCTGTAGTGGGTGTTCAGCAGGCACTGGTGACGGGCCAGGTCCGCCGGCTGCGTGGGCTCGCCGTGGGCCGCCAGGTAGGCCGGCGTGGCGCAGGTGATTTCCTGCAGGGAGAACAGCGGCCGGGCCACCAGGCGCTCGTCGATGTCCATGCCGGAACGGATGGCCAGGTCGAAGCCTTCGGCCACCAGGTCGCGATAGCCGTTGTGCAGGTCCAGTTCGATGCGAATCTGCGCGTGCTGGCGGGTGAAATCCAGCAGCAAGGCATCGAAGAAGGTCTCGCCCAGGGACACCGGCACCGTCAGCCGTACGCAGCCGGCCAGTTCCTCCTGCAGGCGCCGCACCGACTGCCGCGCCCGCTCGGCCTGGGCGGCCAGGGCCTGGGCTTCAGGCAATAGCGCCGCCCCGGCAGCGGTCAGGCCCAGACGTCGGGTGGTGCGGTGCAGCAGCGCCGCGCCCAGCCCTTGCTCCAACTGACGGATGCGCTTGGACAGCTGGCCCTTGCTGCAGCCCAGACGCTCGGCGGCGCGGGTAAAGCTGCCGCTCTCCAGCAGCACCGCGAAGGCTGCCAGGTCTTCCATATCGCTCATGGCGGATACCACTCGATTGTTTCCAATTGAAAATCAAAGATTTCCAATTGCATGGATTATCGATCACAGAGGCCACTCTACACTGAGCGAGAAGTCCTACAACAACCCAGGAGCCACCCCATGAGAATCATCCTCGTCGGTGCCAGCGGCACCATCGGCAGAGCCATCGACAACGAATTGAAGGAGCGCCACGAGATCGTCCGCGTCGGCCACAGCAGCGGCGACCTGCGGGTGAACATCACCGACCCGGCGTCGATCCGCCAGATGTTCGAGCAGGCCGGCCCCTTCGATGCCCTGATCAGCGCGGTAGGCAAGGTGCATTTCGGCGCCCTGGCCGAGATGAGCGAGGCCGAGTTCGCCATCGGCCTGAAGGACAAGCTGATGGGCCAGGTCAACCTGGTGCTGATCGGCCGCGAGTTCGCCAACGATGGCGCGTCCTTCACCCTGACCTCCGGCGTGCTCAGCGATGACCCGATCCGCTACGGCGCCTCGGCCAGCCTGGTCAACGGCGCCATCGACGCCTTCGTGCGCAGCGCCGCCATCGAACTGCCACGCGGGATCCGCATCAACAGCGTCAGCCCCACTGTGATCGAGGAAGCCCTGCCCGCCTACGCCCCCTACTTCCGTGGCTACAAGGCAGTGCCCGCCGCACTGGCTGCCCTCGCCTACGCCAAGAGCGCCGAAGGTGCACAGACCGGACAGGTCTATCGGGTCTGGTGACAGCCCACAGGCCAGCTAGAGCTCGCCGGCGTAACACACCGGCGAGCTGGGCGGGCCGCCGCGTTCCAGTTCCTCCTCGAGGAACTCGGCCAGTACCCGGGCGTTGTTGTGCGCTTCGTCGCGTGCCGCATAGAGCAGCGTGAGGTGGCCTTTGCGCGCCATCTCCAGCAGTCCCTGCCAGTGCTCGGGATGGGCCGCCAGCTCGGCGCGGTAGAGCAGGCGGAATTCGTCGAACAGCGCCGGGTCGTGGCAGAACTGCTTGCGCAGGCCATCGGAGGGCGCCACCTCGCGCAGCCAGGCCGCCAGCCCCAGGGCATCCTTGCGGCAACCCCGCGGCCAGAGGCGATCCACCAGCACGCGCTGGCCGTCTTGCTTATCCACAGGCTCGTAGACGCGCTTGTACTGGATCATCCGCCCTCTCCACCCTTGAGCTGGGCGCCCCGCACCGGTAACTTGGCCGCTCCCTGAAGGAGACCCCCGATGCGTTTCGCCCGCCCCCTGCTGTTCAGCCTCTTGCCCCTGTTCGGCGCCTGCCAGATGTTCGCCGAAAAGGCCCCCGCCCCTGCCGCCAACCTGGTGCGTCTGCAGGGTGAGCTGAGCGTAGACGCTGGCCAGGTGATGTTCCGCCCCTGCGGCGAGCAACGCCGCTTCGCCCTGGTGGACAGCGGCGCTACCGGCCTGCTGCCCGAGGCCGCGAACCTCTCGGCGGACGGCCCCGGCACGCTGTTCGCCGATGTCCGCGCCAGCATGGGCCCGAGCGGCGTGCAGGGCGCCGACGGCCAGCTGAACCTGCAGACGCTCTATCGCCTGCAACGTGAAGGCCACGGCTGCGAGGACCCCAACTTCAAGCGCCTGCTGCTGCGTGCCGGCGGCCACGAGCCGGACTGGAGCATCAACGTCAGCGGCAAGGGCCTGGTGCTCGACCGGCCCGGCCAGCCCTCCCTGCCCCTGCCCTACATGGAGGAACAACTGCCTGATGGGCGCTTCAACCTGTCCAGCGAAGCCAACGGCCAGCGCCTGGAACTCTGGGTGGCACCCCAGCGCTGCGTCGACAGCATGAGTGGCGCGGTCCAGCACCTGACCGCCGAACTGCGTCTGGACGGCAAGCCGCAAAGGGGCTGCGCCTCCTTCGGCGGCGCCCGCGACGACTGATCCCACGGTCTCTGCCAAGCATTCCCCCGGCAACAACGGACACCCTTCGGGCCCTTCGTCGCTAAGCTGAACGAAGGACAACCGGAAGGAGAATGCCATGCTGCGAATCGCCCTGAATGGATACGGGCGCATCGGTCGCGCTGTGGTTCGTGCGCTGTTCGAGAGAGGTCTCGACCAGCGCCTGCGCATCGAAGCCATCAACGACCTCGGCGACTTCGAGTCGCTGGCCCACCTCACCCGCTTCGACTCCACCTTCGGCCGCTTTCCCGGCCACGTCGCCCTGCACGACGACCACCTGCAGGTGAACGGCCAGACCATCCGCCTGCTGCGCGAGCGCGATCCGGTCAACCTGCCCTGGCAGCAGTTGGGTGTGGACCTGGTGCTGGAATGCTCGGGCAAGATGAAGAAACGCGCTCAGGTGGAACAGCACCTCACCGCCGGCGCGCCGCGCGTGCTGTTATCACACCCGCTCGATAGCGCCGACCTGACGGTGGTCTACGGCGTCAACCATGAGCTGCTGGGCAGCCAGCAGATCGTCTCCAACGCCTCCTGCACCACCAACTGCCTGGCGCCCCTGGCCATGCTGCTGCACCGTGAAGTGGGCATCCGCAGCGGCCTGGTAACCACGGTGCACGCCTACACCAACGACCAGAACCTCCTGGACAAGAGCCACGGCGACCTCTATCGGTCCCGCGCCGCAGCGCTCTCGATGATCCCCACCAGCACTGGCGCGGCCAAGGCCATCGGCCTGGTGTTGCCGGAACTGGCCGGGCGCCTGGATGGCCTGGCGGTACGGGTGCCGACGCCCAACGTGTCCTTGCTGGACCTCAGCTTCATCGCCGAGCGCCCAGCCAGCCGCGAGGCCATCAACAACGCCCTGGCGGCCGGCGCCCGCGACCTGCCGCCGGGGGTGATGGAATGCAACTCGCTGCCCCTGGTGTCCAGTGACTTCAACGGCTACCCCATTTCCTGTGTGGTGGACCTCAACCACACCCGGGTACAGGGAGAGCTGGTGAAGGTGCTGGCCTGGTACGACAACGAGTGGGCCTTCGCCAACCGCATGCTGGACGTGCTGCTGGCCTGGCTGACGCCCTAGGGCTAGTCCAGAACGCCTGCCGGTGCCGGCGCGGTGCTGCGCCACTGGCTCAATGCCACGCCGGCGAACACCAGGCCCGCCGCCAGCAGTTGCATGCCCGTCAGCCGCTCGCCGAGGAAATACCAGGCGAAGACCAGGGTGAACACCGGGATCAGGTTGATGAAACCGGTGGCCTGGCTGGCCGGCAGGCGCGACACGCCGAAGTTGTAGAGGCCGTAGGCGCCCACCGTGACCACTGTGCCCAGGTAGAGCAAGGCGCCTACGCCCAGGACGCTGACCGACCCCGGCAGCGGTGAGGTGACCCAGGCCAGTGGCAGGAAGAACAGGCTGCCGATGAAGGCCTGCATGGCGGTGAGGAAGAACGCCGAGTAGCGCGCCGACAGGTGCTTGAGCAGCAGGGTGTAGCCGGTGGCGCAGAGCATGGCGACGAATTCGTAGAAGTTGCCCAGCAGCGGCTGCGGCCCATGGGCGTCGGATTCGCCGGCCAGGCTCAACCAGACGGCGCCGAACACTGCCAGGAGGAAGCCGGCCAGGGTGCTGCGGGTAATGCGTTCGTGCAGCAGGGCGAAGGCGCCTACCGCCACCAGCAGCGGCAGGAGCGCGGTGATCATGCCGGCCTGGGACGCACTGGTGTGCTGCAGCGCCAGGGCTTCGAAGATGAAGTAGAGGCAAGGCTCGCAGGCGGCCAGGCCCAGCAGGTACTTCCAGTCGCCAGGGCGGTAGTCGAGATTGCCGCGCCAGCGCCAGGCGAGCAGGAAGACCAGGCTGCCGAGGGCCATCCGGGCGAAGATCACCCAATGCGGCGCGACCTCGCGAAAGGCCAGCTTGAGGGCGATGAAGGAGCTGCCCCAGAGCGCCATGGCCAGTACCAGGCAGGCCACCGCCACCAGTCGACCTTGCTGCGCCATGGATCACCTCCTGTGGAAAAACGCCAGTCTAGGCGGGCGCTCCCCGCCCCAGACAGGCACAACGAGCTGGAAAAACTGTAGCGCTCACTGGTCCCAGGGCTTGCCGCGGGTCTTCTGGTCCAGGGGCAATTGCTGCAGGACCGCGGCCTTGGCCAGCATGTAGGCGCTGACCGGCGCACTGATGAAGAGGAACAGGCTGATCAGCAGTTCGTGCAGGCTGAGGCCGTCACGGCCGGCCGAGAAGAACACCAGCGAAGCCACCACTACGCCGCCGACCCCCAGGGTGGTGGCCTTGGTCGGGCCGTGCAGGCGCATGAAAAAATCTGGCAGGCGATACAGCCCGAGGGCGCCGATCAGCACAAAGAGGCTGCCGAGGATCAACAGCAGCGAGACGAGTATTTCCACCCAGAGGGCCAGGGGTTCGCCGATCATTCGATGATGTCTCCGCGCAGCATGTATTTGGCCACTGCCACCGTGCTGACGAAGCCCAGCACGGCGATGAGCAACGCCACTTCGAAGAACAGCTCGCTGCCCTTCCAGATGCCATAGAGCATCAGCATCGCAATGGCGTTGACGTAGAGGGTGTCCAGCGCCAGCACGCGATCCGGCAGGCAGGGCCCCTTGATCAGCCGGGCCAGGGCCAGCAGCAACGCCAGGCCGAGCATGGCCAGGCACAGCGGGATCACGTAGGCGAGCATGGGAATATCTCCTTCAGCGGCGCCTCGTAGCGCGTCTTGATCTCGGCCACCATGGCGGCCTTGTCCGGCACGTCCAGGCCATGCACCAGCAGGGTCCGGCGGTCGGCGCTGAGGTCGGCGGCGAGCGAACCCGGCGTCAGCGACACCACGCTCACCAGCACGCTGATGGCCAACTCGTTGTCCAGCTCGATGGGCACCTCGATGAAGGCCGGGCGCAGCGCCTCGACCCGGCCCAGGGTCAGCCGCGCCACATGGAAGTTGGCCACCAGCACATCGCCTATCACCATCAGCAGGAAGCGAAACAGCTTCAGGGCGTGCCAGCGCTTGGGCCGCTCGATCAGCAGCGGCTTGAAGCAGAAGGGAATCGCCCAGCCGAGGAAGCCGCCCAGCAGCCAGTGGCCGAAGGCGAACGAATCCACCAGCAGCAGCCAGACCAGCAGCAGCAGCAGGCTTTCGGCGGGATGGGGAAAGAGTCGACGCATCATGCTCCGGCCTCCCCGAGAATGCCGCGGTACAGGTTCAGGTCATGCAACTGCGCGGCGCTGGCCCGGGCGTAGTCCAGCAGCGGCTGGGCGAAGGCCACCAGGGCGATGCTGCCGGCCAGCAGCAGCAGCGTGGCGAAGAGCCGGCCACCATCCAGCTCGGCGCTGCCGAGCATGGTGTTGCCGGTGCGCCAGAACAGGGTGCTGCCGGCGCGGCTCAGGGCGACCAGGCTGATGAAGCCCCCCAGCAACAGCACGCTCCACAGCGGCAGTGCCCCACCGCCCGGCGGCACCGCCTGTAGCAGCAGGACCTTGGCGAAGAAGCCCGACAACGGCGGCAGGCCGGCGACCGCGATGGCGCCGAAGAAGAAGGCGGCGCCGAGGATGTGCGGATTCTGCAGGGCCGGACCCTGCACCAGGTTGCAACCCTTGTCGCCGCGCTGGCGGCTGACCAGGTCGGCGAGCAGGAACAGCGCGCCGGCCACCCAGGTGCTGTGCAACAGATAGAAGAGCGCCGCGCCCTGGGCCTCGGGCGTGCCCAGGGCGATGGCCGCCAGCAGGGTACCGGCCGACACCACCACCAGGTAGGCCAGCAGGCCCTGCAGGGTGCTAGCGGCCAGGGCGCCGAGGGCGCCGACGATCACGGTGGCCAGGGCCAGGGGCCAGAGCCACGCCTGGGCCAGGTTGGCCAGCTCGCCGGCCTCGGGGCCGAAGACCAGGCTGTAGACCCGCAGGATCGAGTAGATGCCCACCTTGGTCATGATCGCGAAGAGCGCCGCCACCGGTGCGCTGGCGGCGGCGTAGGCGCGCGGCAGCCAGAAGTACAGCGGCAGCAGTGCCGCCTTGAGCGCGAACACCAGGAGCAGGAGCAGCCCGGCGGCGGCCAGCACCGGCGCCTGGTCCGGTCCGGCGGCGGCCACCTGGCGGGCCATGTCGGCCATGTTCAGGGTACCGGTGATGCCATAGAGGGTGCCGACCGCGATCAGGAACAGCGCCGAGCCGGCGAGGTTGAGGATCACGTAGTGCAGGCCCGCCCTCACCCGCTCCGCGCCGCCGCCGTGCAGCAGCAACGCATAGGAGGCGATCAGCAGGATCTCGAAGAAGACGAAGAGGTTGAACAGGTCGCCGGTGAGGAAGGCGCCGTTGATCCCCAACAGCTGGAACTGGAACAGCGCATGGAAACGCAGCCCGGCGCGGTCGTCGCCACGCACGGCGTAGAGCACTGCGGCGCTGGCCAGCACGGCGGTGGCCAGCAGCATCAGCGCGGCCAGGCGGTCCAGCATCAGCACGATGCCGAAAGGCGGCTGCCAGCCACCCAGGGCGTAGACCCGCAGCTGGCCGTCGTCGGCCTGCTGCATCAGCAGCAGGGCCAGCGGCACCAGGGCCAGGGTGGCGAGCACCGACAGGCTGCGCTTCAGGCGCTCGTTGGACGGCAGCACCAGCAGCAGGCCGCCGGCGAACAGCGGAATCAGGATGGGCAGGATCTGCAGGTGATTCATGGCGACGACTCCCCGTTGGGGCGCCCGTCCACATGGTCGTTGCCCAGGTCGCCGACGCCGCGCAGGGCCAGCACCACGACGAAGGCCGTCATGGCGAAGCCGATGACGATGGCAGTCAGCACCAGCGCCTGGGGCACCGGGTCGGCGTACTGGACATCACGCCCCAGCACCGCCGCCTCGCCGCTTAGACGACCCATGGCGAACAGGAACAGGTTGACGGCATAGGACAGCAAGGTCAGCCCCAGCACCACCGGGAAGGTCCGCCCGCGCAGCAGCAGGTAGACGCCGCAGGCGGTGAGCAGGCCCAGGGTCACGGCGAACAGCGCTTCCATCAATGAACCTCCTTGATCGCGGCGGGGGCCAGGCTCACCCGCCCCAGATTGACCAGCACCAGCAGGGCGGAGCCGACCACGGTGAGATAGACGCCGAGATCGAACAGCATGGCGGTGGCCAGCTCGAATTCGCCCACCAGCGGCAATTCGAAATGGCCGAAGGCAGTGGTGAGGAAACTGTGCCCGAAGAACCAGCTGCCAAGGCCGGTGAGACCGGCGATCAGCACCCCGGTACCGGCCATGCGCTGGTAGTTCAGCGGCATGCGCTGCTCGACCCAGCCGATGCCGCTGGCGATGTACTGCAGCACCAGCGCCACGGAGGTGATCAGCCCGGCGATGAAGCCGCCGCCCGGCAGGTTGTGCCCGCGCAGGAAGATGAACACCGAGATCAGCAACGCCAGCGGCAACAGCAGGCGCGACAGGGTCTCCAGGACCAGCGGGTGTTTCGCATTGGCCCAGTTGCGGCCCTGGGGATCGCAGGTGGGGTTGCTCAGGCGGAAGCCGGAAAGCATGGCGAAGATCCCAACGGCAGCGATGGCCAGGACGGTGATCTCGCCCAGGGTGTCGAAGCCGCGGAAGTCGACCAGTATCACGTTCACCACGTTGCTGCCGCCGCCACCGGAAAGGCTGTTGGCAAGGAAGAATTCGGCGATGCCCGCGTAGGGGCGGGTCAGCACGGCGTAGGCCAGCAGGGCCACCATCACCCCCACGCCACAGGCCAGGACGAGGTCGCGCAAGCCGCGCAGGCTGGAGCTTTCCCCCGGTGTGCGGGACGGCAGGTAGTAGAGCGCCAGGATCAGCAGCACCAGGGTCACCACTTCCACCACCAGTTGGGTCAGGGCCAGGTCGGGTGCCGAGAAGCGGGCGAAGGCCAGGGCCACCAGCAGGCCGGCAACGCCGAGGATCATCAGGGATATCAGGCGCTGGCGATGAAAGATCGCCGTCAGCACGCCGGAGAGGGACAGCACCACGAGGCCGAGGGCGGTTATGCCATCCAGCGGTGTCAGGGGACGCGAGCCGGCGATCTGCGGCAGCGGCGCCAGGGAGACAGCCATCAGGACCAGGGCGCTGCCCAGCAGCCAGGCCAGGTAGCGCTGCAGCGAGCCATTCTCCAGATGCCCGGTGAGCCAGCGGGCCATGGCCGTGACGCGTTGCACCTGCTGCTCGAAGACCTCCTTGGCATCGGTGTCGGGCAGGCCGGCGTACCAGCGGAACAGCGGCTTGCGCAGGACGTAGACGAGCACACCGCCGATCAACGCCACCACGCTCATGGCCAGCGGCAGGTTGAAGCCGTGCCAGATCGCCAGGCTGTACTCCGGCAGTTCACCGCCGAGGCTCGCGGCGGCAGCCGCGGCCAGCAGGGGCGCCACCGTATACCCCGGCAGCATGCCGACCAGCAGGCAGAGGAATACCAGGATCTCCACCGGAACCTTCATGTAGCGCGGCGGCTCGTGGGGCGGGAACTTGGGCAGGGACACCGGCTCGCCGTTGAAGAAGACGTCGTGGACGAAGCGCAGCGAGTAGGCCACCGAGAACACCCCGGCCAGGGTCGCGGCCGCCGGCACCAACCAGCTGAAGCTGCCCAGGAGGTCCTGCTGCAGGGTCTCGCCGAAGAACATCTCCTTGCTCAGGAAACCGTTGAGCAACGGCACCCCGGCCATCGCCAGCGACGCCACCATGGCGAGGACCGCGGTGTGCGGCAGGTACTTCCACATCCCGTTGATCAACCGCATGTCGCGGCTGCCGGTCTCGTGGTCGATGATCCCGGCGGCCATGAACAGCGAGGCCTTGAAGGTGGCGTGGTTGATGATGTGAAACACCGCCGCGACGTTGGAAAGCTGCGAATCCAGGCCGAACAGCAGGGTGATCAGGCCCAGGTGGCTGATGGTCGAGTAGGCCAGCAGGCCTTTCAGGTCGTGCTGGAACAGCGCCATAGCCGCGCCTATCACCAGCGTCGCCAGGCCGCTCAGGCTGACCAGGTAGAACCAGAGGTCGGAGCCGGATAGCGCCGGATAGAGGCGCGCCAGGAGGAACACACCCGCCTTCACCATGGTGGCGGAGTGCAGGTAGGCGGATACCGGGGTGGGCGCCGCCATGGCGTGGGGCAGCCAGAAGTGGAAAGGGAACTGCGCGGACTTGGTGAAGGCGCCCAGCAGCACCAGGACCAGGGCCAAGGGGTAGAGGTGGTGGGTGCGGATCTGCTCGCCCGCCGCGAGGACCTGGGTCAATTCGAAGCTGCCGGCCATCTGCCCCACCAGCAGCACCCCGGCCAGCAGCGCCAGGCCACCTCCGCCGGTGACCGCAAGAGCCATGCGCGCGCCCTTGCGCGCATCGGAGCGATGGCCCCAGAAGCCGATCAGGAGGAAGGACGACAGGCTGGTCAGTTCCCAGAACACCAGCATCAGCAGCAGGTTCTCGGACAGCACCACCCCGAGCATGGCGCCCATGAACAGCAGCAGGAAGGCGAAGAAGCGCCCCATGGGCTCCTCTTTCGACAGGTAGTAGCGGGCGTAGAGGATGACCAACAGGCCGATGCCGAGGATCAGCAAGGCGAAGAGGAAGCCCAGGCCATCGAGGCGCAGGCTGAAACTGAGGCCGAAACCGGGCAGCCAGGGCAGGACCAGCTTCAATGTGTTGCCGGCGAAGACACTATCGGCCTGGAACAGCAGCAGGATCAGGCCGCTCAGCGGAACCAGGGCGGTGACGCCCGTGCAGAAGGAACGGCCATGGCGCTCGGCCAGTGGTGGAAGAAGAGCCCCGAGAAAAGGCAGCGCGACAATCAGCGCCAATATCATCCATAACTCCCCTAGGTCAGCGCCATCTCACGTCAAAGGTTGGAAATGGCAGGCGAAAAAACCTGGCGATTATCCATTACTATCGATTGAGCGCGATAGATTGAATTATTTCAAAACGCTAGCGAGGCTGGAAAACGCCCAGCCCAAGGTGCGGCAGGCTTGAAGGACTGCCGCCCCGGGAAACAGGACTGGTACGGGAAAGAGCAGCTGTCCCGATCGGGACAGCTTAGCTTCAGTGGCTGACGCGGCTGGTGCCGTTGACCGTCATGATGCGCACGCGCTCGCCAACGCGGAAAGTTTCGTTGGGCGCCACTTCCTGGACGTAGGCGCGCATCGAGCCATCGTCCTCACGCACGGTGATCTCGACACCTTGGGTACGGGTCACACCCTCCTCGGCCGCCGCACCCAGCAAGCCGCCGGCAACCGCGCCGACCACCGCCGCGACCGCGCTGCCGCGTCCGTGACCGATGGTGCTACCGCCGATACCGCCGACCACCGCACCGGCACCAGCGCCGACCGGCGTCTTGGTGCCTTCGATCTTCACCGGGCGCAGGGATTCGATGGTGCCCATGCGCACAGTCTGTACTTGCCGAGCCTCGTCGCGGGAATAGGTGTCACCGGTCAGGCTCGACTGACAGCCACCCAGCGCCAGTGCCACTGCCGTGAAAGAGGCCACCAGCAGAACGGGTTTACGCATAGCATTTCCTCCAAATTGACTACTTGTCCATTAGACTCCGTGCCGGGAAGGCTGTCACCTGACGCGCCGTTCTCCTCAGCTTTCGTTCAGCCTGAATTCAGTTTCCTGACAGCAACGGAGATTCGTCCTAAGACCTCCCTGTTACCCAAGGTTAGCCCATGGACTACTTCATCATCTTCATTACCACCGCCGCCGGCCTCTACTTCCACTGGTGGCTCTACGTCCGCATCAAGCGCTGGATGGACCGTGACCTGGCGCTATCCCTCGCCGGGGGCGACAAGGCCAAGCAGGCATTCATGCTGGAGCAGCTGGCCCTGGCGCGCGAAGCCGGCGTTAAACGGCGTCAACTTCCCGACTGGCTGCGCCAGGCCTCCGACGGTTACCGGGCGCAGGACTGACCACGACTCAGGGCGCCAGGCGCTCGCGCATCCAGGCACCGTCCAGCAGGCGGTAGTTGAGGCGGTCGTGCAGGCGGCTCGGCCGACCCTGCCAGAACTCGATGCGTTCGGGCAACAGGCGATAGCCGCCCCAGTGCGGAGGGCAGTTGGGCGCCTGGTCGAGGAAGCGTTGTTCGGTTTTCGCCAACAGGGATTCGAGTTCGCTGCGGTCGTGGATCACCCGGCTCTGAGGCGAGGCCCAGGCGCCCAGGCGACTGCCCAGGGGCCGAACCTGGTAGTAGGCGTCGGATTCGGCCGGGGTCACCCGCTCCACCCGCCCCTCGATGCGCACCTGGCGCTCCAGGGCCGGCCAGAAGAAGGTCATGGCGGCGCAGGGATTGGCGGCGAGCTGCTCGCCCTTGGCGCTGTCGTAATTGCTGAAGAAGGTGAAGCCCCGGTCATCCAGGCCCTTGAGGAGCAGCACCCGGCAGTGCGGGCGGCCGCCGGCGTCCACGGTGGCAAGGGTCATGGCATTGGGTTCGACCGGCAGTTGCTCGGTCTTCACCGCGTCGCCGAACCAGCTCTGGAACAGGCTGAAGGGCTCGGCAGGAGCCTGTTCCTCGCTGAGCCCGTCACGGGTGTAGTCACGGCGCATGTCGGCCAGGGTCTGGGTCATGGTTGGCGATCCTGTTTGCGGAAAGCCAATAGCTTACCCAAGCCCCGGCTTATTTGGCTTGATCTGTCGCAACCACCGCTTCGCCCTTGGCCGGCTTGCTGTACTGGGCGATGAGCGCCACCAGGGTGCTCTGGGGTGTCAGGATCATCTCGACGCGGCGGTTGAGGGCGCGACCCTGCTGGCTGTCGTTGGCCGCGCGCGGCATATCCGAGCCCAGCCCCTTGAGATACAGGCGATCACGTTGCAGGCCGCTGAGGCGGAAAATAGCGGCCACCGCACCCGCACGCTCCTGGCTGAGTTTGCGGTTGGCGTCGTCCTTGCCGGAGCCGTCGGCATGGCCCAGCACCAGCACCGCGGTCTTGGCATCGCCCTCCACCAGTTTGGCCACCCTGGTAATGGGACCCAGCGTAATGGGCAGCAGCATGCTTGGGCGGTCCGGGTTGAACGACGGATCCACCGGCATGATCACCACCAGCACGTTTTCGCGGCGCTCGACATCCAGCTTGCTGCCCTTCACCGCCTCGCGCAGGCGCGGTTCGTACTGGTCGAGCCAGGCCTGGGTCGCCTTGGTGTCCACCTTGGCCACCGTGGGCGCCTTGACCTTCTGGCCACCACCGAAGGGCCACCACCCTTGGTTGGCCGATGCGGCCTTCTGGGGCACGGCAGGGGATTCGGCTTTCTGCAGGCCGGGCATGCTGCATCCGGCCGCAGCCATGCAGAGAATCAAGGTAGAGATCTTGAACAGTTTCATGGGCAGGGCTCCGTAGTCGCTGAGGGCCTCACGCCAGCACTGCAATGATGGCGATCTAATTTCACAACTGGTCTTAAATTTTCTCGCCAACCCATTAATCGGAAAAGGAAAAAAGGGCCTATCTGACGAGTGGCTCAGCCCAGGCATCCTTTGACAACACGCGCCAGTTTCTGCGCTCGTGGGTCCATCAGGACATAGGGGCCCAGGGTGTTGGTGACGAAGCCGAAAGCCAGGTCGCGTTCGGGGTCGGCGAAGCCGGTGGAGCCGCCGGCACCGGGATGGCCGAAGGCATAACGGCCCAGACCATAGTTGGCGTTGGCCACCTCGGGCTGGTCGAGCATGCAGCCGAGGCCAAAGCGGGTCGCGGTCTGCAGGGTGAGGTCCTCGCCCTGACTGTGTTCGCGGGTCAGCTCGGCGAGCAGTTCCGAATCCAGCAGCTGGCCGTCCAGCAAGGCCGCGTAGAAGCCTGCCAGACTGCGCGCGTTACCGTGGCCATTCGCCGCTGGTTGCTGCATGCGTCGCCACTCCGGCTTGTTGGTACTGGTCATGATCGACGGCGGGTTGGTGAAGGCGCGGGTACTCAGAGACGCGGGCTCGGTCATCATGCACTTGAGCAGGCGCTGCGCCGCGGCATCGCCCAGGTTGCCCTTGGCGCGGGCGATATGGGCGACCCGATGGAATTCCGCGTCATCCAGGCCGACATGGAAATCCAGCTCGAGGGGCCGGGCCACTCGCGCCACTATGGATTCGCCGGGGCCTCGGCCTTCGGCGCGGCGGATCACCTCGCCCACCAGCCAGCCATAGGTGATGGGGGCGTAACCATGAGCTTCGCCGGGTGTCCACCAGGGCTGCTCGGCGGCCAGTGCGCTGGTCATGACCTGCCAGTCGTAGAGGGCCTCGGCGGGCAGCGCGGCACGGATCGCAGGCAGGCCCGCGCGGTGGCAGAGCAGTTGGCGCAGGGTGATGCGTTCCTTGCCGGCGGCGGCGAACTCGGGCCAGTAGCGCGCCACGGGCGCGTCCAGCTCCAGCTTGCCCTCCCCCACCAGCTGCAGCAGGGTCACCGCGGCGAAGGGCTTGGTGCAGGAAAACAGGTTGAGGATAGTGTCGCTGTGCCAGGCCTGCTGGCCATCCTTGTCGGCTACGCCGGCCCAGAGGTCGAGTACGGTTTCCCCGCCGACCTGCACGCAGAGGGCGGCACCACGCTCCTGTGGGTCATCGAAGAGTTCGGCGAAAGCCTCCTTCGCCGCCTCGAAGCGCAAGTCGAAATAGCCCTGGATCTGCACCGGCGTGCTCCTGTCGAAAATTGAAGGCGGCATTGTTCCAGCCTTGCCGCCCCTTGTGAACCGTGCCGAAGACGGGTCGCCCGTCAGGGCTTCCCGTTATCCTGGGCTGGCGCCGCGGCAGGCTCTGCGGGCGCTTCTGCCTTGGGCTGCTCGGCAGACTGTGCGGGGTCGGCCGTTTCCGTTGGCTTGGACGGCTCTGCAGGCTTGGTGGGCTCCGTCGGTTTGGCGGGTTCATTCTGCTTGGCAGGCTTCGTAGTTGCGGCCGGTTTCTTCGCTGCCGCGTCCGGCTGCTCGGCCTGATCCTTGGGTTCGAGCGGCTTGTTGATCTCGGCGGCCAGGGCCAGGTTGGCCTTGCGCACCGCGCCGACGAAACCTTGCCAGGGTCTGTCGGTGACACCCACCAGGCCCAGGTGGCCGTTCTCGCCATCGAGCAGGCGACCGGTGGCCGGCTGGTCGAGGTACTGGAACCAGTGGGCACCAACTATCAGCGGCTCCTCGGTGGCTTTCTTCAGGAACTTGGCATAGGCCGGGCCGCGCTCCTCTTCCTTGTAGACCTCGGTCACGCCACCCCAGAACGGGCCGCGATCGCGGGAGCCGAAGTGGAATTCGGTGATCATCAGCGGCTTGTCCAGGCGACGCAGCAGATCCATGTCCAGCCCGTGCTGCGGCTCGCGGGTATAGCGGTTGAAGCTGATCACGTCGCAGTACTGGGCGCAGGACTCGATGGCCTCGGGAATAGTGGCGGCGAACCGACCACCCAGCAACATGTGGTTGGGTGCGTGCCACTTCATCGAGTCGGCGATGGTCTTGAAATAGGTGTCGGCATAGAAGCGCTGGAAGCGCTGGAAGTCCTCCTCGATGGCCGGGTGCTCGGGGTTTGGCAGCGGCGGCTCGAAGCCCGGGTCCTCCATCAGTTCCCAAGCCTGCAGCTCGATGCCCCAGGCCTTGGACAGGCCCTGCTGGTTGCGGTACTTGTCGCGCAGTTGCTTGAGGAAAGCGCGCTTGGCCGGCACGTCGGTGGTCAGGCGCAGGGTGCCGTAGGCCAGGGCGTAGCGGGCTTTCGGGTCATTGCTGTGGCCACCCCAGGCCAGTTCGTTGTCGGCGAAGAAGCCGAGCAGCCAGGGGTCGTCGCGGTGGTCGCGGGCGGCGATGGCGATGGCGCGCTCGGCGGCCATGGCGAAACGCGGATCGAAGGGATCGGGCATGCCGCCCCACCAGTCGAAGCCAGTCTTGATGGTGGCGTAGTCGCCCTGGATCGACAGCGGCAGCGTGTAGGGCATGCGCTTGCTGGTGTTGAAGGCCGGGTCGCTCCAGTTGCCCAGGGTATTGAAGCCCCAGGCCTTGAGTCGATCGAGGCTATGGCCGACCCAGCGCTGCGGGTCGTTGCCGCCATAGGTTCGCTCCAGGTTGGCACCGTAGAAGTCGTACCAGCGGCCCTGGTTGAAGGCACGGCCCTTGTTGGAATCGGTCTCGGCGCGGTTGTCGCCCTTGCCGAAGTGGCTGGCCAGGGGCTCGTTGTCCTTGGGCAGCGACCTGAACATGGCCTCACGGCCCTCGACGTAGGTCTGGCTCAACCCGGGCGTTACCGCGTTGACCCCGAGGGAGAAGAAGGGATGGCCTTCCGGGGTCACCAGGAACCAACGGCCACCACGCTTCTCGGTGCGGAAGAAGCCGCTGGCCTCGAAGGTCTCACCGCCGAGCCAGCCGCCAAAGGCGTCCTGCTGCGGCAGCTTGGCGGTCCAGTCGGCCAGTTGCTTCTGCTCGTCCTGGGCGCCCTTCTTCAGTTGTTCGTCGTTCTTCACCTTGTCCGGCCAGTCACCGCGGGCGTACTGGCCATAGGCATCCATCAGGCCGACGTAGAGGGCAGTCTCCTGGTCAGCCTCGGCGGTGCCGAAACGCCCCAGCAGTACATTCTGCGCAGCGTTCGGCTGGTTCAGGGAGATAGTCACGGAGGCGACCTTGCTGCGGTCCAGTTCGCCATTGACCAGGGTCGCAGGCAACCAGCGCTGACCGTCGCGGGTCCAGGGTACCGGCGGCGCCGCGCGCATGCCGTGGGCGTTGGGGGAAGTGGCGGCCAGCGGCACCAGGAGGGTCTGCGCCGGGCCTGCCGGCAGCGCCACCTGGGTGGTCAGGACCTTGCCATCGGTGCTTTCGATGCTGACATCCAGGGTAATGGCCCAGTCTTGCGCGCTCTGGATACGCAGGCTCATGGCCTCGGCCTTGCTCCAGTCCCAGCTGCCGGCCTGAGGGACCAGGCGCAAGCTGGGCTTCTCTGCCGGGTTGAAGGTGAGCCGGCGGAGGACTTCGCCATTGGCGGTCGTTTCGGCGGTTACGCTCGGCAGGCTGGCGTCCTGGGTTACCACCTGGACCGCGTCCAGCGGGCGCACAAAGTTGAACAAGGTCTCTGCCTGGGCAGCCAGGGGGATTCCTGTCATCCCGAGGAGGATGGCCAGGACGAGGGGGCGTTTTGGTGTCGAAAGCATCGGACCGGAGTTCCCAAGAGAATGCTGTGCATAGACCGCAAAAAGTTCGTATCTCGCCAACGATGCGACAAAACGAAGCGGGACAACGCGGACGCCGGCGAGGCACCCGCAAAAACCCCGGCATCATCGCAGATGGGGGGCGCACAGCGTCAAGGGCAGTCAGGCTCTCAGGCGATCTCGCGACGGAAGGGCGGCAATGCGTCAAGGATGGCACGCCCATAACGCTGGGTGACCACGCGCCGGTCCAGCAGGGTGATGGTGCCGCGGTCGGCCTCGGTTCGCAGCAGGCGACCGCAGGCCTGCACCAGGCGCAGAGAGGCATCGGGCACGGCGATTTCCATGAAGGGATTGCCGCCACGGGCCTCGATCCAGTCGGACAGCGCCGCTTCCACCGGGTCGTCGGGTACCGCGAAGGGAATCTTGGCGATCACCACGTGTTCGCAATACGCGCCCGGCAGGTCGACGCCTTCGGCGAAGCTGGCCAGGCCGAAGAGCACACTGGGTTCTCCCTCGTCCACCCGGGCCCGGTGCTTGTTCAGGGTTTCCTGCTTGGACAGGTTGCCCTGGATCAGCACCCGCTTACGCCAGTCACGTTCGAGGCCTTCGAACACATCCTGCATCTGCCGACGCGAGGCGAAGAGCACCAGGGTTCCGCGCGCGCCTTCCACCAGGTTCGGCAGTTCGCGAACGATGGCCGCGGTGTGGGCAGCGGCGTCCCGCGGGTCGGCCTTGAGGTCCGGCACCCGTAACAGGCCGGCGTCGGCGTGATGGAAGGGACTGGGGACCACGGCGGTGACGGCCACCTTGGGTAGACCGGCACGCATGCGGAAACGGTCGAACTTGCCCAGGGCGGTCAGGGTAGCGGAGGTTACCAGGGCGCCGTAGGCGACATTCCACAGGTTCCGGCGCAGGGTCTCGGCGGCAAGGATCGGGCTGGCATTGACCTCGATGTCATGCGCCGCACCGCTTTCGGCCAGGGTCAGCCAGCGCGCCATGGGTGGGCTGTCCTCAGGGTCCTCGGTGGTGAAGGCGGTCCAGAGCTCCCAATTGCCCTGGGCGCGGGCCAGCAGGCTGCCGAAGAGCGGATACCACTCCTCGGCCTGGTGGCTGGCGACGCCGATGTTGGCTTCGCCGTCCATGGCCTCCTTGAGCAGTTCAGTCAGGCGGGTGAAGACGTCGTGAAGCCTGGAGAAGCCCTTCTTCAGTTCGATGCCCAGCTCCCGCAGATGCTCGGGCACCACGCCGGCCTCGAAACGGTGGCGCGGACGATCGCGCCCTTCCATGTCCTCGCCCGCATGGAAGTCGGCGATCTCCTCACAGGCGTTGAACATGAACTGCTGCTGGGTGCGCAGTTCCCGCGCCAGTTCCGGCACTCCCTCGACGAGCCGGCCGAAGTCGCCCGGCAACGGGTTCTGCGCCAACAGCTTGGTGAGGTTCTTGGCCACCTGCTCCAGCCACTCGGCGGTGGAGCGCAGGCGCGTGTAGTGGGCGAAGTGACCGATGGCCTTGTCCGGCAGGTGATGGCCTTCGTCGAAGACGTAGAGGGTCTCGCGCGGGTCCGGCAGCACGGCGCCGCCGCCCAGGGCGAGGTCGGCCAGCACCATGTCGTGGTTGGTGACGATGACGTCGACCTTGGTCATGCCTTCCCGCGCCTTGTAGAAGGCGCACTGCTGGAAATTCGGGCAATGGCGCTTGGTGCACTGGCTATGGTCGGTGGTGACGCGGGCCCAGTCCTGGTCTTCGATCGCCTCGGGCCAGGAGTCACGGTCGCCGTCCCAGCGGTTGCCGGCGAGTCGCTCGATCATCTGGTTGAGCAGCTTCTGGCCTTTCTCGTCGACATCGATCTTGAAGCCTTCATCGGCGAACAGCTGGGCCGTGGAGCTCTGCGCCTGGCCTTCCTGCAGCAGCATGTCGAGCTTGGACAGGCAGAGGTAACGACCGCGGCCCTTGGCCAGGGCGAAGCTGAAGTTGAGGCCGCTGTTGCGGATCAGGTCCGGCAGGTCCTTGTGGACGATCTGCTCCTGCAGCGCCACCGTGGCCGTGGCGATCACCAGGCGTTTGCCGGCGGCCTTGGCCGAAGGAATGGCGGCCAGGCTGTAGGCCACCGTCTTGCCGGTACCGGTGCCCGCCTCTACCGCCACCACAGCCGGTTCACCCTCGCGGTGGCCCTCATCGTCCACCGGAATGGCACCCAGGGCCTTGGCCACCTCGGCGATCATCAGGCGCTGGCCATAACGGGCCTTGAGCCCCTTGGCTTCGAGGAAACGGCTGTAGGCGCCTTGGATCTGGGACTTGAGTTCGGTGCTGAGCATGGGAATTGGCGGGGCCGGAACGCTGGATAAATTTTCAGTACTTTAACAGGCCGGCTATCATAGCGCGCCTTCTCTTCCCAGCCGAATGGAGTTGACCGGATGACACCCCACGCCGCCCTTTATGCCCTGCACCTGCTGGCCGCCCTGATCTGGGTCGGCGGCATGTTCTTCGCCTGGATGGTCCTGCGACCGGCCGCGGTGGACGTGCTGGAGCCTCCGGCACGACTGCGCCTGTGGCTGGAGGTGTTCCGCCGCTTCTTCTATTGGGTATGGCCGGCGGTGCTGGTCCTGCCCTTCACCGGCGTCGGCATGCTGCACCTGTCGTTCGCCAGCCTGGAGGCGGCGCCGCGCTATGTGCACATGATGATCGGCCTCTACGTCGCGATGCTCGCGCTGTTCCTGCGGATCAGCGCCCTGTTGCTGCCGCAACTGCGCGCGGCGGTGGCCGCCGAGAACTGGCCGGAAGGTGGCGCAGTGCTGGGTCGCATCCGCCGCGTGGTGGGGTTCAACCTGGCGATCGGGCTGGCGCTGGTGACCGTGGTCGCCATCCGCCCCAGCTTCTGATCCGGGCGCACATCCCTGTGCGCCAGCTGTATCAGGTCGGCAGAACTAGAAACGCACGACCTTGAGGCTGCCGGTCCCGCCGGCAGCACCGGCATGGCCGGGTTGCCCGGCACGGCCGCCCTTCGCTCCATCGGCCTGGTAAAGCAGGCACCCCTTGCTCGCCCCGCCATGGCCACCCGCACCGCCTTCGCCCGGCGCACCGCCAGCACCGCCTTCCAGGCGCACGCGCAGCAACTCCACCGGGAAGGTTGCAGGCACCTCCAGGCGCACCTGGCCACCGGCGCCGCCGGTCTGGCCGTCGCCACCGGGCTGGCCGTCCCAACCGCGGCTGGCCTGCCCCCACAAGCAGCCGGCGGCATCACCGTCGGCGCCGTCCAGGCCCGCGTACCCCGGTGCACCAATGCCGCCGCGCACGTCCAGGGTCATCTCGCTGACCTGGACATTCACCAGACGCAAGCTGATATCTCGGCCAGGGGTGGCCGGCCTGGACGAGCTGCCGGACAAGCCGGACGCGGTGATATGGCTGCCGGTGCCGATCGCACCACTCTCCACTTCCAGGCGAAAGCCTTGCTCGGATGGTGCGATGCCGAGGCGCGCCTCGCGCCCCATGCGCAGCTCACCGATACGCAGTTCGGTGACGCCGGCCGGGATCAGCAGGGTCGCGTAGTCGGCGACCTCGACCTGGTCGAGGCTCAGGCTGCCGGACCTGGGTGGCAGTTTGAGCAAGTTGTGGGCGTCCACCTTCACCTGGCCCTCGGCCAGGGCCATGGGCGCGATCAGGGCCGCCAGCAGGCAGAGCTTACGCATGGCCAGCCCCCTTGGCGCCGTGGCGCGGCAGGCTGAGCAGGTGGAATATCCCGAATAGCAGCAGCTGCAGACGATCCCGCCAGGGATTGGCCCGCCCACGCAGTAGCGAGTTGAACAGCAGGATTTCGAACAGGTGCACCAGGATCAGCAGGATACCGGCACCGTTGAGCAGCATTTCGAATGGCCTGGCGAAAGGCGACAACAGATTGGCGACCACCACCAGCCAGAACATCAGGGCAACCAGCTTGCCCAGCCCCATGTATAAGCGCATGCCTCCCCCTAGCATTTTTTAGTTTTGCGGAACATACGCCGAAGCCCGACGGCGCACCAGAGCATGGCTGGGAAAAGGGCGGGGCCGAGGGACGGCCCCTGCACATCGAACGGAACTTTCAGTCAGCGGTCGACCTGTATTTCCACCCTGCGGTTCTTTGCGCGACCTTCATCCGATTCGTTGTCCGCCACCGGCTGGCTTTCACCCCTGCCCTGAGTGGTCAGCTTGTCGGCCGGAACACCCTGGCTCGCCAGGAAGTCCGCGACGCTTTGCGCCCGACGTTCCGACAGACCCTGGTTGTATGGGTCGGAGCCGACGTTGTCGGTATGGCCGATCACCTTGGCGCCCACCAGGCTGGCACTCATCAGGCGATTGGCGATACCTGCCAACTGATCCTTGGCCGAAGAGGTGAGCTCCGCCGAATCGAAGGCGAAGAGCACATTGCCCATATCGCTGAGCACTATCACCTCATCCTGGGGCGGTGGCGCTTCGGCGGCCGGCGCCTGGGGATAGGTGCGCTCCGGGCAGCCATTGACGTTGACCTGAGTGTTCGGCGGGGTATTGGGGCAGGTATCGCGGCGGTCGAAAACGCCATCGCCGTCGGCATCGCCGTCCTGTGCGTAGCAGATCAGGCCACCGGCTATGGCACCTGCCGCAGCGCCGCCCGCCGCCCAAGCCGAGCTTTCGATGGCACCCAGGCCTCCGCCGGCCAGGCCTCCGATCAGGCTGCAAATGGGCCAATTCCCCTGGTTGACCACTGCACCGCCATCACTGGAGGTAGATGCGCAACCAGAAAGGAAACCACTGACCAGAAGAAAGGAAATCGCAACCCGGGGAAGGGGGGGGCTCATGATGGGTTCTCCTGCGTCTCCGGCCAAGCCGGTAAGCAGGAGTAAAGACCCGGGCCCCACGGCGCACAAGGCGTGCGCCGTGGGTTCCAGGGATCAACGGTCGATCTGGATTTCCACGCGGCGGTTCATCGCGCGGCCGTCCTTGGTGGAGTTGTCGGCCACCGGTTGGCTTTCACCTGCACCACCGACACTGACGATGCTGGAAGCCGGGATGCCGTTGCTAACCAGGTAGTCGGCCACCGCTTGCGCACGGCGTTCCGAGAGTTTCTGGTTGTAGGCGTCGGCGCCGACACTGTCGGTATGACCGGTGACGGTCAGCTTGGCGTCCGGAGCTTCGTTCTTCAGGCGGCTGACGACGGTATCCAGTTTGGCTTCGTCGGCCGGGTCGAGTTTGGCGGAGTCGAATGCGAACAGCAGGTCGCGGACGACGATGGTTTCCTGTTCGACCACAACCACTTCTTCTACCACCGGTTCTTCAGCCTTGAGCGGGCAACCGTCGGCATCGACCTGGGTGCCGGGCGGCGTGCCCGGGCACTTGTCGCGGCTATCGAATACGCCATCACCGTCCTCGTCACCATCCCCGTGTACCCAGCAATAGGCGGCCGCAGTGCCAGCGCCGATCAACGCGCCCCAACCGGCGTAGGTGCTGCTTTCGATTGCACCCAGTCCCGCACCTACGACACCCCCTACTGCCGCGCACTTGGGCCAGTCGGTCTTCTGCAGGCCGGAGCAACCGGTCAACAGGCTGGTCACCAATATCAGGGGTAAAGCTGTCCGTGTAATGCTCATAAGCGAGTCTCCTCTTAGAATCGGCCCATACCGACAAATAGGGAGTAAAGACGCCAGCCCCGGAAACCGCCAGCACTAGGCCATGACCCGCCTTCAAGCTAGTCTTGAACAACCTGTTCGAGGATTTTCGATGACTGACAGCTTCTCAACCCGCACGCCCCAGCAAGCCCTCGCCGCCCTGCTCGAACGCTATGCGCCGCAAAGCCTGCTGCTGGTCGGCAATAGCCCGTTCCCGGCGCTCGAGGCTTTCGCCGCCGCGCACCCGCAAAGCCAGGTGGTGCAAGTGCCCGCCGGTCCCCTGCCAGCGGAGCAGGCGGCGCACCGTTTCGACCTGGCCGTCCTGGCGGACTGCCTGGAACACCTCCCCAAGCGCACCGGCCTGCAACTGCTGGGCGGCATCCGCAACCTCAACGCCAGCCGGGTGGCGGTATTGGCGGACCTCAACGCCTGTGGCTGGCACGACACCGACTTCTTCGCCCTGGCCCTGCAGGCGAGTGAACGCTTCCGTCGCGACGAGCAGACCCTGACCCTGTTCACCTACGACCTGCGCGAGTACAAGCAGGTCCCCGACTGGCTGAACGCGAAGTTCTGGGCCAACCCGGAAAACTTCGGCAAGTACTGGTGGTAAGCCATGAGCACTGCGATCTGTCCCTGCGGTAGCGGCAATCTCCTCGAGCTTTGCTGCGGCCGTCATCACGCCGGCCACGCTGCCGCCAGCGCCGAAGCGCTGATGCGTTCGCGCTACAGCGCCTACGTACTGGGGTTGGTGGACTACCTGGTGGAAACCACCCTGCCCGCCCAGCGCACCGGCCTCGACATGGAGGCGATCCGCGCCTGGAGCCTGTCGAGCACCTGGCTCGGCCTCGAGGTGGAAGGCCATGAACTGCTCGGCGGCCAGCCCGAGCACGCCTTCGTCACTTTCACCGCGCGCTGGCATGACCAGGGCGGCGAGCATAGCCACCGTGAGCGCTCCGCCTTCGTCCAGGCGGATGGCCGCTGGTACTTTCTCGACCCGACCGTTCCGCTCGATGCCGGGCGCAACGACGCCTGTCCCTGCGGCAGCGGATTGAAGTTCAAGAAATGCTGCGCCAGCTATCTCTGAAGCAGAGATGACAAGGCCCGCATGTTGCGGGCCTCTTTCTATCTACCTGCTCTCTTCCAGGCGCAGGTGGGAAATGTCCGGCGGCGGCCCCGCCGGTGGCGTCTTTGCCTGTCCCATGTCGCTGCCGACGGGAGCCAGGCTGAGGCTGGAAAGGTCGAATCGCGGCGGCGGCGTTTCCGGCCTGGCGTCCTGCAGGTCAGCGCCGACAGGGGCGATGCCGAAGTCCGGTGCATCCACCCCGACGAATGCGGCCATGTACTCGTCGCGAGGCACCACCTTCAGCCTGCCTGGCGCGTCGGCGCGTGCCGGTGCCTGGGCCGGCGCGGCCTGGGGTTCGGGCTCCGGCGGTGGCGCCAGCTCGACCTCTTCTATCTCCGGCTCCATCGACACAACCTCGACCAGCGCGCCAGCGCGCTCCAGGGTCGAGCGGTACTTTTCCGCAGCGGCTTCATCCAGGTTGTTCTTGAGAATCACGCGCCGCCCGGAGAAGAGCATGGCAATGCGCTGCGCGTCGGCCTGGAACAGCTTCGCCAGATTGGCCTGCACCAGCTCCCGCTGCGCCCCGGGAACCAGCTTCCCGGAAAAGGCAATCTCGTAACGACCCATTGGTCACACTCCTGTCCGAATTGACGAGCAGTATGGCGCAGGTTTTTTTCGGCCCACAACAGGTTGCGGCCGAGCAGTTGCTTGTTACACTGAAGCGTCACTTGGAGTATTGCAATGTTTTCCCAGGCGCAAACGATAAGAATTCTCAGCCTACTGTTTTTCTTTGCCCTTCCCTTTTCGGGTCTCAGTGGATGCTCCACCTGGATCAGCGGCGATTTCCAGGACCCCGACGTGCGTCTGCTGAAGGTGGACGTGGTGCGCGCCAAATTGCTGGAGCAGCAGTTCGTGCTGCGCTTTCGCATCGACAATCCCAACGATGTCAGCCTGCCGGTGCGCGGACTGGTCTACACCGTCCACCTCAACGACGTGAAACTCGCCTCCGGCGAATCCAGCACCTGGTTCACCGTACCCGCCCATGGCAGCGAGACATTCGAGGTACCGGTGCGCACTAATCTCTGGCGGCACATGAAGTACATCGTCAAACTCCTGGAAAAACCCGACGAGCCCATCAAGTACCGCCTCCAGGGCGAGGTGAAAACCGGGTTGATGTTCGGCAAGAGCGTGCACCTCAGCCGCAATGGCGAGATAATCCCCGGCAGTTACATCCCGGAGTAGAACCTTCATGAGTCAAGAACCCCACGTACATGGTCCGGACTGCAATCACGACCATGACCACGATCACCACCACCACGTGCATGGCCCGCACTGCAACCACGGCCACCAGGAGCCGGTGCGCAACCCGCTGAAGGAAGTGGGCCGCAACGATCCCTGCCCCTGCGGCAGCCAGAAGAAATTCAAGAAGTGCCACGGCGCCTGAGAAGCTGCTCACGATCTTGCGAGCTAGAGCCATGCAAGGCAAAAGCAGGCGAGGAAGCGGAGTTTACGAGTGGTAAATGAGCATTCCGAGCCTGCTTTTAACGCAGCAGGGCCGACGCGCAGCTGATCGTGAACTGGTTCGGACGCCGCCGCACTCTTCCAGGCCCGCCTCGTGCGGGCCTGTTCATTTCAGGACCGAGCAAAGCCGAGTTGGAGCCTTCCCGATGATCGACCTGTATTACTGGACCACGCCCAACGGCCACAAGATCAGCCTGTTCCTCGAAGAGGCCGGCCTGCCCTACCGCATCCACCCGATCAATATCGGCAAGGACGAGCAGTTCCAGCCGCACTTCCTGAAGATCTCGCCGAACAACCGCATCCCGGCCATAGTCGACAACCAGCCGGCCGATAGCGGCGAGCCGCTCTCCCTGTTCGAGTCCGGCGCCATCCTGCTTTACCTCGCCGAGAAGATCGGCCGCTTCATCCCGCAGGACCTGCGCGGCCGCCAGGAATGCCTGCAATGGCTGTTCTGGCAGATGGGCGGGCTCGGTCCCATGGCCGGGCAGAACCACCATTTCAACCGCTTCGCCCCGGAGAAACTGCCCTACGCCATCCAGCGCTACCTCAAGGAAACCGCGCGTCTCTACGGCGTGCTCGACAAGCGCCTGGCTGACCGTGTCTTTGTCGCCGGCGACGAGTACAGCATCGCCGACATGGCCATCTACCCCTGGATCGACCGCCACGTCTGGCAGGAACAGAACCTGGACGATTTCCCCAACCTCAAGCGCTGGTACCTGGCGATCCAGGCCCGCCCGGCAACGGTCCGTGCCTACGCACTGGTGGAGCAGGTCAATCCGGCTGCGGTGAAAAAGTAAGCTTGGCGGCGCTTGCGCGGCGCGGGGCGGCTCACTAACGTAGCGCGCTTGATCCGATGCCCCTCTCAGGAGAGCCCGTTCCATGGCTTCGCCAGCCCCCAAGCGCTTCCTTCCCCGGTTCTGCGTTGCCGCCGCCGCTGGCGCCATGATCGGCCTCAGCGGTTGCCAGCCCTGGCTGGACAGCCGCTACTCCGACAGCCTGCCGCCCACTTCCGGCTTCCAGCCGGTGAAGGGCCTGGCGCAGAGCGTCTCGATCCGCCGCAACCCGCTGGGCATGCCGCTGATCGAAACCACCACCTTCCACGACGCCCTGTTCACCCTCG
This sequence comes from Pseudomonas sp. BN417, assembly GCF_029871205.1. GTDB lineage: Bacteria > Pseudomonadota > Gammaproteobacteria > Pseudomonadales > Pseudomonadaceae > Metapseudomonas. Next base: position 5,988 of record NZ_SSOJ01000041.1, on the reverse strand, counting down.
GCTACGTCCACGCCTCCGACCGCCTCAGCCAGATGGTCGGTCTGCGCCTGATGGCCGAGGGCCGACTGGCCGAGATGGTCGGCCCCGGCGCGCTGGAGATCGACCGCTTCATGCGCGCGGTGAACCTGCGCAAGAGCGCCGACATCCTCTACAAGAACGCCTCGCCGCGCCTGAAGGAGTTCTTCGAGGTCTATGCCCGCGGCGTCAACGCCTACCTCTATCGCTACCGCGACAAGCTGCCGATGGACCTGGCCGAGTCCGGCTACAAGCCGGCCTACTGGAAACCTGAAGACTCGGCACTGGTGTTCAGCCTGCTGAACTTCGGCCTGGCGGTGAACCTGCAGGAAGAAATCGCCTCCCTGGTCCTGGCGCAGAAGGTCGGCGCCGACAAGCTGGCCTGGCTGACACCCGTCTATCCGGACGAACCGCTGCCCTTCGAAGAGGCCGAGAAACTCAAGGGCCTGCAACTGGGCGGGCAGATTCCCGGCCTTGCTGCACTGGACAATGCGGCCGGGCAGATCGCCGCGCTCAACATGCTCGGCGTCGCCGCCTCCAACAACTGGGCCATCGCCCCGCAGAAGAGCCGCAGCGGTCGCAGCATCCTCGCCAACGACACCCACTTGCCCATATCCATGCCCTCGGTGTGGAACTTCGTCCAGATCCGCTCGCCGAAATTCCAGGCCGCGGGCGTGTCCATCGCTGGCGTGCCGGCCGTGGTCGCCGGCTACAACAGCAAGCTGGCCTGGGGCATGACCATGGTCATGGACGACAACCAAGACCTGTTTCTGGAAAAGCTCAAGCGCGAAGGCAACCGCCTCTACTACCAGGCGAACGGCAAATGGCTGCCCACCAGCGAACGGGTGGAAACCTTCTTCATCAAGGGTGAGCGCCCGGTGCGCGAGGTGATCCACGAGACCCGCCACGGCCCGCTGCTGAACTCGGTGCTGGGCCAGCGCAAGCACCCGCTGCAGCCGCTGGAGATCAAGAGCGGCCTGGGGCTGGCCCTGCAGACCAGCCAGTTCGAAGCCGACCAGTCCCTGGACGCCTTCTTCGCCCTGTCCCGCGCCCAGTCGGTGGAAGAAGCCCACGAGGCCACCCGTTCCATTCGCGCCATGGGCCTGAACATCCTCTATGCCGACGCGAAGCACATCGCCTGGCAGGTGACCGGCCGCTACCCGAACCGCCGCGAAGGCCGTGGCCTGCTGCCCTCCCCCGGCTGGGACGGCCGCTATGACTGGGACGGCTTCGCCGACCCCATGCTCCACCCCTACGACCAGGACCCGGCCCAGGGCTGGCTCGGCACCGCCAACCACCGCACCGTCCAGGGCGGCTATGGGGTGCAGCTGTCCAACTCCTGGTACTACCCGGAGCGCGCCGAACGCATCGCTGAACTGGCCGGCAGCGGCAAGCACGACTGGCAGAGCATGATCGCCATGCAGTACGACCAGACCAGCCCCTTCGTCGCCAAACTCAAGGCCATGCTGCAGGACCCGGGCATGGCCCAGCCCCTCACGCAAGCCATCGCTGCACTGCCGCCCGCCGACCGGGCCAAGGCCCAGGAAGCCCTCAGCCGCCTGCAGGCCTTCGACGGCCGACTCAGCCCAACGTCGGCGGACGCCGCCTACTACGGCGCCTTCCTCCACGAGAGCGCGCGGCAGATCTTCCTCGACGAACTGGGCCCGGAATCCAGCCCCGCCTGGCGCGCCCTGGTGCAGGCCGCGGACCTGTCCTACTCGGCCCAGGCCGACCATCTGCTGGGCCGCGTCGACAGCCCGTTCTGGGATGACGTCAATACCCCGCAGAAGGAAGACAAGCCGGCGATCCTCGCGCGCAGCCTGGCAGCCGCCGTCACCTACGCCGAAAGCCGCCTCGGCGCCGACCGCAAGGCCTGGCAGTGGGGCAAGCTGCACAGCTACAGCTGGATCACCGAAAGCACCCAGCTGGCGCCCTACATGAGCGCCAGCCAGCGCACCGGCCTCAATGCGCTGAAGGGCTACCTCGACCGCGGCCCCTACCCGGCGGGTGGCGACCACAGCACCCTGAACGTGTCTGCCTACCACTGGGGACAGGGCTTCGACACCTGGCTGATCCCGGCCATGCGCATCATCGTCGACTTCGGCCAGCCCGAACCCATGATGGGCATGAACAGCTCCGGCCAGTCCGGCAACCCGGCCAGCCCGCACTATGCCGACGGCATCGATGCCTGGCTCAAGGCACGCTACATGAAGTTCCCCTTCCAGCCACAGAACCTCGATGGCATCTACGGCACCAAGCGCCTGATGCTGACCCCGCAAAAATGATCCAGGGGCGGCGGAACTTCCCGCCGCCGCTCCGATCTGATCCGGTGGACTTACTCCATAGATCACATTTCAAGGCGCTCTCGAGCGCCTTTTCTTTTGCCCGCGCAATGGGTCTCGCCTTTCCTGTAGGGGGCGAATTCATTCGCAAAGGGATGCGCAGCGTCCCCCCGCGAGTCTGCAGGCCGGCCCTGCGGTCCGGTCAGCGAATGAATTCGCCCCCACAACAGCTATCCCCACAACCTTGCGCATCACCTGACCTTGTCGCATCCTGCCCCTCCCTATCGGCTGACTGGAGCTTCGAGAACCGACATGCCCGACAGCGCCTTCTCCGGCCGCATCAATCAGAACCTGCTGGACACCGACTTCTACAAGCTGACCATGATGCAGGCGGTGCTGCACAACTACCCCAACGCCGAAGTCGAATGGGAGTTCCGCTGCCGCAATGACGAGGACCTGACGCCTTACCTGGCGGAGATCCGCTACCAGATCGAGCAACTGGCGGACATCTCCATCACCGCCGACCAACTGGCCTTCCTCGAACGCATTCCCTTCATCAAGCCGGACTTCACCCGCTTCCTCAGCCTGTTCCGCTTCAACCTGCGCTACCTGCAGCTGGGCATCGAGGACGGGCAGCTCTGCGTGCGCCTGCGCGGCCCCTGGCTGCACGTGATCCTCTTCGAAATCCCGTTACTGGCGATCATCAGCGAAGTGCGCAACCGCTACCGTTACCGCGATATCAAGCTGGTCCAGGCGCGCGAGCAGCTCTACCGCAAGCTCGACTGGCTCCGGGCCAATGCCAGCGATGAGGAACTGGCCGGCTTCCAACTGGCCGACTTCGGCACCCGCCGGCGCTTCTCCTACCGAGTGCAGGAAGAAGTGGTGCACATCCTCAAGCGCGACTTCCCCGGCCGCCTGGTCGGCACCAGCAATGTGCACCTGGCCCGAGAGTACGACATCAAGCCCATCGGCACCATGGCCCACGAGTGGCTGATGGCGCACCAGCAGCTCGGCCCGCGGCTGATCGAAAGCCAGATTGCCGCCCTCGACTGCTGGGTCCGCGAATACCGTGGCCTGCTCGGCATCGCCCTGACCGACTGCATCACCATGCGGGCCTTCCTCAACGACTTCGACCTCTACTTCGCCAAACTCTTCGATGGCCTGCGCCACGACTCGGGTGACCCCCTGGCCTGGGCGGAAAGCGCCATCAGCCATTACGAGAAGCTCGGCATAGACCCGCAGACCAAGACCCTCGTATTCTCCGACGGACTCGACCTGCCCCGCGCGCTCGCGCTCTACCGTGCCTTGCGCGGACGCATCCACGTCAGTTTCGGCATAGGCACCAACCTGACCTGCGATATCCCGGGCGTCGAACCCATGAACATCGTCATCAAGATGACCGGTTGCAATGGACAGCCGGTGGCAAAGATCTCCGATACACCGGGCAAGACCCAATGCCGCGACGAGAATTTCGTCGCCTACCTGAAACATGTATTCCGCGTCGCCGATACCCAGTAAGGACTCCCCATGAGCAGCATCCGCCAGCAAGAAATCGCCCAAGCCCTGGACGTTGTCCCGCCCTTCGCCGACGAAGCCGCGATGCGGGCCGAGATCGAACGCCGCAAGACCTTCATCAAGGACTGCCTGCGCAAGTCCGGCCTGAAGGTCCTGGTGCTCGGCATCAGCGGCGGCGTCGACTCCACCACCGCCGGCCGCCTGGCCCAGCTCTCGGTGGAAGAACTGCGCGCCGAGACCGGCGACGCCGGCTACCGCTTCATCGCCGTGCGCCTGCCCTACAACGTCCAGCACGACGAGGCGGACGCCCAGGTGGCGATGAACTTCATCGATGCCGACGAAGAAGAGACCGTGAACATCGCCGACAGCGTGATCGGCCTGGCCGAGCAGGTCGCCCACCTGAACAACCTCACCGATGCCCGCCGCGACTTCGTCACCGGCAACATCAAGGCGCGCATCCGCATGGTGGCCCAGTTCGCCATCGCCAACGCCAACAACGGCCTGGTGATCGGCACCGACCACGCCGCCGAGGCGGTGATGGGCTTCTTCACCAAGTTCGGCGACGGTGCCTGCGACCTGGCCCCGCTCTCCGGCCTGGTGAAGAACCAGGTGCGCAGCATCGCCCGCCACCTGGGCGCGCCGGAATCCCTGGTGCACAAGGTGCCCACCGCCGACCTGGAAGAGCTGCGCCCGGGCAAGCCGGACGAGGAAGCCCACGGCGTGACCTACGTGGAAATCGATGCCTTCCTCCACGGCCAGCAAGTCAGCCCCGAGGCCCACGCCACCATAGTGCGGACCTACGACAACTCCCAGCACAAGCGCATGCTGCCGCTGGTGCCCTGAATATCAGACGACGGGGGAAGGCGGGGGCTCATCGGGTACGGTGGGCTCCCCCGGCTCATGGGGCTGACCCGGTTCGCCGGGCTGCTCCGGATCTGTGTAGATACCGTCTTGGAACCTAGTGCGCAAGGGCCAGTTTTGCATCGAAAGGCTGGCCCGATTTCAGGACGCCATAAGCGATGTGCAGCAGCTTGCGCATCGCGGCGCAGACGATCTGCTTCCCGGCCTTGCCTCGACTTCGCAGGCGTTGTCCCAGCGCTTTGATCGCCGGGTTGTGGGTCAGCGCAACGATGGCCGGCATGTAGAGACCCGCGCGGAGTCGGCTGGAGCCCATCCGGGAAATGCAGGCGTAGGCCTTTTGGGTGCCGGACTCCCGCAGCTGCGGATTCAGCCCGGCAAACGCCGTGATGGCCCGGGCATTCTTGAATTGCAGCGGGTCTCCCAGCTCGGCCAGAAGCAGGGCCGCAGTCTTGTCCGCGACGCCGTCGATACTGGTCAGCAAGTCGCGCTTACCCCGTAAATCGGGATCGTCGTCAATGTGCGCCTGAATCGCCTTCAAGGTTTCGGCGATCTGCTGTTCGATGTGTTGCAGCACCGAACGAATCGAGTCCTGCACACTGACATCGGCGACGTCCAAGCGATTGCGCTCCATCTGGGCAATCTCCTGGAGGTCCTGCAGGCGCCGTACCAGGGCCCGCAGGCGGCGGATGGCCGGCGGTTCGGGCCGCCAGGCACGCAACTCGTCCACGTGCCGGGCGCCATAGTCGGCAATCAGCTTGGCATCGACCTGGTCCGTCTTCACCCGTTGCAGTTGGCTGCGGGCATAGAGGGCAATCTGCGCCGGATTGGTCACGCAAACCCGGTAGCCCAAGCCATGGAAGTATTCGGCCAGCGCCTCGTGGTAGGTCCCCGTGGCCTCCATCACGATCCAGGCCCCTGGTTCGCTGTATTTGAGCAGCCACTCCTGCAGTACCTGAAAACCCGCCGCGCTATTGGCCAGCTTGGCTTTGGTGCGGTACTTGCCGTTGGCCTGCTGGGTGGCGATATCGAAACTGTGCTTGGCAATGTCAATGCCAACGATGCCGGACATGCGAACTCCTCAATCTCTCCAGAAGGATCATCACTGCACTCGGCACGACCTTGTGAATGCGAGCTCTCACCTGAGGTGGGCTCTGGATACCGTTCGAGCTATTCGAGTGAGTGTGGAGGGCAGGAGCACTATCTACGTTGCTGGCTCGAGGCCTTAGGGTGGAAACGGCTTCCTGACCCTCCCCCGATGATCAGTCGGGAACTATCGCCCCATCACAGAGCGATAGTCGAGATACAAGGGTGGAAA
>NZ_SSOJ01000040.1 GCF_029871205.1 Pseudomonas sp. BN417 | reverse complement strand
GCTGCGGCAGGCTTGGCGGCTGCGGCCGGCTTGGCAGCTGGCTTGGCGGCGGCTTTGGTTGCCGGTTTGGCAGCGGCCGCCGCTTTCGCCGCAGGCTTGGCTGCCGGCTTCGCAGCGGCTTTCGCCGCAACGGGTTTGGCAGCCGGCTTCGCGGCAGCAGCCTTGGCCGCGGGTTTGGCGGCTGGCTTGGCAGCGGGTTTCGCCGCAGCCTTGGCGGCCGGTTTGGCGGCGGCCTTGGCAGCAGGCTTGACCGACTTGGCCGATACGCCGGTGAGCTTCTCGAGCTGCTTGGTCAAGGAATCCACCTTGCCTTGCAGGTCCTTCACCTCAGTGCGGCTGGGCACGCCCAGGCGAGAGATCGCGCTGTTCAGACGCTTGTCGAAAGCTTCCTCCAGCTCGCTCCATTTGCCGATGGCCTTGCCCCTGACTTCCTCGACCTTGGACTTGGCCGAGCCCACGCGGGAGCCGACCTTCGACTTGACCGCGTCTACCTGCTTGTCCACCTCGGTCTTGGCCTGCTTCTCGGCCTTCTCGCCATCCTTGACCAGCGTATCGAACAGCTTGGAGCCGTCGTTGCTGATCTTCGAGTAGGCCCCCAAGCCAGCCAACCAGATCTGGCGCGAGTAATTCTCGATCTCGCCGATCCAGGAGTTGGTGTCTTTATCGGTTTTTTTCTTGCCAGCCATCCTGCTCTCCTTATTTGGTTCGCGCGACGTGCTCGAGCAACGCGCTCAGCTCATCAAGCTTAGCAGAGAGTGCCTCAACATCCTGCCGGGAGGGAATACCGATGCGGTTGAGAGCGCTGGCTACTCGGTTGTCGAAAGCCTTCTCGATCTTGTCGAGTTGAACCTCGACCTTTTCCTTCACGCCGGTGACGCTGTTCTTCACGCTGTCGAACTGGCTGTTGGCGGCTTCGACCTGCTCGTCCACCAGCTTCTTGCCCTGCTTCTCGACGCCTTCGCCGGTTTTCACCAGCTCCTTGAAATAGTCGACACCCTCGGCGCCGGCCTTGGCGTAGGCACCCAGGCCAGCCAACCAGATCTTGCGGGCGTAGAGCTTGACGTCAGCGAGGACGGTGGGCTTGCTTTCTACTTTCTCGACTTTCTTCTTGACGGCTACTTTGGCCATGGTGCACCTCACGCGGAATGGTAGATGACTCGCCCTTTTTCAGGACTTGAGCGCAAGGTAGCGAGGAAAATTAGAAACCGCATACTAGCCGCGAAATGGGCCTCTCCGGTCGGATCGCCCGCCCGGAATCCGTGGGGGCGAAATCATTGGCTATGTCTGCACTAAGTGTTGCTAGAACGCCCTGAGCCAGGCTGATTGTCGAGTGGGCTGCGAGTTTCTGTTTCGCCTTCCCGGGCGACTCCCTTTGGCAGTCGCCCCAAAGGAAGCAAAAGGCTTGCCCCTGCATCCGGGTTTGGCTGCGCCAAACTTCCCTCGCTCCATCGTTGCACCGGGGGCACGGCGTGAGGGGCCATCCCTGGCCCCGCACGCCTCTCGCGGCATCCATGCCGCTCGTCCCCCTCTGCAACGATTACGCTCGGCCTCCTGACGGGGCGGAGTCGCTGCCCCACCTCTTCTGCGCAGGTTCAGGCAATGACTGGGCATCAGGATTTGTATGCCCTGTCAGGCGCGAGTCACCCCTCTCCCTCCGGGGCGAAGAGGCACGCTGTCGGAAGCACCGCTTCCGGTGCCGAAGAGCGACTGAGCGCGCAGCGCTCAGGCTGGGGCGCAGGGCGGGGGCTGGGGGTGAGGGAGGTGTCAGGCCGTGCGGAGCCATGAAAGACCCGTACTAGACGCTTCTATTCGGTACTGCAACAGCTAACGCGGACATAGCCAATTCATTCGCGAAGGGCCGCAGCGCGGCCCCGATTCACACCAGGTACTCGTCCAGCGCCTTCTCGATCTCGCGCTTGATCATGCCGCCCATGGCCGACAGCAACAGACCCAGCTTGACCTCCACACGCACCTTGTCGGCGCCCACCTCGATCTGGCCATCGGCGCCGCTGCGCTTGAACTCCAGGGTGTCGCCGCGCCACTGGTAACGCACGTCGTACTCGCGCGCCAGGCGTTCGGCCAGCTTCTCGGCCTTCTCACGCACGGCCTCGTGGCTCAGGGCGTGCGAACGTTCGACATGGATACGGGACATGGACTGCTCCTGCTGCGACCTTTGGTCGCGCGACTATACCAGCCCCCGCGGGCCCTCGCCGCGTCCGGCGTCCACCGCCGCCAAGACAAAGCCGGACGCCGGCATTAGAATGGCCGCCATTCAATTCCGGTGGCAGCGACATGAACGACCCGCGCAAAGGCAACGACGCCGAACCCACGACCCACTTCGGTTACCAGCAGGTCCCGGAGAGCCAGAAGGCCGACAAGGTTGCCGAGGTGTTCCACTCGGTTGCGGCCAAGTACGACCTGATGAACGACCTGATGTCCGGTGGCGTCCACCGCCTGTGGAAGCGCTTCACCATCGAGCTGTCCGGCGTGCGTCCGGGCAATCGCGTGCTGGACATCGCCGGCGGCACCGGCGACCTCACCCGCCAATTCTCGCGCCTGGTGGGCGTGACCGGCGAAGTGGTGCTGGCCGATATCAACGCCTCCATGCTCAAGGTCGGCCGCGACAAGCTGCTCGACAGCGGCGTCGCCGGCAACGTCAGCTTCGTCCAGGCCGACGCCGAGAAGCTGCCCTTCCCCGACAACCATTTCGACGTGGTCACCATCGCCTTCGGCCTGCGCAACGTCACCCACAAGGACGAAGCCCTGCGCTCCATGCTGCGGGTGCTCAAGCCCGGTGGCCGCCTGCTGGTGCTGGAGTTTTCCAAGCCGTCCAGCAGCCTGCTGTCCAAGGCCTATGACGTCTACTCCTTCAGCCTCCTGCCGCTGATGGGCAAGCTGATCACCAACGACGCCGAGAGCTACCGCTACCTGGCCGAGTCGATCCGCATGCACCCGGACCAGGAGAGCCTCAAGGCGATGATGGGCGAGGCCGGTTTCGAGCGCGTCACCTACCACAACATGACCGGCGGCATCGTCGCCCTGCACCGCGGCATCAAGCCCTGATGCTGACCCAGGCGCTGCTGGCCGGCATCGAGCTCGGCCTCAACCGGGTGCTGCCCCTGGACAGCACCGCGTTGCCGCGCATGGCCGCCCTGGAAGGCAGCGTCATCGAAGTCGACTGCCAGAACCCGGCGCTGACCCTCTTCCTGCTCCCCGGCGGCGATGGCCTGAAGCTCTCCGCCCACTGGTCCGCGCGCGCCGACTGCCGCCTGCGCGCGCCAGCTGGCAGCTTGCTGCGGCTGGCCGGCAGCAAGGACAAGACCAGCATCCTGCACAGCCCGGAAGTGACCCTGGAAGGCGACAGCGGCGTGCTGCTGGAGCTCGCGGCCATCCTCCAGGACCTCGAGCTGGACTGGGAATACGAACTGTCGCGCTGGCTCGGCCCGGTGGGCACGCAACTGCTCGCCGGCCACCTGCGCAGCCGCGCCAGCTGGGCCGGACAAGGCCTGGAGAGCCTGCGGCAGAACCTTGCCGACTACCTGGCCGAAGAGTCCCGCACCCTGGTCGGCCGGCGTGAAGCCGATGCCCGCTTCGCCGAGCTGGACCGCCTCAAGCTCGCCCTCGACCGCCTCGATGCCCGCGTCGAGCGTCTGAACCAGAGAACCAAGCCCATCGCATGAAGCTGCTCGCCGCCCGCCGCCTGTTGCGCATCCAGCAGGTCGTCATCCGCTACCGCCTCGACGACCTGCTGCTCGAACTGCCGCTGCCCTGGTGGCTGCGTACGCTGAGCTATGCCCTGCCCTGGCGCTGGCTGCCGCGCAAGGAGCTGACGCTGACCCGCGGCGAGCGCCTGCGCCTGGCCCTGGTAGACCTCGGACCGATCTTCATCAAGTTCGGCCAGTTGCTCTCCACCCGCCGCGACCTGATGCCGCCGGACATCGCCGACGAACTCGCGCGCCTGCAAGACCGGGTGCCGCCCTTCGCGCCGGCGACGGCCGTGGCGCGCATCGAGGAGCAACTCGGCGCCAAGGTCAGCCAGGTCTTCGCCCGCTTCGACGTCGAGCCCCTGGCCTCCGCCTCGGTGGCCCAGGTCCACGCCGCCCAGCTGAAAAGCGGTGAGGAAGTGGTGGTCAAGGTGATCCGCCCCAACCTGCGGCCGATCATCCGCCAGGATCTCGCCTGGCTGTTCACCCTCGCCCGCCTGGCCGAGCGCATCTCCAGCGACGCCCGCCGCCTGCGCCCGGTGGAAGTGGTCGACGACTACGAGAAGACCATCTACGACGAGCTCGACCTGCTCCGCGAGGCGGCCAACGCCAGCCAGCTGCGGCGCAACTTCGACGGCTCGCCATTGCTCTACGTGCCCCAGGTCTACTGGGACTGGTGCCGGCCCAAGGTGCTGGTGATGGAGCGCATCTACGGCATCCCGGTGACCGATCTCGCCACCCTCGCCGACCAGCGCACCGACATGAAGCTGCTGGCCGAGCGCGGCGTGGAGATTTTCTTCACCCAGGTGTTCCGCGACAGTTTCTTCCACGCCGACATGCACCCGGGGAACATCTTCGTCGCCACCCGCCAGCCCTGGAACCCGCAGTACATAGCCATCGACTGCGGCATCATCGGCAGCCTCACCCCCGAGGACCAGGACTACCTGGCGCGCAACCTGATCGCCTTCTTCAAGCGCGACTACCGCCGCGTGGCCCAGCTGCACATCGATTCCGGCTGGGTGCCGCCGGAAACCAAGGTCAACGACTTCGAGGCGGCCATCCGCACCGTCTGCGAGCCCATCTTCGAGAAGCCGCTGAAGGACATCTCCTTCGGCCAGCTGCTGCTGCGCCTGTTCCAGACCGCCCGCCGCTTCAACATGGAAGTCCAACCGCAGCTGGTGCTGCTGCAGAAGACCCTGCTGAACATCGAAGGACTCGGCCGCCAGCTCTACCCGGACCTGGACCTCTGGACCACCGCCCAGCCCTTCCTCGAACGCTGGATGCGCGAGCGCATCAGCCCCCTGCACCTGCTGCGCAATCTGCAGCAGCAGGCCGAACAGGTGCCGCACCTGTCGCAGATGGCGCGCGAAACCCTGGAGCGCCTGGCGCTGCCCACCCGTGCCCCGCAAAAAGTCGAGGCCCCGGCTCGCCCGCACTGGCCGGCGCGCCTGCTCGGCGCCCTGCTGATCGCCGGTGCCGCCACCCAGGGCCTGGCGCCCACCGCCGAGACCTGGCCGAGCTGGCTGATGCTGGCCGGCGGTCTATATCTGGTGCTGCGCCGATAGCCAGCCCCGCGTGGCGCTGGCACACTATTTCGAACTCTGCGCCGGCCCCGCGGGGCCAGCCTTGCTGTGGAAGACACGATGAAAGACTGGCTGGAAGAGATTCACTGGAACGCCGAGGGCCTGGTCCCGGCGATCGCCCAGGACCACAAGACGGGCCGCGTGCTGATGATGGCCTGGATGAACCGCGAAGCCCTCGCCCTCACCGTTGCCGAGAACCGCGCCATCTACTGGTCACGCTCTCGTGGCAAGCTGTGGCGCAAGGGCGAGGAGTCCGGCCATGTGCAGCAACTCCACGAGTTGCGCCTGGACTGCGACGCTGACGTCGTCATCCTGCTGGTCGAGCAGTTGGGCGGCATCGCCTGCCATACTGGACGCGAAAGCTGCTTCTACCGCGTCTTCGAAGACGGCGGCTGGAAAACCGTCGACCCCGTGCTCAAGGATCCGCATGCCATCTATGCCGCAGGACACAGCCATGAGTGATACTCTCGCCCGCCTGGCCGAAGTGCTGGAGGAGCGCAAGAACGGCGCGCCCGACAGTTCCTACGTGGCCAGCCTGTACCACAAGGGCCTGAACAAGATCCTGGAGAAGGTCGGCGAAGAAGCGGTGGAAACCATACTCGCCGCCAAGGACGCCGCCGTCAGCGGCGACCACAGCGACCTGATCTACGAAACCGCCGACCTCTGGTTCCACAGCCTGGTCATGCTCGCCGCCCTCGGCCAGCACCCCCAGGCCGTGCTCGATGAACTGGACCGTCGCTTCGGCCTGTCCGGGCACGCCGAAAAGGCCGCCCGCCAGCCCTCCGCCTGACAAAGACAATCAAGAGGAACACACCATGGGCATCTTCGACTGGAAACACTGGCTGGTCATTCTCATCGTCGTCGTGCTGGTCTTCGGCACCAAGCGCCTGAAAACCCTCGGCTCCGACGTCGGCGACGCCATCAAGGGCTTCCGCAAGGCCATGAACACCGAGGAAGGCGACAAGGGCCCCGAGCAGAGCAGCGCCCAGCAACCCGGCGCAACCCCCCTGAACCAGGCCCAGACCATCGAAGGTCAGGCGCAGAAGGTGCAGGACCCGGTGACCCGCAAGGACTGATGACCCATGTTCGGTATCAGCTTCGGTGAACTGCTGCTGATCGGCCTGATCGCACTGCTGGTGCTCGGGCCCGAGCGGCTGCCCGGCGCGGCGCGCACCGCCGGCCTGTGGATCGGCCGCCTCAAGCGCAGCTTCAATGCCATCAAGACCGAGGTCGAGCGCGAGATAGGCGCCGACGAGATCCGTCGCCAGCTGCATAACGAACACATCATGGCGCTGGAGAAGCAGATCAAGGAGAGCATCGTGCCTCCCGCTGCCAGCAGCGCTACCCAGGAAAGCGCGCCGGCACCTGAAGCCGCCAGCGAGCCGGCGCCAGTGGCCAGCCCAGCTGCCCCGGCACCCGCCAGCCAGGCGGCGAGCGATGACCCAGCACCCGCCACGCCCCAGGCCCCCATCGAACCGCAGCAGCCGTCCCGCATCCCATGAGCGACCAGAAGCCGGAACAGGACCAGGAAATGCCCCTGGTCTCGCACCTCACTGAACTGCGTACGCGCCTGTTGCGCTGCGTGGTGGCGATCTTCGCCATCTTCGCCGGCCTGTTCTATTTCGCCCAGAAGATCTACACCCTGGTCTCGGCGCCGCTGCGCCAGTACCTGCCGGAAGGCGCGACCATGATCGCCACCGACGTGGCCTCGCCCTTCCTCACGCCGTTCAAGCTGACCATGGTGGTGGCGCTGTTCCTCGCCATGCCGGTGATCCTGCACCAGGTCTGGGGCTTCATCGCCCCCGGCCTGTACAAGCACGAGAAACGCATCGCCTTGCCGCTGCTGGTCTCCAGCATCGTGCTCTTCTACGGCGGCATGGCCTTCGCCTACTTCCTGGTGTTCCCGCTGATCTTCCACTTCTTCGCCAGCGTGACGCCGGAAGGCGTGTCGATGATGACCGACATCAGCAGCTACCTCGACTTCGTGATGACGCTGTTCTTCGCCTTCGGCGTCGCCTTCGAGATTCCCGTGGCCGTGGTCCTGCTGATCTGGATCGGCGTGGTCAACGTCGAATACCTCAAGCGCATCCGCCCCTATGTGATCATCGGCTGCTTCGTCGTCGGCATGGTCCTGACTCCGCCGGACATCTTCTCCCAGACCCTGCTGGCCGTGCCCATGTGGCTGCTGTACGAAGTTGGCGTGTTCTGCGGCAGCCTGATCCGCAAGCGTGGCGACCATCCGGAAGACGACGCCGAAGAACCCGGCGACCAGCCCCCCGCCCCCCGTCCGTGAACCTGCTCCTCCTCGAAGACGCCGATTTCGTCGCGGCGGACCGGGCGCGGCTGGAAGGGCGGCGCCTGAAGCACCTGCATGAAGTGCACCGCGCCGAAGCCGGCGACAGCCTGCGGGTCGGCCACCTCGGCGGGCTGATGGGCCAGGGGCGTCTGCTGCACCTGGCGGCGGACTGCGCGGAACTGGAAGTCAGCTTCGACCAGCCGCCGCCGGCCAAGCTGCCCATTACCCTGCTGCTGGCCCTGCCGCGTCCCAAGATGCTCCGCCGCGTGCTGCAGACGGTGGCCGCCATGGGCGTGCCGCGCCTGGTGCTGCTGAACAGCTACCGAGTGGAAAAGAGCTTCTGGCAGACCCCCTTCCTCGAGCCCGCGGCCATCCGCGAACAGCTGATCCTGGGCCTGGAACAGGCGCGTGACACCGTCCTGCCCGAGGTGGTCACCGAGAAGCGCTTCAAGCCCTTCGTCGAAGACCGCCTGCCGCAGCTCGCCGCGAACACCCTGGGCCTGGTCGGCCACCCCGGCGACCATCCACCCTGCCCGCGTGCGGTGGAGCGGCCCATCACCCTGGCGATAGGCCCGGAAGGCGGCTGGATTCCCTACGAGGTGGAGAAACTCCACGAGGCCGGCCTTACCCCCGTGCAACTCGGCGAACGCATCCTGCGCGTCGAGACGGCCGTCACGGCCCTGCTCGCCCGGCTGTTCTGAGGCGCGTTGCTGGCGTAGGCTGGCAGCATCCTGTGCCGACATCGAGACTGCCATGCGCCCGCTGACCATCGACCTCGACCAGTTGGCCTTCGCCCTCAACACCGAAGGCCTCGACCACTACCTCGACCTCCTCAGCGGCAAGGTGCTGCTGATCCCCGAAGAAGACGCCGATCCCGAACTGGAATCCCTGCTGCGGGAGGAGCCGGAACGCTTCCTGCTGGTGGAACCCCTGGGCCAGGGCGACGAACTGGCGCTGATGGAGGAGTTCCTCGTTGAGGTGGTCCATCCCCATGCCTACGCCGCCCTGGAGCAGGCCCTGGCAGGGCGCAAGCCGGTGCGCACCTTCAGGCACGTGCTGATGGAATATCCCGTGCTGCTGGAAGCCTGGCACGCCTACGAGGCCGCCCGCCTGCGCGAACTGGCCCAGGACTGGCTGGAAGAGAACGAGCTGCAACCGGCAACGCCGTTGCATTGACCGGACAAATTCATCCGCGAAACACCCTGTAGGATGGGTGGAGCGGAGCGATACCCATCAAGAAGGCCGGCAGGATAGTCCGAACCGGCCTTCAACCGCCCTCACCCCAGCCCTCTCCCGAAAGGAGAGGGGGCCTTCCGTGCCACTGTCCAGTCATGCACGCCCGGTAGGGGCGATTTCAATCGCCAAACGGGCCCAAGGGCCGTCCATGCGGTTGCTGGGGGCAGCTGCGCTGCCCTACGCGAATGAATTCGCCCCCACAAGGAGCCGCACCAACCCGCTCTTCAGAGCACCTGCCGCAGGAAGCTCTGCGCCCGCGGGTCCTGGGGCTGGGCGAAGAACTGCGCCGGCGGGGCGTCTTCCAGCAGCTTGCCGTGGTCGAAGAACAGCACCCGGTCGGCCACTTCGCGGGCGAAGCCCATTTCGTGGGTGACGCAGACCATGGTCATGCCTTCCACGGCCAGGGCCTTCATCACGTCCAGCACCTCGCCGACCATTTCCGGGTCCAGCGCCGAGGTGGGTTCGTCGAACAGCATCACCTTGGGCTCCATGCACAGGGCGCGGGCGATGGCCACCCGCTGCTGCTGGCCGCCGGAGAGGCGCGAGGGGTACTCGTTGGCCTTCTGCGCGATGCCGACCTTGGCCAGCAGCGCCTGGGCCTTGGCCTCGCGTTCGGCCTTGCCGCGCTTGCGCACGACCTTCTGCGCCAGGCAGAGGTTCTCCAGCACGGTCATGTGCGGGAACAGGTTGAAGTGCTGGAACACCATGCCCACCTCGCGGCGGTAGGCGTTCACATCGGTCTTGGGATTGGCGAGGTCGACGCCGTCGATGCTCACCGAGCCGGAATCCAGCTCTTCCAGGCCGTTCAGGCAGCGCAGGAAAGTGGACTTGCCGGAGCCCGAAGGCCCGATCACCACCACCACTTCACCACGCTTCACTTGCGTACTGACGTTATCCACAGCCCGCACTTCATGGCCGCGGGCTTCGAAGACTTTCACCAGGTTGCGGACTTCAATCACTTTTCCCGAGCCTCCGCTCCAGACGGCTGGCGATTTGCGACAGCGGCAGGTTGATGACGAGGTAGAGCGCAGCGACACAGAACCAGATCTCGAAGGTGGAGAAGGAGGTGGTGATCGCTTCGCGCCCGCTCTTGGTCAGT
>NZ_SSOJ01000039.1 GCF_029871205.1 Pseudomonas sp. BN417 | reverse complement strand
GCATGGATGCCGCGAGAGGCGTGCGGGGCCAGGGATGGCCCCTCACGCCGGGCCCCCGGAGCGGCGATGGAGCGAGGGGACCCGACGAAGTCGGGCCGGATGCAGGGGCGAGCGTTCTTGGTTACTTCTTTGGCGTTTGAAAGAAGTGACTCGCCGGGAGGCGAAACAGGGACTCGCAGCCCACTCGATAAGCAACTCGGCTCATGACCTTCTAGCAACACTTAATGCAGACATAGCCTTGCGCTTTGCCCGGAAACGAAAAAAGGCCGCTGGTTGCGGCCTTTGTTCGGCGGGATCGCTACTCAGGCCTGACGGGCCTTCTCGGCTTCTTCGTGAGCCTGGCGCAGGCGTTCGCGGCTGTTGGTGAGGTGTAGGCGCATGGCCGCGCGGGCCCCGTCATTGTCCTGGCGGGCGATGGCCTCATAGATATCCTCGTGCTCACGGCTCAGGCGAGCGAGGTAATGCTCCCGATCGTCATGGGCGATTCGCGCCGAGTTGAGCCGCGTGCGCGGAATGATGCTGGTGCCCAGGTGGGTCATGATGTCGGTGAAATAGCGGTTGCCGGTGGCCAGGGCGATCTGCAGGTGGAACTGGAAATCCGAGGCCACCGCGTCGGTGCCATGGGCGGCACTGAGGAAGTTGTCCAGCGCCTCGCGCATGGCAGCCAGTTGCTCTGGGCTGCGGCGTTGGGCGGCGAGACCGGCGGATTCGACTTCCAGGCTGATGCGTAGTTCGAGGATGGCCATCACATCGCGCAGGGTGACTATGGTTGCCGGGTCGATGCGAAAGCCGCTCGGGCTCGGGGTATCCAGCACGAAGGTGCCGATGCCGTGGCGGGTTTCCACCAGGCCCGCCGCCTGCAGCCGCGAAATGGCTTCGCGTACCACGGTGCGGCTCACCCCCTGAGCTTCCATGATGGCCGACTCGGTGGGCAGCTTTTCACCCCGTTTGATCACGCCATCCTGGATCTGCTGGGAGAGCTCGGTCACCAACTCCTGCGCCAGACTGCGATGCTTGCGGCGCGGGCGTTGCTGGGTGCTTGGGTTGTCCATGGCGAAGGTCGGTCCGGGTGAAAACTGAAGGTCCATCATAGCCCAGCGAGTTGTACGATGACACTCACCCACAGCGTCTGCGGACGTCCGAATTCCCTGCATTGAATGAAAAATGGCACAGCCATGGGGCTACTCCTGTTCTGTTTTCCCAGCACCGATCAGTTCGACTCAGAACGGAATCAATAGAAACGAATCCGACACCAGCAGACCAAACGCTGTACGAAGAGGTCTGCACAAGCGCACGGGCATCCGGCCTGGTCGGTTTCACGGCTCGTGAAAAGATCCCGTACCACCAAGGCTTCGATCCAGGAGGTCAGGAATATTTTCCGAATGCCTGGCTAACGCATTTACTCCCACGTGTTCTACCGGGAGGCACATGAAATCAGACAGCGGAGTTCTGTTCGGCTATGCCGACCTACCTGATCGCCTGGCTGTGCGGGGACAGTCGCTGGCCGAGCGACGGACGACAGGCTACAGACGACAAACGACATCTTGTAAGGCTAAAAATCATACGCACAGGCGCTAGGCTGAAGTGACAAATCATCTGTTACATGCGGTCAACAGTTGAACCTGGTTAAAAGGAAACTTTATCAGCCATGCGCTCAACGCCAACTGCTTCACCAACTCCCTCTCCAAAATCATTTCGCGATGATATCAATGGGCTGCGGGCGTGGGCCGTGATTGCCGTGTTGTTATACCACTTCGGCGTTCCAGGCTTTGCCGGGGGCTTTATTGGCGTTGACGTATTCTTTGTAATATCTGGATTCTTGATGACTCAGATCATCATCTCCGGAATGGACAAGAAGAGTTTCTCCATTTGGAGTTTCTATGTAGCGCGTGCCAACCGAATCATCCCTGCCTTGCTAGCCCTTTGCATCGCCCTCTTAGTACTGGGGTGGTTCTGGCTGCCGACAGTCGATTATCGAAAGCTGGGGACTCACGCCGCAACCGCCATTGCCTTCGTCTCCAACATAAAGTTCTGGAGCGAATCTGGTTATTTTGAGTCTGAATCCCATGACAAATGGCTTTTGCATACTTGGTCCCTGTCGGTGGAATGGCAATTTTATATTCTCCTGCCCTTGGTCATAGCGATCATCTGGCGCTTATTTGGAAAGCAAGGCGTCAAGTGGGCATTGCTCGGTGTCGCCGGGGCTTCATTTGCATACTCCATCTATCTCACCCATCACGCCCAAGGAGCCGCGTTTTACTTACTTTCTACACGAGCCTGGGAAATGCTGGCGGGCGGAATGGTCTGGTGGCTGACCCGTCAACGCACCATTCACGCAAGGCAAGCCAGAGCAATGGAAATAACCGGCCTGGCCATGATCGTACTTTCGATCGAGTTATTTGACGCAGAAACCGCGTGGCCGGGTGGCTATGCTGCACTTCCGGTGATAGGGGCAATGCTGACATTGGCTGCAGGGCGTCAAAACTCGCCCTTCACTACCAATGTTATCGCCAAAAGGCTGGGAACCAGTTCCTACTCTATTTATTTATGGCACTGGCCAGTAGTGGTCTTGTTTACCTACGCAGGGATTCAACACGAAACCTACTGGATTGCAGCCGGACTATTAATCAGCATCGCACTCGGCGAACTTTCGTATCACTGGATAGAAAACCCCGCCCGAAAGCTATCAAGCATCCTGGACCCAAGAAAAAACATCGCAACTCTTGGAGCAGCGGTAGTTGCAACTGGATGTATTGCTGTCGGGGTGCGCTACCAAAATGTCGAGAATCGCATCCAGGACAATATTGAAACTGCGGCCAACGAATCGCTCAACGTAAAGCCAAGGCGCGATGAATGCCTAACCAAATCAGGGATAGAATCGATATCCTGCATTTATGGTGGGGACAATATAAGAGCCATTGTCATCGGTGATAGCCATGCGGATGCCATTACAACCTCTGTCCAGGCAGCCTTGCACAATAGCAATGAAGGCATTGTAGATTGGAGCTATGTCAGCTGTCCGACGATAAGCGGAATTCATATTATTCCACAAGACGCCAACAGCGGCGAAGATTGCCATGGCTTCAATGAATGGGCGACCTCTAAATTAAAGAACTACACCAACAGCATCCCCCTGATAATTGTAAACAGAACCTCAGCTTACGCCTTTGGCGACCACAACAGCACGGGACACGAAAACAAATTACTTGCGTATTTCTCGAAAACCCATGAAACCCCAACAAAAGAGTATCTTGACGAATTCAAGGAACGACTCATAGATACAGCCTGCAGCATTGCCAAGGAACGCCCCGTATATCTGGTTCGCCCGTTCCCGGAAATGATGGTCAATGTACCAAAGACAATCTCTCGCTCTTTGATATTTGGCAAGACCGAAGAGGTTTCGATCTCCATTGACGACTATCACAAAAGGCACGCCTTTGTGTGGAGTGTTCAAGACGAGGCTGCCCGGCGCTGCAACGTCAAGATCCTGGACCCTCTACCGTACCTGTGCAGTGAGGGTCGCTGCAGGGGAAGCAAGAACGGGCGTCCACTCTATTACGATGATGACCACCTGAGTGAATATGGCAACAAACTGCTAACACCCATGTTTCGGCAGGTGTTCACATCGGATGCCTTGCCATCGGGAGAGATGGCACGGAGACCTACTGCGCCGAATAATGGCTCATGACAACTCGCCATATAGAGCAGCGCACCTATCCTGACTTACGGATAACGTTTTAAACCCAATCAAACTTACACATTGATTATCTCTGGGCCGTTCACGTGTCGTGCACAGGATCCAGCTGCACGCCCTGTACAGGTCGCCCGGCCAAATTACCGCTGGCAGGCTCCGATCATCGGCGCACGGGTCTGAATATGCATAAAAGCAAAACCCCCGCAGCGCGGGGGTTTCAGCCTGAACCTCAGAAAAGGTCTTACGAGCCTCAGAACGGAATGTCGTCGTCGAAGCTGTCGTAGTCCGGCGC
>NZ_SSOJ01000038.1 GCF_029871205.1 Pseudomonas sp. BN417 | reverse complement strand
TGGAGCTGCAGTACGTGCAGGGCAGCGGTCCGGCCGGGCGCATCCTCCACGAAGACCTGGATGCCTGGCTGACCCATGGCGGCAGCGTCGCGCCGACAACCAGCGGCTACGCCGCGCGCAATGACGAGCAGCAGGTCCCGGTGATCGGCCTGCGCCGCAAGATCGCGCAGAAGATGGCCGAAGCCAAGCGGCGCATCCCGCACTTCAGCTATGTCGAGGAGATCGACGTCACCGACCTCGAAGCCCTGCGCGTCCACCTCAACGCCAAGCATGGCGCCACGCGCGGCAAGCTGACCCTGCTGCCGTTCCTGGTCCGTGCGCTGGTGGTCGCCCTGCGCGACTTCCCGCAACTCAATGCACGCTACGACGACGAAGCCGAAGTGATTACCCGCTACGGCGCCGCACACGTCGGCATCGCCACCCAGAGCGACAACGGCCTGATGGTGCCGGTGCTGCGCCACGCCGAGTCCCGCGACCTGTGGGGCAATGCCGGGGAGATCGCACGGATCGCCGAAGCCGCGCGCAGCGGCAAGGCGCAGCGCGATGAGCTGTCCGGCTCGACCATCACCATCAGCAGCCTCGGCGCCCTCGGCGGCATCGTCAGCACGCCGGTGATCAACCATCCCGAGGTGGCCATAGTCGGCGTCAACCGCATGGTCGAACGGCCGGTGGTGATCAACGGCCAGATCGTGGTGCGCAAGATGATGAACCTGTCCTCCTCCTTCGATCACCGGGTGGTCGACGGCATGGATGCGGCGGCTTTCATCCAGGCCGTACGCAGCCTGCTCGAACATCCCGCCACGCTGTTCCTGGAGTGAGCATGAACCCGACCCTGGAAACCACCCTGCTGATCATCGGCGGCGGCCCCGGCGGCTACGTCGCCGCCATCCGCGCCGGCCAGTTGGGCATCCCCACCGTGCTGGTGGAAGGCGCCGCCCTTGGCGGCACCTGCCTGAACATCGGCTGCATCCCCTCGAAGGCACTGATCCACGCCGCCGAGGAGTTCCTCAAGGCCCGCGAGTACGCCGCGCATTCGCCCCTGGGCATCCGGGTGCAGGCGCCGCAGATCGATATCGCGCGCACCGTCGAATGGAAGGACGGCATAGTCGACAAGCTCACCAGCGGCGTCGCCGCCCTGCTGAAGAAGCACGGGGTGAAGGTCGTGCAGGGCTGGGCGCGCATCGCCGACGGCAAGACGGTGGACGTCGAGCTGATCGGCGGTGGCAGCCAGCACATCCATTGCGAACACCTGCTGCTGGCGGCCGGCTCGCAGTCGGTGGAACTGCCCAGCCTGCCGCTGGGCGGCAAGGTGATCTCCTCCACCGAAGCCCTGGCGCCGAATAGCCTGCCCGGCCGCCTGCTGGTGGTCGGTGGCGGTTACATCGGCCTGGAACTGGGCATCGCCTACCGCAAGCTCGGTGTCGAGGTCGCGGTGGTCGAGGCTCAATCACGCATTCTGCCGACCTATGACGAAGAACTGACCCGCCCGGTGGCCAATGCCCTGCGCAAGCTCGGCATCGAACTGCACCTGGGTCACAGCGTGCTCGGCCAGGGCGACGACGGTGCGGTGCGCGTGCGCAACGCCGAAGGTGCCGAATCCAGCCTCGTCGCCGACCAGGTGCTGGTCGCCGTCGGCCGCCATCCGCGCAGCGCCGGCTGGAACCTGGAAAGCCTGCAGTTGGAAATGAACGGCCGCGCCGTGAAGATCGACGCGCAGTGCCGCACCTCGATGCGCAACGTCTACGCCATCGGCGACCTGGCCGGCGAGCCGATGCTCGCCCACCGCGCCATGGCCCAGGGCGAAATGGTCGCCGAACTGGTCGCCGGCAAGCGCCGCGAGTTCGCCCCCACGGCGATTCCGGCGGTGTGCTTCACCGATCCGGAAGTGGTGGTGGTCGGACTCTCGCCGGAGCAGGCCAAGGCCGCCGGTTTCGACTGCCTGGTGGCGAACTTCCCCTTCGCCGCCAACGGCCGCGCCATGACCCTGGAGTCCAGCGACGGTTTCGTGCGCGTGGTGGCACGCCGCGACAACCACCTGATCCTCGGCTGGCAGGCGGTGGGCAAGGCGGTGTCCGAGCTGTCCACGGCCTTCGTCCAGTCCCTGGAAATGGGCGCGCGCCTGGAAGACATCGCCGGCACCATCCACGCCCACCCGACCCTTGGCGAAGCGGTGCAGGAAGCGGCGCTACGCGCGCTGGGGCATGCGCTGCATATCTGAAGCCGGAGCCGGTGGGGCACCGGCCGCTCTGGGTGGGGAGCTTGTTTGTGGCGGTACGCAGTCGACAACTGCCATTCACCTCCCCACCCGGCCTGTTCGTCAGGCCGGCAGGCCGATCAGCTCGAAACGCTAGTTGTCAGTTGCCTGAGGCCGCTCCGCCAGCGTGCATTCCGCCAGGGCCTCCGCCTTGGTCGCCATTTTTCTGAAGCGCTGAACCCACTGAGCGAATGGCCGGGCGATGGCTACGTGTAGCGGCGCACCCGGACGCCGTTACACCAACCTCGGCGAAGTCATCTCGTTCAAGCACATAAACTCATGGGAGGTAGCCGCAAGGATCGAGCAGGAGAGCCCAATGAAAACGCCATCCTCCAACACCGTGCATTTGTCGACCGTCCAGGCCGACATTGACCATTTGCGTTTCCATCGCCCCCATGAGCATCTGGCAACAACCTTCGGCAATGACCTGTTTGCCCTCAAAGCCGAAGCGTTTGCGCGGTTCTTTGGCACGCCGCGGTTTCTGGGCGCGCAAACCGCAATTGTCATGGCCTGGATTGGTGCGAACGTTGCCGGCCTGGTCCATTTCGACGCCTACCCGTTCATCCTGCTCAACCTGGCCTTTAGCCTCCAGGCAGCCTATGCGGCGCCGCTGATCCTGCTTGCGCAAACACGCCAAGCCGCCCGGGACAATGCGCATGCCGAAGCGGATGCAAAACATAGAGAGGCGCTTGCTGTCGCCAATGAACAGCGGCAGGCCATGGCTGCACAAACCAGCGCTCAGCTGTTGGTATTGCTGGAACAGAACACTCGGCTCACGGAGCTCACCAAAGAGCTGACAGAGCGTATCGAGATGCTGACCGTCGAAGTGCACGCACAGGTGCTCAAGGGTGTTTGATTGGAACGCAGAGTAAACACTCAATGGATCGATCCACCCGGAGCCTACCCCCCCCTACCGGCCAGCAGCCCTGCACGATGTGCATGGCCGGGAATACCCTAATCCGGCGACGCCCAGATCACGTTCTCGCTATTGATCACGGGGAGCCGTCCAGGATTGATGTCGAGCTCGTTGTGGAGAAACACCCGGGCTTTCTCGACCTCGAAAGGCCGGCCAAGCCTTTGCCTGAGAACGCTCGCAGAAACACCGAAATGCCCGCAAATGGGACACTTGATCTCAATCCCATAGAGTTGAGAGCTGATCTGCTGCGCCTCACCTGAGCAGTTCACGCATTTCATGTCACGCCTCCTCGGCACTCGATGACTCCCGCACACGAGCCAGGAAGTCTCTCCGCCAGCGCATCGGAACAGACGCGCCAACTTCTGCGCAGATCAGCAACGACAGCGGACAGTTCATGCACGGACACGGGTAATCCACGCTCCAGATCGAGGCCCCGGCATGGCGCGGCAAACCTGGCGCACGAGTGCGCAATCACGGCATCGCCGTTTTTGCCGGTGGCGTCTTCGAGCAGTTGGGAGCGACGGTTGGGACGGCCTCGGCGTCATCTTCCGGGTCTGGGAACGAATAAAGTTCGGCCCGGGAGAAGGTCGGCAAGAGCGGTGCGCGTTCGTGGGGCTTTCCAGGCACGAGGGGCGTCTGGATGGTAGTCGGTTTGTCGCTACTGCTTGAGATGCTCATGGTGCTCTCGACAAGGCCCGGAATGCGGCGGGCCGGTTCAATGAGCCTGGCAGAGCGCGGGGCGGTCGTCGGTGCGCTATAGCACTTATACGCCTTGCAGCGCGCACAAGGTTCAGGGTGCAGGGCCCTGGTGCGGCGGCAGTTCGTCTCTCTGCGGCACGCGTGCCGCCTCGTTCGCCGCCTCGGCATGCTGGAACAGCAGCTGGCCGGACGTGCTCCAGGGTGGCGGCCGTCGCAACAGAGGCTTGCCGAGTTTGCGACGCAGATTGGGATCGATGTAGGTGTGCATGGCTACCTCGGGGATGAAGGCGCTGCAGGATGCAGTGCCTCTTGTGAGCATTGCAGATCAGGCGAGCCTTCTCGGTGCGCCATCCCACAGACGGCTATGTGCCCCAACGCACTGACCGCCAGCGGCGAGCCTGACACCATGCTCGTAGCATCCATTCCCGCCTGTAAGGAGCCGACATGACTGACGAAGCCGATAGCCGCACTCCCGATACCGTCGATACCGCTGTGCAGAAGCCGGACAGCCCCGCGCGCAGGCAACGAACACACGCCCTCTACCACTTCCTCGACAAGGTCGACGCGATCATCCAGAAGAGAAGTGAGCTGCAGCCGCCACGACAAGCAGGGGCAAAAGCCCCGGGCGAAGAGCCCCTGCCGCTGGAAATGCAGACTCCCCCGTCCTTCGCCCGCTCCATCACCCCACGTGGCGATGACGAACTCACCGACCTTGGCCCCGTCGAGGCCCCCAGGCGCTGATCCCCCGAAAGGCGATGGGCCTTGCACCGACCAGGCGCAGCAGCGCTATGCGCGGTGGCGCACCGACCGATCGATTCGCCGCTGCCATGATGTCCTCGATGAGCACTCGCCAATTCGCGACTACCGCCATCCAATGACTGAGGCCGGACAATGAGCAGGGTTCTTGCAGACATCATCAAGAGCAAATGGCGAGAGCTGGTGGGTACCGCCAGAGTTCTCTGGGATGAACTGACCGTGGCCGAACTGATTGACTCCGAAGGCGACCCCCAGAAGCTGGCCAACCTTATTGAGCAACGCTACGAGATGAGCCATGAGGAAGCCGAGAAGCAAGTGATCAGCTTTTTCGAGAGAAGCCGTACCGTCTGACTGCATGCGCCGCCTGAAGCGCCATGCCCGGCAAGGGAGATGACCATGATTTCTGCATACTTCGTAGTTTCGAAAGGCTCCGGCAACATCATCCGGATCACCCGGCGCGAAAGCCCGCCAGACGATACGCCAACCGTCTTCAATGTACCCGTTTCGAGCTCCAGCCAGATGCGCTATGACAGCATCTACGCTGACGGCGAGGACCTGATCAGCCTGCAACGCGTCACCCGGCTGGCCAAGGCCGGCAGCATGGCCCCCCAGAACTCGTGCCGGATAATCTGAGCCGCGAATCACCGCCCTCCCCTGTGCCATACCTGTGTCCGCCATGCCCACCTGTGTGCGCTAGCAGACAGACGCCCCCTTCCGCCGCACCCAGACTCGAAAAGGCAACTCTGCCTAGCAATCGTGCCGGGGTAAGTCTGCGGCATTGCCCACACGGCCCACGCCCGTGGGGCGTGCGCGCCGCCACCTTCGCTACCAGTCTGTTCTGCAGCTTCCTGCTCGATCGTAGCGGCATCCACCGGACCGTTCGCTGACGCGGCGACAACTACCTCAAGGCCCCGGGATGGACATCTTTCGTACCCTGGCAACGCTCCGACCAATCCACTTCGACGCCCTGTTCGCGCGCTGGCGGACGGCCTTCCGACAGTTCGAGTACGAGCCCGACTTGCGCTCGGACCTGTTCAGCGCTGAGCAGATGGAACAGCACGGCCCGCTTCTGGCCGGGCTGCACCGCCTGAGCCCGCACAGGACTTCGGATGGGCTGCTGCAGCGATTGGCCGACAACGAGGCGACCCTGGCCAGCAGCTGCAGGATTCTCACGGCCGCCGCGCTGTCGAACCGACGCATCACGCCCGCCGGGGAATGGTTGCTGGACAACCACTACCTGATCGAAGAGCAGATCCGCACCGCACGCAAACACCTGCCCAAGGGCTACTGCCGCGAGCTGCCGCACCTGGCCTCCGGCAATTCCGAGGGATTGCCGCGGGTCTATGACATCGCCCTGGAAACCATCTCCCACGGCGATGGACGGGTGGACTGCGACAGCCTCGGCCGCTTCGTCACCGCCTACCAGGCCGCGACACCGCTCAAGCTCGGCGAACTCTGGGCCATTCCCATCATGCTGCGACTGGCGCTGATCGAGAACCTGCGCCGCGTGGCCTCGCGCGTCATGGCCAACTGGGATGACCGCAACCTGGCCGATGACTGGGCCGACCGCCTGGCCGAAATCGCCGAGCAGGACCCGAAGAGCGTCGTGCTGACAGTGGCGGATATGGCGCGCGCTGCCCCACCGATGACCAGTTCCTTCGTCGCCGAACTGGCCCGGCGACTGCAGGGCCAGAGCGCGGCGCTGGCATTGCCGCTGAGCTGGATCGAACAGCACCTGGCTGAATCGGGGCTGAGCATCGAGCGCCTGGTATCGGCAGACGCCCAGCAGCAGGCCGCCGACCAGGTGGCGATCAGCAACAGCATCGCCAGCCTGCGCCTGCTGTCGGCAACCGACTGGCGCGATTTCGTCGAGGGCATGAGCCACGTCGAGCAGACCCTGCACAAGGACCCGGCCGGCGTGTACGGCGCCATGGAATTTGCCACCCGCGACCTCTACCGGCACGTGGTGGAGCACCTGGCAAAGCACTGTGAACACTCGGAAACGACAGTGGCCAGCACCACCCTCGAACTGGCCGGCAGCACACCGTCAGAGGATATCGCGAGCCACGTCGGCTACTACCTGATCGACAAGGGGCGGCCGGAACTCGAACAACGCCTGGCGGTAAGCCTGCCACTCCGGGAGCGCTGGGAGCGCCTGTTGCAGCGCGCGCCCCTGCTCTTCTTCCTGGGCCCGGTGGTGGCGCTGTCCCTCGGCTTGACCTGGCCCTTCATGCTCTGGGCGCTAGCCAGCGGCCTGCCGCCCTATGCGGTGGCCCTGCTGGCGCTGCCAGCCGCCCTGATGGCGAGCCGGCTGGCGGTAAGCCTGGTGAACTGGCTGGTCACCCTGACCGTGCCCCCCCACCAGCTCCCGCGCCTGGATTACAGCAAGGGCATCCCCACGGAGGCACGCGCCCTGGTGGTGATACCCACCTTGATCGGCAGCGCCAAGGACATCGACGAGCTCTGCGAGGGCCTCGAAGTACGCTACCTGGCCAACCGCGACAACAACCTGCATTTCGCCCTGCTGACCGACTTCCTCGACGCCAGCACCGAAGTCCAGGAGCAGGACGCCGAGTTGCAGGCCGTGGCGCGGGAACACATCGAGGCGCTGAATCGCAAGTACCCCGACGCCGCCGTGGACAGGTTCTTCCTGTTCCATCGGGCGCGTCGCTGGAATCCCGCCGAGAGAACCTGGATGGGCTTCGAGCGCAAGCGCGGCAAGATCTCCGAACTCAACGCGCTGCTGCGCGGCACTGGCCTGGAACGCTTCGCCTTGATCGTCGGCAGGATCGACGTCCTCTGGCAGGTGAACTACGTCATCACCCTCGACACCGATACCCAATTGCCGCGCGATGCGGCGCGGCAGTTCGTCGGCACCCTGGCCCACCCACTCAACCGCGCCCGGTTCGATCCGCCGGGGCGTTGCATCACCGGTGGTTACGCCATCCTGCAGCCACGGGTAGGCATCAGCCTGCCGAGCACCGCTCGCTCCGCCTATGCCCAACTGCTCGGCAGCGACGCCGGGGTCGACCCCTATACCCGCGCTGTGTCGGACGTCTACCAGGACCTGTTCCAGCAGGGCTCGTTCATCGGCAAGGGCATCTATGCCGTGGATGCCTTCGAGCAGTCCCTCGACGGCCACTTCCCGGACAACAGCATCCTCAGCCATGACCTGATCGAAGGCTGCTACGCACGCTCCGGATTGCTCAGTGATGTGCAGCTCTACGAAGAATTCCCGTCGCGCTACAGCAGCGATGTGAAACGCCGCCACCGCTGGATTCGCGGCGACTGGCAACTGCTGCCCTGGACCCTGCCCTGGGCACCGAACGCCCACGGCCGCCTTGAGCGCAACCGCCTTTCCGCCCTCTCGCGCTGGAAGATTGCCGACAACCTGCGACGCAGCCTCGAACCCGCAGCATTCCTGGCCATGTTCCTGGCGGGCTGGCTACTGGTGGACCAGCCCCTGGCCTGGACCCTGGCGGTACTGGCCATTGGCATGCTCACTCCGCTGCTCGCCTCGCTGCTCGATCTCCTGCGAAAGCCCCACGACATGTCTCTGGGGCAGCATCTCAAGGCCACCCTGCGCAGCTCTTCCCAGCACTTTGCCCGCGCCCTGCTGACCCTGGCCTGGCTGCCCCATGAGGCCCACTACAGCCTCGACGCCATCCTCCGCACCCTGTGGCGCATGTACTTCAGCAAATCCCGGCTGTTGCAGTGGAGCCCGTCACGGGAGGTGGAGCGCACCAGCACCAACCACCTGAACGGCCTGTACCGGATGATGTGGATAGGCCCGGCGCTCGCTTTGATGCTCGCGCCGCTGCTGGTGATGAATCCGCTGGCCCTGGCGGCTGCCGCTCCCCTGCTGTTGCTGTGGCTGGCGAGCCCGGCGATCGCCTGGTGGATGAGCAGGCCCTCGACTCCCAGGCGCTTCGCTCCGGCTCCAGGGGACCTGCGCTTTTTGCGCAATCTGGCGCGCCAGACCTGGGCCTTCTTCGACCAGCACGTCGGCCCCGAGGACAACTGGCTGCCGCCCGACAACCTCCAGGAACACCCCACCACCACGCTCGCCCACCGCACTTCGCCGACCAACATCGGCATGGCGGTCCTGGCCAACCTGGCCGCCTACGACTTCGGCTACCTGAGTGCGGCGCGCCTGCTGCAGCGCTGCGACCGGACCCTGGCCAGCATGTCGAGCCTCGACCGATACCGGCGGCACTTCTACAACTGGTATGACACCCAGACCATGCAGCCCCTGGCGCCGCACTATGTATCGACAGTGGACAGCGGCAACCTGGCGGGCATGCTGCTGACCCTGGGTCCCGGCCTCCTTGCGCTGGCCGACGACTGCCCCTTCCAGCCGAACCAGCTGCGCGGCCTCGACGACACCCTCGATGTGCTGGAGAACGCGTTCGCCGGCAACGAACACGCAGGGCACAACCTGCGCAGGCTTCGCGGCACGCTGGATGCGGCGCTGGCCGCACCACCGGCATCGCTGATGGCCGCCTTCGACTGCCTGCAGGCGCTGAGCGGCGAGGCGGAAGAGCTGGCGGCCGACAGCGACGCCGCACCCGACAGCGACGCTGCATTCTGGCTGCTGTCCCTGCGTGCCCAATGCGCGGACCTGCACGACCAATTACGCCTCTGCCTGTTGCCCAGCGCCGGCGACGGGGTAGCCGCCGCGAACATCACGCCCCTGCCCTCCTGGCGCCAGCTCGCCCAGCTCGACGTCGAGCAATGGCCGGAACCGATGCGCGACAGCGTCGCCGCCGTTCGCCGCCATGCGGCCGCACGGATCAGCGATGCCGAGCGCCTGGCTGAAACCGCTGCAAGCCTGGCTGATATGGATTTCGGTTTCCTCTACGACCGCCAGCGCAACCTGTTCACCATCGGCTACAACGTCGACGAGCGCCGCCTGGATGCCAGCTTCTACGACCTGCTCGCGTCCGAGGCGAGGCTGAGCACCTTCGTGGCGGTCGCCCAGGGCCAACTGCCCCAGGCGAGCTGGTTCAGCCTCGGCCGGTTGCTTACCAGCACCCGTGGCGTGCCAGTGCTGCTGTCCTGGTCGGGCTCGATGTTCGAGTACCTGATGCCGTTGCTGGTGATGCCGCGGTACGAAGGCACCCTGCTCGACCAGACCTGCTGCGCCGCCGTCGCCAGGCAGGTCGAGTACGGCCAGCAGCTGGGGCTTCCCTGGGGCGTTTCGGAGTCCGGCTACAACACGCTGGATGCACACTTCAACTACCAGTACCGGGCCTTCGGCGTGCCCGGCCTGGGGCTCAAGCGCGGCCTGGGCGATGACCGGGTAGTGGCGCCCTACGCCTCGGCGCTCGCCCTGCTGGTGGCCCCCGAGCTGGCTTGCCGGAACCTGCAGGCCCTGGCGGCACAAGGCCTGGCCGGACGCTATGGCCTGTACGAAGCCATCGACTTCACCCCGGCGCGCCTGCCGCGCGGGCAAAGCTTCGCGGTGGTTCGCTCGTTCATGGTTCACCACCAGGGCATGAGCTTGCTGGCATTGGCCAGCCTGCTGCTGGATCGCCCCATGCAGAAGCGCTTCGAGTCCGATCCGCAGTTCCAGGCGAGTGCACTGCTGCTGCAGGAACGCGTGCCCAAGAGCGCCCGGGAATACCAGTACACCTCCGACCTCCAGACCGGCAGCGCCGACACGCGGCCCGTCGAAAACAGGCTGCGGATATATGCCGACCCAGGGCGCCGCCAGCCCGCCGTCCAGCTGCTGTCCAATGGCCGCTACCACGTGATGGTCAGCAGCGCCGGCGGCGGCTACAGCCGATGCCGAGACCTGGCGGTGACCCGCTGGCACGAAGACGCCACCTGCGACGACTGGGGCATATTCTGCTACCTGCGCGACGTTGCCAGCGGCGATTTCTGGTCCGCCGCGCACCAGCCGACGTTGAAGCGGCCGGACCAGTACGAAGCCATCTTCTCCGATGCCCGCGCGGAGTTCCGCGTTCGCCAGCGGGACTTCGACGCCCACAGCGAGATCGTCGTCTCCCCGGAAGATGACATCGAGCTGCGCCGGATCACCCTGACCAACCGCGCCCGCACCCGGCGCAGCATCGAGTTCACCAGCTACGCCGAAGTGGTGCTGGCGCCGGCCATCAGCGATGCGCTGCACCGGGCATTCAACAACCTCTTCGTGCAGACCGAACTGCTCAAGCCCCTGCAGGCGATCCTCTGCACGCGCCGGCCTCGTTCGAGCGCGGAGCAGGCGCCCTGGTTCTGCCACCTGCTGGCGGTCCACGGGGCGGACGTCGACGCCATTTCCTACGAAACCGACCGCGCCCGCTTCATCGGCCGTGGCCGCAGCCTGACCAACCCGGCGGCCATGGATACCGGCGGTGAAATGCTTGGCGGCACCTCCGGCTCGGTCCTCGACCCTATTGTCGCGATCCGCTGCCGCATCACCCTCGACGCGGGCCAGGCGGCCACCCTCGACCTGGTCAGCGGTGTCAGCGACAGCCGCGACGGCTGCTTGCAACTGATCGACAAGTACCGCGACCGCCACCTTGCCGACCGGGTTTTCGACCTCGCCTGGACCCACAGCCAGGTGCAGCTGCGTCAGCTCAATGCATCCCTGGCCGATGCCTGGCTCTACGAGCAGATGGCCGCCTCCATCCTCTACGCCAATGCTGCGCTGAGGGCGAAGAATGGCGCCCTGACCGGCAACCTGCGCAACCAGTCCGGCCTCTGGGGCCAGGGGATTTCCGGCGACCTGCCGATCGTGCTGGTGCAGATCACCGATGCGGCCAACATCGAGCTGGTGCGCCAGCTGGTGCAGGCCCATGCCTATTGGCGGCAGAAGGGCCTGGCGGTCGACCTGGTAATCTGGAACGAGGACAGCGCCGGTTACCGGCAGCAGCTCCAGGACCTGATCATGGGCCTGATCACCTCCGGCGCCGAAGCCAACCTGATCGACCGACCGGGCGGGATTTTCGTACGGCCGGCGCAACAGCTCTCGCAGGAAGACCGCACCCTGATCAAGGCCGTAGCGCGGATCATCGTCAATGACGCCGCCGGCACCCTGCATGACCAGATCCTCCGCCGTCAGCCCAAGGGGCCCTGGCCGCGCTTCGACCCCGGCCTTCTCCCCCCGCAGGCACAGGCGCCGGGGCCTGCGACCGGCGCTGCCGACCCTGCCCTGTGCCTGGCCAACGCCTATGGTGGCTTCAGCCGCGACGGCAGCGAGTACGTGCTGAAGCTGGAGCCTGGTGTCGCCACCCCGGCCCCCTGGGTCAATGTGTTGGCGAATCCGGCATTCGGCACCGTCATCTCGGAAAGTGGTGGCGCCTACACCTGGAACCTGAACGCCCACGAGTTCCGCCTGACGCCCTGGCAGAACGATGCGGTTCGTGATGCCAGCGGCGAGGCCTTCTACCTGCGTGACGACGAGACCGGGCACTACTGGTCACCCACGCCCATGCCCAGGCGCGGCAGCGGCCCGTACGTGACGCGCCACGGCTTTGGCTACAGCTGCTTCGAGCACCGCGAAGACGGTATCGAAAGCGAACTCTGGGTCTACGTGGCGCTCGACGCACCCATCAAGTACTCGCTGCTGAAAGTCCGCAACTTGTCCGGTCGCCCCCGCAAACTGTCCGTCACCGGCTATGTCGAATGGGTGCTGGGCGATCTGCGAAACAAGACCGCGATGCACCTGGTCACTGAATTCGACAGGGGCGCCGGCGCGCTCCTCGCACGCAATGCCTACTCGATGGAGTTTCCGGGGCGAGTGGCCTTTTTCGCGGTAGACCCGCCGAGCCGCAGCCACACCGCGGACCGCAGCGAATTCATCGGCCGCAACGGCAACCTCCAGGCACCAGCCGCGATGGCGCAGAAACAGCTCCTCGGGCACTGCGGCGGCGGCCTCGACCCCTGCGCTGCCCTCCAGGCAGGTATTGAACTTGCACCCGGCGCCTCACGGGAGCTGGTGTTCTGTCTGGGCGCCGAGCAGAACGCCGGGGCCGCCGTGGGCCTGCTGCGCAACGTCCTCAGCCTTGGCGCAGCCCATGCGGCCTTGCAGGCCGTACGCGAACACTGGCGCGAAACCCTGGGGCAGGTGCGGGTGGAATCGGCTGAGCCCGCGATGGATCTGATGCTCAATGGCTGGCTGATGTACCAGGTCATCGCCTCGCGCTTCCTGGCCCGCAGCGGCTATTACCAGTCCGGCGGCGCCTACGGCTTCCGTGACCAGCTGCAGGACAGCATGGCCATGCTGCATACCGCCCCGGCCAGCGCACGCCAGCACCTGCTGCTGTGCGCTGCCCATCAGTTCCTGGAAGGCGATGTGCAGCACTGGTGGCACCCACCGATGGACCGCGGCGTACGCACACGCTGCTCGGACGACTACCTGTGGCTGCCGCTGGCCGTCAGCCGTTTTGTCCGGCAAACCGGCGACCGGAGCGTACTCGACGAGCAGGTTAGCTACCTCGAAGGGCGCGAACTGAATGAGGGCGAGGAATCCTATTACGACCTGCCGGAGCGCTCGATGCTGCAGGAAAGCCTCTATCAGCATTGCCTGCGTGCGCTGGAACGCGGAATGCCACGAGGCGCCCACGGCCTTCCGCTGATGGGTGGCGGCGACTGGAACGACGGCATGAACCGAGTCGGAGAACTTGGCCAGGGTGAAAGCGTGTGGCTGGGCTTCTTCCAGCATGAGGTGATGGAGCGGTTCGCGGTCACCGCGCTGGAGCATGGCGATGCCGCCTTCGCCGTGCGCTGCAACGAGCAGGCCGCGAAACTGCGCGCAAGCCTGGAGCGACACGGCTGGGATGGCGCCTGGTATCGACGGGCCTACTTCGATGACGGCACGCTGCTCGGCTCGGCCAACAATGACGAATGCCGCATCGACTCCATCGCCCAGAGCTGGTCGGTGCTTTCGGGTGTAGCCCCGGTCGAGCGGCGGCGCCAGGCAATGGACTCGCTCTATGAGCATCTGGTGCAGCGTGACGCCCGCCTGATCCGGCTGCTTACACCGCCCTTCAACCGTTCGCTGCCCGACCCGGGATACATCAAGGGCTATGTCCCCGGTGTGCGCGAGAACGGCGGCCAATACACCCATGCCGCGGTCTGGGCGAGCATGGCCTTCGCCGAAATGGGCGACAGCGCGCGGGCCTGGGAGCTGCTGGACATGATCAATCCGGTGAGCCATGGCCTCGCCGGCGCCATCGAGACTTACAAGGTCGAGCCTTACGTGCTGGCGGCCGATGTATACGCCATGGCCCCGCACGAGGGTCGTGGGGGGTGGAGCTGGTACACCGGCGCGGCCGGCTGGATGTTCCGTCTCATCCTCGAGTCACTGCTCGGCGTGCAACGCGAGGGCGCAAGCTTGCGCTTCGAACCCGTGCTGCCAGCAGGCTGGCGGGGCTACAA
Organism: Pseudomonas sp. BN417; assembly: GCF_029871205.1. Lineage (GTDB taxonomy): Bacteria > Pseudomonadota > Gammaproteobacteria > Pseudomonadales > Pseudomonadaceae > Metapseudomonas. The sequence goes on along the minus strand of NZ_SSOJ01000038.1, from coordinate 557 downwards.
ACTGCGCTACCGCTTCGGCTCGACGCTGTACCACATCAACCTGGTTCAGACCGAAAGCGTACCGGGCGGCCAGCAAGTCAGCCTCGATGGAGAAAGGCTCGAAGATCGGCGTGTGCCCCTGGTGGACGATGGCCAGGATCACCATGTCGAAGTCCACTGCCAACCCTGCGGGCCAGTGCAACCGAGAGCCTGGCCCGAGGACGAAGCGGCTTACCTGCCGGGGCACGGGGACGGCACCGGGTAGTCCTTGACATTCCGGGCCTTCCCCTTGAGGGCGGGCCGGAGGTAAGGGATACGGGGACAACCTTGCGAGCGCTTCGCTGTCCCTCGCGAATGAATGGGATATGCCTGCATTGGACGACGCTCCAACCTACGCGGACACCCCGGCGTAAATGAATTGGCTATGTCTGCATTAAGTGTTGCTAGAACGTCCTGAGCCGAGTTGCTTATCGAGTGGGCTGCAAGTCCCTGTTTCGCCTCCCGGCGAGTCACTTCTTTCAAACGTCGGGATGCCGAACCACAAAGAAGTAACCAAGAACGCTCGCCCCTGCATCCGG
>NZ_SSOJ01000037.1 GCF_029871205.1 Pseudomonas sp. BN417 | reverse complement strand
CGCCCGCCTGCGGGGCGAAGAGGTACGCGTTCGGAAGCACCGCTTCCGGTGCCGATGAGCGCCGGAGCGCGAAGCGATCAGGCCGGGGCGCAGGGCGGGGGCCGGGGGAGAGGGCCGCATCCGGCTGCACGGCGCCAATCAATGGCTATCAGCCAATCTTGCCAATCCAGCGCGAATCCAATGCCTCCCCGAAAATCCGCGATGAACCAAAAAAAAGGGGATGCCAATGGCATCCCCTTCTTCATTCAGGCTTGGCTTCAGACGACCGGCTTGGTCTCGTCCTTGGCTTCGTCCTTTTCCTCTTCCTCGGCCTTGGGTTCGGCTTTCGCCGGAACTTCTTCCTCGGTCGCTACCGCCACTTGCTCCTGCTGTTCGGCCGGGGCTTCGACGGGTTGCTCCACTGCCTGCTCGACGGCCTCTACGGCCGGCTGCTCGGCAGCGACTTCCTCGGCCACGCCAGAGATGGCGTGCACGGCAGCGGAAACCGGCTCGGCGGCAACTACGGCTTCGACCACGTTGGCGGCACCAGCTTCAGCTTCCTTGGCCAGGCGCTCGGCTTCGCGCTGACGGCGGCGAACTTCACGGGGGTCGTTGGCGGCGCGACCGGTGCTGGACAGGGCGGCGGCCGGGGCCTCGACATGCGGAGCAGCGACTTCCGGAACTTCCACCACCGGAGCGGGGGCGGGCTCTTCGGTCACGACCGCAGCCGGAGCGGCTTCGATGAACTGAGGCGCCTCGATCACGGCCGGCGCTTCAATAGCTTCAACAGCTTCAACTACCGGCTCGGCGACCGGGGCAGCTTCCTCGACCGGGGCGAAGACAGCCTCGGCTTCAACCACCTGGACTTCGACCTGGACGGGTTCCTGGCTGGTGGCTTCAGCAGCTTCGCCAACCGCTTCGGCTGCGACCACGGCGGTTGCGGCTACTGCGGCGACCTGGGCGACATCGGCAGGGGAGGCCTGCTCGACGCCTTCCTGGCCTTCTGCCAGTTCTTCGCCGCCGGCTTCACGCTGACGCTCACGGCGATTGCTGCGGCGGCGCTGGCCACGGGAACGGCGACGCGGGCGTTCGCCATCGGCGCCTTCCTGATCGTCGTCCAGCAGCTCTTCGTTGTTCAGCAGTTCTTCGTCGACCGCCTCGGCCTCGGCCTGGGCCTGTTCGGCGCGCGGCTGGCGTTCCTCGCGGGGCTGACGCTCTTCACGCGGCTGGCGCTCTTCGCGGGCCGGACGCTCAGCGCGCTCGCCACGCTCGCGACGACCTTCCTGGCCTTCACGGGGTTCGCGCGGCTGGCGCTCTTCGCGCTGCGGGCGGTCCTCACGGGCCTGGCGTTCTTCACGCGGCTGACGCTCTTCGCGATCCTCGCGGACCTGGCGTTCCTCGCGAGGCTGACGCTCTTCACGGGGCTGGCGTTCTTCGCGCGGCTCGCGGGCCTGGCGCTCTTCACGCGGTTGACGCTCCTCGCGCGGCTGGCGCTCTTCGCGGGCCGGACGCTCGCGGCGGGCTTCCTGGCCTTCGCGGGCTTCGCGCGGCTGGCGCTCTTCACGCGGCTTGCGATCGTCATCACGACGGCCTTCACGACCCTCGCGGCCTTCGCGACCATCACGGCGACGGTTCTGCTGGCGGCCGGCGCGACGCTCTTCACCGCGCGGCTGACGCTCGATGGTGGGCTTCTCGGCTTCGGCCTTGGGCTCTTCCTTGCCGGCGAACAGGCCTACCAGGGATTTCACCAGGCCCTTGAACAGGCTGGGTTCCGGGGTCGGCGCCGGCGGTGCCAGCGGGGCGGCAGCAATCGGAGCCGGAGCGGGGCGCTCGGGGGAAACGGTCTTCACCGCGGCTTCCTGGCGAACCAGGGTGCGGGTGGAGCTGGCCGGCTGGGCTTCTTCGACCTCGGCCGGGGTCATCTCGTAGCTGGACTGGCCGGTCAGTACTTCGGGGCTGTCGTCGCGCAGGCGCTGGACTTCGAAGTGCGGGGTCTCGAGGTGGTCGTTCGGCAGGATGACAATGCGCGAACGGCTACGCAGCTCGATCTTGGTGATGCTGTTGCGCTTCTCGTTGAGCAGGAAGGCGGCAACCGGGATCGGTACCTGGGCGCGGACTTCGGCGGTGCGGTCCTTGAGGGCTTCTTCTTCGATCAGGCGCAGGATGGCCAGGGACAGCGACTCGACGTCACGGATGATGCCTTGGCCGTCGCAGCGCGGGCAGACGATGCCGCTGGTCTCGCCCAGGGATGGACGCAGGCGCTGGCGGGACATTTCCAGCAGGCCGAAGCGGGAGATGCGACCGATCTGCACGCGGGCGCGGTCGGCTTCCAGGGCTTCGCGGACTTTCTCTTCCACTGCGCGCTGGTTCTTGGCCGGGGTCATGTCGATGAAGTCGATGACGATCAGGCCGCCGATGTCACGCAGGCGCAGCTGGCGGGCGATTTCCTCAGCCGCTTCCAGGTTGGTCTGCAGGGCGGTTTCCTCGATGTCGCCGCCTTTGGTCGCACGGGCCGAGTTGATGTCGATGGACACCAGGGCTTCGGTCGGGTCGATGACGATGGAGCCGCCGGACGGCAGCTTCACTTCGCGCTGGAAGGCGGTTTCGATCTGGCTTTCGATCTGGAAGCGATTGAACAGCGGAACGCTGTCCTGGTAGAGCTTGATCTTGCTCTGGTACTGCGGCATCACCTGGCGGATGAAGCTGAGGGCTTCCTCGTGGGCTTCGACGCTGTCGACCAGCACTTCGCCGATGTCCTGGCGCAGGTAGTCACGAATGGCGCGGATGATGACGTTGCTTTCCTGGTAGATCAGGAAAGGGGCGCCGCGTTCACCGGAAGCTTCCTTGATGGCGCTCCAGAGTTGCAGCAGGTAGTCCAGGTCCCATTGCAGCTCCTCGCTGGAGCGGCCGAGGCCGGCGGTGCGGACGATCAGGCCCATGTCGGCCGGAGCATTGAGGCCGTTCAGCGCTTCGCGCAGTTCGTTGCGCTCTTCGCCTTCGATGCGACGGGAGATACCACCGGCGCGGGGGTTGTTCGGCATCAGCACCAGGTAGCGGCCGGCGAGGCTGATGAAGGTGGTCAGGGCTGCGCCCTTGTTGCCACGCTCTTCTTTCTCGACCTGGACGATGACTTCCTGGCCTTCGCTGAGCACTTCCTTGATGTTGATGCGGCCTTCGGGAGACTTCTTGAAGTACTCGCGGGAAATTTCCTTCAGCGGCAGGAAGCCGTGGCGCTCGGCGCCGAAGTCGACGAAGGCGGCTTCGAGGCTGGGCTCGATGCGAGTGATCCGGCCCTTGTAGATGTTGGCTTTCTTCTGCTCGCGTGCACCCGACTCGATGTCCAGGTCATACAGGCGTTGGCCGTCGACCAGAGCAACACGCAACTCTTCGGGCTGAGTTGCGTTAATCAGCATTCTTTTCATGTGATACCAATGGGTTTCCGGGCTACCGGAAACGGCGATTGGCGCACACGACTCTCGCGGTCGGTGTCAGGTGCGTGTCAGGGCCGGCGGACCGTCCCAGTGTCCAGCGAACTCCAGCCAGTGGGGCCGAAATCGCGACTACGTCTCCTGCTTGCTGTGTCGTGACAGAAGCACTTGTTCAGGAGGAGGAATCAACGGTCGGTAGCGGACGAAATGAAGCGTCTTGAATAAAGCCTGGTGCTACGCAGTCCGACTATTGTGCATCTCCACCCTACACTTATCCCTTGAAAATCGGGTGCCGCTCGCTGAATCCGTAGCGGGTTGCATTTACCGTGATCTCCCGTTGGAAGGGGCGATCACGCGTCATGGCTCAAGGCTTTGATTTCGGAAATTGCGCGGTCAATGCGGCGAAATTTCTGTCGGACGGCCTCACGTCCTGAAAGGGTTGCAGCGGTTGGGATGGCAGTTTTGGCGAACATCCCGAAACCAGGCCGCTTTTGGCGGCGTTCGCGACTATAGCAGTAATCATTAAGTGCTTCAAATCCATAAAAAATTGTTATGATGCGCAAATGACTACTCCTGCCTCTCCAACCTCCAGCGTCCAGCTGCTTGAGGTTGCGCCGGAATATGCCGGCCAACGCATCGATAATTTCCTACGTACCCAGTTGAAGGGTGCGCCCAAGACGTTGATCTATCGCATCCTGCGCAAGGGCGAAGTCCGGGTGAACAAGGGGCGTATCAAGCCGGAGTACAAGCTCCAGGCCGGCGACATCGTGCGGGTTCCGCCGCTGCGCCTGGCCGAACGCGATGAGCCGGCACCGGTGGCCCAGGGGCTGCTGGAGCGCCTGGAGGCCGCCATCGTCTACGAAGACAAGGCCCTGATCGTGCTGAACAAGCCCGCCGGCATCGCCGTGCACGGCGGTAGCGGTCTCAGTTTCGGGGTGATCGAGGCGTTTCGCCAGTTGCGCCCGGATGCCAAGGACCTGGAGCTGGTGCATCGCCTCGACCGCGATACGTCGGGCCTGCTGATGATCGCCAAGAAGCGCAGCATGCTGCGGCATCTGCACGAGGCCCTGCGTGGCGATGGCGTGGACAAGCGCTACCTGGCGCTGGTGCGCGGCAGCTGGCCGACCTCGAAGAAGAAGGTCAGTGCGCCATTGCTGAAGAACAACCTGCGCTCTGGTGAGCGCATGGTGGAGGTGAACCCCGAAGGCAAGGACGCCCTGACCGAGTTCCGGGTCGTGCGGCGCTTCGGTGAGTTCGCCACCCTGGTGGAGGCCAGCCCTATCACGGGCCGTACCCACCAGATCCGTGTGCATGCCAAGCACGCTGGCCATTCCATCGCTGGCGACCCCAAGTACGGAGATGAGGACTTCACTCGCGAGATCCGCGATCTTGGCGGCAAGCGCCTGTTCCTGCATGCCCATTCCCTGGCCATCAGCCTGCCTGATGGCGGCGAGTTGAAGCTGGAAGCGCCGGTGGACGAGATGTGGCAGAAGACCCTGGAGCGTCTCGGTGCGTGACTATCGACTGCTGATCTTCGATTGGGACGGCACGCTGGTGGATTCCATCGCCCGCATAGTCGAGTCCATGCGTGTCGCGGCCGACGTCTGTGGGTTGCCCTGGCGCGACGATGTCGCCATCAAGGGCATCATAGGCCTCGGTTTGCCGGAGGCCATTGCCACCCTTTACCCGGATCTCGACGATGTGCGACTTATCGATGGGTTCAGGCGCAGCTACGGTGATCATTACAATGCCCTGGAAAGCCAACCTTCGTCCCTGTTCGAGGGGGTGGCTGAGGCCCTGGAAGACTTCCGAGCTCAGGGTTACCGCCTGGCGGTCGCTACTGGCAAGAGCCGTCGGGGGCTCGATCATGTATTGGCCGGGCGCGGTTGGCTGGAATATTTCGATGTCACCCGTTGTGCGGATGAGACGGCGAGCAAGCCCGATCCGCTGATGCTGCGGGAAATCCTCGTGCACTGCGGCGTGGTGGCCGAGCAGGCGCTGATGGTGGGGGATTCACCCTTCGACCTGCGCATGGCGCATCGGGCGGGGATGGATTCCGTGGCGGTGGGTTACGGTGCCCAGCCGCTTGCCGAGTTACTCAAGGAGTCGCCGAAACTGGCGATCGAGCGTTTCGAGGAGCTGCGTCACTGGTTGAGTGGTGATCGCAGCCGGCAATCCCTGGAGGTGGAACTCTATGTCTGATGAATGGAAAGCATCGGCTTCTGCCGACAAGGCTGACGAGAAGAGCTGGAAGCTGCTGGAGAAAGCGGTGCTGGCTGGCGTCCAGGAGCAGCGTCGGGCTCGGCGCTGGGGGATTTTCTTCAAGTCCCTGACCTTCCTTTATCTGTTCATCGCGCTGGCGCTGTTCGCGCCATCCTTCGATCTGCAGAAAGGTGCGGCGCGCAGCAAGGATCACACGGCGCTGGTGGAGGTCCGCGGGATGATCGCCGATGAGGAGGCGGCCAGTGCGGATAATATCGTTACCGGTCTGCGCGCTGCCTTTGAGGACCCGAAGACCAAGGGCGTTGTCCTGCGCATCAACAGCCCGGGCGGCAGCCCTGTGCAGTCCGGCTACATCTATGACGAGATTCGTCGGCTGCGCGAGGCGCACAAGGACATCAAGGTCTACGCCGTGATCTCCGATCTGGGCGCGTCCGGTGCCTATTACATTGCCAGCGCGGCGGATGAGATCTATGCCGACAAGGCCAGCCTGGTGGGTTCAATCGGCGTGACTGCGACCACCTTCGGCTTCGTCGATGCGATGGGCAAGCTGGGTGTCGAGCGCCGTGTCTACACCTCTGGCGAGCACAAGGCATTCCTTGATCCCTTCCAGCCGCAGAAGGCGGAAGAGACTGAGTTCTGGCAGGGCGTGCTGAATACCACTCACCAGCAGTTCATCGAAAGCGTGAAGAAGGGTCGAGGCGATCGGCTGAAGGTCGAGGGGCATCCCGAACTCTTCAGTGGCCTGGTCTGGTCGGGGGAGCAGGCGCTGGCGCTGGGCCTGGTGGACAAGTTGGGCAATGCCAGCTTCGTGGCGCGGGAAGTGGTGGGGGCGAAGGAAATCGTCGACTACACCGTCCAGGAGTCGCCTTTCGATCGCTTCTCCAAGAAGTTCGGCGCCAGCGTCGCTGAGCGGCTGGCCTTGTGGATGGGCTTGCAGGGGCCTTCGCTGCGCTGAGTTGCGCGCGTTGCCAATGAAGAAAGCCCGGCCAGTGCCGGGCTTTCTTCATTTATATGGATGGAGGTCAGGGGATCTGCACGCCTTCGGCGAGCAGCATGTCCACCAGGCGGATCAGCGGCAGGCCGACCAGGCTGGTGGCGTCGCTGCCTTCGGTGGCGCGAAACAGGCTGACGCCCAGGCCCTCGGCCTTGAAGCTGCCGGCGCAATCGTAGGGTCGTTCCGCTTCCAGGTAGCGGCTGATGCGCGCTTCGTCCAGCTCGCGGAAGTGCACCGTAAAGGGTACGCAGTCCACCTGATAGTTCCCCGTGGCGCTGTTCAGCAGGGCGAGGCCGGTAAGGAAGCTGACGCTGGTTCCGCTAGCGGCCAGCAATTGGCTGCGGGCGCGTTCGAATCCGTGGGGTTTGCCGAGTATCTGCTCGCCGAGTACGGCGACCTGGTCGGAGCCGATGATCAGGTGATTCGGGTGCAGGGTGGCCAGTGCCTGGGCCTTTTCCAGGGCCAGGCGGCGCACCAGTCGTTCGGCGGACTCCTGCGGATGGCGGGTTTCATCAATGGCCGGAGCGCTCCAGGTGAAGGGCAGGCGCAGGCGTTCGAGCAGTTCGCGGCGGTAGGGGGAGCTGGATGCGAGCACCAGGGGCGGCATGGCGATCTCCGGAATGTGGGCGAGGAATTCTATAGAGCCGGTTCACGCAGGGACAATGCGGAAATTCTTTTGACAGGGGAGGGGCTCGTCCCTAGAATGCTGCGCCTATGTTGAATGGGCCGATTCCACCTCATGTAGATCCGCGCAAGCTGGCGGACCGCGAGATCACCCTCGAAGGTGATATTGCGCTTGCCAGCCTGGAGCGACTCTGCGACCCCCTAGCGGACAATGCGGGCAGCATCCATGCGAGCCTGGCGTTCAGTCGTGACGAACGTCGCGCGGTCGTCATCCACAGCCGGATCGACGTCGAGGTCAAGATGGTTTGCCAGCGTTGTCTAGAGCTGGTCGCCCTGAACATCCACAGCGAATGCGATTACGCCGTGGTGAGGGAAGGGGCTGACAGTCAGTCGCTGCCGAAGGGCTATGACGTGCTGGAAGTGGGAGAGGATCCTCTGGATCTGATGACTCTGGTCGAGGATGAGCTGTTGCTCGCCCTGCCCATAGTTCCGGCCCATGACCCTGAAGAATGCCAGCAGCCGGCGGGCCTCGATGAGCCCGAACCGAGCGAGGACGAGGTTTCGCGGTCCAACCCGTTCAGTGTATTGGCGCAGTTAAAGCGTGACCCAAACGTTTAGGAGTTAATTGATTATGGCTGTTCAGCAGAACAAAAAATCCCGCTCGGCACGCGACATGCGTCGTTCCCACGACGCCCTCGATGCCAACGCACTGTCCGTAGAGAAGAGCACCGGTGAAGTTCACCTGCGCCACCACGTTTCCCCGGACGGTTTCTACCGCGGTCGCAAAGTGATCGACAAGGGCGCTGACGAGTAATCCTTGTCCGCCTCGATCGTCGCGATTGATGCAATGGGCGGGGACTTCGGTCCCCGCTGCATTGTCCCGGCCAGTGTTGCCTGTCTGGCCGAATTCCCCTCGCTTCACCTGGTCCTTGTCGGCCAAGCCCCCCTTCTCGAAGAACTCATCGCCCGCGTTCCCGTGGCCGATCGCCAGCGCCTGCAGATCGAACACGCCAGTGAAGTGATCGGCATGGATGAGCGCCCGGCACAAGCCCTGCGCGGCAAGCCTGATGCCTCGATGCGCGTCGCCCTCGAACTGGTGCGCAATGGGCGTGCCCAGGCTTGCGTCAGTGCCGGCAATACCGGTGCCCTGATGGCGCTGTCTCGCTATGTGCTGAAGACGCTGCCCGGCATCGATCGTCCGGCCATGGTCAGCGCCATTCCTACGGCCCGTGGTCACTGTCATTTGCTGGATCTTGGCGCCAACGTCGATTGCAGTGCGGAGCATCTCTATCAATTCGCTGTGATGGGGGCGGTGGCCGCCGAGGCCCTGGGGGTGGAGCGGCCGCGGGTGGCATTGCTGAACGTCGGCACCGAGGACATCAAGGGCAACCAGCAGGTCAAGCTGGCAGCGAGCCTGTTGCAACAGGCCCAGGGGCTCAATTACATCGGCTACATCGAGGGGGACGGGCTCTATCGCGGTGAAGCGGACGTGGTGGTGTGCGACGGTTTCGTCGGCAACATCCTGCTCAAGTCCAGCGAAGGCCTGGCCTCGATGATTTCCGCGCGCATCGAGGCGCTCTTCACCGAGAACCTGGGTTCGCGCCTGGTGGGTTCGCTGGCGCTACCGCTGCTGCGCAGGCTGCGCACCGACCTGGCGCCCGCGCGTCATAACGGGGCGAGTTTTCTTGGCTTGCAGGGCATCGTCATCAAGAGCCATGGCTCGGCCGGTTCGGAGGGCTTCCAGAGCGCCATCCGCCGGGCGCTGATCGAGGTTCGGGAGAACCTGCCGCAGCGCCTGCACGGTCGCCTGGAGCATCTGTTGCTGTAGGATGTGACCGCTATCGGTAGCCTGTCATCCAACTGTCAGTTCTTTGCGCTTGGCTATGCCGGGCGTCAATCTCCCTCTACCGCCAGATAAGGGACCACTCTCAATGTCCGCATCCCTCGCTTTCGTCTTTCCCGGTCAGGGCTCCCAGTCTCTGGGCATGCTGGCCGAGCAGGGGGGCCAGCAGAAGCTGGTCCTGGATACCTTTGCCGAAGCCTCCGAGGCGCTCGGCTATGACCTCTGGGCATTGACCCAGCAAGGTCCGGAAGAACAGCTCAACCAGACCGACAAGACCCAGCCGGCCATCCTCACCGCCTCCATCGCCCTGTGGCGCCTGTGGCTGGCTGAAGGTGGCGCCCGTCCGGCCTACGTCGCCGGCCACAGCCTGGGCGAATACTCCGCCCTGGTGGCGGCCGGCAGCCTGGCCTTCACCGATGCGGTGAAGCTGGTGGAGCGCCGTGGCCAGCTGATGCAGCAGGCCGTTCCGGCAGGGCAGGGCGGCATGGCCGCCATTCTCGGCCTGGAAGATGCCGACGTGCTGGCCGCCTGCGCCGAAGCCGCGCAGGGTGAAGTGGTCAGCGCAGTGAACTTCAACGCACCCGGCCAGGTGGTGATCGCCGGTGCCGCGGCTGCCGTCGAGCGCGCCATCGAGGCGTGCAAGGCGCGCGGCGCCAAGCGTGCGATGCCGCTGCCGGTCAGCGTGCCGTCCCACTGCGCACTGATGAAGCCCGCCGCCGAGCGTTTCGCCGAAGCCATCGAAGCCCTCGCCTGGCAGGCACCGCAGATTCCGCTGGTGCAGAACGTCAGCGCTGCCGTTGCGGCGGACCTGGACGTACTCAAGCGCGACCTGCTGGCCCAGCTCTACAGCCCGGTTCGCTGGGTGGAGTCGATGGTCTGCCTGTCCGAGCGCGGTGTCACCGAGCTGGTGGAGTGCGGCCCGGGTAAGGTGCTGTCCGGCCTGAACAAGCGCTGCGTGAAGGGTGTCAACACCCACAACCTGGATACCCCTGATGCTTTCGCAGCCGCCCGTGCTGCGCTGGCCTGAACAAGGAGAAGACCTATGAGTCTGCAAGGTAAGGTGGCATTGGTCACTGGTGCGAGCCGTGGCATTGGCCAGGCGATCGCTCTCGAACTGGGCCGTCAGGGCGCCGTGGTCATTGGTACCGCGACTTCCCCCTCCGGTGCCGAGAAAATCGCCGAGTACCTCAAGAGCAACGGCATCGAAGGTGCCGGCCTGGTCCTGGACGTCAGCAATGACGAGTCGGTCGCCAGCACCCTCGAACACATCCAGCAGCACCTGGGTCAGCCGCTGATCCTGGTGAACAACGCCGGCATCACCCGCGACAACCTCATGCTGCGCATGAAGGACGACGAGTGGTTTGACGTCATCAACACCAACCTCAATAGCCTGTATCGCCTGTCCAAGGCCGTGCTGCGCGGCATGACCAAGGCTCGTTGGGGACGCATCATCAACATCGGTTCGGTGGTGGGCGCCATGGGCAACGCCGGCCAGACCAACTACGCTGCCGCCAAGGCCGGCCTGGAAGGCTTCAGCCGCGCACTGGCGCGCGAGGTCGGTTCCCGCGCCATTACCGTAAACGCGGTGGCGCCGGGCTTCATCGACACCGACATGACCCGTGAACTGCCGGATGCCCAGCGCGATGCGCTGCTGACCCAGATCCCGCTGGGTCGCCTGGGCCAGGCCGAAGAGATCGCCAGGGTGGTGGGTTTCCTCGCCTCCGATGGCGCTGCCTACGTGACTGGCGCTACCATCCCGGTCAACGGCGGTATGTACATGAGCTGAATGTGACGAATCCCTTCAGAAAGCTGTCATATGGGCTGTCTAGAATTCGCTATATAAGTGCAGTCGGGTTATAGACATTTCGTTGCGGCGATCCGGAAGGGGTTCAGGCGTTCTGCTTGAAATGCAGAAATCCCTTTCTATACACTGCAGCCCCAGCTGCACGGATTTTTCCATAGGAGTGAAAACAAGGTATGAGCACCATCGAAGAACGCGTCAAGAAAATCGTCGCCGAGCAACTGGGCGTCAAGGAAGAGGAAGTCACCAACAGCGCTTCCTTCGTTGAAGACCTGGGCGCCGACTCCCTTGACACCGTTGAGCTGGTGATGGCTCTGGAAGAGGAATTCGAGACCGAAATCCCGGACGAGCAAGCCGAGAAGATCACCACCGTTCAGGAAGCCATCGATTACATCAACGCCAACGCGCAGTAATGTAATCGTCGGTTCCCCGACGCGGAGAAGCCGCACGACCCAACCGGGCGTGCGGTTTTTCTTTAAGCAGGTTGTTGAAAAATCCGCGGGGCATGTCGCCTGTCGGGCTTTTCAACAGTCTGTTAATCCGAATCAACCGCCGTGTAGAGATTGAAGAAGGAGATCGCTGTGTCGCGTAGACGCGTCGTGGTCACTGGCCTTGGCATGTTGTCGCCGCTGGGTACCGATGTACCGAGCAGCTGGCAGGGAATTCTGGCTGGCCGCAGTGGCATTGGCCTGATCGAACATATGGACCTTTCCGCTTACACCACCCGCTTCGGCGGCTCGGTCAAGGGGTTCAATGTCGAGGAGTACCTGTCGGCCAAGGAGGCGCGCAAGCTCGACCTATTCATCCAGTACGGCCTTGCGGTGAGCTTCCAGGCCGTGCGCGATTCCGGTCTCGAAGTCACCGATGCCAACCGCGAGCGCATTGGCGTTGCCATGGGTTCCGGCATCGGCGGCCTGACCAACATCGAGAACAACTGCAAGTCACTGATCGAGCAGGGGCCGCGTCGGATCTCTCCGTTCTTCGTGCCCGGCTCGATCATCAACATGGTGTCCGGCTTCCTGTCCATCCATCTGGGCATCCAGGGGCCGAACTACGCCATCGCCACCGCCTGCACCACCGGCACCCATTGCATCGGCATGGCCGCGCGAAACATCGCTTACGGCGAAGCGGACGTGATGGTTGCGGGGGGCTCGGAAATGGCGGCCTGCGGCCTGGGCCTGGGCGGTTTCGGTGCGGCTCGCGCGCTGTCCACCCGTAATGACGACCCGACCCGCGCCAGCCGTCCATGGGACAAGGGCCGCGACGGCTTCGTGCTGTCCGATGGCGCCGGCGCCCTGGTGCTGGAAGAGCTGGAACATGCCAAGGCCCGTGGCGCGACCATCTATGCCGAGCTGATCGGCTTCGGCATGAGCGGTGACGCCTACCACATGACCTCGCCGCCGGAGGACGGCGCCGGTGCTGCGCGCTGCATGCGCAATGCCCTGCGCGATGCGGGCCTGAACGGCGACCAGGTGCAATACGTGAACGCCCATGGCACCTCGACGCCAGCAGGCGACGTCGCCGAGGCCATGGCGCTGAAATCGGTATTCGGCGAGCACGCCTACAAGCTCGCGGTCAGCTCCACCAAATCCATGACCGGCCACCTGTTGGGTGCCGCCGGCGCGGTCGAAGCGATCTTCAGCGTCCTGGCCCTGCGCGACCAGGTGGCGCCGCCGACCATCAACCTGGACGAGCCCGATGAAGGCTGCGACCTCGACTTCGTGCCCCACGAAGCGCGTTCCATGCCCATGGACATCGTGCTGTCCAACTCCTTCGGCTTTGGCGGCACCAATGGTTCCCTGGTGTTCCGCCGGTTCGCTGGCTGATGCATAGCTGGGTCGACGGCCATCCGGCCGAGTCGCTGTCCATCAAGGACCGCGGCCTGGCCTACGGCGATGGGCTTTTCGAAACCATCGCCGTGCGTGCCGGTCGGCCCCCGCTGCTCGAATACCACTTGGCGCGGCTGACCGAAGGCTGCCGGCGCCTGGGTATCCCTCTCGACCTGCCACTGATGCGTACCGAACTGCTGGCGTTCTCGGCGGGCCTGGGCGAGGGCGTGGCCAAACTCATGGTCACCCGTGGCGAAGGCCTGCGCGGCTATGCACCGCCGCCCGTCGCCTTGCCGCGGCGCATCCTGCAGAGCAGCGCTTTTCCCGCCTATCCCGAAGGCAACTGGGAGCAGGGCGTGCAGCTCTTCCCTTGCGCGACCCGGCTGGCCGAGCAGCCGCTGCTGGGCGGTCTCAAGCACCTGAATCGCCTGGAACAGGTCCTCGCCCGCGCCGAATGGCAAGGCGGCGATTTCGCCGAAGGCCTGATGCGCGACCAGTCGGGACGGGTGATCGAGGGCGTGTTCAGCAACCTCTTCATGGTCCGGGGCGGCGTCCTGGTCACCGCCGAGCTTTCCCGCTGCGGTGTGGCGGGGGTAATGCGCGCGGCCCTGCTGGACAGCGCCAGGGCGCAGAGCATCGCGGTCGAAGTGCGGGATATTCCTTTCGAGGAGTTCGTCCAGGCCGACGAAGTTTTTCTCTGCAACAGCCTCTTCGGCATCTGGCCGGTGCGTTCAGTAACAGGCCATCACTGGCCGGTCGGGCCGCTGACCCGTAAACTTCAGGCCATCGCCCGCGATCTACTGGACATCTGATTCGTGATACGCAAATTCCTGCTGATGCTGGAGGCAGGCCTGCTCCTTGCCGGCCTGTTGGTAGCCTTCGCCGGCTGGCAGCAACGCGTCTCCCTCGAGCAACCCTTGAACATTTCTGCCGAACGGATGCTCGATGTCCCGGCAGGTGCCACTCCGGGTGGCCTGCTGAATCGCCTGGAAGAGGAAGGGGTGCTGCGCAATGCCTTCTGGTTGCGCCAGTACTGGCGCTTCAACCTGTCCAACGCATCCCTGCACAGCGGCGAGTACCGCCTGACCCCTGGCATGAGTGCCGCCGCCTTGCTGGGCCTGTGGCAACGGGGTGAGGTGGTGCAGTACAGCGTGACCCTGGTGGAAGGCTGGAGTTTCCGTCAGGTCCGCGCCGCCCTGGCCAAGCAGGCCAAGCTGGAGCAGACCCTGGCCAACGTCGGCGATGCGGAGCTGATGGCCCGCCTCGGTCGGCCCGGCGAGAATCCGGAAGGCCGTTTTTTTCCCGATACCTACCGTTTTGTCCGCGGCATGCGTGACATCGATCTGCTGAAGCTGGCGCGGGAGCGTCTCGACCAGGTGCTGGACGAGGAGTGGTCCAGGCGCGCCGAACGGCTGCCCTATGCCGACCCCTACCAGGCGCTGATCATGGCGTCGCTGGTCGAGAAGGAAACCGGCGTGCCGAACGAGCGCAGGCAGATCGCCGGTGTCTTCGTGCGCCGCCTGCAGACCGGCATGTTGCTGCAGACGGACCCGACCGTGATCTACGGCCTGGGCGAGCGCTACAACGGCAACCTGACCCGTGATCACCTGCGCGAGCCGACACCCTACAACACCTACGTGATCAGCGGCCTGCCGCCGACCCCGATCGCCCTGGCCGGGCGCGAGGCGATTCACGCGGCATTGCATCCCTCCGCTGGCAAGAGCCTCTACTTCGTCGCACGTGGCGACGGCAGCCATGTATTCTCCGAGACCCTGGGCGAGCACAATCAGGCCGTGCGCGACTTCCAGTTGAAGCGCCGCAGCGATTACCGCTCCAGCCCAACCCCGCAATGAATAAGGACACCCAGTGAGCGGTCTGTTCATCACCTTGGAAGGCCCCGAAGGCGCCGGAAAGAGCACCAATCGCGAATACCTCGCCCAGCGTCTGCGCGGCCAGGGCATCGAAGTGCTGCTCACCCGCGAGCCTGGCGGCACCCCGCTTGCCGAGCGCATTCGCGAACTCCTGCTGGCCCCCAGCGACGAAGCCATGGCCGTGGATACCGAACTGTTGCTGGTGTTCGCCGCCCGTGCCCAGCATCTGGAGGCCGTTATCAAGCCGGCCCTGGCCCGTGGCGCGGTGGTGCTCTGCGACCGCTTCACCGATGCCACCTATGCCTACCAGGGCGGTGGCCGCGGTCTACCGGAGGAGCGCATTGCCTTGCTGGAGCGGTTCGTCCAGGGCGACCTGCGTCCTGACCTGACCCTGGTCTTCGACCTCCCGGTGGAAATCGGCCTGAGCCGCGCCGCCGCTCGTGGCCGCCTCGATCGATTCGAGCAGGAACAGCGCAGCTTCTTCGAGGCGGTGCGCCAGACCTACCTCAGACGCGCCCAATCGGCCCCCGAGCGCTATAGGGTGATAGACGCCTCGGTGCCCCTGGCCGACGTCCAGGGCAGCCTCGACCGGTTGCTGCCTGAACTGCTGGAGCGCTGCAATGGCTGATGCCTATCCCTGGCAGGAAGCGCTCTGGCAGCAACTGGCGGGCCGCCCGCGGCACGCCCACGCCTATTTGCTTCATGGCCCGTCCGGCATCGGTAAGCGCGCCCTCGCCGAGCGCCTGATGGCGCGCCTGCTCTGCCAGAGCCCGGCCGGCCTCGATGCCTGTGGGCAGTGCAAGGCCTGCCTGCTGCTGGCGGCCGGCACGCACCCGGACGCCTTCGTGCTGGAGCCCGAGGAGGCTGACAAGGCCATCCGCGTCGACCAGGTGCGCGAGCTGGTGGAGTTCGTGGTCCAGACCGCACAGCTCGGCGGGCGCAAGGTGATCCTGCTGGAGCCGGCCGAGGCGATGAACCTGAACGCCTCCAACGCCCTGCTCAAGAGCCTGGAGGAGCCGTCCGGCGATACCGTGTTGCTGTTGATCAGCCATCAGCCCAGCCGACTGCTGCCGACCATCAAGAGTCGCTGCGTGCAGCAGGCGTGCCCGCTGCCGAGCGAGGCCCAGAGCCTGGCCTGGCTGGCTTCGGCGCTGCCGGATGCCTCGCCCGAGGAATTGCACGAGCTGTTGGTCCTCGCCGGTGGCTCGCCGCTTTCGGCGAAGCGCCTGGAAGGGCAGGCGGTGCGCACCCAGCGTGCCGAGGTCGTGGAAGGTGTGAAGAAGTTGCTCAAGCAGCAGGTCGGCGCCAGCCAGTTGGCGGAGGGTTGGAATGCCGTGCCCCTGACGCTGCTGTTCGACTGGTTCTGCGACTGGGCGCAGCTGATGCTGCGCTACCAGCTCACCCGTGACGAGTCCGGCCTGGGACTGGCCGACATGCGCAAGGTAGTGCAGTACCTGGCCGACAAGGCGCCGCAGCACAAGGTGCTGGCCATGCAGGACTGGTTGCTGCAACAGCGCCAGAAAGTCCTCAACAAAGCCAACCT
This sequence comes from Pseudomonas sp. BN417, assembly GCF_029871205.1. Taxonomy (GTDB): domain Bacteria; phylum Pseudomonadota; class Gammaproteobacteria; order Pseudomonadales; family Pseudomonadaceae; genus Metapseudomonas. The sequence goes on along the minus strand of NZ_SSOJ01000037.1, from coordinate 14,422 downwards.
CAACCGTGTCTTGCTTCTCGAAGCGCTCCTGGTGCAGTGGGCAAGCCTGCCCGGGCCGGGCTAGAATCGGTGGCTGAAGCAGTCAGCCAGGAAAGTCGCATGAGCTTGCCACCGAATCTGGGCCCGCGTAACGGGATACTGTCCTTGACCATCAAGGACAAGTCGGTCCTGTATGCCGCCTATATGCCGTTCATCAAGAACGGTGGCCTGTTCATTCCGACCAACAAGAGCTACAAGCTCGGCGACGAAGTCTTCATGCTGCTCAACCTGATGGACGAGCAGGAGAAGATCCCGGTCGCCGGCAAGGTGGTCTGGATCACTCCCAAGGGCGCCCAGGGCAACCGTGCTGCGGGCATCGGCGTCCAGTTCAACGATGGCGACAGTGGTGCGCGCAACAAGATCGAGACCTACCTCGCTGGCGCTCTCAAGTCGGACCGTCCCACCCATACGATGTAACGGCACTGTTTCCGAGCCGCAAGCTGCAAGCCGCAGGAGCCCTGTCGCTTTTCTCTTGTGGCTCGCAGCGTGCCGCTTGAGGCTTTCATGCTTATCGACTCCCATTGCCACCTGGACCGCCTCGACCTGGCTGCCCATGGTGGATCCCTCGACGCCGCGCTGGATGCCGCACGGGCCCGCGGCGTCGGCCAGTTCCTCTGCATCGGCGTGAGCGCCGACAATGCCGCCGCGGTGAAGGCGCTGGCCGAGCGCTACGAGGATGTGCACTGCTCCGTCGGTGTCCATCCGCTGGACCTGCAGCCGGGTGAATCCCTGGCGCTGGAATGGTTGCTGGGCGAGCTCGAGCACCCGCGTGTGGTGGCAATCGGCGAAACCGGCCTGGACTATCACTACGAGCCCGAGGCGGCCGAACTCCAGCAGCAGGCCTTCCGCCTGCACCTGGAAGCGGCCAGGGTCACCGGCAAGCCGGTGATTGTCCATACCCGCGAGGCCCGCGCCGATACGCTTGCCCTCCTGCGCGAGGCGGCGTTGCCCCAGGCCGGCGTGCTGCATTGTTTCACCGAGGACTGGGAGATGGCCCGCGCCGCGCTGGACCTCGGCTTCTACATTTCGCTCTCCGGCATCGTTACCTTCCGCAATGCCGACGCCCTGCGCGAAGTGGCCCGGCAGGTGCCGGCCGACCGCCTGCTGGTGGAGACCGATTCGCCTTATCTCGCGCCCATTCCCTATCGTGGCAAGCCGAACCTTCCGCAGTACGTGCGTGAGGTGGCGGAATTCCTCGCTGAACTGCGTGGGGTGGAGTACGAGGTGTTCGCCCGGCAGACCACGGAAAACTACCTGCGCCTGTTCCCGTTGGCGCGCCGGAACTGAGCCGGACCTGCCGTATTCCGGACGGCAACAAAAGCCGCGCACAAAAAAAACCCGGGTTCTGGGGGATGAATCCGGGTCAAGACCATTAGGAGTAAAACAAAGGAACGCGATCCACGGTTCCTCGACTGGCTGGGCACTTGGGGGGAGATGCCGCGCGCCAGTAAGAAGAAGTTTAGCCAATATCCCCGTGCGTCCAGACAGCTCGGCGGCGTTTCTTAAACCTATTTGGAATACGCCGGCACGGGCTGAGTCCTCATGCGTCTGCCATCTGGCGTAGCAGCGAAAGGGTCTCCTCGATAACCCGAGGTTGGGTGTAGAAGTGCGGCGAGAAGCGGATGCCACCACCACGCTGGGCGCAGACCACCTGCTTGGCACGCAAGTGTTCGAATAGCGCCTGGTTTTCCCAGCCGTCGAGACGGAAATTGAGAATGCCGGCGCGACGCTCGGGATTCCGCGGGCTCCGCAGCTGTACACCAGGGATCCTCGCCAGCCCGTCCTGCAGCCATTGCACACGCTCTTCAAGGGCGAGGGCTACCTGTGCCATGCCCACTTCCTCCAGCAGCGAAAGGCTCGCCTCCAGCGCCATGGCGCCGAGCATGTTGGGGCTGCCGCACTCGAAGCGGCGTGCGGTGCGCGCGGGCTCCCAGTCTGCGCGCTCGTAGTCGCCGGGGTGTTCCAGCATGTGCCAGCCATACTCGTGGAGCTTCAACTGCTCGCGCAGGTCGCTGCGGCAATAGAAGACGCCCAGGCCTTCCGGGCCGAGCATCCACTTGTGTCCGTCGGCCATGGCGAAGGCGCAGTCGATGGCCTGGGCATCGAAGGGCAGGGCGCCGAGTTGCTGGATGGCGTCGACGCAGAACAGCACGCCACTCTGGCGGCAGCCATGGCCGAGTCGCAGCAGGTCGAGGCGCAGGCCGCTGGCGTACTGCACAGCGCTGATGGACATCAGGCGGGTGCGCGGGCCGCAACTCGCGAGCAGGGCGCCTTCCGGGTCGGGTACATCCAGCGAGACCTGCAGCACTTCGACGCCGAAGCGCTTCAGCGCTTCCCAAACGACCCGGTTGGAAGGGAATTCCTGGTCGCTGATGACCACCTGATCACCTGTTGCCCAATCCAGACCAAAGGCAACGAATGACAGGGCTTCCGATGTATTCTTGACCAGCGCGATGTCTGCTGTGGTCGGTGAGTTCAGCAGTCTGGCCAGGCGTTCGCGCAGCCGACGTTCTACTATCAACCAGTCCGGATAGTCCCTGGCACCCAGGTGCAGGTTCTCTTCGGCGAAGCTCTGGACCGCACGAGTCGCGCGTTTCGGCCAGGGTGCCACCGCCGCATGGTTGAGATAGCGGAGCCCGTCGGCCTGGGCAAACTCATCTTGCAATAAGCTCATAGTTGGATGTTCCGTGCATTTTGACGCCAGATAGGCATAATACGCGGCTTGATTTTCGACCCCACAGTCCCTTTATGCAGAAAGAACCCCGTAAAGTCCGTGAGTTCCGCCGCCGCGAGCAGGAAATTCTCGACACCGCCCTCAAACTCTTCCTGGAAGAGGGCGAAGACAGCGTTACCGTCGAGATGATCGCCGACGCAGTGGGTATCGGCAAAGGCACCATTTACAAGCACTTCAAGTCGAAGGCGGAGATCTATCTGCGCCTGATGCTCGACTACGAGCGCGACCTCAATGCGCTGTTCCATTCCGCCGATGTGGATCGGGACAAGGAGGCGTTGTCGCGGGCCTATTTCGAGTTCCGCATGCGCGACCCGCAGCGCTACCGCTTGTTCGACCGCCTGGAAGAGAAGGTGGTGAAGAACAGCCAGGTGCCGGAGATGGTCGAGCAGCTGCACAAGATCCGCGCCTCCAACTTCGAGCGTTTGACCCAACTGATCAAGGGCCGCATCGCCGAAGGCAAGCTGGAGGACGTGCCGCCGTACTTCCACTACTGCGCCGCCTGGGCCCTGGTACACGGCGCCGTGGCGCTCTACCACTCGCCGTTCTGGAGCAGCGTGCTGGAGGACCAGGAAGGCTTCTTCCAGTTCCTCATGGACATCGGCGTGCGCATGGGCAACAAGCGCAAGCGCGAGAGCGAGTCGCCGGCAGGCTGACGTATTCAGTACGCCTATATCGCGGTTCCGGGCATGTGATGGCCCCAGCCGGGGGGATATACTCCGGCATATCACATGCCGGAGCGTCCCATGATCGTCGACCGCCAAGGCAGGCGCTTCCGCAATCTGCGCATCAGCCTGACCGCCGCCTGCAACTATGCCTGCACCTACTGTGTGCCTGACGGCAAGCGCCTGGTAGCGGCACAGGATGAACTCTCGGCCGACGCCATGGTGCGCGGTGTCGCCTACCTGATCGAGGCGGCAGGCATCGAGCGCCTGCGCATCACCGGCGGCGAGCCGCTGGTGAGTCCCAAGCTCGATCCTTTCCTCCACGCGGTCAGCAGGCTCGGGCTCGAAGACATCAGCCTGACCAGCAACGGCCAGTTGCTTTCTCGCAAGCTGCCGCTGTTGCTGGAGTGTGGCATTCGCCGCCTGAACATTTCCCTCGATACCCTGGATGCCGGCGAGTTCCGCAGCATCGCCCGCGGCGGCGACCTGGCCACCGTGCTCCAGGGACTGGAGGAGGCGAAGGCGGCCGGACTGAAGATCAAGGTGAACATGGTCCCGCTGCGCGGCAAGAACCTCGATCAGGTGCTGCCGTTGCTGGACTATTGCCTGGAGCAGGGCTTCGAGCTGCGTTTCATCGAGCTGATGCGCATGGGGCATCTCGCCCGCGATCCCAATACCTTCCACCAGCAGTTCGTGGGGCTGGAAGAGTTGCTGGCGCTGATCGGCACTGCGCACGAGTTCGTCCAGGCAGATGCACCGCTGGATGCCACGGCCTTGCGTTACAGCGTCCCGGGGCAGGGGTACTTCGGCGTGATCGCCAACGAGAGCGTGCCCTTCTGTCGCACCTGCTCGCGCCTGCGGCTGTCTTCAACCGGCTGGCTGCATGGATGTCTCTCTTCGAGCAACCGGCACTATATCGGCGACCTGCTGGAGAAACCCCGGCACGAGGCGTTACCCGCGTTGCAACGGTTGCTGGTCAAGGCGTTGGCAGACAAACAGGAAGTCGCGTTCTCCGGCGGTGTCACCGTGATGAAGATCATTGGCGGTTGATGGCGCGGAAGCTGCATTGGTCCCCTATCCGCCGGATTTTCGTCGCCGGCGCCTGGAGGACAAACGATGCGTAGCATGATTCTGTTGCTGGCGATTCTCGGCCTGGGTGGCTGCATGAAGGTCAGCGACATGGCCGACGGCAGTCGCGAACAACTGAGCGATGCCGGATTCCTCGACCACAGCGAAACCCGCCGCGCCAGCTCCTGGCGCCTGCAGCCGGATTCCTTCATTTACATTGCCCAGGGCTATTTCGTGCCGCCGGGCTCGGCCTATCCGCGGCCCAATGTAGTGGCCGAGGAGGCCTTCAACGGTTTCGTCGAGTACTTCCCCATGGTGCGCCGGGCCAAGGGGCCGGCCGGCCTAGAGGAGTCCATGGGCCAGGCCCGCGCCAAGGGTGCGCACTACCTGCTCTACGCCCGTTTCGCCAGCGCCGACGACCGCATCGGCACGGTAGAAGAGTGGGAGGACCAGGAGGCCATGGATCGACTCGGCCGCGACCGTGGTGTGATCCAGTTGATGCTGATCGAGACCAATACCCGCTATCTGGTGGATACTGCCCGTATCCGCAATCGCGGCGGATTTCTGACGTTTTACGATGCCAAGCCCGAGGACCTGATCGGCCCTCCGCTGGAAGAGTACGCTCGCAGCCTGCTTGGCTTGAGTCGTTGAGGAGATTGAAATGAGCGATCCCGGCAAAGCCGGCGACCTGCTGGCGCAGATACCCAAGGGCGACAAACCGGGTGGCGCCCCGGTACACCTGTGGAATCCGCCGTTCTGCGGCGACCTCGACATGCGCATCGCCCGCGATGGCACCTGGTTCTACCTGGGCACGCCGATCGGGCGCAAACCTATGGTGAAGCTGTTCTCCAGCGTGATCCGCAAGGACGGCGAGGACTACTTCCTGGTGACTCCGGTGGAGAAAGTGGGCATCCAGGTGGATGACGCGCCGTTCGTCGCCGTGGAGCTGCGGGTCGAGGGGGCAGGGGAGGCGCAACAACTGCGCTTCATCACCAATGTCGAGGATGAGGTGGTCGCCGGTGCGGCGCACCCCATTCGCGTCGAACTGGACCCGCGGACCCAGGAGCCTTCGCCCTATATCCTGGTGCGCACCAACCTGGAGGCGCTGATCCACCGCAACGTCTTCTATCAGCTGGTGGAGCTGGCCGAGCCGCGGGAAATCGATGGCGTCACCTGGCTGGGCGTCTGCAGCGGCGGGGAGTTCTTCCCCATAGGCCCGATGCCGGAGTAGTCCCGAAGGCGGCAATGAAAAAAGGCTCCCGAGGGAGCCTTTTTCGTGCCTGCTTACATGTTGGGGTAGTTCGGGCCGCCGGTGCCTTCCGGGGCTACCCAGTTGATATTCTGGGCCGGGTCCTTGATGTCGCAGGTCTTGCAGTGCACGCAGTTCTGCGCGTTGATCTGGAAGCGCTTGGCACCGTCTTCCTGGGTCACCACCTCATATACGCCGGCCGGGCAGTAACGCTGCGCCGGTTCGTCGTACATCGGCAGGTTCTTGGCGATCGGGATGCTCGCGTCGGCCAGCTTCAAGTGGCAGGGTTGTTCCTCTTCATGGTTGGTGTTGGAGAGGAATACCGAGCTGAGTTTGTCGAAGCTGAGCTTGCCGTCCGGCTTCGGATACTCGATGCGCTGGGACTGGGCTGCGGGCTTCAGGCAGGCGTAATCCGGCTTGTTGTCGTGCAGGGTGAACGGGATCTTGCCACCGAACCAGTTCTGGTCGATGTAGTTGATTGCCCCGCCCACCAGTGTGCCGAACTTGTGGATTGCCGCGCCGAAGTTGCGGCTGCGGAACAGCTCGTCGTAGAGCCAGCTGGACTTGAAGCTGTCGACGTAGCCGGTCAGCTCGTCACCACCCTCCTTGCCGGCGCCCAGGGCGGCGGCCACGGCGTCGGCGGCCAGCATGCCGGACTTCATCGCGGTGTGGCTGCCCTTGATCTTGGCGAAGTTCAGGGTGCCGAGGTCGCAACCGATCAGCGCGCCGCCGGGGAAGACCATCTTCGGCAGCGAGTTCAGGCCGCCCTTGCAGATGGCGCGGGCGCCATAGGCCACACGCTTGCCGCCTTCCAGGTACTGCTTGACCACCGGGTGGTGCTTGTAGCGCTGGAACTCGTCGAAGGGCGACAGGAAGGGGTTGCTGTAGGACAGATCGATGATCAGGCCGACCACCACCTGGTTGTTTTCCAGGTGATAGAGGAAGGAACCGCCCGGGTTCTCGTCGTTCAGCGGCCAGCCGGCGGTGTGGACCACCAGGCCGGGCTGGTGCTTGGCCGGATCGATGTCCCAGATTTCCTTGATACCGATGCCGTAGTGCTGGGCGTCGGCGTCGGAGTCCAGGTTGTACTTCTTGATCAGCTGCTTGCCGATATGGCCACGGCAACCTTCGGCGAACAAGGTGTACTTGGCGCGCAGCTCCATGCCGGGGGTGTAGTAACCCTCTTTCGGGTTGCCTTCACGGTCGACGCCGAGATCGCCGGTGATGATCCCGCGCACCACGCCGTTCTCGTCGATCAGCGCTTCCTGGGCGGCGAAGCCCGGGTAGATCTCGACGCCCAGGCCTTCGGCCTGTTGGGCCAGCCAGCGGCAAAGATTGCCCAGGGAGATGATATAGTTGCCCTCGTTGTGCATGGTCTTGGGCACAAAGAGGCCGGGAACCTTGATCGCGGAGTCGGCATCCTTGAGCATATAGATGTCGTCGCGGGTCACCGGGGTGTTCAGCGGGGCGCCCAGGTCTTTCCAGTCAGGGAAGAGTTCGTTCAGGGCTCGCGGTTCGAATACGGCGCCAGAGAGGATGTGGGCGCCGACTTCGGAACCCTTCTCGACCACGCATACGCTGATCTCTTGACCAGCTTCCGCGGCCTTCTGCTTCAGTCGGCACGCGGCGGACAGGCCAGCGGGGCCGGCACCGACGATGACGACGTCGAATTCCATGTATTCGCGTTCCACAGTCAATCTCCTCAAGGCTCTTCGATATTTTGTGTTGGAGGGCTAGGCTCGATCCCTGACCTGAGCTGGCGCATTATATCCAGCACCTTCGGCTGGTCCAATACAAACGTTTGTTTGAATTTTGTGAAGCCCTGATAGGATAAGGCTCTGCGGCTTATGACAGGGCATTTTGCTGTATTGACCCGAATAGGCGATCCGGTCAAGATACGGGCGGTTTTGCGCTCGCTGTCTGGGCTGATGTCGGTTCCGGCCGACCTGCATCACTAGCCAGGTTCATCTTGGCGACATTCTTATTAACCGGAGAGTAACGAGGAATCCATGAAGGTTCTTGTAGCTGTCAAACGAGTGGTCGACTACAACGTCAAGGTCCGCGTCAAGGCGGACAACTCCGGCGTCGACCTCGCCAACGTGAAGATGTCGATGAACCCCTTCTGCGAAATCGCCGTAGAAGAAGCCGTCCGTCTGAAAGAAAAAGGCGTAGCGAGTGAAATCGTCGTCGTCACCATCGGCCCGAACACCGCTCAAGAGCAGCTGCGTACGGCCCTGGCCCTGGGCGCCGACCGTGCGATCCTGGTGGAGAGCGCTGACGAACTGAACTCCCTGGCGGTGGCCAAGCTGCTGAAAGCCGTGGTCGAGAAGGAGCAGCCGCAGCTGGTCATCCTCGGCAAGCAGGCCATCGACAGCGACAACAACCAGACCGGCCAGATGCTCGGCGCCCTCACTGGCTATGCCCAGGGCACCTTCGCCTCCAAGGTCGAAGTTGCTGGCGACAAGGTCAACGTCACCCGTGAGATCGACGGTGGTCTGCAGACCGTTGCGCTGAACCTGCCGGCGATCGTCACCACCGACCTGCGCCTGAACGAGCCGCGCTACGCGTCGCTGCCGAACATCATGAAAGCCAAGAAGAAGCCGCTGGACGTGGTCACCCCGGATGCCCTGGGCGTGTCCACCGCCTCCACCGTGAAGACCCTGAAAGTCGAAGCACCGGCCGCCCGCCAGGCCGGTATCAAGGTCAAGTCCGTGGCTGAACTGGTCGACAAACTGAAGAACGAGGCGAAGGTAATCTGATGGCTATCCTGGTTGTTGCTGAACACACTAACGCCGCACTGGCAGCCGCCACCCTCAACACCGTTACCGCTGCGCAGAAGATCGGTGGTGATGTCCACGTGCTGGTCGCAGGCCAGGGCGTAGGCGCCGTCGCCGAAGCCGCCGCCAAGATCGCCGGTGTCGCCAAGGTGCTGGTGGCCGACAACGCCGCCTACGCCCATCAGCTGCCGGAAAACGTCGCGCCGCTGATCGCCGAGCTGGGCAAGGGCTACAGCCACGTGCTGGCGCCAGCCACCACCAACGGCAAGAACTACCTGCCGCGCGTGGCCGCCCTGCTGGACGTCGACCAGATCTCCGAGATCATCGCCGTCGAAAGCGCCGACACCTTCAAGCGTCCGATCTACGCCGGTAACGCCATCGCCACCGTGCAGTCCTCGGCTGCCGTGAAAGTGATCACCGTGCGTGGCACCGGTTTCGATGCCGCTGCCGCTGAAGGCGGCTCCGCTGCCATCGAAGCCGTGGGCACCGTCACCGACGCCGGCAAGTCCGCCTTCGTCGGCGAAGAGCTGGCCAAGTCCGATCGTCCGGAACTGACCGCTGCCAAGATCGTCGTTTCCGGCGGCCGTGGCATGCAGAACGGCGACAACTTCAAGCACCTCTACGCCCTGGCCGACAAGCTGGGCGCTGCCGTGGGCGCTTCCCGTGCCGCGGTCGACGCCGGCTTCGTGCCGAACGACATGCAGGTCGGCCAGACCGGCAAGATCGTCGCGCCGCAGCTGTACATCGCCGTGGGCATCTCCGGTGCCATCCAGCACCTGGCCGGCATGAAGGACTCCAAGGTGATCGTTGCGATCAACAAGGACGAAGAGGCGCCGATCTTCCAGGTCGCCGACTACGGCCTGGTGGCTGACCTGTTCGAAGCCATCCCGGAGCTGGAAAAGCTGCTGTAACAGCGCTTCCCCGGTCTGCCGTACAGAAAACCCGCTCTTCGGAGCGGGTTTTTTATTGCGCCTCAGTTATCGCTGGCGTCGAGGAAGGCCTGGTAGTGCTGGGCGGTTTCTTCCGGGCGCTCGATCATGGGCGCATGGCCACAGTTCTGCACGATCACCACGCTAGGCTTCTTCAGCAGCGGTTTCATCACCTCGATGCTGGAGACATCCAGCACCCGATCGCGGTCGCCCCAGAGCAGCAGGGTAGGGGCCTCGATCCTGGGTAGTTCCGGCTCCAGCGGGATGTAACGCTCCCGGAGCTGGCGGAACACCTCGTCGTAGTGCGCCTCGTTGGCCGCGGACTGCTCGGCCAGGTAGGCCTTCACCGAAGCGGGCAGCGGTGGCGGCTCAACGAAGACGAAAGCCAACATGCGCTCGAAGTCTTCGGCACTCCTCACCACCAGCGGGTTGGGCTGGCCGCTTTCGATCAGGCGGAACAGTTCGCTAGGCTTCGGCGCCTTCACGCCACCGCTGTCGAACAACGCCAGGCTGCGCACCTGGTTCGGGTAGCGGGCGGCGAAGAGTCCGGCAATATGGCCGCCCATGGAGTTGCCCACCAGGTGCACCTTGCCCAGCTCCAGGGTCTTGATGAAGGACTCCAGGCGCTCGGCCTGGGTGCCGACGTCGTAGCTGCCGGCGGGCCTGTCGCTGTCGCCGAAGCCGGGCAGGTCAAGGGCTACGACGTGGTAGCGCTGGGTGAAGTGCCGGGCGAAGCGCAGCCAGTTGTCCTTGTTGGCGCTGAAACCGTGGATCATCAGGATGGTTTCGCCCCTGGCCGGGCCGCCCTCGTAGTAATGGATGCTAAGATCGCCCAGCGTGACCTGGCGTTCAGACAGGCCGGCGAGCTGGCGTTCCACCAGCAGCACGCTTGCCATCAGCGCCGCGGGGGAGAAGTAGAGTGTTGCCGCCGCAGTCGTCAGGAGAATGACGACTGCGATGAATAATTTCTTCATGGCCCATCCTTATCGCGAATAGTTCTTGTAGTCGCCTGTACGCTAGCATGAAGCTCGCTCCAGGCGATGCCGCCCGCTTGCGCGGCCAATCGAATGTCCAGTTCGGGAAACCTCAGATGCCAAGCCGATTCCGCCTTTCCTCTCTTCTCCTCGTGCTGTGCCTGCTGCCCGGGCTGGGGCAGGCCGCCGGGAAGTGCGAGCGGTTGGTGGCCACCGGCAACCCCGAATATCCCCCCTATCTCTGGCGCGACCCGGAGAATCCCAAGCATTTGATAGGCGCCAACGCCGACCTGCTCAAGCAGATCGCCAAGGAATTGGGCCTGAAGGTGGAAGTCATCTACACCGGTCCCTGGTCCCGCGCCCAGGATGAGGTGCGCACCGGCCGGGTCGACCTGATCGCCGGCGCCTTCCTCACTTTGCCGCGTCTGGAGACCATGGACTACGTCCACCCGGCCTTCCTCGAGACCCAGAGCGTGGTCTGGGTCAAGCGCGACAAGCCCTTCCCCTACAGCGGCTGGGACGACCTGCGCAGCCATCTTGGCGGCACCCTGGTGAAGAACAGTTTCGGCGAGGCCTTCGACCGCTTCGCGAAGGAGAGCCTCAAGCTCGAGGAAGTCCCCAGCCTGACCCAGGCCTATCAGAAGCTCCTGCTGGAGCGCACCGAGTACGTACTCTACGAACGCTACCCGGGCCTGGTCCTGGCAGACACCCTGGGCATGGCCGATGACCTGGTGGCCCTGGAACCACCGATATCCAGCGAAGGTCTGTACCTGACCCTGTCCCACAACTCGGCGTGCAACGACCCGTGGCTGCGCGGACAGCTCGCAAAAAAAATGACAGAATTGGTCGCCGCCGGGGTGCCGGAAACCCTGCTGCAGCGCAACCTGGAACGCTGGAAGGCGCTGCAGATGCAGCCTGTCAGCACCCCCGAATGATTAGGAAACTTCTAGTGAGCAAAACACCCCTGTTTGCTGCCGGCCTGGCCGTGTTGGCCTTGGCCGGTTGCGCCAACGACCCCGCGCCGATAGAGCAGATGAGCCTGACCCAGAAGGCGGTTGAGCAGGCCACGGCCGTAGGCGCTACCGAGCAGATCGAGGAAATGAAGCTCGCACAGGAAAAGCTCGCCCTGGCCGAGAAGAACATGGGCGAGCAGGACTACAAGCGTGCTCGCGTACTGGCCGAAGAAGCCGAACTGGATGCGCGACTGGCCGAAGCCAAGGTGTTGACCCAGAAGAGCCAGGACCAGCTGGCCGAGCTGACCGCGCGGATCAATCGCCTGCGCAAGCAGTTGGGGGACGTTCAGTGAAGTCGAAACACCCATTGAGTCTCGGCCTGCTGCTCAGTCTCGGATTGCTCGGCGGCTGCGCCAACCAGCAGGCGACCGAACAGAGTCTGGAGCAGGCCCGGCAGATGTTCCAGAAGGTCAAGGAGGACCAGAACGTCCTCAGCAGCGCGCCCAAGGACGTGATACGTGCCGGCGAATCCCTGGCCCGCGCCGAGCGGCTGTCCAGCTACCTGGGCAACGACGCCGACGTCGTCCACTACGCCTACCTCAGCCAGCGCTACAGCGAGATCGCCACCCAGCACAGCGAGCAGAGCCAAAACCAGGCTCGCGTGGCCAAGCTGCAATTGGAGCGTGAGCGCCTGCAGCTGGCGTTGCGCGAAGCCAAGCTGCTCAGCGTCCAGCAGCAGGGCAAGTGGCTGGAAGAGCAGATGATCGCCCTGGCCGCGACCGAAACCGACCGTGGCCTGGTGATGACCCTGGGCGACGTACTCTTTGATACCGGCCGCGCGGACCTCAAGGCCTCGGCCAACCGCACCGTGCTCAAGCTGGTTCAGTTCCTTCAGCTGAACCCGCGGCGCATCGTGCGCATCGAGGGCTACACCGACAGCAGCGGCAAGAAACAGGACAACCTGAACCTGTCCACCGAGCGCGCGCAGGCGGTGGCCGATGCCCTGGTTGACCTCGGCATCGACGCCAAGCGGATCCAGGTCCAGGGCTACGGCGAGGCCCATCCGGTGGCGGAGAACGCCTCCAACCGTGGCCGGGCGCAGAATCGCCGGGTAGAGATCGTCTTCTCCAACGACAAGGGTGTGCTCGGTCCGGCGCGCTGACGTGCGACATGCAAGCCCCGGTTGCCCTTCGGCGCCGGGGCTTTTTCGTTTCTGGACAATAGCGCTGTATCGCCCACAATCTCCTGATCTGTACCGGTGCAGTTTTGCAGTCTTCCGATAGTGTTTCGGTTCAGTGATACAGGTGCCGCCGTCATGACCAATCTGTTGCTCTACCAACGCATCGCCCAGCAGCTGGCCGATGATATTCGCCGTGGCGTCTATCAGCCGGGTGAACGCGTGCCTTCGGTGCGCAAGCTCAGCTCCCAACTCAGTGTCAGCCACGCCACCGTGCTGCAGGCCTATGCCAGCCTCGAGGACCAGGGCCTGATCCGCGCCCGTCCGCAATCCGGCTTCTATGTGCACCAGACTCCGGCCCTGACCGCGCCCACCCCCGACATCGCCCGGGTCGAGCGGCCTGGTCTGGTCACCCGCGCCAGCATCATCCAGCAGGTCCTGGCCGAGTCGCGCCGCGAAGGCGTGTTCCCCCTGGGCGCGGCGGTGCCCCATGTCGACTATCTGCCGGTGCGGACCCTGCACCAGCAACTGGCCAAGGTCACCCGCTTCCACAGCCCGCGTGCGTTCAGCTACATGTTCAGCCCCGGCTTCGAGCCGCTGCGGCGCCAGGTGGCGATCCGCATGCGCGATGCCGGCGTGGTGGTGGATCCGAGCGAAGTGGTGATCACCCACGGCTGTGTGGATGCCCTGCAGATGAGCCTACGGGTACTGACCCGTCCGGGTGACCTGATCGCCACCGAGTCGCCCACCTACTACGGCCTGCTGCAGCTGGCCGACCTGCTTGGCCTGAAAGTGATCGAGATTCCCAGCGACCCGACCACGGGCATCAGCCTGGAAGCCTTGCAGCTGGCCGCCAACCAGTGGCCGATCAAGGCGCTGGTGCTGACCGCGCGGTTGAGCAACCCCTTGGGCGGGACCATTCCAGAGGAGCGCCAGAAACAGTTGCTGCGCCTGTCCTCGGATTTCGACATCCAGATCATCGAAGACGATATCTACGGCGAGCTGATGTTCGACCAGGGGCCGTCCAAGGCGATCAAGGCCTACGACCTGGACGACCGGGTGATCTACTGCTCCAGCTTCTCCAAGACCCTCTCGCCGGGTGTGCGCATCGGCTGGATGATCGCCGGCAAGTACCAGGCGGAGATCCAGCGCCTGCAGACCTTCAGCACCCATTCGGCGTGCAGCGTCACCCAGATGGGCGTGGCCGCCTACCTGGAGAACGGCGGCTACGACCGGCACCTGCGCTATATCCGCCAGGAGTACCGGAAGAACCTCACCGCCTTCCAGCTGGGCGTGCAGCAGTACTTTCCAGAAGGCACCCAGATGACCCGCCCGAACGGCGGCTTCATCCTCTGGATCAGCCTGCCGGCCAAGGTCAACACCAAGGACCTGCATGTACGCGCCCTGCAGCAGGGCATCAGCATCGCCCCGGGGCTGATCTTCAGTAACACGGAGCAGTTCAACCACTGCGTGCGGCTGAACTGCGGCATCCCGTGGAACCGCGAGGCCGAGCGCGCCATCATGACCCTCGGCATGCTGGCCAAGCAGCTCTGCCAGGAGGCTGGCCTGTAGGGGCGAATTCATTGGCTATGTCTGCGTTAGCTGTTGCAGAACCGAATAGAAGCGTCTAGCACGGGCCTTTCAGGCCTCCGAACCGGCCTGATACATCCCTCATCCGAACGCGGCCCGCCCCGGCCCCTCTCCCAGGGGTAGAGGGGTGACTCGCGCCTGACAAGGCGCGGCAATCCTGATGCCTGGTCATTGCCTGAACCTGTGCAGAAGAGGTGGGGCAGCGAATCTGCCCCGTCAGAAGGCCGAGCGGAATCGTTGTGCAGGGGGATGAGCGGCATGGATGCCGCG
>NZ_SSOJ01000036.1 GCF_029871205.1 Pseudomonas sp. BN417 | reverse complement strand
GACACCTCTCTCACGGCGAGGATTCTCGCCTAAATCGGTGTCCGGGATCAGTAGACCACTACAGTTGGGCAGAGCTACGCGAAGCCCAACGAGGCTTGGCCGAGCGGAGAATGTTGGGCTTCGCTGCGCTCAGCCCAACCTACGAAGGCGCGCTTGGGCGAAGTTGAGGGCGGTGGGAACGCGACGAAGCCCATGTAGAAGGCGCGTCTGCAGGCAAATCAGCCGCGCGGCGGTTCGGCGCCGAGTGGCACGATGGCCATGGTCAAACGGGAGATGCAGCTGGGCTTGCCATCCTCGCCGGACAGGCGGATGTCCCAGACATGGGTGGTGCGGCCGAGGTGCACGGGTCGGGCGACGGCGGTGACGCGGCCGCTGCGCAAGCCGCGCAGGTGGTTGGCGTTGACTTCCAGGCCGACGCAATAGAAGCGCTGGTTGTCGATGCACAGGTAGCTGGCGGTGGAGCCCAGGGTTTCCGCCAGCACCACCGAGGCGCCGCCGTGCAGCAGGCCATAGGGTTGGTGGGTACGCGGGTCGACCACCATGCTGGCGGTCAGGGACTCGTCATCGAAACCTTCGAAGCGGATATCCAGGCCTTCGCCGATGGTGTTCTTCAGGGATTCGTTGAGCTGCGCAAGATCGGGGTTTTGTAGCCACAGGCCCATGGATCACTCCTTGATGAGGCCGGGACGGAAGTCCCGGCCCGACTGGTTCATTCGTGCCAGACGACTGCTTCGCGGCGTTCCAGCCATTCGGGGAAGCGCTTGCCGTAGGCGTCTTCGACCATGTTGCGCTTGATCTTCAGCGTGGGGGTGAGGAAGCCGTTGTCCACGGCCCAGACGTCCTTGACCAGCACCAGCCCCAGCAGTCGCTCATGCTTGTCGAGGTCGCCATTGACCTCTTCCAGCAGGCTGCGCAGGCTGACCTCCAGTTCGGAACGGGCGCTGTTGGCCGCTTCCTGCCGGCCCGCTTCGGACAGCACGCAGAGCGCCATGGGTTGCGGCAGGCCGTCGCCCACCACGCAGACCTGCTCGATACGCGGATGCACGGCGAGACGATTCTCGATGGGCGCCGGGGCCACGTACTTGCCCTTGCTGGTCTTGAAGATTTCCTTGATGCGCCCGGTCAGGCGCAGGTTGCCATCGGCATCCTGCTCGCCCTTGTCGCCGGTGCGCAGGTAGCCGTCGGCGGTGAGGGTCTCGGCGGTCTTCGCCAGGTCCTTGTAGTAGCCCTGCATGGTGGCGCCGCTGCGCACCAGGACTTCGCCCTCTTCGCTGATGCGCACTTCCACGCCGGGGCTGTTCTGGCCGATCCAGCCGCGTTTCTGCATGCCGCTGCGGCAGACGTGGGAGTAACCGCAGTTCTCGGTCATGCCATAGACCTCCAGCACGTCCAGCCCCAGACGCTTGTACCAGTCCAGCAGGGCCCCGGGTACCGGCGCGGCGCCGCAGAGGGCGTAGCGCACGGCGTCCAGGCCGAGGCCGGCGAGGACCTTGCGCCCGACCATGCGGCCGATGATGGGCAGCCGGAGCAGGCGGTCGAGCTTCTGCGCCGGCATCTTGGCGTAGACGCCCATCTGGAACTTGGTCCAGATCCGCGGCACGCCGAAGATGGCGGTGGGCCGGGCACGCCGCAGGTCGTCGAGAAAGGTGTCCAGGCTTTCAGCGAAGAACACTGTCTGCCCCGCATAGATGGACGCCATCTCGACGAACATGCGCTCGGCCACATGGCACAGCGGCAGGTAGGAGAGCAGGCGGTCGTCCTCGCCGGTGCCGAACAGGTCCATGCCATGGCTGGCGGCGAAGGCGAAGTTGCTGAAATTGTGCATCACGCCCTTGGGCGTACCGGTGGTACCGGAGGTGTAGATGATGGTGGCGAGTTGGTCGGGAGCACCCTTGGGGGTATCGCGGATCGGGCTGCTGGCCTGCAGGTCGGCCCAGCCGTAGTCGAACTCGCCCTCGGGGTGGATCGGCAGGGCTATGGTGGCCACGCCCTGGGGTACGCCGCCGGCCATGGCGGGCCAGTCGTCCAGCTTGCCGATGAAGGCCAGGGCGGATTCGGAGTGCTCCAGCACTTGGCGTGCCGAGTCGGCAGTGAGGTTGGGATAGAGGGGAACCGAGACGTGGCCGGCCATCCAGATCGCCAGGTCGGCGATGATCCAGTGGGCGCAGTTCTTGGAAATGATGGCGATCCGGCTGCCCTGGGGCAGGTCGCGGCCTCGCAGCCAGCTGGCCGCCCGGCGGGCCTGCTCGCCCACATCGGACCAGGTCAGTTCCTGGACCTGGCCGCCGCCGAGGGGCTGGACCAGGTAGCGCTTATTCGGATGACGGGCTTCGCGCTCGAAGAACATTTCAAGCGGCAAACGGACTGCATCAGCCACAGGGCCTCCTCCATTTTGTTCTTTTTGTGGGGACAACCAAGCACTTGCTCGGCCGACTATTCCACGCACCTGGAGGGGGCGCAAGTTAAGAAATGTTGCGTTCTGTCAGTGATGGCGAACGTGGTGCAGGGAGCGCAGGGACATCAGGCCGGGGATCAGCAGGTCGCCCTCCAGCTCCGCCAGGCTGGCGGTGCTCATGGGCAGCGGCTCCTGCCGATGGCCGTGCAGCAGCAGGCCCGCCAGCTCGCTGACGAAGGGGTTGTGGGTGACCAGCAGGAGGTCCTGCTCGCTGCGTTCGGCGAGGAAGTTCAGCGCCTCGCGCGGGTCGCTGTCGGGCGTCAGCCAAGGCGCGGTACCGATGGCGCCGGCGAATCCCAGGGCCTCGCGAATCAGCTCGGCGGTCTGCTGCGCACGCACGTAAGGGCTGGCGAGTATCGCCCCCAACGGCCTTCCGGCCAGTTGGGCGGCACTGTGCAGCACTTCCTTGCGACCGTGACGGGTCAGCTCGCGCTCGGCGTCGGTACGGGCGCGGGCCTCGGCCTCGCCGTGGCGCAGCAGCCAGAGCCTCACAGCTTGGGCTCTTCGTCCCGCACCGGATGGGCGGCCGGGGGCACGTCGTGAGGCGCCTCACCCTGCGGGGCGCGGGCTTCGGGCCAGTCGGCGAACGGCCAGGGCTTTTCTTCGGTATTAAAGGTGCCGAAGCGGCCGATCTGCGCCAGGTACTGGCTGAGGCTGTCACCGAAGCCCAGCAGGCCGGCGTTGGGCGCGCCGTAGAAGGCGCGGTAGCCAAGCTGCAGCAGGACCACGGCGCCCAGGACGATCTCGGCCAGTTGCCAGACGATGACGAAGATCAGCATCCACAGGACGCGCAGCAGGATGTGCTCACGCTGCAGGTCGTCAGGCGCTTCACTCATGGGGAATCTCCTTGTTCAAAAGAACGATGGCTCAGAAGCCGGTGGTTGGAATGAAGTCTACGTCGGTCTTGGGCTCGGCGCGCATCAGCGCTTCGATTACCTGGGCCAGCGTACGTCCCTCGAAAAGTATGGCATGCAGGCCCGCGACCAGCGGCATGTAGACCTGCAGCTCTTCGGCGCGGGTCTTGAGCACCTTGAGGGTATTGACGCCTTCGGCCACTTCGCCCAGGCGCGCCACGGCGTCTTCCAGGCTGAGGCCTTCGCCCAGGGCGAAACCCACCTGGAAATTGCGGCTCTTGGGCGAGGAGCAGGTGACGATCAGGTCGCCCACCCCCGCCAGGCCGAGGAATGTCATGGGATTGGCGCCGAGCTTGACGGCGAAACGGGTCATTTCCGCCAGGGCGCGGGTGATCAGCATGCTCTTGGTGTTCTCGCCCATATCCAGGGCGGCAGCCATGCCGGACATGATGGCGTAGACGTTCTTCAGCGCCCCGCCGAGCTCGACGCCGAAGCGGTCCTGGCTGGCGTAGACGCGGAAGGTGCGGCCGTGCAGCGCTTCCTGGACACGCTTGCAGAGTTCGGCGTCTTCGCTGGCGACTACGGTCGCAGTCAGGGCGTGATCGGCGATCTCCTTGGCCAGGTTGGGGCCGGAAATCACACCGATGCGCGCATCCGGGGCCACCTCCTCGAGAATCTGGCTCATCAGCTTGAAGCTCTGCGCCTCGATGCCCTTGGTGGTGCTGACCAGGAACTTGCCGGTCAATTGCCCGGCCACGGGTTCCAGCACTTGGCGCAGGGCACTGGAAGGCACGGCGACGAAGACCAGTTCGCAGTCGGCCAGGACAGCGGGCAGGTCGGTGTCCGGCTCGACCCCGGGAAGGATCTTCACCCCCTTGAGATAACGGGGGTTCTCCCGCTGGGTACGGATCGCCTCGGCCTGCTCCGGGTCGCGCATCCACTGGCGCACGCGCTGGCCGTTCTCGGCCAGCAGGTTGGCGATGGCGGTGCCGAAGCTGCCGCCGCCGAGCACCGCGATGGGTTGCTGTTCAGTCATAACGGGTCCATGTAGGCCATTGGGATGGCGAGTGCGCGCATTATACGGAGGCGTTGCCGGCCAGCCAGCCTCAATCCAGAGCCTTTGCGCTGGAAAAGCCGCGTGCCTCGGTTAAGATGCCTCGAATTTGACCCGCGGCGGGCCTTCAGGTGCCCTTTCCGCCCGCGGGCGAGCTCCACTCAACGAAATTTCCCCCAGCTTCGGGGCGTAACGAGACTAAAGTTCCAGCATAGCTCTGTCCCCACGGACGACCCCGCAAAGAGGCCAAAGGATGATGCGCCCCGTCTCCCACCCTTTCGTGACATTCCGGTTACAGCCGCATCGGGGCCATTCCCGTCCGTCTGGCGCAGGAGAGCCGCGCCGATGACCCTGAGTCAGCGCTGGGACATCCATACCCGCACCCAGTTGATCAGCCTCGGCCCGGCATTGCTGCTGACCCTGCTGCTGACGGGCTTCTTCACCTTCGCGCGGCTGCAGGACCTGCGCCAGGAGCTGAACCACAACGGCCAACTGATCGCCAACCAGCTCGCCCCGGCGGCGGAGTACGGCGTGGTCACCAGCAACCTGGAAGTGCTGGAAGGCCTGCTGCAGGCCAGCCTCGGCACGCCCCACGTACGTTTCCTCGAAGTCCGCGACCGGGCCGACAATATCCTGGTCTATCTGGAGCAGCACGAAAGCCTGGAGAAGAGCGGCGCCCAGGTGGAGGTGTTCCACGCTCCCATCGTCCAGCAGCAGATGCACCTGCAGGCGCGGCGGACCCAGGCCGGCGACGATGGCCGCAACGGCGACCGCAACTACCTGGGCCGGGTCGTGGTGGGCATGTCCAACGACGCCTTCAGCAGCCGCCAGCAGGAAATCCTCTTCAAGGCGACGGTGCTGGCCCTGATCGCCCTGCTCTTCACCTTCCTCCTCGCCCGCCGCCTGGCCACCCGCCTGTCGCAGCCCATCAGCGCCATGGGCGAGGCGGTCAAGGCCATCCAGGCCGGCGATTACAGCGCCAGCCTGCCGGTGGTGGACGACAGCGAACTGGGCGACCTGAGCCGCCACATCAACAACCTCGCCAGCGGCCTGCAGCAGGCCAGCCACGAACAGCAACAGGCGATGGACCAGCTGATCAAGGCCCGCGAGGAAGCGGAAATGGCCAACCGCGCCAAATCCGACTTCCTGGCGATGATGAGCCACGAGTTGCGGACGCCGATGAACGGCGTGCTGGGCATGCTGCAACTGCTGGAAACCACCGAGATGACCGAGGAGCAGACGGAGTACACCGCCCTCGCCACGGAATCCACCGAGCACTTGCTGAAGGTGATCAACGACATCCTCGACTTCTCCCGTATCGAGCGCGGCGCCCTGGAGCTCGAGCGCATTCCCTTCAACCTGCTGGAGCTGATCCTCGGCTCGGTGCATGTGTTCCAGCACAGCGCCCAGCAGCGCGGCCTGGCCCTGGCCCTGGATACCCAGGAGGGCCTGGAGCGGGTCGAGGTGCAGGGCGACCCAACGCGGCTGCGGCAGATTCTGGTCAACCTGGTGGGCAATGCCCTGAAGTTCACCGAAGAAGGCGGCATCCGGGTGGTAACGCGCTGGCAGGCCCTGGACAACGAAGTGCTCTGGCTGACCTGCGCGGTGCACGACAGTGGCATCGGCATCCCGCCGGACCGCCTGGAGCACATGTTCGACGCCTTCCAGCAGGCTGATCACTCGATTTCCCGTCGCTATGGCGGAACCGGCCTCGGCCTGCCGATCGCCCGCACCCTGGCCGAGCGCATGGGCGGCACCCTGCGGGCCGAGAGCCACGAAGGCTCCGGCTCGGTCTTCACCCTGGAGATCCCCCTGCCATTCCGTACCCAGGATGTGGAAGTCGCCTACGGCCTGGAGCAGAGCAACAGCGAGGGCAGCGGCCAGCAGGTGCTGCTGGTGGAGGACAACCCGGTCAACCAGACCGTGATCGAAGCCATGCTGCGCAGCCTCGGCTACCAGGTCAGCCTGGTGGGCGATGGCGCCCAGGCGGTGCACCAGGCCTCCCGCCACCACTACGCGGCCATCCTGATGGACTGCCGCCTGCCGGTGCTGGACGGCTACGAGGCCACACGCCAGATTCGCCAGATGAATGGCGGCGTCGCGGTGCCGATTATCGCCCTCACCGCCAACGCCTTGCAGGGCGACCGCGAAGCCTGCCTGGCCGCGGGTATGAACGACTACCTGGCCAAGCCATTCAAGCGCGCCGACCTGCTACGGGTGATGCAGCGCTGGCTGAGCAAGCCGTCGGACTGATGGCTTGGAGGCGTTTCCAGACATTCGTCGAGTGTCCAGGAATGTTAAAGTGCACCACGCTTTGCGAGTGGGGTGCCCCTTGGCACGCCCCTTGCGGATGGTTCCGTCACTCGAGTGAACGACTGTGCTCGTCACGCTGTGACTTTCACCGCAACGCAACAGTCTATGACTAGTCTGCCGACAGACGCCCGATAACGCGCGCGGCAGAAGGATGAATGCAAATCCCTGTGCCGCACTGGGACCATTGAGGAGCTCGCATGACCATACAAAACGCCTATACCCGGGAAGACCTGCTGCGCTGCAGTCGCGGCGAGCTGTTCGGCCCTGGTAATGCGCAACTGCCCGCCCCCAACATGCTGATGATCGATCGCATCGTGCATATCAGCGAAACCGGCGGGAAGTACGGCAAAGGCGAAATCGTCGCCGAGCTCGATATCAACCCGGACCTGTGGTTCTTCGCCTGCCACTTCGAGGGCGACCCGGTCATGCCCGGCTGCCTCGGCCTCGACGCCATGTGGCAGCTGGTCGGCTTCTACCTCGGATGGCAGGGCAATCCCGGCCGCGGCCGTGCCCTGGGCTCCGGCGAAGTCAAATTCTTCGGCCAGGTCCTGCCGACCGCCAAAAAGATCACCTACAACATCCATATCAAGCGCACTATTAATCGTTCGCTGATCCTCGGCATCGCCGATGGCACCGTGGCCGTCGACGGCCGCGAGATCTACAGCGCCGAAGGCCTGCGCGTAGGCCTGTTCACCTCTACCGACAGCTTCTGAAGGACATCCGCATGCGTCGCGTCGTGATCACTGGCCTGGGCATCGTCTCCTGCCTGGGCAATGACAAAGCAACTGTTTCCGCCAACCTGCGCGCCGGCAAGGCCGGTATCCGCCACAACCCCTCCTATGCGGAAATGGGTCTGCGCAGCCAGGTGTCCGGCTCCGTCAACCTGAACCTGGAAGAGCTGATCGATCGCAAGCTCTTCCGCTTCATGGGCGATGCCGCTGCCTACGCCTACCTGGCGATGCAGCAGGCCATCGAAGACGCCGGCCTGAGCGCCGAGCAGATCTCCAACCCGCGCGTGGGCCTGATCGCCGGCTCCGGCGGTGCTTCCACCGTCAATCAGATGGAAGCCATCGACACCCTCCGCGAGAAGGGCGTCAAGCGCATCGGCCCATACCGCGTGACCCGCACCATGGGCAGCACCGTTTCCGCCTGCCTGGCCACCCCCTTCCAGATCAAGGGCGTGAACTTCTCCATCTCCTCGGCCTGCGCCACCAGCGCGCATTGCATCGGCCAGGCCATGGAACAGATCCAGCTGGGCAAGCAGGACATGGTCTTCGCCGGCGGCGGTGAGGAAGAACACTGGAGCCAGAGCTGCCTGTTCGACGCCATGGGTGCCCTCTCCACCCAGTACAACGACACCCCCGAACGCGCCTCCCGCGCCTACGACGCCAAGCGTGACGGTTTCGTCATCGCCGGCGGCGGCGGCATGGTCGTGGTCGAGGAGCTGGAGCACGCGCTCAAGCGCGGCGCCAAGATCTACGCCGAAATCGTCGGCTACGGCGCGACCTCCGATGGCTACGACATGGTCGCCCCGAGCGGCGAAGGCGCCATCCGCTGCATGCAGCAGGCACTGTCCACCGTCGACACCCCGATCGACTACCTGAACACCCACGGCACCTCCACCCCGGTGGGCGACGTGGCGGAAATCCGCGGCGTACGCGCCGTGTTCGGCGACAAGGCCCCGGCCATCAGCTCCACCAAGAGCCTGTCCGGCCACTCCCTGGGCGCCGCCGGCGTGCAGGAAGCCATCTACTGCCTGCTGATGATGGAAGGCAACTTCATGGCCGGCTCGGCCAACATCGACGAGCTGGACCCGGAAGTGGCCGACCTGCCGATCCTGCGCCAGACCCGCGAAAACGCCCAGATCGACACCGTGATGTCGAACAGCTTCGGCTTCGGCGGCACCAACGCCACCCTGGTACTGAAGCGCTACAAAGGCTGATCCGGCCCGAGTAGTACCGGCAACGCCCGTATCCCCGGATACGGGCGTTGTCGTTTGTGGGCCACGCAGCAGTCGAACCCGGCGCCCACGAGAAGCAACCTCCCGAAACCCTGTAGGGCCTTTCCGAACCCCCACCTCTGCCATCAAGAACAATCGTTCAGCTCCGCTAAAGGGTCGAGCAACAACCAATCGCCCCGGATCGGAGAAGACCGCATGTTCCTTCGCCAGCTACCCATCGCTTACCGCGCGGCCACAGGTTTCGCCATCATCACCCTGATGCTGGTCGGCCTCGGCCTGTTCGCCTGCAACCGCATGGCCGCCATCAACCAGGCCTCCACCCGGATCAGCGAGCTCTGGCTGCCCAGTGTCCAGCTCTCCGGGCAGATGGGCATGCTCCTGTCCGAGTTCCGCCAGAGCGAAATGAACCACGTCCTGGCCCGGGACCTGGCCACCATGCAAGCCCTTGAACAGCAGATGGACGGGCTACTCGCCGACCTGGCAAGGGTGCAGGACGACTACGAACCGCTATTGATGCTGCCGGAGGAACGCCGGCTGTTCCAGGCGTTTCTCGGACTGACCCGGAAGTACCTGGACGGACACCAGGCGCTGCTTGAACTGTCGCGGCGCAACGACACCGAACAGGCCTACGAGCTGATGCGCAACGAACAGCGCGAACGCTACGACAGCCTGTTGCAGAGCCTGACGGCGCTGATCGAACTGGTCCGCCAGGAAGCGCTGGCCTCCAGCCAGGAGGGCGACGATCTGTTCGACGACGCTACCCGGGCGGTAGTGGCGGTGATGCTGGTGGCAGTACTGGCCAGCATCGCCATCGCCTGGTTGCTGACCCACAGCATCGTGTTACCCATCCGCGAAGCCATGCGCACAGCGGAAAAAATCGCCAAGGGCGACCTTACCGGACAGCTCGACAGCACAGGGCGCGACGAGCCCTCCCGGCTGATGGCGGCCTTGCAGGCCATGCAGCAGGACCTGCATGACACCATCGAACAGATAGGCAACTCGGCCTCCCAGCTCGCTTCGGCAGCCGAACAGCTGAACGCAGTGACCGAGGAAGGCAACCGCTCGCTGAACCGCCAGCACGACGAGATCGAAATGGCCGCAACGGCAGTCACCCAGATGAGCGCGGCAGTCGAGGAAGTGGCGCGCAACGCCGCTTCCACATCGGAAGCCTCGATCGCCTCCGAAGAGACCGCGCAGACCGGCCGCGAGCGCGTCGAAAGAACCGTCCAGGCGATCCGCGGCATGAGCCAGGAGGTGGCCGACACCACGCAGCGGGTAGCCGACCTCTCCGCGCAGGCGCAGAACATCGGCAAGGTGCTGGAGGTGATCCGCGCCATCGCCGAGCAGACCAATCTGCTGGCCCTCAACGCGGCCATCGAGGCGGCCCGGGCCGGCGACCAGGGGCGCGGATTCGCGGTGGTGGCCGACGAGGTGCGCGCCCTGGCCCATCGCACCCAGGAGTCGACGCGCGAGATCGAGCAGATGATCGCCAGTATCCAGGCCGGCTCCGATGCGGCGCTCGGCGCCATGAACCAGAGCGATCAGCACGCGCAGCAAATGCTCCAGGTCGCCGAGGGCGCAGGCCAGGCGCTGCAGGAGATCGCCCGGCAAGCCAGCGAGATCAACGAGCGCACCCTGGTCATCGCCAGCGCGGCGGAGCAGCAGGCCCAGGTCGCCCGGGAAGTGGACCGCAACCTGGTGAACATCCGCGACGTCTCGGTGCAGACGTCGGCCGGCGCCAACCAGACCTCCGCCGCCAGCCACGAACTGTCGCGCCTGGCGACCGAGTTGAATGGGATGATCGCGCACTTCGTGGTCTGAGCCTGTCCAGTCAGACGCCTGTGGGAGCGATTTCAGGGAGCGGAGGTTGGAATATCCCCCGGATTTCATTCGGGCTACCGACTCGTAGGAGCGAGCTTGCTCGCGAACAGTCCGAGCGCAATCTTTCGCGAGCAAGCTCGCTCCTACACAAAGCGACGTTGAGTCTCCTTCCTCGGCGCCAACTTGCGAATTCCGGCGAACGAGCCCGATCGCGAATGAATTCGCCCACATACGGGAATCCCCGAACGCAAGAAGGGCGCCCTATCGGCGCCCTTCCTTTTCATGGAGCGTTCAAGCCGCTTCGCGACCACTTCCCTCCTTGCCCCGCTGGCCGACACGCGGCAGCAGCATGGGCACTTGGCGCCGGTAATCCGCGTATTCCGGATGTTCCCGCAGCAGGTCGCGCTCCTCCAGCTGAATGGCCGCCAGTATGTAGATGCTGGTCAGCACGGCAAACAGCAGGTGCGTGGCGGTCATGGTCGGGGTAGCCCAGAAGCACAGGAACCAGCCCAGGTACAGCGGGTGGCGCACCAGCTTGTATGCCCCGGGAGTCTTGAACTCCAGCGCGGTGTAGGGCTTGCCCAGCAGGTTCAGCCAGACCTGGCGCAGGCCGAACAGGTCGAAGTGGTTGATCAGCAGGGTCGCGTAGAACACCAGGGCCCAGCCGAAGCCGAAGGTGGCGCCCAGCACCAGCCGGCCCGAACGGTTCTCGATGCTCCAGATCTCGCCGCCCAGCGGCTGCCAGTAACTGTACAGCAGCACCAGCGCCAGGCTGGAGAAGAGCACATAGGTGCTGCGCTCGGCTGCCGGCGGTATCCAGCGGGTCCACCAGGCCTTGAACGCGGGGCGGGCCATCAGGCTGTGCTGGACGGCGAAGAGGCCCAGCAGCAGCACGTCTATCCCGAGGGCGGCCCAGAACGGCAGGCGCGGATCGCCATCCAGGGTACGCGGCGCGAACGGCAGGTTGGCGACGAAACCGATGGAGTAGACGAATGTGGCGAAGAAGATCAGGTAGCTGATCAGACCGTAGATGAAGATCGAAATGCGCTTGGAATAGTTGAACATGATGCGCTCCTGCCCGGGGTTCTGGTCGGCGGCATCGCTCCGCCTTGGACACCAGCTTGGCCCCGGCCTGTATCAGCCCGATGGCTGGCAGCGCTCAATTTGTTTCTGCTTTGTATCCCTTCTTCGGGGTACCCAGCCAGGCCTGCAACAGTTGGTGCAGGCGCTGTTGGTTCAGCGGCTTGGTCAACAGCGCCTTGACCCCCTGTTGCTGCACCTCGCTTTCCAGCAGCGAATCGCTGAAGCCGGTGTAGAGCACGATCGGCAGGTCGGCGCGGGACGCCAGCAGGCGCCGCGCCAGTTGCAGGCCGGACAGGCGCGGCATGCTCTGGTCGAGAATGACGAAGTCCCAGGCGTAGGGATCGGCGCAGAGCAGCTGGCTGGCCTGCTCGGCGTCGCAGAAGATGCCCGGCGCAAGGCCCCAGCCTTCCAGCAGTTCGCCCATGAACTCGGCCACAGTAGCGTCGTCGTCCACCACCGCGACCCGGCCACAGAGGGCCGAACGCAGCGGTTGGCGCTCGGCGGTCGAGGCGCCCTGCTCCACCGGGCCCGGTACCGCCAGGCTGTGGGCCGGCATCAGCACCCTGAAGGTGGAGCCGCGCCCCGGCGCGCTGTCCAGGTGGAGATGGCCGCCATACTCGTGGACGATGCCGTGCACCATGGACAGCCCCATGCCGCTGCCCTGGCCACTGGCCTTGGTGGAAAAGAACGGCTCGAAGATCTGCACTCGCAGTGCCGGATCGATGCCCGGCCCGCTGTCGCTGACGGTGAGCGCGACGAAGTTGCCCTTGATCCGCTGCTGGCAGGAGGCGCAAACGCCCTCCAGCTCCTCCTGACCCAGACTGACGCGCAACTGGCCGACGCTGCCCATGGCATCCCTGGCATTGATGCAGAGGTTCATCAGGACCTGCTCGAGCTGCACCGGGTCGGCCAGAACCCGCGGCAGGTCATGGTCCAGGCGCACCTCCAGCTCGACGGTGGCCGGCAAGGTGGACTCCACCAGGCGGATGAAGTCCCCGAGTAGCTGGTCCAGCGCCACCACCTGGGGCTTGCCGCGGCTGCCACGGCTGAAGGTGAGCATCTGCTGGATCAGGTCGCGGGCCTTCTCCGCCGAACGCTGCACCCGGGCCAGGTACTTGTTCAGGCGCTCGTCGCTGCCCAGCTCCGCCAGCTCCTGGGCCATCACGGTGTAACCCAGCATGCTGGTCAGGAGGTTGTTGAAATCGTGGGCGATGCCCCCAGTCAGGTGCCCGATGGCCTCCATCCGCTGGGCCTGGCGCAGCTGCTGCTCGAGGCGCGCGCGCTCCTCTTCGGCCTGAGTGCGTTCGGTGATGTCGCGCAGGTAGCAGATGAAGCGCGGCCCCTCGTCACCCGGTACCTGGGTCAAGGCCAGCTCAGCGGTGAACTCGCGGCCGTCGGCGCGCTGGGCCACCACTTCCATGCGCTTGCCGAGGAAGGCGCCGTGACCGGTCATCAGGTAATGCTCCAGGGCGCGCTCGTAGGACTCGCGGAAGCGTGGCGGGATGATCAGCTTGAGCAGCGAATGGCCCAGGGCCTGTTCGCGGCTGAGGCCGAAGCACTGCTCCGCCGCCGGGTTGAAGGCCAGCACCCGGCCCGCCTCGTCCATGCTGATGAAGCAGTCCAGCGCCGTGTTGGTGATGGCCCGGTACTGCAGCTCGCTGGCGCGAAGGGCCTGCTCGGCCTCCTTGCGCTGGGTGATCTCGCGGGTGATGCCGAGGATGCGGTCGATGCCGCCGATGGCCACGCGCTTGAGCAGCACTTCGTCCCAGTGCAGGCTGCCATCGCGGTTGCGCCGGTGCCACTCGAAGCGCTGCATCTCGCCAGCCGCGGCACGGGTCAGGTAGCCGGCCGCTTCCTTGCCGGTGTAGGGCGAATAGCCGGCGCTGAAGGCGTCTATGTCCAGCTTGAGCATTTCCTCGTAGCTGTAGCCATAGGCGCGGCAGGCCTTGGGATTGACGTCCACAAGGGCGCCGCTGTCGATGTCGTGGACGAAGATGGCGTCCTCGGAGGTATCGAAGATCGCCCGGTAGCTGGCCTCGGCCTCCAGCCGCTCGATTTCCGCCGCCGCCCGCACCGAGAAGATGCGCAACACCGACTCCACCTTGTCGCGGTCGCTCATCGGCCCGAGCCGCCCGGCCGCGATCAGTCCCAGGGGCCGTCCATCGCTGGCGAAAAGCGGGAAGCCGGCGTAGCTGTCGACGCCGAACGCCCTCAGCACCTCGTCATTGGGATAGGAGCACTGCAGGTCGCGGGGCACGAAATGGAAGCTGCCACCGAAGACCTCGGCGCACGGCGTGCCCTTGAGCTCGTAGGTGGAATTCTGCTGCAGCTTGCCGTCGTAGTAGAGCGCCAGGGTGGTCAGGCAATGCGGCCCCTCGTCACTGATGCGGCTGACGAAGGCGAAATCGGCGTTCAGCGAACGCACCATGTAGCGCGCGATGGCCTCGAACACCTCGTTGCCGGTAGCCGCGGACACCCCCAGGGCGACGAAGCGCAACACCTCTTCCAGGGTCTTGCGCGAGCTGATGTCGGTGGAAATGCCACAGATGGCGCTGACCCGGCCATCGCTGTCGAAAAGCGGGAACTTGCTCGACAGGTAAGTGCGGATGACGCCCGCCATGGGCACCTGCTCCTCGAACTCCAGTTCATGGCCGAGCTGGGCCACGCGCAGGTCGTTGGCACGCAGCACATCGGCCATTTCCCTGGGGAAGAAGTCGTGGTCGGTGCGCCCCAGCACCTGCTCGGCACGCACCTTGAACAGCCGTTCGAAGGCGCGGTTGACCAGGCGCAGGCGGCCGTCGAGGTCCTTCACATAGATCACCGCGCTGCTGTTGTCGACTATCTGGCGCAGGCGGTGCTCTTCGATGCTGACGGCTTTCAGGCTGCTGGTCAGGGGCTGGCTCACCGATAGGCCCTCCGAGGGGCTGGGCGGACAGCCTGAGTATAGAGACAGCCGGCCCCCGGCCGGAGGGGCTCGGCGGCGATTGAAACAATTGAAACAATAGGTCGCGTCGGTCTAATGCCAGGACTGTAGGATGCCTGTCTAAGACGCGCCGCCCGGCACGAACATATAACCCACGCCGCGCACCGTGCGGATGATCTGCGGCTTGTCCGGGTCCTGCTCCAGCTTGCGCCGCAGGCGG
The DNA here is from genome assembly GCF_029871205.1 of Pseudomonas sp. BN417. Lineage (GTDB taxonomy): Bacteria > Pseudomonadota > Gammaproteobacteria > Pseudomonadales > Pseudomonadaceae > Metapseudomonas. Next base: position 32,762 of record NZ_SSOJ01000036.1, on the reverse strand, counting down.
GCGATGCGGATGTCGATGGAGCGGTCGAAGGGGTTCCAGTCGCGGTGCTGGGTGAGGTTCAGCAACTGATCGCGGGACAAAGGCCGGTTGGGGCGTTGGGCGAAGGCCTGGAGCAGGTCGAACTCCATGGCGGTGAGGGGGATTTCTTCGCCCGCGGCGTCGAACAGCTGGCGGCTCTGCAGATCGAGGCGGCAGAGTCCGAGCTGCAGGCAGGCGCTGGCGGGTTCCGGTTCCGGCTGGGCGGCGCTGGCCGGCGCGCGGCGGTAGCGCCGCAGCACGGTCTTGACTCGCGCCAACAGCTCGCGCGGGTCGAATGGCTTGGCCAGGTAGTCGTCGGCGCCCACCTCCAGGCCGACGATGCGGTCCAGCGGCGTACCGGCGCCGGAGACCATGATCACCGGCAGGTCGTGATGCTCGCGAAGGAACCGCGCCAGGCTGAGGCCGTCCTCGCCGGGCAGGCCGACATCCAGCAATACCAGGTCGGGCAGCGCCTCGGCGAGCCGCGCCCGCAGCTGGACGCTGTCGGCCACGGCCTGGACCTGGTAGCCCTGGCCGCCGAGGTAGTCCAGCAGCAGTTCGCGGATCGCCTCGTCGTCGTCCACGACCAGGATGCTGATCAGTTCGGCCATGGGCCTGTGCCTCTCGCCAGTTTCAGACCCAGCGAATATAGCGCGCCACGGCGACGCGTGGGATCAGCGGACGGTGAAGCGTTGCTCGGTTAGCAGGCGGTCACCCTGGAAGACCATGAAATGCCACTCGCCCGGCACCACTTCGTAGTGCTCGGTGAACTCGAAGGCCATCACGTCCAGGGGCGCGCCGGGCGCCATTTTCTGCTCCACCACGAACTTGTCGTGGCGCTTGCCATCCGGGGTGACTACGCCGGGGGTGAGGTACAGCAGGGTCAGCGGCGTGTCTTTATCCTGCTTGCCGAGCAGCGTGTAGCGCATGCCGAACTTGGTGCCCAGCTTGGCCGGGATCTCGCCGGTGGGCTGGATCGTCTGGTCGCTGCGGGTCAGCACGCGCTCGCCGGGCTGGTAGTCCTTGTACTGGGTTTCGAAGATGCCGTACTCCACCGGCCCGTCCACCCGTACATCGGCCAGGGCAACGCCGGATACCAGGCCGAGGGCCATGAGTGCTGTCATTCGAAAGGGGATCATGTCGCGCTCCTTGTTTGCGGTGGCGCGAGGTTATGACGCGGCCATGACAGCCTCGTGACAGACTCGCTGCGCGGCTCGGCGCGCATGGGCGCACTCAGATGAAACTCAGGGCACCGCCCACGATGACCAACTGGGCCGTCAGGGCAAAGGCCAGAATCAGCGGTTTGAGACCGGCCTTGCGCAGGTCGGTGAGACGGGTACTGAAGCCGAGCGCGCCCATGGCTGCAGCCAGCAGCAGGTCGTCCAGGCCGACCATTGCCTGGTGCAAGCCTTGCGGCAGGGGCAGCCAGGAATTGCACAGCATGCAGACCACGAAACCGATGACGAAGAGCGGAACCCGGACCGGAGCGACAGCGCGGCCAGGCTCGGAGCGTCGCGCCAGCCAGAAACCCAGGCCAAGCAGGAAAGGCGCCAGCAACAGGACACGAATGAGCTTGGCCACTATCGCCGCTTCGGCGGCCTGCGGGTCCATGGCCTGGCCTGCAGCGACTACCTGGGCGACTTCGTGCAGCGTCGCGCCGGCGAACACACCGAAGCCGTGGCTGTCGCCGAAGAGTGTCGGCATGAGCGTGAATAACCAGGGGTAGAGCAGCATGCCCAGGGTACCGAACAGCACCACGCAGGCGATGGCGATGGCCACCTGGTCATTGCGCCCTTTCACCACGCCGGCACTGGCAAGGACCGCCGCGGCGCCGCAGATGGCGTGACCGGCGCCGATCAGGATGGCGGTCTCACGCTCCAGGCGCAGGATCCGGGTACCCAGCCAGATCGCCAGGCCCATGGTGGAAACGATCAGCAGTGCGTCGATGACGAAGGCCTGCACACCCAGCGCCTGAACCTGCTGGACTGTCAGGCGCAGGCCGTAGAGCGCCACACCGAAGCGCAGCACCGGTTGCTTGCAGAATTGCAGGCCTGCCCCGAGCAGGCCGTGGATGCGCTCGGACGTCAGGTTCCCTGCCAGCAAACCCAGCAGCATGGCCAGTGTCAGCGCACCGAACCCGGTTCCCTGCAACGCCGGGGAGCCCGACAGCCAGAGCGCCAGTCCGGCCAGCAGGAAGCTGGTGCCGACTCCGGCGAGCAGGAAGAAAGGCGAACGTTCGGAGCGACTCAGGACTAGCATGGCGATACCTCGCTTGTGGTAGCGCAAGCTTGCCGCGGCATATAACCTAAACGAAGCAACCTATTCTTATTGGTCATATCAGGAATGCTGATATGCAGTGCCGAATCACGCTCCGCCAGCTCGCCACCTTCATCGCCATTGCCGACCTGGGCAGCGTTACCCGCGCCAGCAAGGAACTCAGCCTCACCCAGTCGGCGGCGAGCATGTCCCTGCAGGACCTGGAGCACCAACTGGGCACGCGGCTGTTCGATCGCCATGGCAAGCGCCTGGTGCTGAACGAGCACGGTCGTCGCCTCTATCCCCATGCCCAGGCCACCCTGGAAGGCGCCCAGGAGGTGGAATCGCTGTTCCAGCAGCAGCTCACCTGCCACCTGCGCATCGGCGCCAGCACTACCATTGGCGGTTATCTGTTGCCGGACAAGCTGGCTGCCTTCCTTGAAGCGGAGCCGGATAGCCGCCTGGAGCTGAAGGTCGAGAACACCGAACGCATCGTCGAATTGCTGTGCAGCTTCACGGTCGACGTGGCCTTCGTGGAGGGGCCGGTGCAGCACCCGGATATCGATGTGCGGCCTTGGCAGGAAGACGAACTGGTGCTGATCGCGGCACCGAGCCATCCGCTATCCCGCCAGCCCAAGCCGACCGCCGAGGAGTTGGCGAAGGCTCGCTGGATCATGCGCGAACCGGGCTCCGGTACCCGCAACATGCTGGAACACCTGATCGGCCCCTGGCTGGGCAGCCCGCGCCAATTGCTGGAGGTGTCCGATGGCGAGGCGATCAAGCGCTGCGTGATTGCCGGTGCGGGTGTCGCCTGTGTGTCGCGCATCATGGTGCGCAGCGAACTCGCCCTCGGCCAGCTGTGCACCCTGCCCTGCCCCAGCGGCCCGCTGAAGCGCGTGTTCTACCGCGCCATCCACCAGGACAAGCAGCCGACACGCGGGCTCCGGCGTTTTCTGGATTTCCTGTAGCGGCGAATTCATTCGTCAAGGAACGCACAGCTGCCCCTTCGGGGTTGATGGGTATCGCTCCGCTCCACCCATCCTACGAGCTCAGCCACATGCCCTGTAGGAGCGAATTCATTCGCGAAAATGGCGTGGCACCAACTAGCCGGTAGCCACCCTCACCCCAGCCCCTCTCCCGGAGGGCAAGGGGTGACTCCTGGCCCACCTTCGGCGCAGTCCTGTACCCGCCTGAAGTGGAGGCGGTGCTCAACGCCTACCCGGGCGTGGTGCTTTCCGCGGTGGTGGGTCGTCCGGTGGAAGGCAACGAAGAAGTGGTCGCCTTCCTCCAGGTCGCCGATCCGGACAGCTTCGATGCGGGCGGAATGACGGCCTTTCTCGCCGACAGGCTTTCCCCCTACAAGCGCCCCATGGAAATCCGCGTGCTGGCAACCCTGCCCGCTGCGGCCACCGGCAAGATACTCAAGCACGAACTGAAGAAACTGGCCCTGACTCCCTGACTGGCAACCATCTCCATCGCCAGCGCCGCCTGGGCAGGGCTCAGGAGCCCAGACGGCCCTCCCTGCCTGGCCTCCGGTTCCTATTGAAGCGCCTGGTGCCTGCGGGGCAGCACGGCGAGGAAGTTGTCCCGCGCCACCTTGCGCGCCACTGCTTGCGGCAGGGCGTCGAGGAAGGGGTCGTAGGCGGTCAGGTAGTCGCCCAGGCCGTCGAAGCGACCTACCACATCGGAACCCAGCATGAAGCGCTCGGGGTAGCGCTCCACCAATTCCAGCCACTGGCGGTCGGGCTTGCCGTCCTTGTCCAGCAGATAGGGCCGCAGCACGCTCCAGGACAGGTCGATGTAGAGGTTCGGGTAAGCCTCCAGCAGGCGCCCCAGGGTGGGCAGGAGGAAATCCAGCCTCTTCTGGTGGCGGTGGATTTCCATGCTGGTGCCCGCATGGGCCCAGATGAAGCGGACATGGGGGTGGTTGCGCAGAGGTTCTTCCAGTTCCTGCAGGTAGAGCGGGTTGCGCTCGCGCTGGGAGGTGATGTTGGAGTGCACCAGCACCGGCAGGTCGTATTCGGCCGCCAGGTGGTAGATACGGCTCATGGCCTCGTTGTTGGCCCGGGGCGTGTCGCCGTCGATCAGCGCGGTGAGGTCGTCGTGGCGGGTGAACACCTCGCCTATGCCCTGCCAGAGCCCCGGGTCCAGCTCCAGCATGCGGCGGATATGGGCATCGGAGTTCTTGTCGTTGGGGTTGAAGCCGCTGAGAAAGGGGTGGAAGCGCCCGCGCTGCTCGGCCGGCAACTGCCACACCGCAGCGGCCACCAGCACATCGGTGGCGCTGTACCAGTAGGCACCGGCATCGTCGCCAGCGTAGTAACGCGGGCGCTTGGGCTCGTCCTCGTGCCACTTTTTGGCGACCGGGACGCCGGAGATCATCACGTGATCGATGCGTCCCTTGTCCATGGCCTCCAGCAGGGGCCCCATGCCATCGCTTTCCTGGAAGAAGTCCACGTAATGCAGATGGGCGTCGCTGTAGCGGTAGTCGCGGGCTTCACCAGGCATGGTCGCAACCAGCAGCAGTGCGGCGAGACTGGTCCTCAGTCGGTACAAGGCAACTCCTCCCTGGATGGGCTGGGGGACTGTAGACCGCCATTCACCTCTCGGCGTTCAGCCTGGCAATCGCCTGCGCGGCAACCACCCTTTGCGCTAGCCTAGCTGGGATTCCCCCCACCCTTCGGCCAGGAGGCCATTCATGACCATCCGTCTCACCCGTGATTCCGCCAATGGCACCCGGCAGCGCATCGAACTCGCTGGCAAGGCCCCGCTGTTCACCGACCTGCCCCTGGATCTGGGCGGCGCCGGCGCGGACCCGGAGCCCCATGACTACTTCGACGCCGCGCTGGGCAGTTGCAAAGCCCTGACCGTGACCTACTACGCCCAGAAAAATGGCATCCCGCTGACCGGCGTGGACGTCGACGTCACTCGCGACGATAGCGAGGAGCGCAAGGGGCACTACCGCCTGGACGTCAAGCTGACCCTGCGCGGCGCCCTGACCGACGAGCAGCGCGCCACCCTGCTGCGAATCGCCGACAAGTGCCCACTGCACAAGCTGATGACCCAAGTGGAGGTGAGCATCGAAACCCGCCTCGCAGAAGGCGACTTCAGCCAGTGAGCCAGGCTGGGCTTCCGGCGTGGAAGGGTTATTCTTCTGCAAACCCCGCGCAGGAAGCCCCAGCATGAACATCCTCACCATCCGCCCACGCGCCGAAGAGGTCGCCGGGCAACCCATCCTTCGCCCGCTGCCCTCGGCCCAGTGCCGCAGCGTCGGGCCCTTCGTGTTCTTCGACCACATGCTGGAGGCGGACTACGCCCCCGGCAGCGGCATGGACGTGCGCCAGCATCCGCATATCGGCCTTTCCACCCTCACCTACCTGTTCGAGGGCGAATTGCAGCACAAGGACAGCCTGGGCTCGGACCAGCAGGTCAGGCCCGGTGACGTCAGCTGGATGACCGCCGGCCGCGGCGTCGCCCATGTCGAGCGAACCCCCGCCGACCTGGTCGCCAGTGGTTCCCGCGCCCACGGCCTGCAGGTCTGGCTGGCGCTGCCGCGCGAACTGGAGGGCTGCGAACCCAGCTACAGCCACTATCCGGCGGCTAGCCTGCCGCAGCAGGAAGCCCTCGGCGTACGCATTCGCCTGATCGCCGGCAACGGCTTCTGCCTGGAGTCGCCTGTGCCGGTACTCTCCCCGACCCTCTACGCCGACCTGCAGTTGGAGACCGGCGCCACCCTGACCATTCCCTGCGATCACCCACAACGGGCGCTCTACCTGCTGGAAGGCGAGGCACAGCTGGATGACCAGCCGCTGGAGCCGCGCAGCATGGTGGTGCTGCCGGAAGGCGTCGAATACGTCGTTGCGGCCTGCAGCGGCTGCCACCTCGTGATGATCGGCGGCGCGCCCCTGGACGCTCCGCGGCGGATGAACTGGAACTTCGTTTCCAGCAGCCCGGAGTTGATCGAACAGGCACGCAGCCGCTGGGCCGCCGGCGACTGGCCGGTGGTGCCGGGCGAGACCAGCCGCATCGAGCTGCCGGCCTAGCCCCTCGGCACCGGCCGTAACCTCGCGCTCATTGGCTGGTGAAGACTTCGTCGAACAGGCCGTTCATGGCCTGGTAAGCCCGCGCGGCAACCTTGGGGTGGTATTCATTGCGCCCCGGCACATTGGCCCCGCGCTCGGTAAAGGAATGCACCGCGCCGCCGTAGCTGACCAGTTGCCAGTCGACCTCGGCGGCGGTCATTTCGGCGCTGAAGGCATCCACCTGGGCCTTGGGCACCGCCGGATCGTCGGCGCCGTGCAACACCAGGATCGGTGCGCGGATATTGCGGGCATCGGCCGGATCGGGGGTGTCCAGGTTGCCGTGGAAGGACACGAAACCTTTCAGCGGCGCCCCGGACCGCGCCAGTTCGAGGACGCTGCCACCGCCGAAGCAGAAACCGATGGCGCCCAGGCTGGCCAGGTCCAGCGGAACCTTCCGGCCCTGAGCCTTGAGCACCTCCACCCCGGCCTGGGCGCGTTTGCGCATCAGCGGCCGGTCGGCGCGTACGGCGGTAGCGGCGGCCTTGGCCTCAACCGGATTGGCCGGACGGATGCCCTTGCCATACATGTCGGCGATGAAGATCACATAGCGCTGACCGGCAATCTCCTTCGCCTGCTCGGCGGCGGCCGGCGTGACACCGAGCCAGTTGGGCACCATCAGCAGACCGGGGCGCGGAGTCTTCACCGAATCGTCATAGACCAGGGTGCCTTCGAAGTCCTTGCCGTCGATCTCGTAGGGCACGGCCTGGACGACCATCACGGCCGACGCCGGCCCGGCGAGGGTAATGAGCAGCGGAGGCAGCAGCCATCTGTTCATGGAAAAGTCTCCTGTGCCAGTGGGGATAGCTAAGGTTAGACCCGATGAGGGATTCGACTTCTCCCAGCGTTCGTAGCAGGGGATTTCCGAGGCGCCCCCCTTGTAGGGGCGAATTCATTCGCCAACCGGACCGCAGGTTCGGCCTGCAATGCTGCAGGGGCAGCTACGCAACCCTTGGCGATTGAAATCGCCCGCAGATCATTGGGGCACGCCAAAGAAAAAGGCCCGCACAGGCGGGCCTTTTTCGTTACAGCCAGCCGTCAGGCGGAGAGCTCCACCAACAGCTTGTTCAGGCGGCGCACATAGTCGGCCGGGTCCTTCAGGCTGTCGCCGGCGGCCAGGGCGGCCTGGTCGAAGAGGATGTGGGACAGTTCGCCGAAGCGGTCTTCGTCCTGCTCGCCATCCAGTTTCTCGATCAGCGGGTGGGCCGGGTTGATCTCGAAGATCGGCTTGGAGTCCGGAACCTTCTGGCCACTGGCCTCGAGGATCTGGCGCATCTGCAGGCCCAGGTCCTGCTCGCCGATGGCGAGGATGGCCGGCGAGTCGGTGAGGCGGTGCGATACGCGCACTTCCGAGACTTCGTCACCCAGGGCGGACTTCAGACGCTCGATCAGGCCTTCCTTGGTCTTGGCGACTTCCTCCTGGGCCTTCTTGTCCTCTTCCGAGTCCAGCTTGCCGAGGTCGAGGTCGCCACGGGCGACGTCCACGAAGCCCTTGCCATCGAAGTCGCTGAGGTAGCTCATCAGCCACTCGTCGATGCGGTCGGTGAGCAGCAGCACTTCGATGCCTTTCTTGCGGAAGACTTCCAGGTGCGGGCTGTTCTTCACCTGCGAATAGCTCTCGCCGGTGAGGTAGTAGATCTTGTCCTGGCCTTCCTTCATGCGACCGATGTAGTCGGCCAGGGACACGCTCTGCTCGCCGGCGTCGCCGCTGGTGGAGGCGAAGCGCAGCAGGCCGGCGATCTTCTCCTTGTTGGCGAAGTCTTCGGCCGGGCCTTCCTTCAGCACCTGGCCGAAGTTCTTCCAGAAGCCCTTGTACTGCTCGGGTTCGTTCTTCGCCAGCTTCTCCAGCATGTCCAGCACGCGCTTGGTCAGGGCCGACTTCATCGAGTCGATCATCGGGCCCGATTGCAGGATCTCGCGGGAAACGTTCAGGGACAGGTCGTTGGAGTCCACCACGCCCTTGATGAAGCGCAGGTAGAGCGGCAGGAACTGGTCGGCCTGGTCCATGATGAACACGCGCTGCACGTACAGTTTCAGGCCGCGCGGGGCCTCGCGGTGGTACAGGTCGAACGGTGCACGGGCCGGGACATAGAGCAGCGAGCTGTACTCCAGCTTGCCTTCGACCTTGTTGTGGCTCCAGGACAGCGGGTTCTCGAAGTCGTGGGCAACGTGCTTGTAGAACTCCTGGTATTCCTCGTCCTTGATCTCGCTGCGCGGGCGGGTCCACAGCGCGCTGGCGCGGTTGACGGTTTCCCACTCCTGTTCGGCCGGAGCCTCTTCGCCGTGGTGTTCCTTCGGCAGCTCGATCGGCAGGGCGATATGGTCGGAGTACTTCTTGATGACGTTGCGCAGGCGCCAGCCATCAGCGAATTCCTCTTCGCCGCTCTTCAGGTGCAGGACGATGCGGGTGCCGCGCTCCGGCTTGTCGATGGTGGCGACTTCGAACTCGCCCTCGCCCTTCGAGGACCAGTGCACGCCTTCAGCGGCCGAGAGGCCAGCGCGGCGGGTGAAGACGTCCACCTTGTCGGCGACGATGAAGGCGGAATAGAAGCCCACGCCGAACTGGCCGATCAGGTGGGAATCCTTCTTCTGGTCGCCGGAGAGGTTCTTCAGGAAGTCGGCGGTGCCGGACTTGGCGATGGTGCCCAGGTGCGCGATCACCTCGTCACGGCTCATGCCGATGCCGTTGTCCTCGAGCGTGACGGTGCGAGTGTCCTTGTCGAAGCTGACGCGGATCTTCAGCTCGGAGCCGCCTTCCAGCAGTGCAGGCGTCGCCAGCGCTTCGAAACGCAGCTTGTCGGAGGCGTCGGAGGCGTTGGAAATCAGTTCACGGAGGAAGATTTCCTTGTTCGAATACAGGGAATGGATCATCAGGTGAAGCAATTGCTTCACTTCGGTCTGGAAGCCCAGGGTTTCTTTTTGAGTTTCCACACTCATGGTCTTCTAACTCCACGTCGATGGCTTGGGCCGCATAAGGCGGCGGATGTCATCCAGATGGGGCCTTCGACAAGGATTTCAAGTGCTTAGCGAAAGACGCCTGACGGTAGGGTGCGCTGCGCGCACCGGAACCACCGCGCGGGGGATCTGGTGCGCACGGCGCACGCTACGCAATCGAGCTTCGCTGACGGGAAAACGAGTCGTACACCCGGGGAATCAGGGCTCCAGCAACTCGACCCACGCGATCTCATCAACCGCCAGGCTGAAGCTGGCCGCCCCTGCGCCGCCGAGGTTACGACGAATCAGCACACGGCCGTCGCGATCGAGGCCGGCGAAGCGGCCTTCGGCGGTGCTGCCGCGCACCGTGAACACGCGCATGGCGAGGTCCTGGTAGTGATTGGGGTTGCTCAACAGGCGCTGCAGGGAGAATCGCTCGCGGCGGTCCACCGAGCGGGCGGCCTCGGCTGCGGCCGCCGTCTCCGGGCTCGCCTCGCTTTGCGCCACGGGCGCGGCACCGGAAGCGGCCAGGGGCGGGAAGCTGTCGCGCTGCACCCGCCAGCCACGGCCCTCGTTCTTGGAGAGTTGCAGCGGCAACCGCTGGAGCTGGCCGTCGATCCGCGCCTCCACCTCCAGCTCCAGTTCCCGCGCCGGCAGGCTGAAGGCCGGCAACTGGGCCAGCTCCACATCGCGGGTGGCGAAACGGCGCTGCAGGTAGTCGCGGACCACGTAGGCCAGGGTGTCGCGGGAGTCGTAGGCGGTGTCGACCTGGCCATCGCGGTAGCGCAGGCGGTCGGTGAAGACTTCAAGATGCCCGGACAGGGTGGTGGCGAACTTGGGCGGCAGCACCAGGTGGAAGTCGCCGGCGAGCCGGTTCGGCGCCACCGGCTGCAGGTCCAGGTGCAAGGTGTAGCCGCGGGGGATGCGTCGGGCCTCCGGCAGTTCCTGTTCCGGCAGCAGCCAACTGATCTCGACTTCAGGGTGCGGGCCGGCGTCCTGGGGGAGCACATCGAGGCGCAGCGCCCCCTCGGGCTGGCGCCCGAGGCGGATGCTCAGCTCGCGGCGGGCGTAGAAGTCCTGGCCCTCTCGCAGGCTGAGGATACCGCCCACCAATTCGGCCTCCAGCGGCACGAAACGCTGGCCGTTGAGCTCGCCGTTGAGGCGGATGTCCAGTTCGGACGCGACCTTTTCCCCCGCGCCCACCCAGCGCAGGCTGAGGATCGACTGCAGGCGCTCGGGCTGCTGGGCGGCCATCATGGTCAGGCCCACCACCAGCGGGATGAAGCCCATGGCGCCGAGGGCCACGGCCTTGCGCGCGGTGCGCCAGTGGCAGAGCACATAGGCCAGGGTGACCGGCGGCAGCAGGCTGCCGAAGCCCCAGAGCAGGCTGGTGCCGAACGCCAGCATCACCAGCCAGACCAGGCCGGTGACGATCAGCAGCAGTCCACCGAGTATGAGTAACGCAACCATCGGACTTTCCTAATGAGCAACCGCACGCGTCGGATGCCGCGCCTCAGGGTTCGTCGACCTTGAAGTGGGCGCGGGCCGTGGCTATGGGTTCGGTCTGGGTGGTCTGCCAGGCAGTGATGGCGACGTTGGCGACGCGGCGGCCCTGTCGCCAGACCTGGCACTGGACGTAGGTGTCACGATAGTGTCCGGCGCGCAGGTAATCTATCGAGAAGTCGATGATTTTGGGCATATGTGGCGTGCCCATGAACATCAGCAGATGAAGCATGGCCGCATGCTCCATGAAGCCGGCGATCACCCCGCCATGAATGGCCGGCAGAGTCGGGTTACCGATGTTGTCCTTGTTCGCCGGCAGGCGGAAGACCATGTCGTCGCCCAGGCGCAGGCATTCGATGCCGAGCAGCTTGGCGTAGGGGATCAGGCACACCAGCGGGTCGTAGTCGTTTTTCTCGTGGGCTTCGCGGACCAGGGCGTTGAGGTCGAGGCTCATGCCGCACCTCCCTGCTTGAGCTGGCCGGGCTTGCCCATGCGCATGAAGGCGCCGACCACGTGGGCGATGGGCTGGGCCGGATCGTCCTGATAGGCGTAGCCGCGGGTGAAGATGATGTTCGGGGTCACCCGGTAGCATTCGGCGAAACCGAACACGTCCTTGTGCGGCTCGGCCGGGTGCATGTAGTCGATGCGCAGGTCCAGGGTCGGGCAGATCTCGAATTCCTGCAGTACACAGACGGTGGAGATGCCGCAGGTGGTGTCCATCAGGGTGGTGATGGCGCCGCCGTGGATCACGCCGGTTTCCGGGTTGCCGATGATCTGGGCGCTGTAGGGCAACTTCAGGGTCAGGCCCGCGGGCGTGGCGTCGTGCACGCTCATACCGAGCACCTGGCAATGGCGCAGCGCGGAAAGAAAGCGCTGGGCTCGTTCAATAAGGGAGTTGTCCGTCATGACTACGACCTTGGCGGAGAGTGGCGAGGGCCGGAATCATACCCTGCCGGAGGGATCTTCCGCGTGTAGACAAGCGCTCAGCGACGGGCTTTTTCGGCGGCCGATGGCCCAGCCGGAGCTGACCTCAGGAATTAACGCATTTTTCGCGCGAAAACATTGAACTTCGAATAAGCTCACACGTTCAAACGGCTATCGATGAGGAAAGCCACACATGGAGGCTCTATTTATGAAGAAAACCCTGTCTCTCGCCCTGCTGCTGGCCGCCAGCCTTGGTCTCGCTGCCTGCGACAAGAAGGAAGAGGCCCAGGCCCCGGCTGCACCGGCAACTGAATCCCAGCCGAGCGCACCCGCTACCGAGCCGACCCCGACTCCGGCTCCAGAGGCCACCCCGGCTCCGAGCGCGCCCGCCCCGGCCGCTCCGGAGACCGCACCGACCGAGGAGAAGAGCCAGTAAGCTCCCGGTAGCAGGAACAACAAGGCCCGCATTTTTGCGGGCCTTGTCTTTTGCGGGCCGGTCAGAGCGCCGGGCTGAGCATCAGCAGCAGGCAACAGACCAGGCTGATGACCCAGACCAGGCTGCGCAAAGTGGCCTTGTCGTTCCAGTAGAGGAACAAGTAAAGGACCCGCGAAACGATGAAGAGGATCGCCAGCAGGTCGACGAACCAGCCCTGGGTCTGGGTGACCTGGGCCACCAGCACGCCCGCGGCGAACAACGGAAAGGTCTCGATGCTGTTCTGGTGCGCCGCGACCGCCCGAGCGCCGAAGCCGGTCAGCCGTGCCTGCTGCGCCCGCGGATTGCGGTTGTCATAACCCCTGCCCTCCTCGCTCATGGCCTTGGCCACTGGGGCCCTGGCCAGGTAGATGAGCAAGGCCGCGAAGAACAGGCACCAGAACGGAATACTCATTCGACTTTCTCCTTGGGCGCCTCCAGCGCCTGGGTCGGGGTGTAGACCATTACATCCAGCACATCGGAATGGAATTCGCGGCGATACAGCACCAGCACCACGCCCGTGGTGACGATCATGAAGAACCAGGGATTGATGAACCAGGCCAGCATCGCCATGCCGAAGTAGTAGCTGCGCAGGCCGAAGTTGAACTGGTTGGCCGCCAGGGATATCACCCGTGCGGTGCGCTCGGCGAAGTCTTTTCGCTCCTGCTCGCTGACGTGCCTCTCGCCGATCATCGGCGCCGAGCCCACCAGGATGGCGGCGAAGTTGTACTGGCGCATGCACCAGCTGAAGGTGAAGAAGGCATAGACGAAGACCACCGCCAGGCCCAGCAGCTTCAGCTCGGAGATGCCGGTGCTGGCGGGCTGCACGAATGGCAGGTCCTCCAGCACCGAGACCGCGCGATCTGTGGAACCGAGCACGGTGAGGATACCGGCCAGGATGATCAGGGTGCTGGAGGCGAAGAACGAGGCGTTGCGCTCCAGGTTTCCGATCACGCTGGCATCGGCGATGCGGTTGTCGCGCAGCAGCAGCCGGCGCATCCAGTCCTCGCGATAGAGGTGCAGGACCGAAGCCAGGCACGCCGTGTCCCGGCCTTTCCAGATGGCGTAGCGGGTGTAGCCCAACCAGCAGCCGATGAACCAGATGATGGCCAGTAGATGCGGCCAGTTGCGCAGAATGATCGACATGCGAATTCCTTGTAAGAACGCAGCGGATTATAGCGGGAGGCACTTGTAGGCGCTGTGTTCAGTCTCCCGCGACCCGGGTGACTGAACGGTTCACGCCGAACGCGTAGGAGCGAGCTTGCTCGCGAAAGATCGTGCTCAGGCTGTTCGCGAGCAAGCTCGCTCCTACAGAAAGACCGACCTCATCGTCCAAATTGGCCTAAGGACATGGTTTCCCAAGTCAAATGAAAAAGGCCGCCCGAAGGCGGCCCTTTCTGGCCTGTAGAAATCAGGCGGCAACTTCCGCCGACTTGCCCAGCAGACGGTCGCAAAGGCTGGCCGCGGCCAGGGTTGCGACGGCTGGCAGCAGCCAGGCCAGTCCCTGCTCGGACAGGGGCAAGTGGGCCAGCCACTCGGGCATCCAGCCGCCCAGTCCGGCGCCCTTCACGGCATCCACCAGACCGAACACCAAGGACACCAGCATCACCGGCGCCACCACGCGGCCCGGGGAATGCCAGAGGCTCCAGCAGAAGCTCAGCGCGACCAGCACGATGCAGGGCGGATAGATGGCGGTGAGCACCGGCACCGAGACCTGGATCAGCTTGGTCAGGCCCAGGTTGGAGACCAACAGGCTGAATGCAGCGAGGATGATGACCAGGCTGCGATAGGACAGCGGCAGCAGGCGGCTGAAGTACTCGGCGCAGGCGCAGGTCAGGCCGACGGCCGTCACCAGGCAGGCCAGGGAAATCAGCGCAGCGAGGAACGCGCTGCCCAGGTTGCCGAACGTGTGCTGCACGTAGGCATGCAGAACAGCCGCGCCATTAGTGGCCTCACCGGCGATGTCGTGGCTGTTCGCTCCCAGGCGGAACAGGCTGATGTAGACCAGGGCCAGGCCGACACCGGCGATCAGACCGGCGATGATGGCGTAACGGGTGATCAGGCGCGGCGATTCGACGCCACGGGAGCGGATGGCGTTGACGATGACGATGCCGAACACCAGGGCGCCCAGGGTATCCATGGTCAGGTAGCCATTGATGAAGCCCTGGGAAAAAGGTGCGGCCTGGTAGGCCGGGGTGGCGTCGCCGATTTCGCCCAGGGGCAGCATGAAGGCGGCGATCCCGAGTACCAGCAGCGCGACGATCTTCATCGGCGCCAGTACGCGGCCAACCGTGTCCAGCAGGCGCCCCGGATAGAGGGACACCGCCAGCACCACCAGGAAGTAAACCAGGCTATAGGCGAACAGGGCCAGCGGGGTATCGCCGGTCAGGGGCGCCAGGCCCACCTCGAAGGACACGGTCGCGGTGCGCGGGGTGGCGAACAGCGGGCCCACCGAGAGGTAGCAGACCGCTGCCAGCAGTACGCCGGCGGTCTTGCCGATCGGGCTGCTGAGGGAATCCATGGCGCCGCCGACCTTGGCCAGGGCGATGACGGTCACCACCGGCAAGCCGACGGCGGTGATCAGGAAGCCGAGCGCGGCCATCCAGACATGGGGGCCGGACTGCAGGCCGACTATGGGCGGGAAGATGATGTTGCCGGCCCCGACGAACAGGGCGAATGTCATAAAGCCGAGTGCCAGGACGTCCTGGCCTTTCAAGGATTTCATCTGGGGAATTACCACATCGCTGAAACAGGGTTTTACCGAAGGGGTTTCCCTGATGGGTCGGGGGAAACGTCATCCATCCGTTTAGGATTGATCGCTGATGCCCGACCTCTGCCCTTGTGGGGCTTGGCGAGCGGGATAGTTGCAAGGCTACCGATTTTACCGGGGGAAGCACCTGACGTGAGTCAGGTTGTCGGAGTAGCAACCGTTTCTGTCGCTTAACCGACAAGCGGTTGCACCTTTAGGGATTGGCGCAACCAGAAATACAAAAGCCACCCCGAGGGGTGGCCTTTGCCTGGATCAAGAGGCCTTAGGCGTTCTTGACTTCCCAGCCGGTCAGCTCGGCCAGGGCCTTGCCGATGTCAGCCAGGGAACGCACGGTTTTCACACCAGCGTCCTGCAGGGCGGCGAACTTCTCGTCCGCAGTGCCTTTGCCACCGGAGATGATGGCGCCGGCGTGGCCCATGCGCTTGCCCGGAGGGGCAGTCACACCAGCGATGTAGGACACCACCGGCTTGGTCACGTTGGCCTTGATGAAGGCAGCGGCTTCTTCTTCAGCGGAACCGCCGATTTCGCCGATCATGACGATGGCTTCGGTCTGCGGGTCTTCCTGGAACAGCTTCAGGATGTCGATGAAGTTGGAGCCCGGGATCGGGTCACCGCCGATGCCCACGCAGGTGGACTGGCCGAAGCCGGCGTCGGTGGTCTGCTTCACGGCTTCATAGGTCAGGGTGCCGGAACGCGACACGATGCCTACCTTGCCCGGCAGGTGGATGTGGCCCGGCATGATGCCGATCTTGCACTCGCCGGGAGTGATTACGCCCGGGCAGTTCGGGCCGATCAGGCGTACGCCCAGCTCGTCGCACTTGACCTTGGCGTCCAGCATGTCGAGGGTCGGGATGCCTTCGGTGATGCAGACGATCAGCTTGATGCCGCCGTTGGCCGCTTCCAGGATGGAATCCTTGCAGAAGGGAGCCGGAACGTAGATCACCGAAGCTTCGGCGCCGGTGGCTTCCACGGCTTCCTTGACGGTGTTGAACACCGGCAGGCCCAGGTGGGTGGTGCCGCCCTTGCCGGGGGTCACGCCGCCGACCATCTTGGTGCCGTAGGCGATGGCTTGTTCGGAGTGGAAAGTACCCTGGCTACCGGTGAAGCCTTGGCAGATGACTTTGGTGTCTTTGTTGATCAGGACGCTCATTACTTGCCCTCCGCGGCCTTGACGACTTGCTGTGCAGCGTCGGTCAGGCTGGTCGCCGCGATGATGTTCAGACCGCTCTCGGCCAGTACCTTGGCGCCGAGGTCAGCATTGTTGCCTTCCAGACGGACGACCACCGGGATTTTCACGCCAACTTCCTTCACCGCGCCGATGATGCCTTCGGCAATCATGTCGCAGCGAACGATGCCGCCGAAGATGTTCACCAGAACGGCAGCGACGTTGCTGTCGGAGAGGATGATCTTGAACGCTTCGGTCACGCGCTCCTTGGTCGCACCGCCGCCAACGTCGAGGAAGTTGGCCGGCTTGCCGCCGTGGAGGTTGACGATGTCCATGGTACCCATGGCCAGGCCGGCACCGTTGACCATGCAGCCAATGTTGCCTTCCAGGGCCACGTAGTTCAGTTCCCACTTCTGCGCATGGGCTTCACGAGCGTCGTCCTGGGACGGGTCGTGCATGGCGCGCAGCTTGGGCTGACGGTACATGGCGTTGCTGTCGATGTTGATCTTGGCGTCCAGGCAGTGCAGGTTGCCGTCGGCCTTGATCACCAGCGGGTTCACTTCCAGCAGGGCCAGGTCGTAGTCCTGGAACAGCTTGGCCAGGTTCACGAAGATGTGGGTGAACTGCTTGACCTGGTCGCCTTCCAGGCCCAGCTGGAATGCCAGCTCACGGCCCTGGTAGGGCTGAGCGCCGACCAGCGGGTCAACGGTGGCCTTGAGGATTTTCTCGGGAGTGTCGTGGGCGACCTTCTCGATGTCCACGCCACCCTCGGTGGAGGCCATGAACACGATACGGCGGCTGGAACGATCTACCACGGCGCCCAGGTACAGTTCCTTGGCGATGTCGGTGCAGGATTCGACCAGGATTTTGCTGACCGGCTGACCATTGGCGTCAGTCTGATAGGTCACCAGGCGCTTGCCCAGCCAGTTGGCGGCGAAGGCCTTGGCATCTTCCTTGCTCTTGACCAGCTTCACGCCGCCCGCTTTACCGCGGCCGCCAGCGTGGACCTGGGCTTTAACAACCCATTCGCTGCCGCCGATCTTTTCGCAGGCTTCTGCGGCGTCTTCCGGGGTGTCTACGGCAAAGCCCTTGGATACGGGCAGGCCGTATTCAGCGAACAGCTGCTTACCCTGATACTCGTGGAGATTCATGCTTGTCTACCGTCTTCGTTTAGGTATTGCGCATTCGGCGCTGCATTCGTGGTGCCGCGCCACCTGTGACTGCTGATGAAGGCAGTCCGGCGGGCTTTCCGCGTTGGGCGCCGATCGGGTGATCGGTGCTCAAGACGGGCCACCCGCCGTGGTTCTTCGTCCTGAACAGGCCACTTGCGCAACCTGTGCAGGAGATGTTGCTCAGCGCTTCTTGCGATTGGCGATGTGGATGGCGTGGCCATTCACAGCGAGTGCCGCTTCGTGCAGCGCTTCGGACAGGGTCGGGTGCGAGAAGACCATCATGCCCAGGTCTTCGGCGCTGGTGCCGAATTCCATGCCGATGGCACCCTGCTGTACCAGTTCGGCAGCGCTCGGGCCGATCACGTGGACGCCCAGGACGCGGTCGGTCTTGGCATCGGCGATCACCTTGACGAAACCGGCGGTGTCGTTGGCGGCCATGGCACGGCCACTGGCGGCGAAGGGGAAGGTGCCGACGTTGATCTCAACGCCTTCGGCCTTCAGGGACTGCTCGGTCTTGCCGACCCACGCGATTTCCGGGTGGGTATAGATGACCGACGGGATCAGGTCGTAGTTCATCTGGGCTTTGTGGCCGGCGATGCGCTCGGCGACCATGATGCCCTCTTCCGACGCCTTGTGGGCCAGCATGGCGCCACGTACCACGTCACCGATGGCGTAGACGCCCGGGACGCTGGTCTTGCACTGGTCGTCGACGTAGATGAAGCCGCGCTCGTCCAGGGTCACGCCGCTGTCGGCGGCCAGCAGGTCGGTGGTCACCGGGCGACGGCCAACGGCCACGATCAGTTTGTCGAACACCAGCTTCTGCTCGCCTTGGGCGTCGGTGAAGTTGACGGTGACTTGCTTCTTCTTGACTTCGGAGCCGGTCACGCGGGCGCCCAGGCGAATCTGCAGGCCCTGCTTGGTGAGGACCTTCATGGCTTCCTTGGCAACCTGCTCGTCGGCGGCCGGGAGGAACTTCTCCAGGGCTTCCAGCACGGTCACTTCAGCGCCCAGGCGGGCCCAGACGGAGCCCAGCTCGAGGCCGATGACGCCAGCGCCAATCACGCCCAGCTTCTTCGGCACGGCCTGGAAGTCCAGGGCGCCGGTGGAGTCGACGATCACGTCCTGGTCAACCGGGGCCGGCGGGATGTCGACCGGCTTGGAGCCGGAGGCGAGGATCACGTTCTCGGCTTCGACGATCTGTACCTTGCCGTCGGAACCAGTGACTTCGACCTGCTTGTTGGCCAGCAGCTTGCCGTGGCCTTCCAGCAGGGTCACACCGTTGGCCTTGAACAGGGTGGCTACGCCGCCGGTCAGGTTCTTGACGATGGTGTTCTTGCGGCCAACCATTGCCGGGACGTCGATGGTGACGCCCTTGGCTTCGATGCCGTGGATTTTGAAGCCTTCATGGGCCTCATGGTACTTGTAGGAGCTGTCCAGCAGCGCCTTCGACGGAATGCAGCCGACGTTCAGGCAGGTGCCGCCCAGAGCGGTCTTGCCTTCCTTGTCCTGGTACTTCTCGATGCAGGCGGTCTTGAGACCGAGCTGGGCTGCCTTGATGGCGGCAACATAGCCACCGGGGCCCGCACCAATCACTACCACGTCGAATTTCTGGGTCATAACTCATTCCTTCTCGTATGAAACCGGACGGCCCCTGTATGGGGGGCCGCCGTTAAGAGAGACTGCCGATCAGATGTCGAGCAGCAGACGAGCCGGGTCTTCCAGCAGGTCCTTGATGGTGACCAGGAAGCTTACAGCTTCCTTGCCATCGATCAGGCGGTGGTCGTAGGACAGCGCCAGGTACATCATCGGCAGGATGACCACCTGGCCGTTCACGGCCATCGGGCGCTCCTGGATCTTGTGCATACCCAGGATGGCGGTCTGCGGCGGGTTGACGATCGGGCTGGACAGCAGCGAGCCGAATACACCGCCGTTGGAGATGGTGAAGGTGCCGCCAGTCATTTCTTCGATGGTCAGCTTGCCGGCCTTGGCCTTCTTGCCGAACTCGGCGATGCCGCCTTCGATTTCAGCCAGGCTCATGAACTCCGCGTTGCGCAGCACCGGTACCACCAGGCCACGGTCGCTGGATACGGCAACGCCGATGTCCTGGTAACCGTGGTAGACGATGTCGCCGCCGTCGATCGAGGCGTTGACGCCCGGGAAGCGCTTCAGCGCCTCGGTGGCCGCCTTGACGAAGAAGGACATGAAGCCCAGGCGAACGCCGTTGTGCTTCTTCTCGAACAGGTCCTTGTACTTGGCGCGCAGGTCCATGATCGGCTTCATGTTGACTTCGTTGTAGGTAGTCAGCATGGCCATGGTGGACTGGGCTTCGACCAGACGCTCGGCGACCTTGGCACGCAGGCGGGTCATCGGAACGCGCTTCTCGACGCGATCGCCGACCGAGAAGATCGGCGCCTCGCCGGCAGGAGCGGCCGGCTTGGCAGCGGCGGGGGCAGCGGCCGGGGCGGATTTCTTGGCTTCAACGGCGGCGACCACGTCTTCCTTGGTCACGCGACCGCCCTTGCCGGTGCCGGCGATGCTGGTCGGGTCGATGCCGTTCTCTTCGGCCAGCTTGCGAGCGGCCGGGGAGAGGATGGCGTCGTCGCCGGCAGCGGCCGGAGCGGCGGCCTGGGCAGCCGGAGCTGCGGCCGGGGCGGCAGCGGCAGGAGCTGCGGCGGCAGCGCCACCGGCGTTCAGTTTGCCGAGCAGTTCGCCGCTGAGGACGGTGTCACCCTCGTTCTTGACGATTTCAGCCAGCACACCGTCGCTTTCGGCGAGGACTTCCATGACCACTTTATCGGTCTCGATGTCGACGATCAGCTCGTCGCGCTTGACCGCATCGCCAGGCTTCTTGTGCCAGGTGGCCACGGTGCCGTCGGCAACCGATTCCGGGAAGGTGGGGGCTTTGATCTCGATAGCCATTGTGTCGGGTTCCTATCTAATTCGGTTTCTTCTGCGCGAAGGCGTTAAACGGTAAAGGCATCTTGCAGCAGTTTTTCCTGCTGCTCGGCGTGCATGGAGGCATAGCCACAGGCCGGGGCCGCCGAACCTTCACGACCGGCGTACTCGAGGAACAGACCCTTCTTGTGGGCCGCCGCTACACGACGCATGTGGTGCTGGCTGCAGTACCAGGCGCCCTGGTTCATCGGCTCTTCCTGGCACCAGACGATGTGCTTGAGGTTCTTGTACGGGGCAAGCGCCTCGGCCAGGTCGTCCTCGGGGAACGGATACAGCTGCTCGATACGCAGGATGGCGATGTCTTCGCGGCCTTCGGCACGACGCTTCTCCAGCAGGTCGTAGTAGACCTTGCCGCTGCACAGGACCAGGCGATCGACCTTCTTCGGGTCGATCTGGTCGATCTCGCCGATGACGGTCTGGAAGGAGCCTTCGGCCAGGTCTTCCAGGGTCGAGATGGCCAGCTTGTGGCGCAGCAACGACTTCGGCGTCAGCGCCACCATCGGCTTGCGCAGCGGGCGGATCACCTGGCGGCGCAGCATGTGGTAGACCTGGGCCGGCGTGGTTGGCACGCAAACCTGGATGTTGTGCTCGGCGCACAGCTGCAGGTAACGCTCCAGGCGCGCGGAGGAGTGCTCCGGGCCCTGCCCTTCGTAGCCGTGCGGCAGCAGCATGGTCAGGCCGCAGAGACGACCCCACTTGTGCTCGCCACTGGTGATGAACTGATCGACCACCACCTGGGCGCCGTTGGCGAAGTCACCGAACTGGGCCTCCCAGATCACCAGCGCATTCGGCATGGTGGTGGAATAACCGTATTCAAAGGCCAGTACGGCCTCTTCCGACAGGTAGGAGTCGTACAGGTCGAAATTCGGCTGGTCGGCGAACAGGTGCTGCAGCGGCAGGTAGGTGCCGGCGTCCTTCTGGTTGTGCAGCGCCGCATGGCGGTGCGAGAAGGTGCCGCGACCGACGTCCTGGCCGGTGATGCGCACCGGGTGGCCTTCGAACAGCAGGGTGGCGTAGGCCATGGTCTCGGCATAACCCCAGTTGATCGGCAACGCACCGGCGCCCATCTTCTGGCGGTCTTCGAGGATCTTGGCGACCTGGCGCTGAACCACGAAGCCTTCCGGGATCTCCAGCAGCTTGGCGGAGAGTTCCTGCAGGGTCTTCAGCTCGAAGCTGGTGTCGTGACGCGCGGTCCAGGCGTGGCCCAGATAGGGGCGCCAGTCCACGAAGAGCTCCTTGTTGGGCTCCTTGACCAGGCTCTTGACCACGTGCTGGCCGTTGTCCAGCGCAGTGCGGTAATCGTCGATCTTGGCCTGGACCTTGGCGCTTTCGAGGGAGCCGGTCTGGATCAGGGCGTCGGCGTACAGCTCGCGGGTGGTGCGCTGCTTGGCGATCTGCTGGTACATCAGCGGCTGGGTGCCACTCGGCTCGTCGGCCTCGTTGTGGCCGCGGCGGCGGTAGCAGACCAGGTCGATGACCACGTCACGCTTGAACTGCATGCGATAGTCGACGGCCAGCTGGGTCACGAAGAGGACGGCTTCCGGATCATCGCCGTTCACGTGCAGGATCGGCGCCTGGATCATCTTGGCGACGTCGGTGCAGTACTCGGTGGAGCGCGAGTCTTCCGGACGGCTGGTGGTGAAACCCACCTGGTTGTTGATCACCAGGTGGATGGTGCCGCCCGTCTTGTAGCCACGGGTCTGCGACATCTGGAAGGTTTCCATGACCACGCCCTGGCCGGCGAAAGCCGCGTCGCCGTGGATGGAGATCGGCAGTACCTTGTCGCCGGTCTTGTCCAGGCGGCGGTCCTGGCGGGCGCGCACGGAACCTTCGACCACCGGGGAAACGATTTCCAGGTGGGACGGGTTGAACGCCAGCGCCAGGTGCACTTCGCCACCCGGAGTCATGACGTTGGAGGAGAAGCCCTGGTGGTACTTCACGTCACCGGAGGACAGGCCCTCGGTCTTCTTGCCTTCGAACTCGTCGAACAGGTCGCGCGGGTTCTTGCCGAAGGTGTTGACCAGGACGTTCAGGCGGCCACGGTGGGCCATGCCGATGACGATTTCCTTGAGGCCGTAGGAGCCGGAGCGCTGGATGATCTCGTCCAGCAGCGGGATCAGGCTCTCGCCGCCTTCCAGGCCGAAGCGCTTGGTGCCCGGGTACTTGGTGCCCAGGTACTTCTCCAGGCCCTCGGCAGCGGTCAGGCGCTCGAGCAGGTGGCTCTGCACTTCCGGAGAGAACGCCGGACGGCCGCGTACGCTTTCCAGGCGCTGCTGGAACCACTTGCGCTGCTCGGAATCGACGATGTGGGTGAACTCGGCGCCGATGGTGCGGCAATACGTCTCGTTGAGGGTCTGCTGAATCTCGCGCAGAGTAGCCTCTTCCTTGCCGATGTAGAGCTCACCCGTGCGGAAGGTGGTATCGAGGTCGGCGTCGGTCAGTCCGTAGTGACGGATCGACAGGTCGGCCGGAGCCGGACGCTGCCACAGACCAAGCGGATCGAGCTTGGAGGCCTGGTGGCCGCGCATGCGGAATGCCTGGATCAAGCGCAGGACTTCAACCTGCTTCTTCTCATGCTCACTGCTTACAGCGCCAGCGGACACCGGCTGGGCACGGCGCTGGTTCTTGGCGAGCAGGACGAAATGATCGCGGATGGTGGAGTGCGAAACGTCGGTGGCAAGATTGCCGTCGGTCGGCAGCTTCTGGAAGTAGGTGCGCCACTCTTCGGGCACAGCGTTGGGATCGTGCAGGTAGAGCTCATAGAGCTCTTCCACATATGCAGCGTTGCCACCGGATAGGTGGGCGCTGTTCCACATGCGCTGCATTTCGCTTTCTTGCATGCTTTGTCACCCTCGATAAGGGGACGCCATCGGCGTGGACACCACAGGGCTTCAAAGTCCTGGCACAGCGACTTCGGCAAAGCCACCAAGGATCCCGCAGATAGTCCGGGCACCAGCCCGGTTGCCCCTGCTGGTCATCTATATATTTTTCAAATAAGGAACACGACTTTGTGAGCTGCGTTCCTGGTTTACTGCGACGCCGGCCAGGCCGGCGCCGCAGGTGTTGCGGGTACAGCAATCGCGAATCAGGTACCGCTCTGCAGCAGCATGTTGCGTATGTGGCCAATCGCCCTGGTTGGGTTCAGACCCTTGGGGCAGACGCTCACGCAGTTCATGATGCTCCGGCAACGGAACACGCTGAACGGATCGTCCAGCGCGGCCAGCCGCTCTTCGGTCTTGTTGTCACGGCTGTCGGCCAGGAAACGATAGGCCTGCAGCAGCGCGGCGGGACCGAGGAACTTGTCCGGGTTCCACCAGAAGGACGGGCAGGAGGTCGAGCAGCAGGCGCACAGGATGCACTCGTACAGACCGTCCAGCTTCTCGCGCTCTTCCGGGGACTGCAGACGCTCGATGGCCGGAGCCGGCGTGTCGTTCTGCAGGAAGGGTTTCACCTTCTCGTACTGCTTGTAGAAGATGCTCATATCGACGACCAGGTCACGAATGACCGGCAGACCCGGCAGCGGGCGAACAACCAGCTTGCCACCCTTCAGGCCGGCGGCGGACAGCGGAGTGATGCACGCCAGGCCGTTCTTGCCGTTGATGTTCATGCCGTCGGAACCGCACACGCCTTCACGGCAGGAGCGACGGTAGGAGAAGCCTTCGTCCTGTTCCTTGATCAGCGCCAGCACGTCGAGGACCATCACGTCCTTGCCGCCGGTGTCGACCTGGAAATCCTGCATGAACGGAGCGCTGTCCTGGTCCGGGTTGTAGCGATAGACGCTGACAGTGAGAGTTTTGGCTTGCGACATATCGGCCACCCTTAATAAGTACGTACTTTGGGTTCGAACGCCGGAACGGTCTTCGGCGCGAAGTTGACGGCGCGCTTGGTGACGCGTTTCTCACCCGGGAAGTACAGGGTGTGGCACAGCCAGTTCTCGTCGTCGCGGTCTTCGAAGTCTTCGCGGGCGTGGGCGCCGCGGGATTCCTTGCGAACTTCCGCGGCGATCGCGGTAGCCTCGGCCACTTCCAGCAGGTTCTGCAGCTCCAGCGCTTCGATGCGCGCGGTGTTGAAGGCCTGGGACTTGTCGGCGATTTTCACCTGGGCGATGCGCTCACGCAGGTCGGCCAGCTGGGCGATGCCCTTCTGCATGTATTCGCCGGTACGGAATACACCGAAGTAGTTCTGCATGCACTGCTGCAGCTCTTTACGCAGCGGAGCCACGTCTTCGCCGCTCTTGCGCTCGTTCACGCCGGACAGGCGCTTGAGAGACAGTTCCAGGTCGGTATCGGACGCAGCACGCTGGTCGATGCCTTCCTTGAGGGCCTTTTCCAGGTGCAGGCCGGCGGCGCGACCAAATACCACGAGGTCGAGCAGCGAGTTGCCGCCCAGGCGGTTGGCACCGTGGACCGATACGCAAGCCACTTCGCCCACGGCGAACAGGCCTTCGACGATGGTGTCGTTACCGTTGGCGTCCTGGGTGATGGCCTGGCCATGGATGTTGGTGGCAACGCCGCCCATCATGTAGTGGCAGGTCGGGATGACCGGGATCGGCGCGACGACCGGATCGACGTGCGCGAAGGTCTTGGACAGCTCGCAGATGCCGGGCAGGCGGCTGTGCAGCACTTCCTCGCCCAGGTGGTCGAGCTTCAGCAGTACGTGGTCCTTGTCCGGACCCACGCCGTTGCCGGCAATGACTTCCTTGACCATGGAGCGGGCGACCACATCGCGGCCGGCCAGGTCCTTGGCGTTCGGAGCGTAGCGCTCCATGAAGCGCTCGCCGTGGGCGTTGATCAGGTAACCGCCTTCACCGCGGCAACCCTCGGTGACCAGTACACCGGCGCCGGCGATGCCGGTCGGGTGGAACTGCCACATCTCGATGTCCTGGACCGGTACGCCGGCACGCAGGGCCATGCCCACGCCGTCGCCGGTGTTGATCAGGGCGTTGGTGGTGGAGGCATAGATGCGGCCCGCACCGCCGGTGGCCAGGACCACGGCTTTGGAGCGGATGTAGACGGTTTCGCCGGTCTCGATGCAGATGGCGATGATGCCGACGATGGCGCCGTCCTGGTTCTTCACCAGATCGACCGCGTACCACTCGTTGAGGAACGAGGTGCCGCTCTTCAGGTTGGCCTGGTACAGGGTGTGCAGCAGGGCGTGACCGGTACGGTCGGCCGCAGCGCAGGTACGGGCGGCCTGGCCACCCTTGCCGAAGTCCTTGGACTGGCCACCGAACGGACGCTGATAGATGCGGCCCTGCTCGGTACGGGAGAACGGCAGGCCCATGTGTTCGAGCTCGAATACGGCTTCCGGACCTACGGAGCACATGTATTCGATGGCGTCCTGGTCACCGATGTAGTCGGAGCCCTTGACGGTGTCGTACATGTGCCAGCGCCAATCGTCGTTCGGGTCGGCCGAAGCGATGGCGCAGGTGATGCCGCCCTGGGCGGAAACGGTGTGGGAACGGGTCGGGAAGACCTTGGTCACCACAGCGGTCTTGTGGCCGCCTTGGGCCAGTTGCAGCGCGGCGCGCATGCCGGCGCCGCCGCCACCTACGATGATGGCGTCGAAAGAAAGAGTACGAATGCTAGACATGGATCACACACCCCAGAGAATCTGCACGCCCCAGACGAAGAACGCGAACATCGCAATGCCGCATACAGCCTGGAACAGGAAACGCACGACAGTCGCCGCCTTGCCCAGCGCCATGGGCGTCAGGTAGTCGGTGGAGATGGTCCACATGCCGACCCAGGCGTGAACGCTCAGGGCGACCAGGGCCAACAGGCTGAAGATGCGCATCGCGGTGTGGGAGAACAGACCGTGCCACTCGGCGTAGGTCAGACCCGGATTGAACAGCAGGTAGCCCAGCAGGAAGAGGAAATAAGCCGCGAGAACGACCGCAGAAACACGCTGGGCCATCCAGTCATAGAGACCCGAACGCGAGAAGTTCGTGACGTTGGTTACCATATCCACACCCCCAGCAGCACGATCAGCACCGCAGAAACTGCGATGACGATTTTCGAGCCCAGCTTGCCGCCCTCGAGCGTCTCGCCGACGCCCGCATCCATTACCAGGTGGCGCACACCGGCGACCAGGTGGTAAAGCAGTGCGGACAGGAGACCCCAAACCACCAGCTTGGCCAGCGGACTGGTCAGGTACGCCTTAACCTGCTCGAAGCCTTCCTCGGAGCTCAGCGATTTGTCGAGCGCGAACAGCAGCACGGCAATGCCGAAGAAGAGGATGACGCCGGAGATACGATGCAGGATGGACGTGTAAGCAGTGACGGGGAGTTGGATGGTCCTGAGATCTAGGTTTACAGGTCGTTGGCTATTCACGGCTTTTTTTTCACACTGAGGCCCCTAACAAACAGGGCAAGTTGTCGGGAAGTGCACTGATCAGGTACCCCTCACCAAAGGGAGTGCCGACCTCCAGAATACGGGCCCAAGGCCCCTGGCGATCGGGCGCTGAGTATAGACAGTTAGCTGACTAATGACAATGCGAACGCCTGCCCCTAAGGGTGGATTGCGCTACCTATATAAAAGGCGTAAATAGCCCCCTCTTTTTCGTCGAAAACCCCACGCAAACCCCTCTGCCATATGGGTTTCTTCAAATTGACATTCGAATTTATACCTCTATAGTGTTCCGGGCCCTGCGTGGGGGGCTTCTGATGATTTCAAGCATAACTAGGAGGCCGCTATGGCTGACAAAAAAGCGCAGTTGATCATCGAGGGCGCAGCCCCCGTAGAGCTGCCCGTTCTGTCCGGAACCATGGGACCCGATGTAGTCGATGTGCGGGGCCTGACCTCCACGGGCTGCTTCACCTTTGATCCTGGCTTTATGTCGACCGCCTCTTGCGAGTCGAAGATCACCTATATCGACGGCGACAAGGGCGTACTGCTGCACCGCGGCTACCCGATCGAGCAGCTGGCGGAAAAGTCCGACTACCTGGAAACCTGTTACCTGCTGCTGAACGGCGAACTGCCGAACGCTGAAGAGAAGGCCAAGTTCGTCGGCACCATCAAGAACCACACCATGGTTCACGAGCAGTTGAAGAGCTTCTTCAACGGCTTCCGCCGTGACGCCCACCCCATGGCGATCATGTGCGGCGTGGTCGGCGCCCTCTCCGCGTTCTACCACGACTCCCTGGACATCAATAACCCGCAGCACCGCGAAGTTTCGGCGATGCGCCTGGTCGCCAAGATGCCGACCATCGCGGCGATGGCCTACAAGTACTCCATGGGCCAGCCCATGATGTACCCGCGTAACGACCTGAACTACGCGGAAAACTTCCTGCACATGATGTTCAACACCCCGGCCGAGATCAAACCGATCAGCCCGGTGCTGGCCAAGGCCATGGATCGCATCTTCATCCTGCATGCCGACCATGAGCAGAACGCCTCCACCTCCACCGTCCGCCTGGCCGGCTCTTCGGGCGCCAACCCCTTCGCCTGTATCGCTGCCGGTATCGCGGCCCTCTGGGGCCCGGCCCACGGCGGCGCCAACGAAGCCGTGCTGAGCATGCTGGACGAGATCGGCGACGTATCGAACATCGACAAGTTCATCGCCAAGGCGAAGGACAAGAACGATCCGTTCAAGCTGATGGGCTTCGGCCACCGCGTGTACAAGAACTTCGACCCGCGCGCCAAGGTCATGAAACAGACCTGCGACGAAGTCCTGGCCGAGCTGGGCATCAACGACCCGCAACTGGAACTGGCGATGAAGCTCGACGAGATCGCGCGCAGCGACCCGTACTTCAAGGAGCGCAACCTCTACCCGAACGTCGACTTCTACTCGGGGATCATCCTCAAGGCGATCGGTATCCCGACCAGTATGTTCACCGTGATCTTCGCCCTGGCGCGCACCGTCGGCTGGATCTCGCACTGGAAGGAAATGCTCTCCAGCCCGTACAAGATCGGCCGTCCGCGCCAGCTGTACACCGGCTACGAGCAGCGTGACTTCGTGTCGCTGGAAAACCGCGACTGAAGCGGGTTGCAAAAATGAAAAAGGCTGCCGATGGCAGCCTTTTTTATTGCTACTCGGTCTAGCGCTTCTCCGCGCGCTCGCGCATGGCCTTCAGGGTATTGAAAGGCGCGTCGACGACGAAGCTGTTCGCCAGCCACGACGGCACGCTGCCGCCCGGCTCGGTGTGCACCTGGTAGGTCACTTCCACCTCCCCTGCCCCCTTCGGCACCAGCTTCCAGAGCCCGTCCACCTCGGTGACCCGCACGTAGCCCTTGGCCTCGGGCAGGTAGTCCGGTACCCCTTCGAGAATCCGCGTCACGCTGCCGTCCGCGCCCAACTGCGAGGTGACGTGCAGCACCGAATCCCGCGGTGTCACCGGCCAGGGCGTATTGAAACGGGTGTAGGTCCAGCTCTGCGGCCCCTCGCTCTTGAGCAGCTTCTGCTCCTTGCATTCGTGGATCCACACGCACGAACCCGCGACATCCTCCTGCAGCGCGCGCAGCGTGGCGATATCGGCCTTCATGGTGGTGATGCCGCGATAGGCCTTGTACTGGGAACCCGGCACCTCGCTCAGGTACACCCTGATGCCGTCTTCGTCCTTGGCCAGCTTCCACTCCTCGGCATGGGCGGCGGTCACCGCCAACAGACCCAGGATGCAAAGCGCCACGACCTTGGTTCTCATGATCTCTCCTTGTTCAGACAGGGCCAGCCCAGGGGCTGGTCATTGTGTTACGCCACCGAGGTCGCCTGCTCCAGCCAGCCGAGCAGCCGTATCGCCTCCTCCCGGCTGCCGCCACAGACCTCGGGATCGGCGTCGAAGGCACCACAGACCGCTGGCCGACGCGGGTCGCCGAACAGCAGGCAGAGGTTTTCAGCGGACAGGTGCAGGCATCGCTCCCCCGCAGCCTTGCCAGTCGGCATGCCGGGTATGGGGGAGCTTATGGATGGCGCTATGCAGCAGGCACCACAGCCGGCGCGGCAGAGCATGGTGATGGACCTCGAACGACAGGGACAGGGCAATGGAAAGGCGCATTTTACTTGGGCCCGGGCGCGGTTGGCAGAGTCCCGACCACTGAAGCCTGGCGCGCCAGCAGCACATCCTGGCTGTCGCCATTGTAGATGCGCGCCATTAACCGCCCCTCGTGGACTTCCAGCCCCACACGCTGTCCGTCCCGCAGGTCGAACACCTGATAGGCGGCGGACTGGCTGTAAAAGGCGCGCAAACGGGAGGTGAAGTAGAAACCAAGGGTCGCTCCGCCGCTCCGGCCGACCTCCTCCGTCGTCGGCGACTGCTGACTGCCGGCCCCGGCAATGGCAAGGCGGCGGCCGGACAGGTCGTAGGTGCCGGATCGCTCGCCAAAGCCGAAGAAACGCTCATCCGCATCCCGATGCCAGGCCAGGTAGAGGCGATTCAGCCGCGGCTCGCCCAGCGTGACGGAAAGCACCAGGCCGCGCTCGCCATCATCCTGCAGGGCCAGCGCATAGCTGCTCAGGCTGCCGTCGGCGCAGCGCAGGTGGCCCTTGAGCAGCAACTGCGAACCGAGCCGCTCGAAGGCTTCCAGGCTCTGCTCGCGGCAGAGCAGCTCGCGCCGGTCGCGCAGCTCCCCTGCGCGCCAGCGACTGCGACGCTCAGCACGACCGACGCCCGCCGCCAGGAAGCCGCCCGTCGCGCCCCAAAGTGCTTTCTCCGGACGCCCCTGGGGATGCACGCGGAACCCCTGCCCGCGCCAGGACAGCCGATAACGCCCGAAGTCGAAATCGCGCGCCACCGCGAAGGCCGGCGGCAGGTGCAGTTCCGCGATCACCGGCCTCAGGTGCCTGGCCTCCATGGTGCGCAGGGTCGCAACCAGCACCCCGAGCAGTACCAGAGCCGCGAAACCCAACCCACGCCAAACCGCCATGACTCGCCCCTTTCCTTGAGAATCAGCCCCCCGACCAGGCTTGTGCACCGCTCAGCACAAAGCCCCTCGTTCATGACGGAGGGGCCTGTTTCACCTTCCGGAGCTAGCCGGGCCTTTTCAGCCGGGCGATGAGGCTGGAAGTATCCCAGCGCCCGCCGCCCATAGCCTGGACCTCGGCATAGAACTGATCCACCAGCGCCGTCACCGGCAACTGCGCGCCGTTGCGCGCTGCCTCGTCCAGGACGATGGACAGGTCCTTGCGCATCCAGTCCACGGCGAAGCCGAAATCGAAGGCGCCCTCCAGCATGGTCTGATGGCGATGCTCCTGCTGCCAGGACTGCGCGGCGCCCTTGCTGATCACCTCCATCGCCGCCGTGGCGTCGAGCCCGGCGCACTGGGCGAAATGCAGGGCTTCGGCGAGCCCCTGCAACAGCCCGCCCACGCAGATCTGGTTGACCATCTTGGTCAGCTGGCCGCTGCCCACCGGGCCCATCCGGCGGACCATCTTGGCGTAGCTTTCGATCACCGGCGCCGCGCGGTCGTAGAAGGCCTGCTCGCCACCCACCATCACCGACAACATGCCCGCCTCGGCCCCCGCCTGGCCGCCGGAAACCGGCGCATCGAGAAAGCCCAGCTCGCGCTCGGCGGCGAGGACCGCCATCTCCCGCGCCACATCCGCCGACGCCGTGGTGTGATCCACCAGCACCGCGCCGGGCGCCATGCCGGCGAAGGCGCCATCCGCGCCCAGGAGTACCGCGCGCAGGTCGTCGTCGTTGCCGACGCAGACCATCACGAACTCGGCCCCCTCCGCCGCCTCGCGCGGCGTGGCGAAGGCATCCCCGGCGAACTCGTCGCTCCACAGTTCGGCCTTGGCCGGAGAGCGGTTGTAGACCCGCACCGAATGACCTTCGCAGGCCAGGTGCCCAGCCATGTGGAAGCCCATCACCCCCAACCCGATGAACGCTACTTCAGCCATTGTTGTTCTCCTTCGTCGACTTGCCGGAAAGCCTAACACGCAGTTTGCCGACCCGCGAAAGCGCCACCATACTCGCTCCAGGCCGGCCAACCACCCACCGCCGAGGAGAACCGCATGCCGCACTGGCTGGTGATAGACCTGGAAGCCACCACCGAAGAAGGTGGCTGGCCGCTGGAAGAAATGGAGATCATCGAGATCGGCGCCACCCTGGTTCGTGCCGACGGCCACGAGGTAGACCATTTCCAGCGCTTCGTGCGCCCCCTGCGACGCCCCTGCCTGACCGGATTCTGCCGTCAGCTCACCCATATCAACCAGGCGGACGTGGATGGCGCGGCGAACCTGCCCCAGGTCTGGCCGGCCTTCGAACGCTGGCTTGGTCACCACAGCCCGCGACTGGCAGGCTGGGCCAGCTGGGGTGACTACGATCGTCGGCAACTGGAACAGGAATGGCGCCTGCATGGCCTGGACAGCCTGCTGGCCGCGGTGCCCCACCTCAATCTCAAGCAGCGCTTCGCCGAGGCGCGCCAGCTCAAGCGCGCCGTGGGACTGCATGCGGCGCTGCAGCTGGCCGGCCTGCAGTTCCAGGGCCAGCAGCATCGCGCCCTGGAAGATGCCCGCAACACGGCCCGGCTATTGCCGCTGGCCCTGCCCTAGGTGCTTCACAGACCTTGTGTCGCTGGCTCCGCGCCCCCTGGCGATTGTGTCCGAACCGGAATCTGGATGGATTGGGCCGCGCTGTCCACCAGCGGGGCGCAGCCCGGCCCGCAGGGTAGACATGGCCACCCTGCAGGACCATTCGCGCATCAAAGCACCTGACTGAGGAAGGCTTGCGCCCGCGGGTCCCGGGGTTGGGCGAAGAACTGCGCGGGGGGCGCGTCTTCCAGCAGCTTGCCGTGGTCGAAGAACAGCACCCGGTCGGCCACCTCGCGGGCGAAGCCCATTTCATGGGTGACGCAGACCATGGTCATGCCTTCCTGGGCCAGCTGCTTCATCACGTCCAGCACCTCGCCGACCATTTCCGGGTCCAGCGCCGAGGTGGGCTCATCGAACAGCATCACCTTGGGCTCCATGCACAGGGCCCGGGCGATGGCCACCCGCTGCTGCTGGCCACCGGAGAGGCGCGAGGGGTACTCGTTGGCCTTCTGCGCGATGCCGACCTTGGCCAGCAGCGCCTGGGCCTTGGCCTCTCGTTCGGCCTTGCCGCGCTTGCGCACGACTTTCTGCGCCAGGCAGAGGTTCTCCAGCACGGTCATGTGGGGGAACAGGTTGAAGTGCTGGAACACCATGCCCACTTCGCGGCGGTAGGCGTTCACGTCCGTCTTCGGGTCCGCGAGGTCGACACCGTCGATGACTATCGAGCCGGAATCCAGCTCCTCCAGGCCGTTCAGGCAGCGCAGGAAGGTGGATTTGCCCGAGCCGGACGGCCCCAGCACCACCAGCACTTCGCCCCTGGCCACCGACGTACCGACATTGTCCACCGCACGTACCAGCTGACCGCGGGCGTTGAAGGTCTTTACCAAATCACGGACTTCAATCACTTTTCCCGAGCCTCCGCTCCAGACTGTTGGCGATTTGCGACAGCGGCAGATTGATGAGCAGGTACAGCGCCGCTATGCAGAACCAGATCTCGAAGGTGGAGAAGGAGGTGGTGATCGCTTCGCGCCCGCTCTTGGTCAGT